>JBOFPV010000001.1:0-1574 GCA_051660585.1 Tannerellaceae bacterium
AATCTTGGACTAAAAAGTAGCATAAAAACACCAGTAGATAAAAATGGAAAACCTGATCAACTCTGTATTTTTGCACCACATGGTTATGATTTGGTTACCGATAGTGAATTAATATCCTCTCCTGCATCGGAACGAGTAGACGTAATCTTCGAAGCACTCTTTGAAAGTGGAAAGGAAAAGTCCTTACCAACTATTGTTGGCGAATGGGGCGCCTTTTATATGGGCAATAACAAATACATCAATCCGGCCAAGCAAATCATAAGCCATATCGAAAGTAACCTTGGAGGACAAACCTATTGGTGCTATTGGGATGGTATTGAGTCACAAGATTATTTTCCTGTAGTCTCGAGAATCTATCCTATGCGTACAGCCGGAACATTGAAAAGCTATCGTAATGATTTTGATAAGAAACAGTACACGATGCAATGGGATGCTGATAAAAACGAACTAAATCATGAAACCATAGTGTATATTCCAGATCATACAAAGCTAAACAAATCGGTTTTCGATTCAAAAGGATTCAACATTTCTATGCAGAAAAGTGCGAATGGAAACGATGCATATCTCATCATTAAACCTGAGCAAGTAGGCGAGCAGACCCTCTCTATTTTATACAATTAGCTCTTTTTCAAGTCAGCCTTTGCTTATACAAAGCAGAGGCTGATTTATTATTTTTGTACGCTAACAAATTACACCTTCGCCTTTAAAGCCTTGCATTCTGACAGATTTTGAATATTTTTGTCGTATTCTTTATTGAGCAATAACATGAAAAATGCAAGCACTTTCTTTAGCTTTAGACTTAATAAGCTTAATATATTACACAACAGGCTCTTACTAAGCGGGATTATTTTATGTTTCGCTCTCATCTTCATGTATCTATTCAAGCCATTTGGTATTGATTATTGGATCGGAGAAACCTTTGGTAATCGCAATACAGTGATTTTATCCATATGTCTCTTCTCATTTGCAGTTATTCTTACATCCCAGATCATACAGTCCTTTTTATTTCAAAACAAGTCCTATACACTACTATATTTTATAACAGGTATCATTGCCGAGGTTGTTGTAATTTCTCTTCCTTTAGCTTATGCCTCGACAAATGAGTATAGTTCATTTTCGAATGAATTAATTATAACCCTACGGCTAATTGCAGCAACTCTTCTTTTTTGCTATTTTGTATCTACACTTGTACTATATGCATTAAAACTAGGGATCAGTGCTGTAAACACTCAACCTAATAACAACACCTTAGAGGTGCAATCGGAAGAAGAAAACTCTCTGCCTAATGCGTTATCCATGTTTTCAATCTATGATGACAATGGACAGCTTCGTTTCTCTGTCAACTCGAATGACTTACTCTTCATCGAATCTGCCGACAACTACGTAATGGTTCACTATCTGCGTGGTGACAATTACTGCAAACAACTCGTCCGTACCACCTTAAAAAGCATAGAACCCGATGCTGGAAAAGCCGGATGTGTACGCTGCCATCGTTCGTATCTTATCAATAAACATAAAATTGGAGAAATAAAAAAGAACGGACGTCAGTATGAAGTGCACCTACACCACATCCA
>JBOFPV010000002.1:0-9393 GCA_051660585.1 Tannerellaceae bacterium
TATCGTAAACGTGTGTGAAATACCCGGTGAAAAGATTAAGAGTGGTCAACTTGCACCATATGAATGGGAGCAACTAGACTTTAAGATCAAGGAATTATACGATGCTCCAATCTTTGTCGACGATACGCCCAGTTTGTCAGTTTTCGAATTAAGAACAAAGGCGCGTCGTTTGGTACGTGAACACGGTATTCGATGTATTATTATTGACTACTTGCAGCTGATGAATGCTAGTGGCATGAACTTTGGTAGCCGTGAGCAAGAGGTGAGTATGATCTCTCGATCGCTCAAAGGTTTAGCGAAGGAGTTGAACATTCCGATCATCGCACTTTCGCAGTTGAATCGTGGTGTGGAAAACAGACAGGGACATGAAGGCAAACGTCCGCAGCTAGCCGACCTTCGTGAATCGGGTGCGATTGAGCAGGATGCCGATATGGTGTGTTTCATTCACCGTCCCGAATATTATAAAATAACGGAAGACGAACGAGGAAACTCTTTGATTGGTTTGGCCGAAATCATCATTGCAAAACACCGTAATGGTGCTACTGGAGATGTACGTTTGCGCTTTAAAAACGAGTTTGCCAAGTTTATGAATCTTGAAGAAGATCTTTCTGTGAAAGAATTTTCATCAAGCATGAATGGAGGACCAGAAGAAGGACAAAGCGCGCCGTTCCCACCTATACAAGGATCGAATGACTTCTTGTCGGGGGCAAGTAGTCCGGATGTTCCGTTCTAAAAACGATATTGATAACGAGTTAGTCTGTACGATAATTATTTTATACTATACAACAACCCCGCTATTTTACTGTTTCCATAATAGGAGACTGTAGAGTAGCGGGGTTGCTTTGTAGAGAGCCTAGATGTTCTTTTCATTAGTCTTGTCTCTAATTTCTTTTTTTATGGTTCAAGTGTTTCTTAAGGACGCAAATTCTTTAATATTTAAATAATGACATTTTTATATGAAAATAAAGCTGATAAGCTTGCTTAATAAAGAAAAAAGTTATATTTGCGACGAATGAGTATAAACTAAATAACAAATTGTTATGATTACGAAAGAACTGATTAATCCTCAAAGCATTGTCATTGTAGGAGGTTCGAACAATATACATAAACCAGGCGGACGTATCGTGCGCAACTTACTTGATGGAAAATACCAGGGCGACTTATATGTCGTGAATGCTAAAGAAACCGATGTTCAAGGCATTAAGTCATACCATTCTGTAGATGAAATACCTGAAGTTGATATGGCCATTATTGCCATACCAAGTAAAGCATGTCCGGAGGTTGTAGATCATTTAGCAAAAAATAAAGGCGTGAAGGCTTTTATCGTCATATCTGCAGGTTTTGGAGAGGAAACGAAAGAGGGTGGAGAACTAGAGCGACGAATGATTCAAAGCGCGACCGATGCAGGTGCATCTTTATTAGGACCAAACTGCATTGGTTTGATGAATACACATCATCATAGTGTATTTACACTTCCAATTCCTGAATTTCATCCGCAAGGAGTAGACTTTATATCTAGCTCGGGTGGGACAGCCTTATTTATTATCGAATCAGCCTTAACAAAGGGACTTCGCTTTGCGTCTGTTTGGTCAGTAGGAAATTCTTCACAAATCGGCGTAGAAGACATTCTAGAGCACATGGACAAGCATTTTGACCCTATTCAGGACTCAAAAATCAAGATGCTCTATATCGAAAGCATCAAAAATCCGGATAAACTATTGTTTCATGCTTCATCTCTTATTCGTAAAGGCTGCAAAATTGCCGCAATCAAAGCTGGAAGCACAGACTCCGGCAAGCGTGCGGCCTCCTCTCATACCGGAGCCATCGCTAGTTCTGATTCTGCTGTAGAAGCCCTATTCCGTAAAGCCGGTATTGTGCGTTGTTTCAGTCGTGAAGAACTCACAACTGTTGCAAGTATCTTTACTCTGAAAGATGTAAAAGGGAAAAACTGTGCTATTATTACGCATGCAGGAGGCCCGGCGGTGATGCTTGCCGATGCTTTGTCTAAAGGTAGATTAAATGTGCCGGCTCTTACCGGTCCGGTTGCAGATGAATTGAAATCGAAGTTATTGCCTGGAGCAGCAGTTGGAAATCCGATTGACATTATCGGTACAGGAACGCCGGAACACCTTGCGACAGCAATTGATTACTGCGAACATAAGTTTGATAACGTTGATTTGATGATGGTTATCTTCGGGAGTCCCGGTCTTGTAAAGCTTTATGACACGTATGAAGTGCTGCATAAGAAGATGGAGAGTTGTTCGAAACCAATCTTTCCGATACTTCCTTCAATAGTAACAGCAGGCCCGGAGGTGAAAAGTTTTGTAAAGAAAGGGCATGTCAATTTCTCTGATGAGGTTACACTAGGAACAGCTCTTGCACGTGTGATCAATACACCTTGTCCGGCAAGTTCAGATATTCAACTATATGGCGTTGATGTACCGGAGATTAGACGTATTATTGATCAACTTCCTTCCGACGGTTATTTAGCACCGGAACATGTACGTCAAATACTTACTGCGGCCGGAGTTCCGCTCGTTAAGGAATTTGTATCAGACAATAAAGATGAAATCTTAGCATTTGCTAAAGAAGTAGGTTATCCGGTTGTAGCCAAAGTCGTAGGGCCATTGCATAAATCAGATATAGGGGGAGTTTCTTTGAATATCAAGTATGAAGAACACCTAATTCTTGAGTTTGAACGTATGATGAAGCTAGCAGAAGTTACAGCAATCATGATACAACCAATGCTTAAAGGTACGGAACTATTCCTTGGAGCCAAATACGAGGAACGCTTCGGACATGTTGTTCTTTGCGGACTAGGAGGAATCTTTGTCGAAGTATTGAAAGATGTTTCATCCGGATTAGCACCGATCTCACAAGAAGAAGCCATTTCGATGATTCGGTCACTTCGTGGATATCCGATATTGAAAGGAGTGCGTGGCCAAAAACCAATCGATGAGTATCAATTCGCAAGTATTATAGTAAAACTCTCAACAGTGCTACGTTTTGCGAAGGAAATTAAGGAAATGGATATCAATCCGCTGTTAGCTACAGATAAAGGAATCGTAGCAGTAGATGCACGTATTCGTATCGAAAAAAATAGTTAATTATACAATTAGATGTTTTGGAGAAAAGGTTTTATCTTTAGCACTGTGCAAAAGTTGATGAAGTATAAAAAGTAAATTCTAAATTTTCTATCTAAAAATATAGAGGACATTGTTTTCACGTAAAGTGGGAGCAATGTCCTCTATATTTTATTCTTCCTAAATTTGAAAATTAGAGTTGGCTGCATCTAGAAATAGTCCTGCAAAATGCTCTGGAAATACTTTCAAAGATTCATTATATATATGTACAATCTTTTGATTTGATAATAATCGGTATTTAAGAAGAATAATGAGGAATTTGCGCGCAATCTAAACTCTCTGAGAATTGGATAAAAACAAAGTGCCTTTACATTGGTAGGGAATATTTAATTCTCACGAAGTTTAGAGAACGTGTCTTTTGTGTATAAAACATGCGCTATGTACTTAATAAATACGAACTCTATTTGAAGAAGCTCATTTAGAAACTTTGCTAAATAATAGGATTGATCAAGTGAGTGTGTTGGAGTTATTCAACTATTTAAATACCCTACTTAACATAATATCAATTATAGTTTAAACGAAGACTGTTTATAAAGATACTAAAAATAAGACCCAAAGTCAAGTATATCAGCTTAAAAAATAAAGGCATACGGAAAATACTTACCGCATGCCTTTTGTATATCTTGTACGAAGATAAATCTTATTTGTTGAAACGTTTTTTCAAGATATCAATCATATCAACAGTCATTGACTCCAAGTTATATTTAGGAGACCAACCCCATTCTTTACGAGCACATGAGTCATCCAAAGAGTTTGGCCATGAATCAGCGATACGTTGGCGAAGTGGATCTGGTTGGTATTCAATTGTAAATGAAGGAATATGCTTTTTGATTTCTGCAGCGATTTGCTCTGGAGCAAAACTCATTGAAGTTACATTGAAAGAGTTGCGGTGCTCTAGTTTCGTTGGATCTGCTTCCATCAAGTCGATTGCAGCATTCAATGCATCAGGCATATACATCATATCCATATAAGTACCTTCAGCAATTGGACAAACGAACTTACCTGTTTGCACAGCTTGATAGTAAATATCAACAGCATAGTCTGTTGTGCCACCACCCGGAGGTGTTACATTGGAAATAATTCCAGGAAAACGTACCGAACGAGTATCTACCCCAAAACGTAAATTGTAATAGTCACTTAAAAGTTCGCCAGATACTTTAGTTACGCCGTACATTGTACGTGGGCGCTGAATTGTATCCTGAGGTGTATTGTCTTTAGGAGTACCAGGACCGAAAACACCAATAGAACTTGGTGTAAATACAGCACAGTTTTCTTCTCTTGCTACTTCAAGCACGTTAAACAAACCACCCATACCGATTTTCCAAGCCAATTGAGGCTTCGCCTCTCCCACTGCCGACAATAATGCTGCAAGATTGTAGATAGTATCTACGTTGTATTTCTTCACAACATCAGCAATTTGTTGAGCGTTTGTTACGTCAACAATTTCAGCAGGACCCGATTCCAAAAGCTCGCGTGTAGGCTCAGCTCCAGGAATATACCCTGCTACTACTTGACCATTTGGGTAGCGTTTTCTCAACTCTTGAGTTAGTTCAGAACCAATCTGTCCCGTGGATCCAATAATCAATACGTTTTTCATAATAAAATATGTTTGCTATTTTTGCTGCAAATGTATATAGTTTCGCTGATTAATCTCAAAAAAGGAGATTTATTTTCGCAATAAATTAAAAAAAAGTTAGAAATTTGTCGAGCATTAGAAAGGTTTATTACCCCGATGTATTATATATATAATATCATAAACTATGTACGGTAAAATTAAAGAGCACTTACAAAACGAGTTAGCTGAAATTAAATCAGCTGGTCTTTACAAACAAGAGCGTATTATCATTACGCCACAGAATGCAGACATTAAGGTTAACAACGGACAAGACGTACTTAACTTTTGTGCAAACAACTATCTTGGGCTATCAGATCACCCTCGTTTGATCAAAGCAGCAAAAGAAGCAATGGACACTCATGGCTTTGGTATGTCATCTGTTCGCTTTATTTGCGGTACACAAGATATTCACAAAGAACTAGAGGCTGCAATCTCTAAATACTTCAAGACAGAAGACACAATTCTATACGCTGCATGTTTCGATGCAAATGGTGGTGTATTCGAACCATTGTTCACAGAAGAAGATGCAATCATCTCCGACTCATTGAACCACGCTTCTATCATCGACGGAGTTCGTCTATGTAAAGCAAAGAGATATCGTTATGCAAATGCCGACATGGCAGACCTTGAAAGATGTCTTCAAGAAGCACAAGCACAACGTTTTCGCATTATCGTAACAGATGGTGTATTCTCTATGGACGGAAATGTTGCACCAATGGACAAAATTTGCGAACTTGCAGACAAATACGACGCAATGGTAATGGTAGACGAATGTCACTCTGCCGGAGTTGTAGGTAAAACAGGTCGTGGAGTAAGCGAATTGTTTGATGTTTATGGTAAAATCGACATCTATACAGGTACACTAGGTAAAGCTTTTGGTGGCGGTATTGGCGGTTTCACTACAGGTAAGAAAGAAATCATCGACATCTTACGTCAACGTTCTCGTCCATATTTGTTCTCAAACTCAATCCCACCGGCAGTAGTTGGCGCAGGATTGGAAGTATTCAAAATGTTGGATGAATCTGACGAGCTACACGACACATTGAGTGCAAACGTAAGCTACTTCAGAGAGAAAATGCTAGCTGCAGGTTTCGATATCAAACCTACACAATCAGCAATCTGTGCAGTAATGCTTTACGATGCAAAACTTTCACAAGAATTTGCAGCAAAACTATTGGAAGAGGGTATTTATGTAACAGGTTTCTACTATCCGGTAGTACCAAAAGGACAAGCACGTATCCGCGTTCAATTGTCGGCTGCTCACAAACCAGAGCATTTAGACAAAGCTATTGCCGCATTTACAAAAGTAGGCAAAGAGCTTGGTGTAATTAAATAATGATATATGATAAAGGATTTTAGAGAAGCAGGTAAAAAGATTAAAGAGAAATCGTATGCACGTATTCAGAAGCAACTAGCATCAAAACTATTCTATCGATTTGAGATTGTTTTGATATTGGGTTCAATTGCTTCGGTCATACTCCTATCATTCGAGCAGTTAGAAACTTGGCGTTTCAACCTTTTCCTTTTTACTTTCTTCTCAGCCTTTATTTTTACAATAGAATATTGCATGAGGATTGTTTCAGCTCCGGTTGTATATCCTCATTTAGCTAGCTGGAAAGCGAGATTAAAATATGTATTCTCGTTTTTCGGCTTTATTGACTTTATGGCTATCATGCCATACGTCTTGGTATTTTGGTTTTGGGATACCCCACTGGTAAACCTTATTGCAGTATCACACATCTTAATCATATTCAAGTTAGTACGGTATTCTAAATCGTTTAAGATGCTAGCACAGGTATTTGCATCTGTTCGTTACGAGCTGACTGCTGCTTTTGCTGCCGGCGGAATATTTGTATGCTTTGCAGCCATGCTCATGTATTATATTGAGCGAACGGCACAACCGGAAGTCTTTCGCAATATTGGAGATGCCTTTTGGTGGGCTATCATAACCTTTTCTACTGTAGGTTATGGAGATATCTATCCGGTTACGGCATTGGGCAAAGTCTTGGCAGGCATGCTCAGTATGGTAGGTATTGGTATGATTGCACTACCAACCGGTTTGATAAGTTCTGCGTTCTTGAACAAACTACAAGAACAGCGAATGCAAAGAAACCAGCACGAACACTGTGGAAAAAGATGTCCGCACTGTGGTAGTATACTATCTGATGAAGATGATCACAATCAACGATAAAGACTAGATATTGAAATAATGCAAGATTCAAATTTTCACAGTCATTGTACCTATTGCGACGGACATGCAGAGACCGAAGCTTTTGTAAAAAGTGCGATAGATAAGCAATTTAGAGCTTACGGATTTAGCTCACACTCCCCTCTTCCATTTCGTACCATCTGGAATATGAATGCAGAAGACATGGATACCTATATCAAAGAAGTCAACGACCTCAAGCACAAATACGCAAATGAAATCGAAATATATTGCGGGCTCGAGATCGACTACTTATCTGATCAATACAATGCATCATCTGCATATTTTACCTCTCTACCGCTAGATTATCGCATTGGCTCACTGCATTTCATAACACAAGACGCGGCTTATAAAGAGCTGGTTTGTATCGACGGTCCTTTCTCCGAGTTTAAGCAAAATGTAGATGAATACTACGGAGGAGACGTGCAAGCCTTAATCAAACATTACTACGAGTCGATGTCGAAAATGGTAGTAGCAGGATGTTTCGACTTTGTAGGTCATCTCGACAAAATCTATATGAATGCATCCGGCTATAAAGAGTTTGATGTAACTTCAAAGCAATACACTTCACAAGTAATAGACTTACTACATTTAATTAAAGAGCATGATCAGAAGATCGAAATCAATACAAAAGTATTGAATAAGAAATCAATGCTTTTCCCTCATCAGCAGTTTTTCGATACGATCAAGCAACTAGAAATTCCGTTGATGGTAAACTCAGATAGTCATTATCCCGAACTAGTAAACGACGGACGCGCCGAAGTGTTGGAGCTTCTCAAAGAAGCCGGAATCAAAACAACCGTCGAGCTATCCCAAGGCGAATGGAAAGAATTTGAGATCAAATAAGCAACAATCCATCTATCTTCTTTGTTCTATTTCTATAAATTAAGACAAAGAGTATGAGTTTCTTATCCGAATTTAAGCAGTTTGCAATGCGCGGCAACGTGGTCGACTTGGCAGTGGCAGTAGTTGTTGGTGGCGCATTTGGCAAAATTGTTAGCTCGCTGGTTAGCGACATCATTATGCCTCCAATCGGACTTCTATTGGGTGGCGTTTCGTTTTCAAATCTTCAGATCGTATTAAAGCATGCGGTAATGGATGGCGATAAAGTTGTACACGAAGCGGTAGCTATACGTTATGGCACCTTTTTGGAAACGATTATCGACTTTGTGATCATAGCATTTGCTATCTTCTCTGTCGTAAAAGCAATGACAGTATTCAAGAAGAAGGAAGAAGCTGCACCGGCACCGCCTCCTGCTCCTACGAAAGAAGAAACTCTGCTTACCGAGATACGTGATATCTTGAAAAGCGAAAAAGAGAATAATGCAAAGCAATAACACGCTTTTCATTGCATATGTAAAAGAAGCCATCCGGTACTGTACAGTTATATACAGATAGCCGGATGGCTTCTTTTATTTAATCCTTTTCACACTCCGAACGCTTCAACGGTTTGATAATCAAACGAAGCGACTGGTCATAAGTAAAGTAGTTCCATACCCAGTTGATAAAGACAAACAACTTATTCTTAGGCCCAAAGATCGACCTTAGGTGGATGAAACACCAGATAAACCAAGCCATAAAACCACTAAACTTATGTTTACCGATCTCCGCAATAGCAGCATTTCGGCCAATCGTAGCCATCGAACCCTTATCGTGATATGCAAAAGTCTTTTTCTTAGCAAAGCCATCGTTGAAATTTTCGACCAATGTTGCCGCCTGTTGCATTGCCACTTGCGCCACTTGCGGATTACCTTGCGTATCTTCAACAAAGGCAATATCGCCAATTGCAAACACATTCTCTTCTCCTTTTACAAGGCTATACCGATCGGTAATGATACGTCCGTTCTTATGTATGGATGCTGCATCGAGCCCTGCAATCTTATTTGGAGTAATTCCGGCCACCCAGATCACATTTTTCGATCTCAACGACGATCCGTCGGATAGAGACAGACGCGAATCGTTGTAGTCCGTAACAAATACATTATTAACGACTTGCACATTCAAATACTTCAAGTGTTCTTCCGTTTTAGCCGATAGTTCGGGAGAAAACGTTCCAAGCAGACGATCTGCCCCGTTGATCAGCGAAATAGACATCTCATCAAAGCTCAACTCCGGATAGTCTTTTGGGAAAACAAACTTTTTCATCTCGGCCAATGCTCCTGACATCTCCACACCTGTGGGTCCGCCCCCTACAATCACAAACGTAAGCAGCTCCTTCCTGAGTTCCGGATCAGACGTGTTCATCGCATTCTCCAGGTTTTGAAGCAAGTAGTTGCGCATGTACAAAGCGTCCGATGTCGACTTCAAAGCCAGCGTAGTATCCTTTAGTTTACCATTACCATAGTAGTTGGTGTCGCATCCCATCGCAATCACCAGGTAATCATATTCAATAACACCGATAGACGTCTCAAGCATATTTGCGGCACGAT
>JBOFPV010000003.1:0-23048 GCA_051660585.1 Tannerellaceae bacterium
CTGTAACCGGATCTGTAAAGCATTTTGATTCGATATGAATATTTTCTATGAATTCCATATCTGCAATCTCATCTAAATATATACGAATCTCATTGTCATTTGATTCAACTTTGACAATAGCAAACTTGGTTAAGATATCGGTTGGTAATACAACCTGAGCTAGAAGTAAAAGTCCTTGTGTGTCCATAAGACAAAGATACTATTAAAAAGGAAGTCCCATGGTTTATCGGGTGAGCCATACTATCCTTGTTCGTGCAAGGGACTACAGTTTCTTTATTCGCTAATTGGTTAGGTCTTGCAGAAGAACCTGAGCAAACAAATAATTTTGGAATTGAGCTTCCTGAGGTAATAAGATCTGTAATGTCTGAGGTTAAAGTTCGTCCTGAGACAATAGTGAATGGTTCAAGACTTATGGATATTGATATACCAGAGCATTCACTTTTTTTATGATAATAAGACAAGATATATTCTTTGTTCCGCAAGGAAATTCAGAGCTATAGGCCAGTGATATTATGCTAATTATTTCAGATGATAACAAAGCAATGGAAGGTGCAAGAAAGGTTGTTGACGCACATTCGTAAATAGAAGGAGTGTGATTTATTTTTTGTTGTCAATTGGATACATAATATCATAATTTAGTTCAACTAATCCTGATAGATGGTTTTTACAATAGTTCAGTTTTAGCTCTCGTTCTCTAGGCGAATTAGGAAATAAAAGAACACCCCGGCCTAAGACAACAGGAGCAATGAACAATGTAATATCATCAATTAGTTTGTGATCTAGCATCAAGCTAATAATTTCACCTCCACCTACAAGCCAAATATCTTTAGTTGTATCTGCTTTTACTTGTTTAATTACTTCTACAGCATCAGCATGGATCAGTTCAATGTTCTTATCTACTATTTTTGTTTTTGTATTGCGGGTAATAATATATGATAATTTATCCTTATATGGCCATTCTATGCCGAAACCAATAACCTCTCTATATGTATTGCCTCCCATTACAATTGAATCGACCGTTTTATAGAACTCCTCAAATCCATAGTCATTGTGTTCTGAGTCGGCTAATTTGTCAAGCCACTCTAGACCTCCGTCAAGAGATGCAATAAAGCCATCTAATGTACAAGCAATATATAGTCGAAGTTTCCCCATCTATTTATGAATATTAATTTAGATTTACAGCTATATTAAATTAACACATATATAGATAGATTGTTGCCTTAATAATCTTTCGATTGAGTTATTTGTCTTATTTTATGATCTATTTTGTTTATTTTACCAGTAATAAATTCTGGAATATTGTACGACTTGTTAAATATATCATAAAACTGACCTTTTTCTTGCGGTAAAATAAAAGGTTTACTCGCAATCCCATTGCTATCAATATGTGCTAGATATGGACGAGTGTACAAACCATCAATTTGTCTACTACTGTAGACAACCCACCTTCCGTTTGATGACCATGTATGATAGCTTTCTGCCTCATTTGAATTAAGAATAGAAATGTCTATATCTTGATTTGTTGCAAGATCAATCATCTTTAAGTTTGCATCTCTGTGCCATATTGAGAAATTTCCATATTTAGATAAAGTATACATGAGGAACTTTCCGTCTGGCGAAACGCGAGGGAAGGAAACGCTTTTTCCTTCGATGCTTGGATTATATAGCGTATCAATTTGATTTGAAATATAACCTCTTTGAAGATCAATATCTATGGCATATAATCCATATTTGATATCTAAGATTGAATCAGGCATTGTTGCAGCTTTTGCTGCACAAAAGTAAAGCTTTTTGCCATCTGGTGAAAATGACGGGAATGTTTCAAATACAGAGTCTGATGAAAGTTTTTCTGAAGTGATAAGTTTATTATTCTTGATGTCTAAGATGACAATATCTGAGAATAAATCAATAACCTCTATTCTATTGCTATCGTTTGCATGAAATGTTTGCTTAGTGTCATTGACAGAGAAGGCGATATACTCTCCATTTGGATTCCAAGATGGATATACCAAGCCTTTTATTTTGTCACTATAATTTGTATTTAGTTTTTTTATAATACCATCTTTGGCAAGAATTGTTCCACTATGCTTTGCTCTCATATGTAATAGAAATTCTTCAGGATTTCTATTATTAGGTGTGTGACAGTTTACGCAGTTATGCCCAGTGTTTTCATTCTCATACACAACAGTTTCTTTAAAATCAGATAGACTTCGCTGATAAATACCCATTTTATGCCATAATTCATAACCAGGCTCAATCAATCGATATACAAGATATGGGTCAATTGGATCAGAAGATATATTGATTTTGAAACTGTAATGTTCTTCCCATTCACCATTATTTGACGAGAATACAGTTACTTTGATAGGTCTATCCTCTGCATTTTCAATTAAATTTCTCCACTTTTGAGGCGCTATCATTATTTCTCGCTCCATACCCATGATCTCAAGCTTTACATCTTTGGCCTGAAAAATAGCTTTAACTTTACTACTTTCGCTATTAACCTTGAAATTAAGAGGTGCAATTGTTGTTGGTATTGTCACATCTGCATAGTCGGGGAAAATAGGAGTAGTTCCTGTAGACAAAGAGGGTTTATACTCGTTGCCTTCGCAAGCTATAAAACACAAGAAGCAGGAAATGCTAATTATCTGATATATTAATTTCATTCTCGTTTATTTGAATTGGTGATAATACCAATATGTATTACCAAATTGTTGTTGCATTATATCTTTTATGTTCCCAGCATTTGCATTTTGCTCCAACGCTGTAGTATAAGCTTTAAACAATTCAGCAGTCGACGCAGATATGTTATACTGTTTTAAGATCAGAGGGTTTTGCTGTGCGTAAGCAATGACGACCTGTTCATAGATTGGGCGTATTTTTGTTTTATCCCCAATAGGCTCTTTATTTCTTCCTCTACCTTTTGTTTGTAGCTTTGCTCCTGGATATATTTTTTGTAATAAATCGACAAAAGCATCTAAGTTTTTATTGAGCATAGCAGAGGCAAATAAGTATTGTTCTGCTGGTTTATTTTCTCTGTTAGCCATGATAATATATAAAAGATCGCGTTCAAGAGTTTCAGCAGCTGTAAAATGTGGAGCACACTCTAGATCTTTACGTTTAATAGCATATTCAGGAATAGAGTCTATTCCTAAAGAGTTATAAATAAGATTTCTTTTAGAGGAAGCCCAATCGCTATACATGTATGACTGCTCAAGATAAGATATATACTTTTCTGCAATTTTGTAGTCGCCATAAATAATACATGTTTCTACCAATCGTTTGAGTGATCTTGGATTGCCATTGTATGGAGAACATACATTGCTTTCAAAAGCAAAACGACGAGCTAAAGCGATATTTCCGACATTATAATATATATCACTCAAAATAGATGATACTGATTGAGTATTATTCCATCGAACAGTTAACCCGGCTGCTCCTTTTTGATTGTAGTTGAACATCGAATCTACCAATACTCCTTGTTGAGCCAAAGCCATATTCAGGTAATTTAAATAGAGCAAATTATTTATCTTCTGGTTCTCAAAACAATCTATTATTTTTTGCCATTCGTTGTGTCGAGCATAATAATCCAATTCTTTGAATAAATAAGACTTACGGTCATCGTACTTTTTGAGAGCAAAGAAGCAAATTAAGATAACGCATACCAACTGTGTTGCGAATTGAATAGATTCATATTTTATCAGGCGGCGAAGTAGAAGTGATAGGTGCTGATTGGTCAACAGTCCTACAATTAACAACACCCACGGAGCATAAATCATCGCATTAGGTTCTAGGTCTGGATGATAGAATCGGGCCGGAGTATACGTTAGCTTTTGTAAAATAACATACCCCTCGATCTGATAAAATGAATATCCGGCAATTAATAAAACCAAGGGGATAAATGGTATGCCAAAGCGTAAGCCAAAGCGTTTTAAGTCGAGAAGCAAAGCACAAAAAACAAATAAAATATTTATTGGTTGTGCAGTCCAATATAATAATCCCGCAAATATCAAATTGATCACAAGACGATGATCTAATTTGTAAATTCTCGAATATATAAACAAAAAGATACTCAATAGAAAGAAACTAATCGTACCCGAGAACTGATAGTTAAAATCTAGTTGACAGATAAGCAATGTAGTAGCTATCAGCACTTCAAAAAAGAATTGATTCGACGTTTTTTGTGAATAACTTTTGAATATAAAGTGCAATAAGAAAGCTGTTAAAGCTAATATTGAAGCAGAAATAAAACTACCAACATAAGGCATTGCAAAGAATTGTAAACAGTAATGCGCTAAATAAGTAGAGAGTCCTCCTGCAGTTTTGAGAGCATTCAGTAAATGTTCCTTACCAAAAAGGAAAAGCTGTTGCTGTTCTATATAATATAATTGGAATTTATATCCGACTTGTAAAACTACAAATAGCACCGAGAATAAAACTCCAAAACCAAAAAGAGCTTTTTTGAACATAGTTTTTATCGTGAAACCTTGGAGGTTGGGTTATATCTACTACGCTTTATTTTTGACGTAGGTTCTTATTTTTTCCATGTACTCTTTTGCAGCTTGTTCGTCAGATGCAGCAGGAGCCCATGGGGCAAAGTTGTCAGGAGAAAGAGGAGTAAAAGGTCCTGGTTTTACTTCATACATAGCAGTACCACTTTCAAGTACTAATAATGAATGCCAAGTGCCAGGTTCGATTTCCATTCCATAATTCCCGGTTGACGGATCTAAGATAATACATTCTAAAATGTTGCCGTTGTCATCAAACGTTAAAGATGCTGCTTTTCCTCTTAGGATGATTGCAATCTCTGGTTTATCTGGATTTAAATGTCGGTGAGGAGGCACATAACTGTCAGGTTCTATAACATTGATTAGTCTGTTAATCGGATCATCAAGTGTTTCATGGAAATTATGATTCATGCGCTTTCGGCTGCTCTCTTTTGCTTTTTCTGTGATACAGTCTAGCAATTCATTGTTTATGAGTTTCATTTCAATTCTGTTTGATTCTAAAGATAAAAGGGTTTTCTGTAAACGAAGATAAATAAAAACCTTTAGTTTTAACAAATTTCGAATATTTTATTTTTCTTTGTTCACTACTAATTTAAGAATAATTTCAATATAATGAAAAACACAACAACCTATAAGCGATTAGAATCATTAGACGTATTAAGAGGAATTGATTTGTTTTTTCTCGTGTTTTTACAGCCCGTAATAGCACCTTTAGTACGTTGCATTGATAACCAAACATTGAACTCGCTTTACTTTTCCATATTTACACACGTCAGTTGGATTGGCTTTCACCCTTGGGATTTAATTATGCCTCTCTTTATGTTTATGGCTGGAGCATCAATGCCGTTTGCGTTTTCAGCCTATCATAAAGGACAGGTATCAACATCGCATATGTTGAAACGAATCATTAAGCGGGTTGCATTATTGTGGCTTTTTGGAGCCTTGGTGCAAGGAAATCTTTTAGATCTTGATCTACATTCGCTGCGTTTGTTTAGCAATACGCTGCAAGCAATTGCTGTCGGATACTTTTTTGCAGCACTATTGTTGATGTTTTGCAAACTAAAAGCACAAGTGATCATAACGATATCATTGCTTTTTATCTATAGTATTGTCATGCAAATAGGAGGCGACTTCTCTGCCGAAAATAACTTTGCCGAGCAAGTTGATCAATTCATATTAGGACGTTTTCGAGACGGCGTTTCATGGGATGACGCGGGAAACTGGCATTTTGCATCCTATTATAGGTATACTTGGATATTTAGCAGTCTGAATTTTATTGTAACGGTTATGTTAGGTGTTTTTAGCGGACTCATTGTAAAACAGAAAACCTCTGATGAAAAAAAGCTACAGCTGTTAGGCGGAGTCGGAATAGCGATGTTAGTTTCTGCATTTGCATTGTCATTCATAGAACCTATTATTAAACAACTGTGGACAAGTTCGATGACACTTTATGCCGGAGGCTGGTCTTTTCTTCTGATCGCCTTATTTTATTGGCTTATCGACGTAAAGCGATATACGAAAGGTTTTATGTGGCTAAAGTTTTATGGAATGAATTCTATTCTTGCATACATGATGTATCAGCTTTTGGATGTTACCTATCCTGTAACTTATTGGCTGCACGGACTGGCACAGTTTACAGGATGTTATCAAAACTTTATCATAGAACTCGGGAAAGCTCTTTTGGTACTTCTTATATTGCGTTTCTGCTATAAACACTATGTGTTTCTCAAGGTTTAATTTTATTGTATACGAGTTATTTGTACAAATGAGTCTAAAATGTAAACAAATGAGACTCTCTTGTATCTAATCGAATGGCTATGTTTGCTCAATATTCAACAAATGCTTATCCTTAAATAAATTTGAGAATGAAACTTAACTTATTTTTTCTATCCGGATTGCTTGCCTGTACTGCGGCAACAGGTCAGAATATAGAAAAGCTTTCCTCCATGGATCTAGGACTTATTTACCAGCAGTATGGCTCTGCGCAAAAAGGTAAAAGTACGAATGCAAAAGAGATTCAGTTAAACAACCAAGTTTGTGAAAACGCAATCGGATTACATGCTCCTGCGGTGGCAAAGCTAAATCTAAATGGAAACGCTTCGCGTTTTACAACGAAGCTTCGAATCGAATCAAGTGCATATCCTTTAGAAGATCTGGTAAAGATTCCTTTGACAGATGGCACGATGATGCTATATCTGCAAAACAACGATACAAAAGAGTTTGCAGGAGTGTGTGGTAAAAATGGAACTGTAGATAAGGGTTCGGCCATTATACGCATTATCGGAGATGGTAAAGTTTTGTATGAAAGCAAAGCATTAACAGCATCAAACGGGGTTGTTGAAGTTGATATTCCCGTACAAGGAGTTCAGGTTTTAGAATTGATTGCAGACGAAGGAAAAGATGGCCCGAGTGGAGACTACGTGACATTAATTGATCCTGTGATAAACTATAATGAGATCAAGCCGGTGCTCGTTCCTTCCGATTTTAATGTTGCTATAGCAGAGCTTCCCCAAGCTAAGGGCTTGATGAAGAAAGCTTCTTCTCTTCCAAAAGTTTCGTTACCGATTGAGCAAACAAGCTACGACTGGTTGCTCAATAGTGACCACGCAAAAGCAAACGTATACAGTGCGAATAATGGAAAAGACATCGTTTTAAGCAACGGCCTTATAAGCCGCGTATTTAGAATAACTCCCAATCTTGCAACCATAGACCTATTGAACCACATGGATAATCAAAGTTTGATTCGTGCCGTGTCTAATGAAGGGGTTTTGAAAATAGACGGCAAGGTTTATCCATTGGGAGGACTAAAAGGACAAAAAGAGTACGGCTATACAAGATACAATTGGGTGGATGATATGACAGTCGATCCGCAAAGTTTCAGAGTAGTCGACTTTAAAGTGCAAGACTTTACACCTCAGATGAAGTGGAAAAATACGCGTTGGGCGTTAGAGAAACAAGCGAAAACAACAGGAAAAGAACTCATCTTTACACTTCAAGGTCCTAACGAATTGAGCGGTATAAAAGTAAACCTTCACTATGTACTCTATGACGGACTCCCATGTATCAACAAATGGTTTGAGATAATCAATACGACACCTTTGTCTGTCAATCTCGATGAATTCAAACTAGAACAATTGGCAATGGCCGAGCCCGAGTCGCCGGTCGAACTAAAGAATCCCGACCATTTCAGAAAACCAAACATACATGTAGAGAGTGACTGGGCTTTCTTGGGATTTATTGAAAAGTCGGCCGAACGTACCGAATATTGGGAAAAAGATCCGCGCTATACATCTCAATGCAACTATCCCCTAATCACGCCATGCTTACTCGAGGTGAAGCTACCAATGGGACCCGATGTAAAGATCGAGCCTCAGGGACGTTTCGAATCGTTCAAGAATTGGATCATGCCATTTGATAGCGACGATCGTGAGCGCAAAGGCTTGTTTGTACGACGAATGCAACGCAAAATAGCACCGTGGGTAACGCAGAATCCGATCTTTATGCACTGCACATCATCAGACGACAAAGTAGTGAAGGAGGCAATAGATCAATGCGCCGAGGTGGGATACGAAATGGTAATCCTTAGTTTTGGCTCAGGTCTTAACATGGAAGACGAATCGGATGCAAACATTCGTAAGTTCAAAGCCCTTGTTGATTATGCAAAGTCAAAAGGAATTGAATTAGGAGGATATTCCTTGTTGTCGAGTCGTTGGATTAGCGACGATGTAGACGTAATTAATCCCGAAACAGGCAAGCGTGGAGGAATGATCTTTGGCAGTTCGCCGTGTCTTTGCTCCGATTGGGGAGTAGATTATTTCCGCAAAGTAAAAACCTTCTTTGAAAAAACCGGAATGACCGTGTTCGAAAACGACGGTTCATACCCCGGAAATGTTTGCGCCTCTACCACACATACTCATCACAACGGTTTGTATGATTCGCAATGGAAACAACGTCAACGTATCGTCGAGCTATATCAGTGGATGTGCGAAAACGGTATTTATACCAATATTCCCGACTATGGTTATATGTTGAACGGCGGAACCAAAGTTGGTATTGGTTATCGCGAGGTGAACTGGTCGTTGCCAAGAGAGCGTCAGCTTGTATTGGGGCGACAAGTAATGTACGACGGACTTTGGGAGCGCATGCCGGGAATGTGCTGGACGTTTGTACCGTTGGTGCAATATCACGGCGGAGGAGCAGAGGCTACACTCGAACCTTTGAAAGATCACCTTGTAGACTACAAGGCACATATGATGCAAAACTACGGAACCGGAGTGCAGGCATGTTATCGCGGTTTCCGCTTGTACGATTCACCGGAAACGAAAGCTACCGTAAAAGAGGTGGTAGACTGGTACAAAAAATACAGAAACATTCTCAATAGTGAAGTGATACACTTGCGTCGTCCCGATGGGAACGATTGGGATGGCATCATGCATGTGAATCCAACCTTGAATGAGAAGGCGATGATTATGTTGTATAATCCGACCGACGAGCCTATTAGTAGAGCAATCAGAATCCCGCTTTACTATACCGGACTTACACAAAATGCTTCGTTGACTCTTCACGACGGAACAAAGAAAAAGCTTAGTCTTGATCGAGAGTACAATGCAACATGTCAATTTGAAATACCGGCCCGCGGATACGTTTGGGCTGTGATTGAGTAATAATTATTACAATAAAGAAGGGCAATAGGCGTAATGTTTATTGCCCTTTTTTGTATTAGTTAAGCTTAGACAGGTACGTGTCTAAGATGTGTACACGTATGTGACGCATTCTTGTCATATACCTGTCTAAGTTGTGTACAGGTACGTGTCTAAGCTTAATGTTCGTATATATCGCGGTTAATCTAAGCAGTGTTTAAGGTTGAGATATGCGTGGTTTTTGAATATTGGTCATAATTGTCATGCTATAAGAAGATAATCCTATAAAATAGGAAAACTGCAACTCGTTTCGTCTTATGGTAAGCTCTATTTTTGCAGTATTAACGAGTAAATAAAAACACTAATTATATGGTAAAACAAGTATTTCTAGCAGCAAGTCTTATTATGGCGTGTGCTTGTGGCAAACAAAAAGAAGCGAATCCGAATAAAGTGCTAGCGCAAACAATATTGTCCGATACTTTATTGACAAAAGTAGACTCAATGGCGCAAGAAGTTGTTAAAGGTGGATTCAACGCCGGCGACGGGTATGGTGAGGTTTGGATACGTGATTACAATACATTCATCGAGCTTGCGATGGAAGTAATGCCCGACTCCTTGATTCAACAAAACTTGCTTACCTTCTTTCATTTTCAAGGTAAAACGGGAGATATCGTAGACGGATTTGTAGACAGCAAGGTTCTTACAAACAATTCTATTGGATATTATTATCGTGTTTCGGAGTCGGAACCTCGATTTGCAGCACACAAGAATACGGTAGAGACCGACCACGAAGCTTCGTTGGTGCAAGCTGTATATAAATATGTAACGAAAAGTGGAAATACTGATTTCTTAAATACCGAAGTGGCAGGCAAGACTGTTGCCGAACGCCTCGAATGGTCGTTGGAGTATCTTCAAAATGAAAAGATGAACGATCAGTATGGTTTGCTTATTGGTGCTACTACGGCCGACTGGGGTGATGTGCAGCCCGAGCATCCATGGGGTGTAGAGATCGATGAGAATACTCATTATGCCATCGATATTTATGACAACGCTATGTATGTGATTGCCATCAATGACTTCTTGGCGTTAAACAATGATCCGGAGAAAAAGGCTAGATGGTCAAAAATAAAAGATGACGTTGCTGCAAATGTAAGAAAGCATTTGTGGGATGATACGAACAAGAAATATATTCCACACATCTATTTAGATGGTTCTCCATTTCCGGCAGACTTCGACGAAAACCAAATTTATTACCATGGAGGTACGGCTGTTGCTATCGAAGCGGGCTTGTTGACTCCCGATGAAATTGCTCTTTCAAATGCGAAGATGCTTGAGAATATGAAGGCGGCAAATGCCCAAACTATTGGTCTTACTATGTATCCTACCTATCCCGACGGCTTCTTCCAAAACAAAGGAATGCATGCATATGGCTACCAAAATGGTGGAGACTGGACATGGTTTGGAGGGCGCATGATTCAGGCACTTATCGAGAATGGTTTTGTGCAAGAGGCTTACGACGAAGTAACCCCAATGATGCAGCGTATTATTGATAACAACGGTTTTTACGAATGGTACACTCCTGCTGGCGAGCCGAAAGGTTCCGGGACTTTCCGTGGTGAGGCCGGTGTTTTGTATAAAAGCATTGTTATGCTCAAGGAGTGGGCAAATAACCAACTGAACGAAAAGTGATGAAAAATCTATCTACAGCAATTGGTCGGTTTGCTTTTGCAACGATTTTGTTCTTCTCAGCAGATGTCAGTGCACAAAGTGAGAAAGATTTTACACAATACGTAGATCCGCTTATCGGGACAGCACATTGTAGATGGTTTCATATTGCACCGGGGGCCTATCCGTTTGGTATGGCCAAGCCCGGTCCGGCAACAAACTCTCATATTGGCAACAAGTCGGGGTGGGAGGCTACCGGATATGACTACCGCGAAATGTCTATAGAAGGTTTTCCTAACTTCCATGAATTCCAAGTGGGGGGAGTTGTTTTAATGCCGACAAATGGTGAGTTGAAAACAATTCCGGGAAGCCTCGATAATCCGGATGAAGGTTATCGTTCTCGCTTTGATAGGTCTGACGAATATGCTACTGCCGGCTATTATTCTGTTCTTCTGAAGGATTATAATATAAAGGCGGAAATGACAGCTACTCCTCGTGTTGCCTTTCATCGCTATACATTCCCGCAAGGAAACGATTCGCGCATCTTGTTTGATATTGGAAACAGACAGGGCGAGAGTGGGGCTGTATCTGATGCGTCGATTTCGTTGAACGAGGATGGTACAATTGAAGGTTATGTTATCACACATCCTGAGTATGTGAAGAAATATCAGAACGGAGCTGATGTGAAACTTTACTTTTATGCGGAAGTTGATAAAAAACCTGTCGGCTTTGGAACTTTTAAAGGGCAGACAACTTATAAAGATCAACGTTCTATCGAAGGTGTAGGCTCGGGTTTGTATCTCAACTTTGCAACAAAGGAGAATGAATCTGTTAGTGTGAAGATGGGATTGTCGTATACTTCAATCGAAAATGCAAAAAATAACTTGAAGACTGAGGCTTCGGACATGGACTTTGATATGGCTCGTGCAAACTCGAAGCAGGTTTGGAATGAGTATTTAGGTCGTATTGATGTTGAAACTTCGAACAAAACTGATAAAATAAAGTTCTATACCGGGCTTTATCATGCACTAAAAGGGAGGGGACTTGCGAGCGATGTTTCGGGAAGTTATCCGGCTCACGACGGATCAGTAGGTCAAATCCCTTTGAAAAATGGTAAACCTATCCACAATCATTATAATACTGATGCGGTGTGGGGAGCTTTCTGGAATCTTACTCAGCTTTGGAGTTTAGCATATCCGGAGTATTTGTCTGATTTTGTAAGTAGTCAGTTGCTCGTATACAAAGATGCTGGTTGGTTGGGCGACGGTATTGCCTGTAGTAAATATGTTTCAGGTGTGGGTACTAACTTTATCGGCTTGCTTATGTCTGGAGCATATGCATGTGGTATTCGTGATTTTGATGTGAATCTTGCTTACGAGGCTGCTCGCAAGAATGAGTTGGAAGGTGTAAACAGACCTTTGGGCGCGGGGAAAATTGATACAGATCGCTTCGTAAAACAAGGTTATGTAGATCATCAAGAGAACGGAGATGGGCCGGATGAAGCGTTTATGTTCTCTGCCTCGCATACACTTGAGTACTCTTTTAGTGCATGGGCTGTAGGTCAATGGGCTGAGATGCTAGGCAAAAAGAAGGATGCAAAACAACTGAATTGGCTATCGAAAGGATGGGAGCGAATATTTGATTCTTCTTCGTTTTTTATGCGTCCTAAAGATGCTAATGGTAATTTCATTGCCGACTTTAATCCGATGCAAGTATGGCGCGGATTCCAGGAAGGTAATGCTTGGCAGTATACTTTCTATGTTCCGCATACTCCTGATCAATTGATTAACAAGGTAGGGGAGAAGCGCTTTGTTAGTCGATTAGATAGTATTTTTACTGTATCTGAATCATTGATTTTCAGTGGTGGGCAAACGATTGATGCTTTCGCCGGTCTTGAAACGTTGTATAATCATGGTAATCAGCCGTGCTTGCATATTCCATGGTTGTTTAACTATACTTCGAGTCCGAAGCTTACTCAAAAATGGGTTCGCTCTATCTTGAATAGTTTTTATGGAACAGAAGGTGTGCACGGATATGGCTATGGACAGGATGAAGATCAAGGGCAACTTGGAGCTTGGTATGTTATTTCTTCTATCGGACTATTCGATGTGAAGGGGCTTACAGGTAAGGATCCGATGATGAGCGTGGGAAGTCCATTGTTTGATAAAGTGACGATTCGTTTGAATCCGAAGTACTATTCAGGAGAAAAATTTGAAATTGAGGCAAAAGGGAACTCGAGTGATACTCCATATATACAGCAAATGTTGTTGAATGGTGATAAGCTAAAGAAGCCGTTTGTGTTGTTTGACGATATTGTAAAAGGTGGAAAGTTAGAACTCGAAATGGGATCTATGAATTAACATAAAGTATTTACTTTCTGGTAGTCAAATAGTCGCTTCCTTTTTTGAAAGGGGAGCGGCTATTTTTGTATTGTGACAATCTATTAATAAAATGAATAGATTGTGTAATTATAGTGGGATTTATAACAAAGTCTAGTTTGTGGTGTTATATAAGTAAATTGTAATTTTGTTCTTAATGACAATCCATTCGTGAGAATCGATTGTTGTGATTTTTAATCTACTCTTAAAGATTACTTATTGTTCTATCGGTGTAAAATAACTTCATCATTAAAGTTTCATGGTATTACTTTTATATTCTTTCTTTAAGTTCTTCAGGCAAAGAACGGTATATTTGTAGCGTTAAAATGATTTTAAATATATACAGTCCATGAAACACAAAATCCTATTATTATCTTTTTTATTATGTTGTGCGATTTCTGCATTTGCCCAAACAAAAGTTGCCTGTGTGGGAAATAGTATTACTTATGGAGCTACAATCCAGAACCGGGAGAATAATAGCTATCCCGCTCAATTGCAGGCTATGCTTGGTAGTGCATATGATGTGCAGAACTTTGGTAGAAGCGGGGCTACGTTGCTTCGAAAAGGAGATATTCCATACGTTGAAACCAACGAATATGCTGCAGCTATAGCATATAATCCTGATGTCGTTTTTATCAAGTTGGGAACTAATGATAGTAAACTTAGAAACAGGGATAAACTGAATGACTTTGTTTCAGATTATAATTATTTGATTTCTTCTTTCAAAAAAAGTAACCCAAACGTTCGAGTTATACTTCTTAGTCCGATGAGGGTTTTTACTCAGCCTGATACCGTTAATATTACAGCTTCGGTTATAGAGAACCAAATAACTCCAATGGTAGAGAGAGTTGCTTTTGACAATAAAATAGAGATAATTCATTTAGATAGATTGATAACGGAGCAACAAGCTTATTTAATTCCGGACAAGGTGCATCCTACCTCTATTGGTGCCGGCATGCTCGCTGCTCGTTTGTATGAATATCTGCAAACAGATGCTTCAATGTCAAAGAATGAAGAGTTTTCGGTGACACATACAGGCATTGATAATTTTCATGGTTTCGAGTGTGTTAACTTTGAAATGAATGGTGTTGCGTGTAAAATTGCCAAACCAAAACATGTACGAGCTGGTAAACCTTGGGTATGGAGAGCGCGGTTTTGGGGGCATGAACCGCAAACTGATATTGCTTTGCTCGAGCGTGGTTTTCATATAGCTTATTGTGATGTTGCAGATTTGTTTGGAGCTCCTATTGCTGTGAAACGATGGAATCAATTTTATGCAATGATGCAAGAAAGCGGTTTTTCTTCTCGTCCAGCTTTAGAAGGGATGAGTAGAGGTGGATTGATCGTTTATAATTGGGCTGCTCAAAATCTCGATAAAGTAGCTTGTGTATATGCTGATGCTCCGGTATTAGATCTAAAATCATGGCCATTGAATAGAGAGGATGAGGAACTAAATAAGTCTTTGTGTACAGCTTATGGTTTTAACTCGATAGCAGAGGTGGAGACTTTTAAAGGAAATCCGGTTGATTTATGCAAAACACTAGCATCTGCAGGTTTTCCTATGTTGCATGTTTGTGGAGAAGTCGATGATGTTGTTCCTGTTTCAGAGAATACGAATGTTTTCGAAAAGAGAATTAAAGAAAACAATGGGAATATTCGCGTAATCAGAAAGGCTGATGTAAATCATCACCCTCACTCATTGGATAATCCGACCGAGATAGTGCGATTTATAACAGAGGCAACAAATACAGCATTTACAATTACCGATAAATCGGTTCCCGGGAATGAATTTAGATCTGCTGCAGGATGGACCGAAGGCGCAGACTGGTATGCAAATCACAAAGAAATAAGTTCTGTTTTGGCAAGCGAGCAGGTTGATTTGTTGCTGGTTGGAAACTCGATTACACAGGGATTTGGCGGTGATCGATCGATAGTTACATACAAACCTGGAAAGAAATACTTGGATGCCGTGCTGCAAAATAAGAAATGGCAGGCAGCGGGGATCTCTGGTGATAAATCTCAGAATATTATTTATCGATTAGAAAATGGAAACTATAATGCAGCAAGTCCTAAAGTTGTGACATTGACAATTGGGATTAATAATTTGACTAGTGGAAATTCTCCTAAAGAAACATTCATAGGTATAAAGAAATGTATTGAAACTGCTCAGCGAGTTTTGCCAAATTCGAAATTGGTTGTTTTTGGAGTTCTTCCTGCAGGAAAAGAAAAAAAATCTGATTTGCGAATAAAGGTTGATGAGGTGAATAAAATGCTATCAGATTATACGAGTGAGAATAAAGAATTTCAATATATGAATCTTGATGATGTTTTTACGGATTCGGTAGGTCGCCTAAAAACATCTTTTTATGCACCAGACAATCTCCACCTTAGTGGAAATGGATATGCTGCGTGGAGTAAGATTATTGCATCACTTATGGATTAAATATTTATTCCTTAATATTTCTTTTTATATAAAATACAGAGCCTAATGCTAGAATGTTGAATAGTACATTTTAGTGTTAGGCTTTTTGTTTTACAGTATGTGAATACTTGTTTAATCAGTGTTTTGGTTTGTTTTATTTAATAAATAGTGTGCTTTGTTTTCTATATGGCTAATCTAGTTTGCAATTTATAAGAGATTTTAAAGTCGTGGTGGTTTATTAGAACAAACTTTTGAAATTTAGTGCTGTTATATCTGTGATAAAATAATTCAAGTAACAATAAACAATAACTTTTAATTTAAAATCATAGTATATGAAAAAGTTAATTCCATTTCTTTTCGCGATCGTTTTATTTGCATCGTGCGAAAAAGATCCAGATCTTGACAAAGTTCAAAATCAATTTGCAGTGTATACTCAGTATGATGCTAAAGCAAACTTTGCTACCGCTAAAACGTACTTTATACCTGATAGTGTCCTTCTGATCACTAGTTCCGAAAAGCCAACCTATTGGACCGGCACTCAAGCTTCAGATATTATCAATGCATATGTTACTAAAATGAATGCAAGAGGATATAAAAAAGTATCTAATAAAGCTGATGCAGATCTAGGTTTACAAGTTAGTTACGTTGAAAGTACTAACTACTTTGTTGATAATAATTATTGGTGGAATGATTACCCTGGATATTGGGGACCTGGATATTGGTGGCCTAGTTACACTGGTGGATGGTATTATCCTTATCAAACTGTTTATAGTTATACAACAGGTTCTATTTTATCTGAAATTGTTGATTTGAGAACAGTATCTGCAACTGCAAGCTCAAGTAGTGATAAACTAACTGTAATTTGGAATGCTTATATGACAGGATTATTGACTGGAAGTAATCAAGTAAATATGAATCGTGCCGTTGAAGCGATTAATCAATCATTCATTCAATCACCATATATCGAATCAACAGTTAAGTAATAGGTGTTTTTATAAATACGATAATATTATAAATAGATAGAACTATGAAAACTATAAATAATCTCAAACTAAAATTAATTGCGCTCTTTGCAGTTTGTTTATTGATTCCTTCTATGGGATATGCTCAAGATAAGATTTATTATGCAAATGGAGATTGGCAATTTAATGTACCTATCAATAATGGGTTTGCTAATAAAGCTAGTGGTTGGGGTATGAATTTTGAAAGTGGATATTATGTAACTCCTAATATTGGGGTAGGTCTGTTTTTAGCATATAGCACAAATCACAAATATATTCCGACCGAAACATTCACAACTGGCAATTCTGCGCTTACAACTAATCAACAGCATTCATTATTTCAATTACCTTTTGGGGTTGGCGTGAGATATAGAGTTGCGAATGAAGGTATGTTCGAACCATATATTGGTTTGAAATTCGGAGCTAATTATGCTCAAATGTCATCGTATTTTTCAACTTATAAGGTTTATGATCGTAATTGGGGATTTTATATGTCACCAGAGGTTGGTACCAATATATGGTTTACTCCTAATAAGACAATCGGTTTGAATGTAGCGATGTATTATAGTTTTGCAACAAATAAAGGAACTGTGATGGCTTCTGATATTAATAACTTAAACAACTTCGGTTTTAGAGTTGGTTTAGCATTCTAAGCTGTCTATATATAAAAATAAAAGCGGATCAGAAATTTATGATCCGCTTTTATTTTTATAGTTCGCTATTTCGAATTAGAATAAGTATATCCTGAAATTCTTTTATTTTATCAGGATATTGGTCTGCTATATTGATGTTTTCTCCTTTATCTTCCTTGATATTATATAATTGGGGCGTTTTTAGATTTCCAGATTCAATATTTACTCCCCAAGGAATAATAGCCGGGCCATTATTTGGTTCTATATATTTCCAGTCTCCTTTGATCACTGAAAGGGTTAGGTTTGAGGCTTGCTCTACGACAAAATCGCGATTTTTATCGTCTATGCCTAATATCGTTTCTATCTCGTTTCTACTATCAGGGGCGGCATTTTCTGGTAGTTCAAAATCAAGAAGAGTTGCAAGTGAAGCAAACCAGTCAATTTGAGATGTTAGAGCATCTGAGGTTTTAGGAGTTACTGTTTCCGGCCAGCAGACAATAAAAGGTATTCGAGTTCCAGCTTCAAAGGCACTATATTTGCCACCACGAAATGCACCACTAGGTTTGTGTTCTCCAAGTAATTCTATAGCATTGTCTTGATAACCATCATCAACAACTGGACCATTATCACTCGAAAGAAGTATGATCGTGTTTTTCTCAATTCCAAGTTCTTTTAGTTTTTTCATAACTTCGCCTACTGTCCAATCAAATTCAAGCAAAGCATCACCTCTAGGTCCTAGTCCTGATTTGCCGGCAAAACGAGGATGTGGTACACGAGGTACATGTATATCATTTGTTGCTAGGTATAAAAAGAATGGATTTTCTTTGTTGGTTTCAATAAAATTGAGAGCTTTTGTTGTAATGCTATCTGCAATATTTTCGTCTGTCCAAAGAGCAGATTTTCCTCCTTTCATATAGCCAATTCTTGAAATACCATTGACAATAGACATGTCATGTCCATGACTCGGCTTTTGTTTATAAAGTAACTCTGGGTTTTCTTTCCCTGTAGGTTCGCCTACAAAGTTCTCTTTATAGCTTACATAGATTGGATCATTGGCGTCAAGGTTTACCACTTTCTCATTTTCTACCCAAACACAAGGGACTCTGTCTCCGGTAGCAGCCATAATGTAAGAATACTCAAAGCCAATATCACTTGGACCCATGTCTAACTTTGAATTCCAATCTTGCTCTGCTGTTTTATTTCCTAAACCTAAGTGCCATTTGCCAACTACACCTGTTTTATAGCCAGATTGTTTAAACATATCAGCAATAGTAAATCTATCAGGGCGAATAATCATACCTGCATTGCCCGCTGCAACTCCGGTTCCCTCTTTTCTCCATGCGTATTCACCTGTGAGCATTGCATAGCGAGATGGGGTGCTTGTTGCAGCTGTTGCATGAGCATTTGTAAATAAAATACCGGCTTGTGCAAGTTTTTCTACATTTGGGGTTGGTACTTTACCATATCCGTAACAACTTAAATCTCCATAACCAATATCATCGGCATAGATGAAAATGACATTAGGTTGATTCGATTGATTGTTTACGTCTTGAGGCTTAGTAGTGCAAGAGGATAAAGACAGTAGTACTGAGGTAGTAGCTAAAAGAGGTTGTGTTATTTGTTTATTCATGGGGTGATTATTTTTGTTTTTTATTGGGCAAAAATACATATTTGAATTCTTATTAATAAGATTATTAGATTTAAATTAAAAAATAGATTGTTGAATGTGTGTCTTATACTGAAAAAGTTGACAGTAAAAAGATATAACAGTATAAGAATGGAATCGAAGAAACGTGTTTATCGCCGATTTAGTCGCGAGGAAAAGATTGAGATTTTGCGAACAATTTATGAGGGCAAAATGAGTAAATATGCAGTTTGCAAAAAGTATAACCTTTGGAATAGTGTGTTAAAAGGCTGGATTGTCAAATACAGTAATGAATTATCTTTGTCGGAAACAAATCCATTTGACGAAGTTATGGGAAAGTCTAAAAATGAAAAACATCAAAATGTACAATCGAAATCAGAAGTCCTTCAAGAACGTATTGCAGATTTAGAAAAGGCTTTAGCCTTCGAAAAGATGCGATCCAGAGGTTTTGAAGTCATGATTAACATTGCAGAAACAGAATTAACATCCCAATAAGAAAAAAGTCTGGTACCAAGCAGTAAATAAGCTGCGTGCAGAGTACTCATCAGTTAAAATGGGAACACTGTGCGGATTGTTTGGAAAGAGCCGACAAGCTTTTTATCAGCGTAATGGGAATTATTTTCAAGAGAAGGCAGCCGAGCAAATAATCCTGGAGGAAGTAAAAAACATCAGAGAACAAGCTCCTCGAATGGATTGTTTGAAGCTTCACTTCAAAATCAAAGAGAAATTTGCAAACCTGGAAATCATGGGCAGAGATTCATTTTTCGACTTTTTACGTACGAACGGCTATGCATTACGGAGAGGAAGGACGAAGAAGACAACGAACTCTAAGCACCATTATCATAAGTTTGGAAATTTAATTCGAGGGTTTAAGCCAACGGCACCTAATCAATTATAGGTAAGTGATATTACTTATATTGATACAGAAGACGGAACTTGTTATCTCTCAATTATAACTGATACTTACTCTCATAAAATAGTGGGATGGAGTCTGGGAGAAACGTTGGAGGCTAAACACCCGATTCGGACATTAGAGAAAGCGTTGGAGGGTTTTACCTGTTCCGAAGAGCAAGGATTAATTCATCATTCAGACAGAGGCGTTCAGTATTGTTGTCACAAATATGTTGATATTCTTCAAGAAAACAACATTGCAATAAGCATGACAGAAAATGGAGATCCTCTTGAAAATGCAATAGCGGAACGAGTAAATGGAATCTTGAAATCAGAGTGGCTATATCACACCTCTCTAAAAGATTTAGATGACGCCAATCAGCAAATTTGTGCCATAATAGAGTTCTATAATCAAGAACGGCCTCACTTAAGCATTGATATGCTAACCCCTGAACAGGCCCATCAGGTCTCGGGTGAATTAAAGCAATGTTGGCAGAATTATTATACTCAGAAAGCTTCAGAAACGTCATTTTCCTTTCAACAGCAAAGATAAAGGGATCATCAGAGCTTTGAAAGGCTAAATAAATGGTCTTCGACCGGCCTTGCAAAGTTCTAATTAATCCCTTTTAAGAGCAGTTGAAAACAAAACAACAAAAAAAACATTATTTATTATTATTCAAGCGAGTATTATACCGAAACAAAGTTTGAATAATTATCCATTTTAGTAAAGTAAATTAGTAATAATAACAAGAGGTGTAAAGGCGTTCAGTTTTATATTCAAGAGATGTAAACAGGAAACGTTTTAAGCTCTCAAACTGTAAACCTATTTGGTTCTTCTTCACTTTAGTTGAAATCTTTCTTTGTTAGTTCTATTTCAGTAGCTCCTCCACTTGTTTTTGGAGTTAATTTTGGCAGAATTGTTTTTTGTTCCACATCTTATAATTAGGGTGCCAGTCCGTGATCTTGTATCTTTATATCGCCAAACAGAAAGAAGAAAATAATGTCTGAACATCCTAACAAGAACAAATATAAGAATAATAAGTTGGAACAAGTATTCACCCGCACATTAGGTGACAAATTAGGATTAAATCAGTTTTTCAGTTCCTCGCATCTTCAAGTAAAGTCCTCTCAAATCATAAATGCGGAAGTTAATCTACATTTAAGATCTTTAGATTCCTTTGGAGTCTGTCTATACTGTGATCAGATAAGTTATCGAGTTCACAGCACTTATGTCCGCACATTGACTGATTTACCCATTCTTGGCAAAAAGTTATACTCCAATTTGAAGCACGGAAATTCTTTTGTAAAAACGATGACTGTTTCAAAAAAACCTTTGCTGAACAACCTGGCGATGAGATTCGTAGGTGCCAAAGGCGAACCCATCGTTGTGAGAGTGTTATTGGTGATTAATGTGCAAGAATGTCTGCATCATCTGCGAGTTTATCATTGCATACAATGGAGGTCCAGTAAGCAGGAGTACGACTCTGCGAACTATATACCGCATACCAATTCCTCCTTCCGGAGTAGTTACAGAGCTTGGGGTGGATGATTGGGCATTTCGCAAAGGAGTAACTTATGGTACTATTCTTGTGAATATGCAAACAGGGGATGTGATTGATCTGCTTGCAGATAGAGAAACAGTAAGTTTTGAATGTTGGATGAATCAACATCCTGAGATCACCCTTGTCAGTCGTGACCGTTCCACTGATTATTCTTCGGCCATAGCCAATACAGGAAGAGAAATCGTTGAAATAGCAGACAGGTTTCATCTGGTGAAGAATATGGCTGATTGTATAACTAAGGTAATAAGCGATAACTATATGGAATACAGGAGATCACAATCCGTAAGAGAAATTGCTGTGATCAATGAGCTACAAGACCTTCCTGATAAGATACCTGAAATTGGCATGAAAATAGATACAAGAACCAATATATTCAACGAGGTGAAAGAACTTCAGGCAAAAGGTTTTAAAATTAATGCTATAGCCAGGAAGTTACATATTGCCAGACAAACAGTTAGAAAATATATGCTTTACAAAGAATTGCCGCCCAGAAGAAGTAAGGCCAGAAATGAATATTACAAGTTTGATCAGTATGTAGAACATGAGTATATCAATGGAAAATCTCTATCTCAAATTTATAAAGAAATTAAATTGGAAGGATTTACGGGAAGTCTTTCTCCTTTTCATTATCACTACAACTATCTAAGCAAACAAAAGCAGAAGAAGCCTAAGCAAATGAAAAGCAAACCCGTAGATAACCGCGAACCATTAGTGCCTATAAAAACAATATCTATTACCGTTTTTAAAAGCATCAAAGGGTATAGATTAAATGAAGGTGCAAAAAAACTGATAGATACATTAATGACATTTAGTTGGTTTGAAAAACTATACAATGCAGCCAAATCATTTTATCAGATAATAATGGGAGATGATTCCAGCAAATTGATTGAGTGGATTAATGAATATAAAAACACAACTGTTAACAAACTGGGGACATTTATCAAAGGTATTATACTTGATCAAAAGGCGGTAAAAATGCGATTGATTATACTCAGTCTAACGGAATAGTAGAGGGGCTTGTTACTAAAAAGAAAAATGGTTCTAACGAATAAAAGTCTTCAACTAAAGTGAAGAAGAACCACCTATTTCAGTACAAATCAATCAATGTGTGGAGCTTTTTAAAACCATGCATGGTTCATGCAAAAAGGTTACTAAGTTTTTGTAAGAACCTTATTAGCTTTTTGAAAAAGCAAGCAAGGTTTATTCTCATATCTATATCTTATCCGAATAAAATCTGGTCGAATCTTATTATTTTCATCGTGTATCGTACAAATTAGATGCCGTGTTTACTTAAAGTATATATATATTTATGTGTTGTTTATTTTTTAACATATATATAACCAGCTTTATTTCAGTGATTAATCTATGTCGTTGTGAAAATGTTTGAATTTAGTTGAACAAAACATTTGGAGGGAAAAGAAAAAGCACTACTTTTGTATCCGCAATCGAGAGTGAATGCGACGAAAGTAAAAATGCTGAAGATGCAGAGGGTTTTTAAGCGAGCCGAGTTTGACGAGGTCAAGCAACAAGCAGAATTTTTAAAAGCAGCCTGAAAAGAAACTTTGAAAAAAAACTTCGAAATTATTTGGAGGTTTAAAATAAAAGTTCTTATCTTTGCATCCGCTTTCACAAACGAAGCGCGCCAACAACGGTTGGTGAAAAACAAGAACAAGAGCGATCTTTGAAGATATTAACATAAACGAT
>JBOFPV010000004.1:0-24279 GCA_051660585.1 Tannerellaceae bacterium
AAGTTGTGCTTACTAGCATAGAATCTTTCATGGAAATCGTGAAGGAATCTCTCTCAAAAGGTGATAATGTTTACCTAAGAGGATTTGGTAGCTTCGTTGTAAAGAAAAGAGCTCAAAAAACAGCTCGTAACATTTCTAAGAATACAACAATCATTATCCCAGAACACAACATTCCTGCTTTCAAGCCAGCGAAGACGTTCTTAAATAGCGTAAAGTAACAAGAGATATCTAAATCATACGTCTAATTTTTAAAATATTAAAGCTATGCCTAGCGGAAAGAAAAGAAAAAGACATAAAATGTCTACGCACAAGCGTAAAAAAAGACTAAGAAAGAACAGACACAAAAAGAAAAAGTAATTCTTAGTTAGATTTCAAAAAGAACAAACTTAAACCATTTGATTAAGTTTGTTCTTTCTCTATTTTAGGGGTCTTTAATTTAAATTTTTACCTCAAGTGAACAGTGAATTAGTTATTGACGTACAGCCCAAAGAGATTTCCATCGCCGTACTAGAAGACAAAAATCTAGTAGAAGTACACAAAGAAGCACGCAACGTTTCTTTCTCTGTCGGCGACATATATCTAGGTAAAGTTAAGAAACTTATGCCCGGGCTCAACGCTGCTTTCATTGACGTAGGGTATAAAAAAGACGCATTTCTTCACTATCTTGATTTAGGACCCAATTTCAACAGTCAACAAAAATTTCTCAAACAGGCTTTTGCCGATAAAAAGAAGTTTCCTGCGATCTCTAAGATGCAGCTTCTTCCCGAAATTGAAAAAGAAGGAAGTATTAGCGATGTACTTAAAGTAGGACAGGAAGTTTTAGTTCAGATCTCTAAGGAACCTATCTCAACCAAAGGACCACGTTTAACATCCGAACTTTCATTTGCAGGTAGATACATTGTGCTTATTCCTTTTTCGGACAAAGTATCTGTATCGCAAAAAATCAAATCGAACGAAGAACGTGCCCGATTAAAACAACTTATTCAAAGTATTAAGCCGAAAAATTTCAGCGTCATTGTCCGTACTTCAGCAGAGGGAAAACGGGTGGCGGAACTGGATAACGAACTTCGCACTTTGGTAAAACGTTGGGAGGATAACATGGTAAAACTACAGAAGGTAAAATCTCCATCTGTAATTTACGAAGAGACCGGACGTACGGTAGCCTTGATTCGAGACATTTTCAATCCGTCGTTTCAGAATATCTATGTCAACGACCAGGTAGAACTGAACGAAATTAGAGATTATGTAAGCCTAATTGCTCCCGAGCGTGTAAGTATTATCAAAGAATACACAGGCCAGTTGCCAATTTTCGACAACTTCGGGATCACCAAGCAAATCAAATCTCTTTTTGGCAGAACCGTCACTTTCAAAAGCGGTGCTTATCTGATTATAGAACATACTGAAGCAATGCACGTAATCGACGTGAATAGCGGAAACCGTTCTAAATCGAGCGACGCCCAAGAAACTACAGCTATTGATGTAAACATGGCTGCTGCCGACGAGATTGCCCGTCAGTTGCGACTTCGCGACATGGGAGGAATCATTGTGATAGACTTTATCGATATGACAGAAGGCATTAATCGCCAAAAGTTATTCGAGCACATGACCAAAGCCATGGCTCAAGACAGAGCTAAACATAACATTCTTCCATTGAGTAAATTTGGACTTATGCAAATTACTCGCCAACGTGTGCGACCTGCTATGGACATTAATACCGAAGAAGCTTGCCCTGCATGTTTTGGCAAAGGCAACATCAAATCTTCGATCCTGTTTACCGATAGTTTGGAAAGCAAGATTGCTTGCCTCGTAAGCAAGCACAAGATGAAGAATTTTTCTTTGCATGTACATCCCTACATTGCAGCATTTATCAACAAAGGGCTTTACTCCCTTAAATGGAAATGGCGCTTAAATTACACCCTCGGTTTAAGAGTTATTCCCGATCAGAGTTTGGCATTTCTAGAGTACAAGTTTTATGACAACGACAGAAATGAGCTAGACATGAAAGAAGAAATTGAAATGAAATAAGCAAATCCCGACCTGCAACATACAGTGTCGGGATTTGTTTTTTCAGCCCACAAATGACTATTTGTCACAAAAACTGACATAAAAAACACCTCTACTCCACCAAAAACTGACAAATACCGAACATTCCCGGCAAAAAATCTTTGGCACACCATTTGCAAGAAGTATAGTGTGAGCGACAAACACGCGATGAACAATATTCGAGTAATTCGCTTATACATTAAACAAAGAAATAATAACAATTAAAATATAACAGTCATGGGAAAAATTATTGGAATTGACTTAGGAACAACAAACTCATGTGTTGCCGTAGTAGAAGGTAACGAGCCAATCGTAATTGCAAATAGCGAAGGTAAAAGAACTACACCATCTGTAGTAGCATTCGTAGACGGTGGTGAAAGAAAAGTTGGGGATCCTGCAAAACGTCAGGCAATCACAAACCCACAAAATACAATCTTCTCGATCAAACGTTTCATGGGTGAATCGTTTGACCAAGTACAAAAAGAAATCTCACGTGTACCTTACAACGTAGTTCGCGGTGAAAACAACACTCCACGTGTTGATATCAACGGACGCTTATATACTCCACAAGAAATCTCTGCAATCATCCTTCAAAAGATGAAGAAAACAGCTGAAGATTATCTTGGACAAGAAGTAACTGAAGCTGTAATCACAGTTCCTGCATACTTCAACGATGCTCAACGTCAAGCTACAAAAGAAGCTGGTGAAATCGCAGGTCTTAAAGTTCGTCGTATTGTAAACGAACCTACAGCAGCAGCACTTGCTTATGGTCTTGACAAAGCACACAAAGATATGAAGATCGCAGTATTCGACCTTGGTGGTGGTACTTTCGATATCTCTATCCTTGAACTAGGCGACGGTGTATTCGAAGTAAAATCAACAAATGGTGATACTCACCTTGGTGGTGACGACTTCGACCACGTAATCATCGACTGGTTGGCAGAAGAATTCTTGAATGAAGAAGGCATTGACTTGCGTCAAGATCCAATGGCTCTTCAACGTCTTAAAGAAGCTGCTGAAAAAGCGAAGATTGAACTTTCTAGCTCAACAAGCACAGAAATCAACTTGCCATATATTATGCCGGTAAATGGTATTCCAAAACACTTGGTAAAAACACTTACTCGTGCTAAATTCGAACAATTGGCAGACAAATTGATCCAAGCTTGTATCGAACCTTGTCGTAAAGCATTGCAAGACGCTGGTCTTTCAACTTCAGAAATCGACGAAGTAATCCTAGTAGGTGGTTCTACTCGTATCCCTGCGGTACAAGATGTAGTACAAAAATTCTTCGGCAAAGCTCCTTCTAAAGGTGTAAACCCAGACGAAGTTGTTGCAGTAGGTGCAGCTATTCAAGGTGCGATCCTTTCCGGTGATGTAAAAGACGTTCTTCTTCTAGACGTTACTCCACTTTCACTTGGTATCGAAACAATGGGTGGTGTAATGACTAAGTTGATCGAAGCAAATACTACAATTCCTACACGTAAGAGTGAAACCTTCACTACTGCTGCCGACAACCAGCCTTCTGTAGAAATTCACGTATTGCAAGGTGAACGCCCAATGGCACGCGACAACAAAACAATCGGTCGTTTCCACTTGGATGGTATCCCGGCTGCAATGCGCGGTGTTCCTCAAATCGAAGTAATCTTTGATATCGACGCAAACGGTATCTTGAACGTTACTGCAAAAGATAAAGGAACAGGTAAGAGCCAAAACATCCGTATTGAAGCATCTAGCGGTTTGAGCGACGATGAAATCAAACGTATGAAAGACGAAGCTGCTGCAAACGCAGAATCAGACAAACAAGAAAAAGAAAAAATCGATAAGCTTAATCAAGCAGATAGCATGATCTTCCAAGCTGAAAAGCAATTGAAAGAAATCGGCGATAAACTTCCTGCTGACAAAAAAGCTCCTATCGAAGCTGCTCTAGGCAAATTGAAAGATGCTCACAAAGCACAAGACATTGCCGGTATCGACGCTGCAATGGCAGAACTAAACTCAGTTCTTCACAACGCAAGCCAAGATATGTATAACGCTTCTAACGCTGGGGCGGGTGCACAAGATCCTTCTGCACAACCAAACCAAGGCGGTTCTGACAAAGACAACGTTACTGACGTAGACTTTGAAGAAGTAAAATAATCTGACATCAGATAATTCACCAAAAGGGATTCGGGCAACCGAGTCCCTTTTTCTTTCCCCCCAATTGTATTCATTTAAGATTCATTGAATAATATCCGCTAAAGCACAATTTAAAGCAACTCAGACTACAAGCACACCACGCTAGCACAAGCCTCTTATTATCTGACAAAAACACAACAAGCACCCTCCCCTCTCCTTCTTTATTCTTTTCTATAACATAAAAAAGAAACAAAACACCTCTATTAATTTTTACTATATTTGCACAATAACTTAACCTAAATTGATCAACAATGAACTTCAAGTCATTATTTATCCTCGGTTTGGCAGCCGGTGCACTTGCTTCATGCAAAAACACACCTGCACCCGAAGCCATTATGCCGGTTCCTACGCCCGAACAAATCGAATGGCAAAAGCTAGAAACATATGCATTCGTTCACTTTGGCCTCAACACATTCAACGACCTTGAGTGGGGCTTTGGAGATACACCCGCATCAACCTTCGACCCAACCGATCTTGACTGCGAACAATGGGTAAAAACCATCAAAGGCGCAGGTCTTAAAGGGGTAATCCTTACTGCAAAACACCACGACGGATTCTGCCTTTGGCCTACTGCAACCACAGAATATAGCGTAAAAGCATCTCCTTGGAAAAACGGACAAGGCGACATGGTAAAGGAACTATCCGAGGCTTGTAAGAAACACGGACTAAAGTTTGGTATCTACCTTTCGCCATGGGATAGAAACAACGCCGAATATGGTCGCCCCGACTATGTAAATACCTTCCACGCTCAAATGACAGAACTTCTTACCAACTACGGTCCCATCTTCGAATACTGGTTTGACGGAGCCAATGGCGGTAACGGCTTCTACGGTGGAACAAACGAACATCGCAACATCGATGCCAAAACATATTACCAATACGAAAAAGCGCGCGAAGTAATCAAGCAACTACATCCTTCGGCAATGATCTTCGGTGGCACTTGCGCCGACATCCGTTGGATTGGCAACGAAAGCGGATGGGCTGGAGAAACAAACTGGAGCCCGATGTCGGAAGACAAAATGCAACACCACAGCGAACTGCAATGGGGCATGGAAGATGGGCACGAATGGCTTCCGGGAGAAGTAGACGTTTCGGTGCGCCCGGGATGGTTCTACCACGAACGCGAAGACCATCAAGTACGCTCATTGGCCAACCTCGTAGATCTTTACTACAACAGTGTGGGTCGCAACGCCAACCTATTGCTTAACTTCCCTGTTGCACTAAGCGGAAAGATTCATCCTACCGACTCTGCTCGCGTAGCCGAATGGTATGCTACCATCTCGGAAGAACTAGACCAGAACCTACTTGCAGGAGCAAAAGCGGCAGCGTCATCAACTCGCGGCGACGACTCTAAATTCGGAGCAGCTAAAGCCAATGACACAAGCTGGGATACCTACTGGGCTACAAACGACGGCGAAACAACCGGTTCGCTTACATTCACGTTTGCAAAACCAACTCCGGTAAACCGCCTTTTGATTCAAGAATACATCCCATTGGGACAACGCGTAAAAGCATTCAACATCGAGTGTGAATCGAACGGATTGTGGCATCCGGTACAAACTACCGACACCATGAGCACCGTAGGTTACAAACGCATCATCCGTTTCAAATCGATTGCAGCAGAAAAAATCCGTATCAACTTTACCGATGCCAAAGGACCTTTGTGTATCAACAACGTTGAAGCGTTTCTAGCACCTGCATTGGTTACAGAGCCAACTATCAATCGCAACGCTGCAAATGAAGTAATCATCAAAGCCGGCGACAGCGAAAGCGAAGTATACTTCACAACCGACGGCTCTACTCCTACCGTTAACTCTGAGAAGTACACGACACCATTTACGTTTGCACAAAAAGGCGAGATCAAAGCCATTGCTTACGACCGCAACTTTGACAAGACGAGTCCGGTATCTGCGCGCAAGCTAGATATCCCAACTTCACAATTCAAGGTAACGAGCACGAAAGACGAAGGCGTGAAATACATGTTTGACGGAAACGGTTACACAACCTATTACCTACCTGAAGGCAAAAAAGAAATCGTAGTAGACCTAGGCGGTACATACGAAGTAGACGGCTTCAGATATACACCAAACCAAGGCCGCGACGCAGGTGGACATATCGGCAACTACGAGTTTTATGTTGATAATAAGAAAGTAGCTTCGGGCGAATTCTCAAACATCAAGCACAATCCTATCGAGCAACAAATCTCGTTTGCGCCTACACAAGGTAAAACCGTGAAGATGGTGATTACACATATCGTAGACAATCAGAAAAGAGCTGGCGTTGGTGAATTTTCGGTGACAACGAAATAATCAACCCGATATTATTGCAGCTTTTTATTCTGCTCGCATAAATCAATACAAAAGCCTTCGAAGCGTAAAACAACGCTCTTCGAAGGCTTTTTTCGTTCTCCATAAAAAATAAATCGTTTGATGGGCATCGAACAATTCGAAACTAACGAAGATCAAATCGTTTGATCGGCATCGAACGATTCTGTTATCATGAAGCGTGAATCGTCAGACCGCCATCTGACGATTTAATCATAGTGAAGAACGAATCGTCAGGTCGCCATCTGACGATTCGTTCCTTACTATAAATAAAAACACTCCTCGTCTCTCTCCACGCGAAACCTTGCATAAATTTTCAATACGATCCGCGACAAGCTTGCCGCCTTCTTATCTGCAATATTTATAAAAGCGTTGATTATTTGATCGAGTACTCGAAATGAAAACAGTTTTTAAGACCAAGAAAGCCGCTAGCCCACGGTATTTTGTATATTTGCTTTAGTTAAAAACGAATTGCTGCTTCATGCACAACAATCGCACTTATATGAAAAAGACATTAATACCGATCCTATTGTTCTTTATCTCTGCCTTTGCAATCAATGCGCAGACCATTGCACCTTTGTTTGCCGACATGCCCGACAGCTTGTCGCCACAACTCGATGCCGCTTGGCGTAAAGACCTAATTGAGCTTTATCAGAACGGGAAAGAGGCTTCGCTTAAAAATAAGATGAACGGAACTTCGTCGATCAAACAGATGACAGACGATTTTATCTTGGCCGAGGTGAGCGACCGCAGTACGATTCAATTGAAGTTGTTACCACTGATCAACGACTCGAAGATCATTTGCATGGTAAGCACCATTTGTGCGCCGGTATGCGATAGTAAGGTGAATTTCTTTTCTACAGATTGGAAGCCGATTGCTACGGAAGATGTGCTTTCGCCGGTTACAGCCGAATGGTTTATCAAGGAAGGGATCGACAAGAATAGTTTTGCGTTTCAAGACAACATACGTTGGCTCGATATGGATCTGATTCGTTACGATTTGAGTGCCGATGCTCCAACGCTTACGGCTACGTATACAACACCGGAGTATTTAAGTAAGGAAGTACGCGAAAAAATTAGGCCCTTCCTAAAGGAAGAGCCTAAGATATATACTTGGAAAAGTCATCAATTCAAGTAATTCTCCATGAAAGCATCCATCTCTGCAGCGTGTTCTTCAAGGCTTTGCAATAGTTTGTATTGCGCAAGAGTACGTTGCAGATTGTGTTTTGGATGGTGTATTTTGTAATAAGTATCGCCGTTTAGGTAGTCGGTAAGGAAACGAACAGTTTGCATGTAAGTAAGCAAACGACCGCCATAAGGCAACATTTTGATTTCTGTAGGGGTAAGGAAGCTTTTCGCTGTCTCCATGTATCCTTTTGTATATGCCTTGAAGATGTCCATGTTTACATTTACATTGTCAAGGTTTTCGTCGTCTTCAAGACCTGTATTTGCTCCTGTACGGATAAAGTCACCGATATCAGACAATACGAAGCCCGGCATCACAGTGTCTAGATCTACCACACAAAGTACTTTTCCGTCTTCATCAAACAATACATTGTTCACTTTGGTATCGCAGTGATTGGTACGTTTTGCCAATTCGCCGCTGCGGTACAAACGCTCTTGAATACACATGGCTTCGGCACGTGCCTCGATAGCATCTACCAGGTCTTGTACTTCATTTAAGCGACCAGCCGCATTTGCTTCTACCGCATCGTGGAATTGTTTCAAACGGAACTCCATGTTGTGGAAGTCAGGAATCGTTTCGCCCAAAGTTCCTTCCGGTATATCAGCAAGCATCGATTGGAATTGTCCGAATGTCTTTCCTGTTTCGTAGCTCAACTCCGGAGTAATCTCTGCGAAATTCTTCGAGCGAGGAATCATCTTGTAGATTCTCCAATAGTTTTCGCCATCAAAGTAATATAGCTTACCTTCTTTGGTAGGAACCAATGTAAGCACTTTACGGTCGATATCTGTTTCGCCTTGCGCTTCTAGTTTTTTGCGGATATGTGAAGTCACGGTGTGGATATTGTTTTGCAACATCTCTACATCTTTAAAGATATTGTGATTGATGCGTTGCAATACGTATTTTACTTCGCCGTCTTCAGTTGTTACTTTCAAGGTATCGTTGATGTGACCATCTCCGAATGGAGTTGCCTCAACCAATTTCTCCGGCGTATCAAATGCTGCCAGAATGCTAGTCAATTGCTCGTTTGTCATACTATTTATTATTTTTCAAGGTATCTAATTACCGAGGTTTGCGTATCAAACCTCAAGCGTGTAAATGTACAAAAGTATTTTTAATTAATCAATTTTGGCTTTGCAATACATCTATTCTAAGATCTCATTCAGGCAAAACAACGCTAAAATCATCAAGTCCGGTCCTTTCCTTTAAGTCTCGACCAAATTGAGCAGAATAAAAACCTTCTGGCAGATCAAAGAATATATAACTACTACAATAACGCGCTGCCATTACCGGCTCTCGAAACGATTGATCTTTTGGAGATAGACCAATTTGTGAATAGGCTGCATAACGACCATCAATTAATTGAGGCTGATTCATATCTACAACCACGACTCCCTGTTTTTCGAAAAGAGTTTCTTTAGACTTTGTAGACTTAAGCATAAAACTAATCCCTGCCTCGGCAGTGACTTGTCGCTGCTGGACTCCTTCTTTCCAATGAGATATAATAGTAAATAAAACGGCATCAGCTCCGTATTTACTACTCAAATACGAAAGAATTTGATCCATATCTCGTAATTCTTTATACTCCTTATCAAATTCCAAATCAGGCATTGAAATTGCCGTAGGAATCACATAATAACCTTTCTCAATTAGTGGCAATGCTAATATATTATTAATACAATCTACCGCAACAGTATCTCCTGATTTGTTTATTAGCGGCGCAATTAATATTGTTTTAGGCTTTTCATTGTATAAACTTGCATATTGTGTTCCTCTGTAGGTTTTTGGATTGCATGCAATTAAAGAAAGTCCTATTATTATCAGACTAAATATTTTTTTCATAATCTAGCGGTGTTAATAATTTTACGAATATAAGTTTCTGACTCGGGATAAGCATTCATCTCATTCTCTAACATTAAAACCCCTTTCTCTTTCTCACCTAACTCAATTAATAATACGCCATACTCGGCATATATACCCGGGGGCACTTGTTTGCGTTCACTTTGTTGTGCTTTTTCAATCAACACCTCGTAGGTCTGTTTCAACTTAGACCTATCCCCTTGTTTATTAGTAACGACATATGTATCTGTTGCATAAGTATCCCATACATACAAGGGCTGACGAGTAGATTTACACGCAGACAAGAAAAGAGAACCAACTGCCAACAGTATCACAAACTTTAAATATATACCTTGCTTTCTATTAATCATAATATCGTATATTTTAGATTACACATTATCAAAAAAAGGAGGAATCTCACGAACCCTCCTTTTCCATTATGCTAATATAATTTGAAACCAGAGTTTCACAGTAATTTTCTTACTCCAATTCTGGATCGATAATCTCTAATCGAACTGAATAGCCTTTCATTTCCCCTAATGTAAAGAAAGGTTGTCCATTATTCGCTGCATTGTTTACGGTTTTTACCACAACGAAGCGCATGTAACGACTTGGTTCGTTAAATATAATATTCGGACTCGTATAAGAGCCTCCATTATCTTTTGGCATATCCGAATCCAATGTACGTACCAAAGTCCAAGTCTCTTTATCACTACTTGTATAAAACTCTACTTTTTGTGGAGCATTATTTCCATTGTTGTGACGATTCTTGGTTTCGTACTTGAAACCTTCAATCTCATCTTCAAAATCAAACTCTAAATGGTGAGGATCAGAAGGTCCCGAACCACTCCATTGTGAGTGGAAGAAGGTTTCGCCATTACCATCAAATAAATTAGACAATGGGCCTTCAGATGACTCTTGAGCATTCGTTGTAACATTCTTTGTAGAAAGATCTAACTGTTTCATATGCACAAGTGTGTCAATTGGAGCTGCTTTAGGTGCTTCTGTCAACTCAAACACCTCTCCTTTGCCACCTCCTTGGCTATATGTAGACAACGTAAAATCAACAGCTCCATTCTTCAACAGCAATCCTGATACGAGCAATGAGTCAGCATATTTACTAATTTGTCTCTTTATCTGTTTCTGTGTTTTAGGATCTTTATAGTCTACTTGAACATAAAAAAAGTTCGAGTCTGAAGGTAAAGTCCATTTCAAAAGAATATTTCCTGCACCAGGAGTAGCCGTTACGTCTGAAATATTAGATGGTATTTCAATTATTTTATCATTGTCGTCGTTGCAAGCTGACATAATCGTGATTACAGAAAGCAATGCAAAAACATACATTAAATATCTTTTCATAAAAACTTAGCTTATCATTTATTAATAACCGGGATTTTGAACAAGTTTCGTATTTTTATTTGTTTCATCAATCGGTATTGGAAGCAAATAATGTGTAGGCGTAATAAACTTACGTTGGAAAACTACTTCCGTCACATTAAAGAATGAAGCATCATCGGCTCCTTGAATGTTCATACCTTTAGCTTTAACATTGAAATATTTATCTCCTTGTTTCCATCTACGCACATCCCAAAAACGATGATTCTCTAAATAAAGTTCGATTGTACGTTCTTGACGAACAATTTGACGCATTAACTCCTGAGTTAGTGTCTTTCCTGTTTTCGACCAAGAATCATCAACTGAAGGAATTCCAGCTCGTGTACGAATTTTATTCAAATATGTTTTTGCCTCGTCTAATCTGTTAAGCTCAACAAGAGCCTCTGCATAGTTTAAATACAACTCAGCTAAACGTAAAATAGGCCAAGAATATTTTGGTGGATTACTAAGACCTACTGAAGCATATGAAGGAGAAACTCCTTTTTTATTTAAATATCCACTAGGAGTGTAGTTGTTTGATCGACCTTGAATTCCGCCGTTGTCATTCTTGCGAAATTGTATTTTGATACGACCTTCTTTTACATCGTCTTTTTTGTATTTCGCTATTTCGAACCAACTATTGTGAAACGAAATCCATGAGTTGAAACGCGGCTCTCTGTCTATATTTAAATTCATTGTAACACCATTCCCATTAGCTTGAGTTGAGGTTTCATATCGTTTACCATAATTCCACTCCGGATCTTGATCAATTGGAAGCCCATTTTTTGTATAGAAAGACTCGACTATTTGTAAAGTCGGACCTACACCATTCCATGAATAACCATCTTGAAAAGGAGTTGACTTATTTTGTAAATCATAACTTCCTTCAACACGTGTGTCTGCCCAAATCACTTCTTGGTTATATATATCTACAAAAGTATAACGTACATTACGTTCTGCCGGATCAACGGGTTGTGGTTTTTGTTGGTCTGGTGCTCCTGCATAATATAATGTATAACCATTCGATTCTGCTTTATCGATTGCTGCTTTCGTTGCATCTGCCGCCTTCTGCCATTTTGAAGCATCGTAGCTTTGTGGCATTAAAGAACGCCCATCTACTTTACTTACTAATCCGGAGTAGTACTCTGAATTACCATTAAACAAAGGAGATGCTGCATATAAAAACATACGCGATTTTATACCCATCGCTGCAATCCTGTTTGCTCGACCAAAGCTGGTTCCAATCTGAACATCTGGAAGATCATTTGCAGCCTCATCAAACATATTCGCAATCCAATCTACACACTCATCATAAGGCAGACGTTCAGGGAAATCTGATGTAGGCATATTTACATCTAATACATGATCAACAATCATCGTAGGGCCATAACAACGAAGAAGTAAATAGTGATAATAAGCAATCAAAAATTTAGCTTCAGCTTTATACAAAACTTTATTTTCCGCTGTAAGATTTGGAACACCATCAACTTTATCAATTAAAATCCAGCATTGGCGAATTCCGCCCCAAAGCGTATTCCAATACGAAATTTGAGGATTAACCGAAGTAAATGTACCCTTAGGAAAGTGAGCAAATGTCTCATGCTCAAAAGCCGTAACAACCTCATCTGAGGTAAAGAAATCGAGAGAGCTAGTACCTGATCTAGGATTAGGTAAATACGAATAACAAGAATATAGATAACGTTCTGCGGCATTCGCATTTGCAAATGCGTCATTTTCAGTTGGACGTTCATCTGGTACGATATCTAAGTAGTTACACGACGGTGTAGTCAGCATAAATGCTATAAATAATAAGGATAGTATTTTTTTCATCTTTATTTTTCTCATGACTTGTTTCATTAGTTAATTGTCATTTGGAAACCAAAGTTCACAACTCGTTGTGTCGGATATTTCATACCGGCACCACCACCCATTTCAGGATCCCAATACTTAAATTTTGAGAAGGTTAGCAAATTGGATCCGCTTACATAGAAACGCATATTTCTATAATTATACCCAACTTCTGCATTTTTCAACTTCAAGAATGAACCATCTCTCAACCAATACGTTGAACCTGCTGTATTGTTAGGCATATCCATTTTACTCAAGCGAGGATAAGATGCATTAACATCTGGATTGGTTTCTGACCAATAATTTTCGGCCACGAAAGACAATACGTTACGAGTACTTGACGATCCAAACGGATGGAAATTTTCCATCAATAAAGACGTTTTAGCTACACCTTGAAAGAATACTGAAAAATCAAATTGTTTCCAACGAATTGAAGGTCCGAAACCATAAACAATTTGTGGAACAGTGGGATCTCCTGCGTAAATTCGATCATTTGCGTCAATAACACCGTCTGTTTCGCCATAGACATTTGGCATATTGTGATATTTAATGTCACCACCCATTACGGTTCCCCCGATATTTTGCGTAGGACTATTCGCTACCTCAGCATTATCAATAAATAATCGATCTGCCCAATAGACCAAATTGCGATTCAAAGGCTGACCTATTCGCGACAAATGCGGGTAAAGTCTGAAATCAGGTTCATCATATTCAAGAATCTTATTTCGAGCATATGTGAAAGTTCCTTTCATACTGATAAACAAATCTTTTGAAAGTTGATGATTGTAGTCTAATGATGCATCAGTACCCCAGTTCTTTACTTTACCATAGTTACCAAAAATCTTACTATCTGATGTTCCTAAAAACGCCGGAATTACTTGACGCTCCATAAAGATATTACTCCTGATTTCACGGAAAGCATCAACGGTCAGATTAAAATATCGAAAGAATTGCAGATCAATACCTGCATTTAACTTATCTCCGACCTCCCACGTAATATTATTATTCTCGAAACGAAGATATTTAGGTCCATTAAGAACTGTACCTTGCTCAATACCGGTAGTATAACCTCGACCTCCAAGATCAATATCAGACATATAAATAAAACGCTCATTACCAATCTGATCATTACCTACTTTTCCCCAAGATCCACGAATTTTCATAAATGAAACGACATCGGAAATTCCGCTCCAAAAGCCCTCTTCACTGATATTATAGCCCAAGGCTACAGAAGGAAAGAATCCCCAGCGACTTCCTTTAGCAAAATTCTCTGATCCCGTATATCCAAAGTTTGCTTCCAGCATGTATTTGGATTTGTAAGCATACGAAATACGACCAGCAATACCCTGCTTTCTTTTTGATAATGAAGCCAACAAGTTGTCGGGATTGTTTATATCATATTGATCTTGATTATAAACAAACATACCCTCTACATCATGATCTCCAAAACCTCGTTGGTATTGAAGCATCGCTTGTAAATACAATCTGCGATCTCCTCCATTTGACCCCTCTGTTCCTAATGCTGTACCTTGCTCATCACCTATACGCTGTAGTGTATATTGATCGAGAAGACCGTTGCCATCTAATGAGAAATCCTTTATAGCATATTGATTGTACCCAGCACTTCGTTTAACATTTGTATTTGACCAGTTTTTGAAAGATGCTAATGCTTTAAATTGAAGACCTTTGGTCACTACATCCAACTTCTGTTCATAGTCAAGATTTGCAATCACAGTACTTTGAAAGTTATTTTGATAACCTCTTACCATTTCTGCCATCGGATTTCTATACCCACTGTTGTATCGACCTCCGTCTTTACCACCCCATAAGATGTGTTCATCCATCGATGAACCCGGGAAATAAACTGGAAAATCTACAGGATTGGCCTCCATTACCATACCAAACATATCTTCAACACCAATAGCAGGCGATGTCATATCCCGAAGTTGTGTATTTAGACGAAGGGATACTTTTGAAGAATTACTCAAGTTTACATTGATATTGTTCTGAAAGTTATAACGCCATACAGAAATATTATTATCATAAGAAAAGAAGTCTTTACTTCTACTTTGCATCATCCCTGACTCATGCGTTACTGAGGCACTCATAAAGTAATCAAGTTTACGTCCCCCTCCCATGATGTTGAAGTTGAAGCTTTCACTCCATGCCGTATTCTTAAACATCTCATTATACCAATTGATATTAGGATATAAAAGAGAGTTTCGCCCGTCTATTGTTCCGTTTATCTTTTCTTGGGTATATGGAATCTCACCTGTACCTCTACCGGCTACAGCTTCATTGTACATGTTCATATAAGTAACACCATCGGCTATTTTAGGTGTTTTGGTTGGCGTAGACATACGGGCTTCTGCTCGAAAGTTAATTTTCGGCTTGTCTAAGTCTTTTCCGGATTTTGTAGTTACAATCATCACCCCATTTGCTCCGCGTGTACCATACAAGGCTGTTGCAGTTGCATCTTTAAGAATAGAGAAACCTTCGATTACTTCAGGATCTAAAGCATTTAAATCACCTGAACTAACTTGAACCCCATCGAGAATAATAAGAGGATCCGTTGCTCCACTAAAAGTAGAAATACCACGTACCCAAAAGTTAGCACCATCAGCACCAGGCTGTCCACTACGCTGTACAGCTACAACTCCGGCCATACGACCAGCAAATGAAGTTGAAAGATTTGCAGATGGAACTTTTAGTTCTCCTGGTTTAACAGTTTGTACAGATCCTACAAGACTTGCTTTTTTTTGCCCTGAGCCGAAAGCTGTGACAACAACTTCCTCCAAAGCCTCTGTATCTTCCTCTAACTTAACACGTAGAGGCTTTCCTGTCACTTTAACTTCTATAGGCTTATAGCCAATATATGTAAATTTCAGAATGTCTTTGCGTGATGCTTCGAGACTAAAATTACCATCCATATCTGTAATAGCACCAAGTGTAGTCCCGACAACAATAACATTAACTCCGATCAGAGGTTCTCCATTTTGATCTGTTACTGTACCGGTTACTTTCTCTTGTTGAGTAACTATTAGTTTTTCCATCACTTCCTTTTCTTCAAAAGGAATACCAGTTAAAATGTTTGAATTAGCGAACAGTGCAATACTTTGTGAAGTACTTAAAACACTGGCTAGAAAAAACAACTTTGGAATCGATTTTCTTTTCATGCAATATTAGTTGCTAGGTTTTAACATTATTACTTTTACAATAAATGGTCCTTCAATTCTATTAGATATAAATCACGTACGCTTAAAACTTATCTAAAGAATAATAAAAAGGTTAATCACAAACATATTGCAAATATATATTTATCTATGTCAATCTTTATTATATTAGATTACAATTCGCACATATTAATATTTTTAACACTCGTATACGTAGTTGCATTACTTTTTACAAGAAAATCAAACACAGAAAAATACAGATGAATTAAAGTGCAAAACTCATATAATATGAAATTCCAAAAAAAAACGTTTCGAATTAGATACAAAAAAAAGGGCATCCCTTTCGAGATACCCTTTTTATTACAATACGGATGTATTGATTATTTTTTTCTGTTACCGTAACGGCTCATGAACTTATCTACACGTCCTGCTGTATCGATCAACGTAGACTTACCTGTGTAGAATGGGTGAGATGTGCTAGAAATATCAAGTTTGCACAATGGGTATGTTACACCATCAACTTCGATAGTTTCTTTTGTGTTCACTGTTGATTTAGAAATAAAAATATCGCCGTTAGACATATCTTTGAATACTACTGGACGATAACCTTCTGGATGAAGACCTTTTTTCATTGCTTTATATTATTTAATTGTACTGTTTATCTGCAAATTGGTGGTAACCGGCATTTGGATTGCAAAGTTATAGATTCGCACCGAATAAAAAAAGAAAAACATTCATTTTTTTGGCTGTAACACGATTACCTATAAAAAAAGATGCTGAATAGCATTACTTTTACGCCAATATTTATAACTTTGTGGTGTATTTAAACATTAACATAAATAGATACTACAATGGTAAGTTACAAAGAGTTAGGTCTAGTTAACACTAAAGAGTTGTTTGCTAAGGCTGCTGAAGGCGGATATGCAATTCCTGCTTTCAACTTCAACAACATGGAGCAAATGCAAGCTATTATCCAAGCTGCAGTTGAAACAAACTCTCCTGTTATTCTTCAGGTATCAAGCGGTGCTCGTAAATATGCAAACCAAACTTTGCTTCGTTACATGGCTCAAGGTGCGGTAGAATATGCTAAGGAACTTGGTAAGAACATTCCAGTTGTTCTTCACCTTGACCACGGTGATTCTTTCGAACTTTGTAAAGATTGTATCGACATGGGCTTCTCTTCAGTTATGATCGACGGTTCACACCACTCATACGAAGAAAACGTTGCTCTTACAAAGAAAGTTGTAGAGTACGCACACGCTCACGGTGTTACTGTAGAAGGTGAACTTGGTATCCTTGCAGGTGTAGAAGATGATGTAGTTGCTGAACACCACACTTATACTCGCCCAGAAGAAGTTGAAGACTTCGTTAAGAGAACAGGTGTAGACTCATTGGCTATCTCAATTGGTACTTCTCACGGTGCTAACAAGTTCAAACCAGAACAATGTACTCGCAACGCAGAAGGTGTTCTAGTTCCACCTCCATTGCGTTTCGACATCCTTGAAGAAATCGAAAAAAGAATCCCTGGATTCCCTATCGTTCTTCACGGTGCTTCTTCTGTACCACAAGAAAAAGTTGCAATCATCAACAAATACGGTGGTGCATTGAAAGACGCTATCGGTATTCCAGAAGAACAACTTCGCAAAGCTGCTGCTTCTGCAGTATGTAAAATCAACATCGACTCTGACGGTCGTTTGGCGATGACTGCTGCTATCCGCGAAGTATTCCACAACTCACCAGCAGAATTCGACCCACGTAAATACCTAGGTCCTGCTCGCGAAGAGTTGAAAGCACTTTACAAGCACAAAATTACAGACGTTCTAGGTTCTGCTGACAAAGCATAATTTATTACATTAGTGCAAAATACAAGAAAGGCTGTTTCATACGAAACAGCCTTTCTTATTTTATATCTATACATCAACAATATTTCATAAATCTACAAATAGATAAAATAAGCACAACAAGCCCCACAAGCCATGATACCGTACGACAACAAAGGAGCCTCCCTTTACTTCTACAGTCGCCCTTCACAAATGTAGATGCAGCAAATATAGGAAACACAACCGAAACAAAAAGATCAAGATGACGTAGCGCATGTGTTTCGACTTGAATAATCTGCAACCACGAAAATGCTAGTATAAAAAATACGGATGCTACAGAAGCTGCAATAATAGGTAATAATAAGAACCAACCCCGAGTTATTGATATAGATCCAAGTATTACTGGCGTATTGATTGTAAATTGATGCCTCATCTGAGAATGTATGGCTTTATGTAATACTTCAGTCTGACTCTTATAACCGGAGTAAAGCCTATCTGCAAAACAAAGCGTATCTGCTAATGCCCAAAACAAAAGTCCAATTAGAGACATAATAACCCCTACCATCGCAAAACATGCGTCTATAGCTCCCAAACAAAAAGTCAAGACAGCCACGGATATTACAGTAGAGAGCAAGCCACCCCAAATACGTACCTCATTACGCTCAAACAATGATAAAGAAGCAGGCATCAATGATTTGATAAAGACCCAAACTGATGATTGCAACGTAAATTGAATCCCCCCCAAACTCAAGACGTGTACACATGAGTACATGAAATCATTCTTTGATAGAAAAACAGGATAAAACGAATTAAATACAATAAATAAGTATGCTATCATAGCACTACCCCAGACTACCAATGTAGTAATGCGTTGCTTTGTTGGAGAGTTCTGAAACAGTAACCGGTTAGAAAGTATATCAAAAATCAATGCCAACAGAAACAAGATAAATACACAACTTGTGAGATTAAATATAGTACTCATTAAATATTAGAATAGTTTTTCCTCAAAAGAGAGATATCAATTAGCAATAACATTGAAACGCTGCACTTATAAACAACGTAGCCTACATAGACAGGTTAGACTCCATTATGCTAAATAAATTCGAATATAATCAAAAAAAGCCACAATCGCAGCACCTCAAAATACAATAGCGAAAAAGGACGACTCAATTAAAGAGTCGTCCTTTCCATATCAAATCTATGTCGGATAAAAAATCTCAATTATTTAAGATTCCACCACAATGGTGTAGTTGTCAAGTCTTGACCACCTAGAAGTTGTAAAGCTTGTTCGTAACCCGGTTTGTTGTTAATCTGCAAGTCAGCAGGGTAACGGTAACGCTTAGGATAGAACTCTAGACGACATTCTTTAGATGTAGCTGTTGTCAGTGGAACTTGAGTCATTGAATTATAATCTTGCTCAACTGCTTGATTTTCCATAAATGGCAAACCTAAACGACGATGATCAGACCATGCTTCAAGTGGTAAGTAAGGCATTTGAGCCAAATACTTTTGAGTGATGATCTTTGTCAACTGGTCATTGTTTACAGAACCACCTTTGTAGATTGAGTTCTTTGGATAAACATATTGTACAGTACCTGGTTGATTTGTGTAACCATCAACATAGTCAATAGGATATGCAGTAGCCTCTACTGTGTGATCAAAGCTTACAGATGTACCTACGCGGTTGTAAGCTGTTGATGCCAAGTAATCATCTACAAGGTTGTTGATCTTGTTATCATCGTTATTGCTGTAGTTGAAGCTTGCACGAATACCATTTTCATAGTTTTCTTTTGCAGAACCTGGAACTGTCCATCCGTATACCGCTGCTTCTGCCATCAAGAAGTAAGTTTCCCATGGACCGAAGAACACACGCTTGTTAGTACTCAAACGATAGATTTTAGATATACAAGGGAAGTTATAAGAATTGTTAGTATAGTTTGCAGACAAACCACCTTTTACGTCCCAAACTCCGGCTACACATGTACTCCATGAATATTTAGTAGGAAGCTTAACCATTACAATCGTATCATTTTCTGGATTCATTAAGTTAGCTTCACTCGCTAACTCTAAATCATCAAAATAGATTTTACCATCGTTGTAGCCCGGAATGTTAAACATATTTGCAATACGAGGATCGATTGTTTTAGGAATACCATCAAAGAAATATCCCGCTGTAGGATCATTTGTAGTAAGAGGAAAATGCTTATCAAGACGTAGACCTAGATAAGTTTCTGGATCTTTTACGTATTCTTGAAGCATTTCTGGTACATTAAACTTTTGACCACCTAAACCAATCGCCAAGTTATTGATGGTTGTAGAAAGTGGTTGACTATTCCAAGGACGAGACATTACGCCTGCAAGGGCATCCCAACCGTCTTTTTCTTGTACCCATGCAATGTCTCCTGCATCAGTAATAAGAGTAGCTACGCCACCACTTACCGCATCTTCAAACTCTGACCTCGCATAAGTTTCATCAATATTAGACAAACGCATTGCAAGACGAGCGCGCAAAGAGTTACCATATTTTTTCCATTTGTTTATATCTGCTGCATAGAAAGCATCAAAATTTTTAACAGAGCTCATATCGATTGCTGGATCTAATTGAGAAACCGCATCTTTAAGCTCAGTAATAATATACTTATAGATATCAGCTTCGCTATCATAAGGAGGTGTAGTTCCGTTAAAAGAATCCAGAATTGGCAGCGGACCAAAACCGTCTGTTAACTCAGATGCGACGTACGCTCTCCAGATACGAGCCATTTGGATAACATTCTTAGTATATTCTCCGGCAATACCCTCTTCAATGTGAGCTTCACCTTGCTTAATTGCCAAATTCGCAGTGTTCAACCACTTTACACCATAACTAGAACCTAGATACAACTTCATGTAGTCGTTGTTATCTGAACCTAGTGTAAATCCACTTCCTCTTTCAAAGCGTGATGCTCTTTTCCATGTAAGCACGAAGATACGTTCTGCAATCTCCGGATTTTGTTGAGCTTCAATTATCGAGTTATTAAGGAAGTATTCTGCTTTTGCTTTCTCCGGCGTTACCGCACTCGGATCTTTGTTGATGTCTTCAAAGTCGCTACAAGAAGCTAGAAGAACCACCGAAGATACAGTTCCGGCTATAATTTTATATATTGAATTCATAGTGATGTTTACTTACAATTAGAAACCTACAGTTACATTAAATGTGTACGAACGTGGAGTTGGAGCAGCTCCTAACTCAAATCCTGTTGCATTGGTGTTTGTTGCAGCAACAGATTCTGGGTCAATGCCAGGAAGATTACTGTGAATCATCCAAACATTGTTACAAGTTGCAGACAAACGCAATCTCTTGAATGGTGTTTTCATCAATTGCTTAGGAGTAAAGCTGTAACCTAGTGTAATGTTACGCAAACGGATGTTCGTTGCATCGTATGTAAACAATTCCGGAAGACCGAAGTTGCTACCTTCCGCAATACGTTGCCAATAGTTTTGGTGAGTTACTGCATTATCATTTGCAGCATAACCGTTTTCTGTTTGAACTACCGAGTTTGGAACTACGAAGTCGTTACGTTCTCCATTAAATACAGTTCCTGCAGCATTACCATTTCTGTGTAGAACAGCTGTTGTTCCTGAGAAAATTTTACCACCAAAACGCATATCAACAAGGAAACTCAAAGAGAAATTCTTGTATGAGAAGTTATTGGTAATACCAAGCATACAATCTGGGTTTTGGTTACCCAAATATTCCTTATCGGTTGTAAACAAAGGCAAACCTTGACCGTCTACAATTACATTGCCAAAATATGGGCTATTTTTATCTTGAACTCTCAAGAACTTTTTACCATACATATCGCCATAGAAACCACCCGCGCGAGCTACAACATTCAACTCATCAAAGCTTCGGATTGCATATTCCTCAACACCAGGAGCCAAAGAGATGATTTTGTTGCGGTTCAAAGAGAAGTTTGCCGCAGCATCCCAACTAAAGCCTTTTGAGTTGTCAAAGATTTGACCTGTCAACTGAACTTCAAGACCTTCATTTTGGATGTTACCTGCATTAATTTTCTTTGATTGATATCCTGAGAATGGATCCATTGGGATATCTAGAAGCTGACGTGTTGCGTTAGTTCTATACCATGCAGCATCCACACCAATTCGGTTGTTCAAGAAACGAACGTCGATACCAGCTTCCCATGATTTAACAAGCTCACTACGAACTGATGAATCATAAAGAGTCAAACCTGGTTTCAACATACCGTTACCATTTGGATCTTTCTCTGCATAATATACATTGTACAGTTGGTATGGAGCAAGGTCATTACCAACTTCTGCATACGATGCTCTTACTTTTGCAAATGAAATCCATGATGGCATTTGACCTCCTAGTTTTTCTACAGCATCACTAACTACACCTGAGAAGCTAAATGATGGGTAGAAATATGAACGGTTGGCTTTACTCATTGTAGAAGACCAGTCGTTACGCATTGTAATATCTAAGAATGCATAACCGTCCCAGTTCAATTGAGCAGATCCGTAAAGAGAATTGATTTTTTTACGATAAAGACCTGATGATTGAGAGAAATTCTTACCATTACCTAAAGTAAATACATCTTTAATGATCAATTCTCCTGTGCTAGCGTTAACAGATTTACGTTCTTGCATCATCATGTTACCACCGAAAGTAAGGTTTGTGCCAAATTTCTTCCAGAAGTTATCTTGACGATATGTAGAAAGAAAGCTGAAGTTGTTTTCGTAGAAAGTTTCAGAACCTTCAGAGTAGCGACCATTCAGGTTGTTTTTGTCACCACCTGCATACAACTTCTCATATTTAGTTGTTGTATAGTAGTCTGTACCACCGCGAACTTCAACATCCCAATTGTCAGTAATATTGTATTTCAAAGACATTGTACCCAACAGACGGTTACGTGTATCTGAATTCTGTAGATATTCGGTAAGCCACCATGGGTTGATTTGAGAAGTCTCTCTTGTATCATACCAAATCGCATTACCATTCTCATCAACCATCGGATTCTTGAATTGCATAACATCCAATGAACGTGGCAGGTTGTAGATAGTATAGAATGCGTTTGAGCTATTAATACCTTGAATAGGTCTGTTGTGAGCATTTGTATTCACATAATTTACTTTCGCATCCAACTTCCACTTTTGGCTAGCGCCCAAAGTAGTTGTACCGCGCAAAGTAATTGCTGTTTTATTTAAGTCTGATCCTGGAACCATACTCATATCATCCGAACGGTTGATCGACGCAAATACAGATGTTTGATCGATTTGTTGCTGGAAGCTGATACCTTCATTGAAAGAAGTCCCTGTTCTAAAGAAACTATCAATGTTATCATAAGCACGCAGTTGAGTCGGTAAACCATTCCATCCTGTTACCGTTTGACCTTCAATTTTAGGACCCCAGCTTGAATTTGATAGCGGATCAAACTGTTTAACGGAACCTTGAGCGTATGAGTTCTGAAGATCAGGTTTCATGAAAATTGTTTCTGCTGTTACGCCCGCAGTAACTGTGATACCTAAACCGTCTTGTTTTTTACCAGATTTAGTAGTGATAAGGATTACACCATTACCTGCACGAGAACCGTACAATGCTGCTGCTGATGCACCTTTCAATACTGACATAGATTCAATATCATCAGGATTGATATCGGACAAACCGCTACCCATATCCGGTCCAGAGTTACCATAAATATCGTCTACACCACCTGTAAAGTTATCCATAGGAACACCATCAACAACGATAAGTGGCTGGTTATTTCCTGTAAGAGAGCTGTTACCACGCAATACAATCTTAGATGAACCGCCGGCACCATTGCTAGAACATACAATTTGAAGACCTGATACTTTACCAGATAATGCATTTGCTACGTTGCTTTCACGAGAATCAACAAGGGCATCTCCTTTAAGTTCTTGCATAGCATAACCTAAAGCTTTTTTATCACGCTTCATACCTAGAGCTGTAACCACAACTTCATCTAGCTGTTCTGTATTCTCTTCGAGATTAATTGTGATTGTTTTTTGATTACCTACAGTAAAAATCTGTGGTTTATACCCTACGTAAGAAACTTCCACCACATCTGATGGCTTTACCTCTAGCTCAAAGTTACCGTCTAGATCGGTTGTAGTTCCGGTTGTGGTTCCTTTTACTACTACTGTTGCACCAATTACAGGACCATAGCTATCTAGCACGGTACCCTTTAACATGTGTGCTTGTTGTTGTGATGAACTCGTTGTTGTCGGAGCATTTGTCTCGGCTGCTACCACTGGTATTGCCGATGAAAACGCCGCAGCGAGTAGAATCAAACTTACTGGTTTAAAACGTTTTGACATAATTTGTAATTTTGAATCTATTTAATTTGGCTTAAATACATGCAAGGAACAAAATCAGTTAAATAAAAGATAAGTATTGAGGTTTTTACTCATTACATAATAAACAACAAGCAATCATTAGCAAATGATTGACAATTTACATTTCTTAGTAATAAAATTAA
>JBOFPV010000005.1:0-7252 GCA_051660585.1 Tannerellaceae bacterium
TCGACCTTGGGGCTTCAGCACACGCCTAATCTCTTTAAGAGATTGGTCGATATCAGGAACATGTTCGAGCACTTCACTTGAAAACAAAGAATCGAATGTTTCATCAGCAAAAGGAAGAGTTATGCCATCATAAAAGAAATCGATCTCTTCTGTGGAATGATCATGCCCTTCATTCTCCAAATCAACCCCCACATACGAATCTACTTTTGTAAAAAGAGTTTGATAAGGTTTGGAGCCACATCCATAATCCAATAAATTACCTTTGAGTTCGACAGCAAAACGCTCAACCGCTTTTTTTAATTCAGTACGAATAAAAAAGAATGGGTTTATAAACAAACTCAACCAATTTGGGAAGAAACGTTGCTGTAAATAATATCGATTAAATCGATCGATTAAAGATTTCATTCAGTTTATTTCAAAATACGATTATATAACTCTCTATATTGTTGTGCAACGATATCTTGTGTATAGTTCCTATTAACAAACTCAACACAACGATTTGCGATCTCTTCTCCTTGATTCAAGGCCCAAAGAATCCCTTCGGCCAAATCATCAGCAGACATACAACTTGCCAAATAACCCGTTTGTAAATGATCTATCATCTCAGGAATCCCTCCTGTATCAAAGCCTACACACGGAGTACCACAAGCCAAAGACTCCATAATTGTATTGGGCAAGTTATCTTCTAGCGAAGGTATTACAAAGATACTGGCTGCACTATAAATTAATGCAATTTGCACTTCATTATTCTGATAGCCAAGATCTGTTATTTGAATTGGAAAGTATGCGGCAACATCTGATTTTCGTCCTCCTAAAAGCAACAACTCCACATTCTCTAGTACTTCAGGGCTCTTCGATAACAGAATTTCCAAGGCCATCTTTAAATAAATAGCACCTTTGCGCGGATCTGTAATCTTTGCAGCACCAAAAAGAATATATTGCTTGTTTGGATTAAGACCCAACTTCTTTCTTGCATCGACTTTGTCTGTTGGCGCATAAACAGAGGTGTCAATTGGATTTGGGATTGATAAAATTTGCCTTTTAGATAAAAGAGCACTCTTTGATGCCTCATTCGCAATCCACTTACTGCAACCTACATAAGTAATCTTACCTATCCGAGCTTTGGCTTCTTGCACAACTAAAGCCATCTTGAAGAAAAAGTCCTGATGTAAAGGACACGACTCACAGCGCTCCTCAAAATTAATACAATCGCCTGCATAGTGGCAAATTCCGGTAAAACACCACATATCATGCATTGTCCAAACTACAGGCTTCCCGGAAAGCACTATTTGATGAATATCTTTCAAAGATAGAAACCCCTGATTAATCCAATGCAGATGGATTATATCTGCTTCTATAAAAGCCGGATGCTTTGTTATATCAATGCCCGTATTTGCTGTTGATACTTGAAATAAATTTCGCTTTGAAAAACCATTATTTATAAAGATGGCCAATCTCTCCGAAACAAAACGCACATAATTTCGAAAACGATCAAACCGCGAACGATTGATCGTTACAACATTATCGTCGGCGGTTATTTTATCGCGCACAAGTAATTGTGCCTCTATACCATGTGAAACTAATGTTTGGAGAAGGCGATTTGCAGCAACGGCAGCACCGCCATTTCGGTCAGATGTGTTTATTAAAAGGATTTTCATGTCATTAACAACATAAATCGTGGTTAAAACTCTTCAATTCTATATCAAGCAATTGTTGTGAAATAAAGCGATCTCGCTAACTTTGCGCTAAGCAATCGAAATAAATATGTTTGAAATACCCGTTTTACTTATTGTTTTCAATCGAATTGATACTGCAATGGAAGTTTTCAATTCAATTAAAGCCATTCAACCGAAGCAACTGTATATAGCAGCAGACGGACCTAGGCTAAATAAAGAAAACGAAGCAGCAGATTGTAATGCTGCACGGTCAATCGCATCTCTGGTTGATTGGGAGTGTGACGTAAAAACACTTTTTCTTACAGAAAATCTTGGACCGGCCAAAGCTCCATATAGATTTATCAAATGGTTTTTTAGCGAAGTAAAGATGGGAATTATTCTTGAACATGATTGCGTTCCACATCGCGATTTCTATTATTACTGTAAAGAATTATTGTTACGTTACGAAAATAATCCACGAATTGGTGTTATTTCAGGGACGAATCTCTTTTCAAAACCAATTGCAGATCATAGTTACCACTATTCGGCCTATGCACATATATGGGGATGGGCAACTTGGAAACGTACAATTGATCTTTACGATCTGTCGATGAAAGCGTATACAGAAGAAAAACTAACTCCTATTTTAAAATCCTACTTTAATACGGATGTAGAAGTTGATTATTGGAAAACAATCTATCACCAACTACAAAAAAACGACTTGCAAACTTGGGACTATGCATTAACGTTTGCCCTTTGGTACAATGCCATGTATTCGATCATTCCGAACCAAAACCTGGTTGCAAACATAGGCTTCGGTGCTGGTGCATTAAATACCGTCGACGAAAACTCACCGTATGCAGATATGCAAACCCATCCGATTATGCCTTTGAAATATAACGATCAGATCAAGCCCGATCGGAAAGAGGAACTGACTTATATGCATACCTATATAATGGAAGGCAAATCTAAACTCTATTTTTACCTAAAGCTCTATCTGAAACGAGCAGGAATCTTTAACCGATTGCTTCGCTATAAACGGAAACTGCACTCGTAATCTATTTTTTATAGGAGTCGGCAATCCAATGCGAAATTGTTTGACAATGACTGATATAATAAAGCTCTTCTTCGGACAGATGATTGGAATCATTGTACCAAGGTTTGTGGGAGGCCACGTAAGGATAACCCGTTCGGATGTTTGGCGATTTTAGCCACCCTCCTAGTTTATACCACGGACGATAAAGAGCGAACGTTGTATCAATTGCCGCTCTGTAAAGCGGCGGATTCTCTGAAATAGGATTCGCCCAAAACTGTTGTTCCCATTGAATTACCTCCTCTTTCTTTTCAAAACAATCGGGCAGATCATCAATTGCCAAACCAAAGCCAACCTTCTCCACCAATGGATATTTGTGCAATGCCTCAAGAAACAATTCCATAAAATTATCAGGACAGAAATCAATCGGAACAACATCCGGATCGGTATAAACAAAGTAACCGGATTCGAATTGCTTAATTAGACCACTCCGCCAAAGTGCAATATGTCCTAGGTTAGCTTTCAAGAAATGAACCGAATGCTTCGTGCGTGCATAGTATTCGAGCAAAGGAGGATAATCAGAATCGTTATCTAGAATATGAATGTTAGTATACCCTCTCAACTCCAAAGCCTCTATCAACTGAAGCAGAAAGGTATATCGGTTGCGGTTGTTGATAATGATCGGAATCGCTTTAGGATCCGGTGTTTGCGCAGGATATCTTTTATTTAAAACCCACGTGTAATAAGGCTTTAACGTAAAGTAAACCTTATCAATCTGCTTCCCTACTCCTTTTACAAACCATTGAATCGACTGTTTCATATCATCCCTCGTTTTATCATTTTCAATTCTTCTGCCACACTCTTCCAATAATGCTTCTTCTGTTTATTCTTCAAAAATGTGAAGATCGTTTTTGCAGTAAAGCATTTCAAAGCATAAAGAGTGTACCAAATAGAAGCCTTTGTTTTTCCTTCAGTCTTGAGAAGATAAAGATACCTACTACGCAGCAACATCAAGAAAGAACTCAGCTTCATTTCCTCTCCTTTTGCCTCGCAAGACATTCCTTGTAAATGAACAATCTTAGCCGCAGGCACAGACATTATTACATATCCATGCTTCTTAATCCGGTAATTCAACTCACAATCTTCATAATACATAAAGAAGTCGGGATCGAATGTGCCGCATCTTTGCAAAACATCTCGTCTTACCATCATATCTGCGCCGGATATAAAACCATCTACAATCTTTGACTGACTCGAAAAGTTATAGTATGCATCCATCTCTAGCTCTTTCTGTAACCCCAACAATTGCTTCACTTCGCTCTTAAAGCTAGGAAAAGGCAAAAAAGAAACGTTTGCTTTGTGATCTAACGTATACATATTAGCCCCACAAACACCAATCGTAGGATTTGACATCAAAGTTTCGTACAGATAAAATACTGCATTGTTCTTCAATATGGTATCTGGATTTAGAAAAAAGAGAACTGCTCCTTTTGAAGCCTGATAAGCGATGTTGTTTGCTGCTCCGAAGCCAACATTTTCAGGCAATGCAATGACTTGCACCTCCGGATATTCTTTTCGAATTCGGTCTAGTGAATCTCCCGAGTTATTGTCGGCCACAATAATCTCATAAGAAACAGATTGAGTATGGGTTTGTATTGAAGAGATACACTCGCAAACCAATTCTTCTGTTTTGTAGTTAACAATCAGAATTGAAACCTGAACTGAACACATAGATTGTATTTACTTACGCAATAGTTTTTTCAAACTACCGAATATTAATAGATTAGCATCTTTAGAAATCTGCAAAAAGTAGAACGCCGGCAAAGCTACAACCGCAATGACACCTGTTCGTACAATGCCATCCAACCATGGATTAGACCATGAAGGAATGAAAATATTCGCAAGAACACAACAAGTTACTAATAATAACTGCTTGAAAAGTGGTATTGAATAAGGGTTCGACTTTAATTTGGTAAACACCAGCCATTGTTGCGAACCATAACTAATCAAGCAAGTAAGCGTTGTGGCAAGGGCTGCTCCGGTAATACCGTAAATAGGAATCAACAAATAATTTGAAACAACAGTTACAGCCGAAATAAAGAATACAAAATAAAGTCCCCAGTGATAAAAACGGGAATAGCTAATCAGATTCGTACCGAAAGCCAAAGAAACCTCTACCAACTTAGACAATCCGAGAAAGAAGAAAACCCATTTACCTTGTTCAAACCCTTCTCCATTAGGAATGATGTCGAATATATTGTTGATATTAATCCAGATGAAAAGAAAAACAAAGCTCCCGGCAATAAATTGATGCAAAGCCACATTGCGATAGATTCGATTGGCCTCGACAAAGTCGCCCGATTTGAGTGCTGTCGCAGCCATGGGCGCAGAGATTGCAGTGATAGATCGAGCCGGAATATCGATTGTAGCCACCATAAAGAATGCAATGGTATATACAGCTGTATAATCCAATCCCATTTCAGAGCTAATCATAAATATATCGATCTTGCTCACAATCGATCCGCCTATCGCACCAATCATCAAGATCAAGGTATAATTACGCGCATCATTACGCAAAGAAGGAGAGACGAATGTGGGATCGTGTTTTAAAGAAACGGAAGTGATTCGAGATAAATAGTACAAGTTTGCCAACATCGCAAACAAGAATATAATCGTATTCCCTACAATCAATCCGGTTACATGAATCACATCGAAGCCATATAATAGATAAAGACCTATTAATAATACACGAATCAACACCTCACGAATGAACTTAGGTATTGCAATACGCATCTGAGCGGATGCATACGTTTCGAATACTCCGAGATAAACGAGTGCAAACGCTAAGGGAATAACCCAGTCATAGTAGTCGACAAAAAGCTGAGAATTCTTAGAGAAATAAGCACTCAATGGCTCACTCAAAAAGGCAAACAAGGGTAAAAATACGGCACATCCCACAAGAGGAATTGCCATTAAATAAAAGAAGAACCCATTGTTTTTCTTTTGTTCGTTTTTAAAATACGGAAAGAAACGCAAAGCACTCGACGTTACTCCCAACTGTGCGAATCCGGCCAAAAGCAGAGCTGCTTCATTCATAACCCGCATCAGTCCAATCTCCTCTTTCGATAGAAATTTAGTAAGAATAAAGAATGTTGAAAGAAAGCCGATAAAAGCGCCTAAGTAATTTATAACTGCACCTTTAATGCTTTGTCGAACTACCAGATTCATTTAATTGATTTATTTTGTTCCAATCCCTTCATAGGCAAAGCCTTCGTTATGAAGCACGGATGGGTCAAAGATATTGCGTCCGTCGAAGATAACCGGATGTTTCATTGCTCTTTTGATTACTTTCCAATTTGGCAAACGAAACTCTCTCCATTCTGTTACCAACAATAAAGCATCGGCATCTAGAACAGCATCGTAAATATCTGTCGCAAACTCTACAGAGTCTCCTACTATTTTCTTTGCTTCTTCCATTGCCACAGGATCATATACCTTCACCTTACAACCTGCATCTAACAGTTTCTTGATAAGCACCAATGATGGAGCTTCTCGCATATCGTCGGTTTCGGGCTTGAAAGAAAGGCCCCAAATCGCAACTTGCTTATGCTTTAAATCACCTAAGAAAAACTTGGAAAACTTTGCGAATAATATATTCTTCTGAAATTCATTGACACGGTCTACTGCATTGATTACCTCCATAGGATAGCCAAACTCATTGGCTGTTTTAATCAACGCTTTTACGTCTTTTGGGAAGCAAGACCCCCCATAGCCACAACCTGCGTACAAAAACTTGTTGCCAATACGGACATCACTGCCAATACCATTGCGTACCATATTGATATCAGCACCTACAATCTCGCACAGATTTGCAATATCATTCATAAAACTAATACGCGTGGCAAGCATTGCATTTGCAGCATACTTAGTCATCTCTGCCGAAGGTATATCCATGAATAGCACACGGAAGTTATTGATCAAGAATGGTCTGTATAGCTGAGTCATCAACTCTTTTGCTCGGTCCGACTCCACTCCCACTACAACCCTATCGGGACTCATAAAGTCCTTTATGGCTGCACCTTCTTTCAAAAACTCCGGATTTGAGGCTACATCGAAAGGTATCTCTAATCCTCTTGTTACTAAAGCTTCATGAATTGCTGCTTTTACTTTTTGCGCAGTACCCACAGGTACTGTACTTTTATTGACCACCAATAGGTAATCCGACATCGAATTACCTATCTGATGGGCAACATCTAGCACATATTGAAGGTCGGCACTTCCATCTTCTTGCGGAGGTGTTCCTACCGCAATAAATACAATCTGAACATCGTCTATGATATCCTCCAGACTTGTCGCAAATTTAAGACGGCCGGCATCGGCATTACGCAAAACCAATGTTTCGAGTCCCGGTTCATAGATTGGGATCACTCCTTTACGAAGTTTATCTACTTTCTCTTTGTCAATATCAACACAAGTAACATCAACACCCATTTCCGCAAAACAAGTCCCCGTAACTAAACCGACATATCCGGTTCCAACAATCGCAATGTGCATAGTTTTAAAT
>JBOFPV010000006.1:0-22485 GCA_051660585.1 Tannerellaceae bacterium
AAAGGTTACTGGTTAAACATCGCGGGGTGGAGCAGTGGTAGCTCGTTGGGCTCATAACCCAAAGGTCGTCAGTTCGAGTCTGGCCTCCGCAACTATCAAGAGGTTGTCAAGTTATTGACGACCTCTTTTTTTATTCCCCATAGCCAAGATCTACACCCATCGCAATCTCCAAAAACAAACATAACGAACATCAAATCGTTTGATGCCCATCGAACAATTCAATCACAATGAAGAACGAATCGTTTGATGCCCATCGAACGATTTAATCATAGTGAAGAACGAATCGTCAGATGGCGGTCTGACGATTCGCTCTTCACTTAGTTTGAAAACAACCTCCGCGAAAAACAAAAGCAATGACTGCTTGACCTACTCCGCCTATAAGCATGAAATAAATTGAATCTTTATAGACCGATTAATCAACTACTACTCAACTGCTTCACAAATACCTTGACAGATTCTTTATCCTGTAGATGAACTCTATTGCAACTTGTGTGTTTAATATAGTAGAAGATCGCTTGTAAATAATGCACATTCAGCGGAGTGTAATACACAAGCATTCATGCAGCTCGACCTCGCAAGGTTATGCGCAGGCATGAAGTCCGAAAAGATTGGCTATGACTTATTTTTCTTGTCGAAATATTTGATTTAGATAATAAATTTATATCTTTGCAATGAAGGTATGAGTAGCCGTACAGATCGATTGGTAAACTCATCAATTACATTACAATTCCGAGGCAAGCTCTCGGCAATAATGGCGGGCCACACCTCTTTGAGGTTGCATAGCGCAGTGGATTACAAAGTTGTCGAAGCACTCAAATCCTGTCATGCGGAGTTTGTTCATATCTACTGTACGGCTTACTCATACCTTCCTTTTTTTATACCTACTCCACTACTCTCTTTTTCAATCTCCACATTATTTATTCACACTTTACACGATTTCCGGCAAAAGAAGATACGCATCTCTCTTCCGTATTTTACAATATTGGATTCTTTTGGCTGTTTCTATAAAATAAGAAAAGCGGCAACATGAATCTCTATTCACTGTTACCGCTTTCGCACCAAATACAACTTTACAACTTCAATCCTTCGATTGTTATTTCTTATTTTCTATGATATTTTCGATCAATGGAGTACATCTTCCACAGCATGTTCCGGCCTTCGTTGCCGCTCCCACTGCTTCGAGTGTATCGTGTCCTTGCTTTACAGCGCCGACTACTTCTTCTACTCCTGTTCCGGTACACCCACATACCGATTTGATGATATCTTCAATTGCAGAAACACATCTACCACAACCGGTTCCGGCTCCGGTGGCATCTGCAACCTCGTCTAGTGTTCTTGCTCCTGCAACCATGGCTTGACGAATATCGGCATAGCTTACATACTTGCAGTAACATATTATCTTTGATCCTGACATATGCTTATATTAGAAAACTTGTTACTTATTTAAACTGAATACAAATATAAAGCTAATAAATCACATTCGCAAATCTTTTCTTCCGTTTACCCGTCTTTATTCTTGTTTGTTGATAAGGATTTGATAGCTTTGTTACCAGAAACACAAATACGATTTGTAACATGGAAAACTCTAAACGATTTATAAACAAGCGCGTACTTGTAACCGGCGGAGCACTCGGAATAGGAAAAGCAATTGTGGAAGCATTTGCAAAAGAAGGCGCGGAGGTTTTCTTTTTTGACAGAAACTTCGAAGCAGGCATCGAGTTAAAGCATACATACAACGACCAACTCCATTTCTTTTGTGGCGACATTACACATATAGAAGAGCTGGAGGCCTGGATGAATAAAGTATTTGCTAAGTATGGCGACATCGATGTATTGGTAAATAATGCGGGAATTTCACAGTTCTCATCCATACTTGACACTACGGTCGACAGCTTTGACCGCACACTAAAGACCAACCTTCGTCCCGTATTTGTAACCTCTCGCTGCTGGGCTCTTTACCGTTCTAAGCTTTCGGGAAATCAACCGGAGGGCAGAATCATCAACATTGCCTCTACTCGCTACTTGATGAGTGAAGCAAACTCCGAAGCATACGCCGCATCGAAAGGAGGAATTGTTTCCCTTACGCATGCCCTGGCCATGTCTTTGAGTCCCTACAACATTACGGTAAATGCAATCAGTCCGGGCTGGATTCAAAACACAAACTACCACGAACTATCCGAAGCCGACCATGACATGCACCCTTCGGGCCGTGTAGGTCGCCCCGAAGATATAGCAGAAGCTTGCCTGTACTTTGCACAAGGAGGAAACAACTTCGTAAATGGACAGAACTTAATCATTGATGGGGGAATGACAAAGAAAATGATCTATTAAAAAGATCTTTGCAACGGCTATAAACAAAAAAAAGCTTCCTTTGAGATCACTCTCTCGGGAAGCTACAATCAATTATATAAAAACTCTATTAAACCTCAATCATATTCAGGCATCGCTCCTTTGCGCGTGCAAACAAAAGCTGCGGTCTCTACTGCTTTTTCATGGGCTTGCTTAAAGCTAAGTCCTTGCAGCAGCGACGATGCCATTACTGCCGTAAAGGTGTCTCCCGCGCCTACTGTATCTACAACCTCTACTTGGGGCGTATCGATACAACTGCAATCGTCGGCCGTGTATACACAACTATACTTACCGCCAGCTGTAAGAATCACCATTTGCAGATGAAACATCTCGATCAATTGACGACTCATCGCAGCATCGTCTCCTTGCAATTGCAACATCGGAGCTACTACAGCTAATTCTTCGTCGTTTATTTTCAAGATGGTTGCTTGCTGCAACGATTCTTTTATAATCTCCTCAGTGTAATAATGCAAACGAAGGTTGATATCAAAGATCTTCATTGCATGCTCGGGTACAAGACTAAGAAACTCGCGAATGGTACTGCGCGACTCTTGGGCCCGTTGTGCCAAAGATCCGAAACAAACCGCACTGGTGATTCGGGCAATATCTTTAATAGCAGCCGTAAGAGGAATGTGATCCCAAGCTACGTTTTCGCGTATGTCATAAGTAGGAATGCCTGTTTCACTTACCGATACTTGTACTGTCCCGGTTGGATAGTCTGTATCGACCAACATAAAATTCTGTCTCTTTCGATTCAGACTTTCACGTATCTCATGCCCCAACATATCACGACCGATTGCACTTATTACAATCGAATTCATTCCTTGCTGCATTGCATGATAAGCAAAATTGGCCGGCGCTCCTCCCAAAACCTTCCCTGTTGGAAATACATCCCAAAGGATTTCGCCTAGACCCACCATGTAGTTTTTCATCTTTACTCTATTACCTGATTTATTATTATGCCCAAAACTATAACAAAACCTCGGCACCGACACAAGCGAAGTTAGTGTTGCACAACATTTGTGCTTTACAACATCATTTACCCTTTTGCCTTGCTTGCTATCTGCAAATAATTGAGAGAAAATCAAAACAGTATCTAAAGCGCTCAAAACTATTGCGTAGACGGCTTTTTAGCTGTAGCTTTGTACTTGAAAAGCTTAATAAATGATATCAGTAGACGCATTAACAGTAGAATTCGGAGGAACTACCCTCTTTGAAAATATTTCCTTTGTTGTAAATGAAAAAGACCGTATCGCCTTAATGGGTAAAAACGGTGCCGGTAAATCAACCCTATTGAAGATCCTTGCCGGAGTACGTGAGCCTTCTCGCGGACGCGTATCTGCACCTAAAGATACCGTCATTGCTTATCTTCCTCAACATTTGATGACTGAAAACGAACGTACCGTGCGCGAAGAAGCATCACAGGCGTTTGCTCATTTGTTTGAAATGGAGGCCGAGATTGAAACACTCAACAACGAACTCAGCACTCGTACCGACTATGAATCGGATAGTTATTACGAACTAATCGAGCGCGTATCGACTTTGAGCGAAAAGTTCTATACCATCGACATGACCAACTACCAAGAAGATGTAGAAAAGATCTTATTGGGTCTTGGGTTTAGCCGCGAAGACTTGGATCGTCCTACGGCCGATTTCAGTGGAGGATGGCGTATGCGTATCGAATTGGCCAAGTTGCTGTTGAAGAAACCTGACGTACTACTTCTCGATGAGCCTACCAATCACCTCGACATTGAGTCTATCCAATGGCTCGAAGATTTCTTGGTTTCAAACGGAAAGGCTGTTATTGTGATCTCGCACGACCGTGCTTTTGTAGACAACATCACGACACGTACCATTGAAGTTACGATGGGACGTATCTACGACTATAAAGTAAACTATTCTAAATATCTGGAGCTTCGCAAAGAACGTCGCGAACAACAGCAAAAGGCTTTTGAAGAACAACAAAAGATGATTGCCGAGACGAAAGAATTTATCGAACGCTTTAAGGGTACTTACTCGAAGACATTGCAAGTGCAATCTCGCGTGAAAATGCTTGAAAAGCTTGATATCCTGGAGGTAGATGAAGAGGATACTTCAGCTCTTCGCCTTAAGTTTCCGCCTTCTCCTCGCTCGGGTAACTATCCGGTTATCGCCGAAAGCTTGGGTAAATCATACGATGGATTCAATGTATTCGACAATGCAAACTTCACGATCGAACGTGGCGAGAAAATTGCTTTCGTAGGACGAAATGGTGAAGGTAAATCGACTCTTGTAAAATGTCTTATGGGCGAGATCGATTACAGTGGCACACTTACGTTGGGTCACAATGTAATGATTGGTTATTTTGCACAGAACCAGGCATCGCTTCTTGACGAAGAACTTACCGTATTCCAAACGATCGACGATGTTGCAAAAGGTGATATCCGCAATAAGATTAAAGACCTATTGGGGGCGTTTATGTTTGGCGGTGAAAACTCGACCAAGAAGGTGAAGGTGCTTTCTGGTGGTGAACGTACGCGCTTGGCGATGATTAAACTTTTGCTTGAACCGGTCAACTTGCTTATTCTCGATGAGCCTACCAACCACCTTGATATGAAAACCAAAGATATCTTGAAGAGTGCGTTGAAAGACTACGATGGTACGCTAATCCTTGTTTCGCACGACCGTGACTTCCTTGACGGACTTGTAAACAAAGTGTATGAGTTTGGCAACAAAAAGGTAACAGAACACCTTGAAGACATCTACGGCTTCCTTGAAAAAAAGAAAATGGAAAATCTGAACGAAATAGAGCGTAAAAACTAATCAACTCTGTTTCTTCTCAAAATAATCCTAAGCAAAAAAAATTCCCCATTCACAACCTGCAAAGGAAATGAATGGGGAATGCTATTTTATAGATACTGTTTAGTATTGCATATGCATCTTCTCTAACATCAAGACGTCTTCTCGTTTCAGTCCGAGATCATTGATCTCAATCGCCTTATCATGGTCGTTGAGATAATAACGAGGGTGCACTTTGAATCCGTCGCTTATAATAGAGTAAGTGGTATCCTTATAAGATGTCTCGATATTTGCCATATCGAGCAGCGTATGAAATACCATATTCGTACTCACCGGCTTGTTTTCATTCTTCACAGCCTCCTGCATCGTCGTTGGATTTGTTCTCATGTAATCTTCCGAAAACCATACCAAACACGGCACGTGCAATTGATAGTAGGTAGTTTTAGGAGACGCATGTAAGAATAGTTTCCTATCGTCGTCCATCAAATCCTCCCCGTGATCGGAAATATACAGCAATGCCGAATATGTAGAGTTCTTATTGATTTCGCTCATCAACTGCGACAAGAAGTAATCGGTATATCGCACACTATTGTCGTACGAGTTTACCAGTTCTTCTTTGTACTTATATGAGATTGTAGGCACATAGTCGGGAGTCCAATACGCAGAGTCGGCAGGATAGCGATAACGATAATCGTAGTGCGAACCATACGTATGCAATACTATAAACATATCTTCTGTTGTTGATTTCAACAAACTATCTACAACTGGAAGCAGAACATCATCGGGTTTACTATCCGAAGTTATTTGCGCATCCGTCAACATCGTAATAAGCGTATCGGCTTGGGCCGAGAAATAGTCAATAAAAGAACGGTTCGGAACTTGATTGGATATAAAAGCGGTTCTAAATCCTGCTTCTGAAAATGCCTGAATCACGCTTTTATGCTTATAAAGAACGTTGTGATTGGTTGCTGATGCATCAGACAAAATCATTGGAACACTCTTGTGTGTTACATTCGCTTGTGTTATTGCATCTCGAAACTTCACCAAGTTTGGCATTTGAGATAGGCGCGGATTTGTTTCTCGCTCGTAACCAAACATACTCCAATTGGTCGCTCTCGATGCTTCACCAATGATCAAAAAGTAAACCTCACGCTCACCAACTTTCTTTGTCCTTTTGGCGTCAAACTCAAAGCCTTCTGAGGTTTGAGGATAATTTAAACTTCTCTGCCATTTTACTTTCGTGAAGTAAATATTATACAATACGTTGATCGGATAGATGTCTAGTTTTGGCGAGAATTCTTTTGCAAACTGAGCAATACCAATACCTGCCAGCAACAAAATTAATCCACCACTAAGTACTACTTTCCTAAAACGAACTGTAAGAGAAAGATGCTTAACGACTCCCACAATCCCCAAAACAATCATAGGAATATATACCACACACACAAAGACAACAGCCGGCCAAAGATTGGCCAATAGCTCTCCTGCTTCCGACGCATTTGTTGTGAAGAGATTTAAAAACATATCTACCGCAATGATAGATTCTCCAAACAAATAAAGCAATACTAGCTGAAATGCTCCTAATACCATAAATGGTAGCATTGCCAACGTCAATACTCCAATCTTTCGAAACGCACTGTATACGATTGCATAAAGCGATAATGGAATCAGAATAAAAGCTACTCGTACCGGCAATGTCATTGTTTCGGTACAAAATAGAAAGAATGATGGCAACATCAAACAGAAGAGCGAGTAGAAGAACAATGTCTTCGGATTCTCAAGTAATTGTTTTAAATAATTAAAAAGCTTCATTTATACTGAATATAAAACCTGTTTCTTTTTTCCCAAAGCCAAGATCTAAACGTACATTCATCCGCTTTTTAAACTCCCATCGGTAACCTATACCATAATTGGGCAGCGTATGATTCCATTTAAATCGGCTGAATGAGTGGAACACATTGCCGGCTCCTACCCACACTGCAATCCCATTACGCCGCCAAACCTTTTGACGTAATTCAATTTGCGCTTCTAGTATATTGCGATCGCGATATTGCCCTTCGTAATATCCGCGCATACGATATGAGTTGCCCAACATGGCAACTTGCGTCCATGGCACGTTACCATAGTTAAACTCCCCGTGAACTTCACTAGCCAACACGGCTCCTTTCCAGAGCTCGTTGTAATGATTGGCAAAAAATGAAGAGCGAGAAAAAGCCATCTTGTTCCCCATAAAAGAAGGAAAGAAGTTCTGCTCAAAACGTAAATACCATCCATCATATGCGTTTGTTATGATGTCTCGCGAGTCGTACATCAAGATCAAACCGAGAGAAGAACTAATATAACTATCCTTTTCTCCGTCGAGGTATTCTGGCTTCTCAAACTTTTTCCCTGCCACATAGTTAAAGCCTGCTGTAGCTCCAATGTATGCATCATTAAACACTCGATATAAGAAATCTACTTTGATCTGGCTTTGATCTCTATCGTATGTTGTAAAACTATCTCGAGCAGCCCCATGCTCATATCCAATTCCCCAATACTTTGCTGGCATTGAATAAAAGTAAGAAGTATAGTCGAGACGGTATTTAGCTCCTTTAAAAAATGTATTTCCGCGGATGCCTAACATATAGAATCCGGTTGTTGTTACATCACCAAACAGTGAGACATTAGAAGGCGGTATCGAAAGATCATCTCGATCAACTCGATACAGTCCGGCTGCTACCAATCCTAATCCAAGCTTTATATCGCTCGAATAGTGTGGCCCTCCGATAATACTCCAGTCAAATTTCTTTGTCAGTGTTTTATCTTCATTAGACGACTGAAAGTAATCGTAGATCTTTCCAAAGATATTCTTCTTTTTGATTACTGTATCAGTTGTATCTTTTACTGTATTTTTCGAATATAACGTCACATAATCGTCCCCTACTTTCTTGGGAGACGTGTTCTGCGCCATTAGATCTGTGATCCAGATAAAGCAGAGGATTAACAGCGTGGTTTTTCTCATTTATACTGTTTTAATTTCAACAACATTTCATAAAAGGTATACAAAGAAAGCAGGATTCTATAACACTTTTAAAAATTACACACTTAGTAACAATAATAAAAGCTTATTAATCCATCAACTTCTCACAAACTAGCCCCCTTTTAGTTCTTCAAAAAGAATAGCCAAGCGATAAGTTAGTATCAAATGTATTATAGTTTACATCTTCGTGATATTTATAATCCGACTTCCGTCTAAAGTTGCGATACAATAGAGCCAAATTAAATTTATTGTTAATAAAATAAATAAATCTCATCCCTATAATAGACAACCTTGTGTTTCCTAAGTCTCCTTGAGCATTGAGTTTCTTTATATCCACAGTTTCCCAGTCAATATCTCGAGGATAACCTTTCCAGGTATAGAGTTGGTAATTCTCAAACATAAAAGTAGCAGAAAACTTCTGCTGGTAATCTGCAGTAAGGAATAGCTTATCACTGAAGCCACTACCTAAATTATAATCTCTTTCATCCACATGATAATAGTCTGCAATGCTCGCCCCCAGCAGAACCGCATTTGCAAACACTTCTGTTGAGAACTTCCAACCATAACGATTTCGAGGAGACTGGTAAATCATTCCTCCACCAAATGCAACAGCCTCTGCTAATTTATAAGGTGCAATTTTGGCCGACTTAGAAGTAATTTGAGAATCATAATAATCGAAATGCTGAAACAAACCAAGATTGATGTAATGCTCATTCTTAGCATACACATTCCATCCGCGCAATACCCCTACGGCATTAAACGTTCCTACAATAGGTTGCTTGGATGCGAAGTTTAGAATGGTTCGAAACTGAAACCACTCATACGGATCTTTCTCATCCTCAAAGAAACCATCTCCATAATCCAACCGAAAAGACAAAGTAAACCCATAACCACCTTTATTGTAATCATCCTCCTGTGCCAAAAAACGACCTCCCATAGAAGCAACAAAGTTGATTGGTGGTGGATCAATTGTTTTCCCGCTCACCCTAGAATGTCGCCAAACATCCCCGGCAATCAATCTATTTAAAAAACGAGTAGGAGCAATAATTGCAGCTAAAGCTTCACGCCCTACCCTATTTATTCCCGTAGTACGATTATCAATCAATAAATCTGTTATGCGATAAGTAACCTCCCCAATTGCAGTTCCTCCAAATGAAGTCGCAAGCAGATCATTCGTCGAAGGATACTCGCACTCCATAAAGAATTCCCACATCAAACTACCGCCAACAGCATATGGCATCGACTGCCAAAAGTTGAGTCCATTCGAACGGGCTGAATTAAAATAAAGAGAGCCATGAAAAGGATGCGCAAATAGATTGGATGAAAACTTATCATTATCCCACAACGGGCCTGTTTTGAAATTACGTTTAATGGTACTCCAATTGATATACGCATAATCGCCTTTCAATGCATAGCGATCAAAGGCCCAGACTCCAATATTAAGTCCTACAACCTCACCTACAGCTCGCCAAGGTCGCTCTGGTAGTACAGTTAGAGAGTCTGAATTAAAGTGTATTTTATGAAGTTCGGGGTAACGCTGAGCAAGAATTCTTTGGTTACTCAATAATAAGTACAGCATTAGCCCCATAATAAAGGTGCATCTCATCTTCAATATAAAGCAGCTATTTTTAGGTTTGCAAGAAGTAATAACAGCTACTTATATATTAAAGCGAAAAGAAGAAATTTTGTTTAATTGAAATTAATCCTGCAAATAATCTCTTATTTCCATAAAATTGCGTTCCAATAAAAACATTTTACGTGCCATATATTCATAGAATCCATCCCAATGAGCTCTGCGATGTATATCTAATCCTTCGCAAAAGCAATAAATACGACAAACTTGTTTACCCGTATCACGTGTATAAGTTAAATCCCAGATTAATTCATCGTCTAAATCTTGCTCTAACGTTGCTTTGTGCCACGAAATACGTTCAAACATTTCAAGACGTGCATCATCACTGCGATGACATATTTCTAATATAACAGAAGCCCCATCACGGGTTGCATCAAACTTCAACTCAACATTCTTAACTTTAGTATCATACAATACCCACATCTTATCTCTTCCTTGCAGGTACGATTGCGTTCGACAGTAATTGTCAAAACCTTCCCAAAATTCTATCTTTAAATTCTTTAGTTCTTCTTTCGAGTACATTCAAATATATTTTAAGCTACAAAGATAAATAATTCATTCTAGACTAGCAGCAAAGAAATTATTCCATTATTTTTGCGCCCAAATTTTGAATTATGTTTAGCTTTATTAATATTATTGACATCATTGGTACGGTTGCTTTTGCAATCAGTGGAATTAGGCTTGCTTCTGCTAAGAAGTTTGATTGGTTTGGCGCATATGTAGTGGGCTTAATCACTGCTGTAGGCGGTGGAACTTTAAGAGACATTTGTCTTGGAGCAACTCCCTTTTGGATGACACAACCATCTTATATCATCTGGACTGGCTTCTCTCTGCTTTATGTAATTTTCTTTGGAAGATTATTGATCAAACAAAACAATACTTTCTTTACGTTCGACACCATCGGACTGGCTCTGTTTGTCGTGGTTGGGATTGAAAAGACACTTGCATATGGTTTCCCGATGTGGGTGGCTATCATTATGGGTACATTTACCGGAGCTGCCGGGGGTATTATGCGCGACATTCTAATCAATGAAATCCCGCTTGTATTCAGAAAAGATGTATATGCAATGGCTTGTGTTTTCGGAGGACTTGTCTACTACTTCGGACTCCTACTTGGGCTTGAGGAAACGCTTACACAGTGTCTTTCTGCAGCAGGTACTATTGGGATTCGCATCATCGCTGTAAAATATCACATCAGTATTCCGGCATTTAAAGGCGAAGAAGAGGGTGATAATCTTGAGAAAAGTTGATTTTTTTGATATATTTGCCTTATCAATTTATCACTCTATAAGCCAAACGAAATGAAAACTCTATCAGAAAAAGCATCAGTTCTTTTAATTTACACAGGTGGAACTATCGGAATGATAGAAAATCCGGAAACAGGCGTACTGGAACCTTTCAATTTCCAACATTTGCGTGACAATATGCCCGAACTAAAAAAGCTTGGCTACAACGTGGCATCGATACAGTTTAATCCGCCAACCGACTCGGCAGAGATAGAACCCGATGCTTGGGCTCGCATGGTAGAAATCATTAACGATAATTATAGTAAGTATGATGGCTTCGTGATTCTTCACGGAACCGATACGATGGCTTATACAGCATCTGCTCTCAGCTTCATGCTTGAGAACCTCAACAAACCTGTAATTCTTACCGGCTCACAGTTGCCGATTGGCATGTTGCGAACAGATGGAAAAGAAAATTTGATCACAGCAATTGAGATTGCAGCTGCAAAAGAAAACGGACATCCTATTATACCTGAAGTTTGCATTTTCTTCGAGAATCACCTAATGCGTGGCAATCGTACTACAAAAATCAATGCAGAGCATTTCAACGCTTTCCGTTCATTCAACTATCCGGCTATGGCACGTGCGGGAATCCACATCAAATACGAAACAGGATTAGTTTACCAACCTGCTTCACGAAAGCCGCTTAAGCCGCACTACCTAATGGACCAGAATGTTGTTATTTTGAAGTTATTCCCGGGAATCTCTCCTGATGTAATTGAAGCAATACTAAACATTCCAAACCTCAAGGGTGTAGTTATGGAAACATACGGAAGTGGTAATGCCCCAACAAAAGAGTGGTTCTTAAAAATGCTAAGCGATGCTGTCGCTAAAGGTATTGTTATCGTAAACATTTCACAATGCTCGGCAGGAACCGTAGAGATGGATCGTTATGAAACCGGACACAAGCTATTAGAAGCAGGTGTAGTAAGCGGTTTCGACTCCACAACAGAAAGCGCAGTTGCCAAATTAATGTTCCTATTTGGTCACGGCCTATCCCCTGAAGAAGTAAAAGAACATATGAGTTGTTCGCTGATTGGCGAGATTACTATCCCATCAGACTTCTCGAATCGAGTGCAACACTAAGCCTCGCAAATTAATTCTGAAATTAAGATTCTTCATGTTATGAAAACGTGCTTCTTTAGTTTGGCCAGCGGCAGTAGCGGCAATTGCTACTTCCTCGGAAGCGAAGAGTATGGTATACTCATCGATGCAGGTGTTGGTATCAGAACCATCAAGAAAGTTCTGAAAGAACGCAATATAGATTTAGACAAAATAATCGGCATACTAGTTACGCACGACCATGCCGATCACATTAAGACTGTTGGTTGCTTAGGCGAAAAACACAGTATACCGGTTTACACAACCGAGAAAGTACACTCTGGCATCGACCGAAGCAGATATGTCGAGGAAACGCTATATATGTCGCGTCGTATCATCGAGAAGGACGTTCCCTTTTTCATCAAAGACTTTACCATTACGGCCTTCGACGTGCCACACGACAGTACCGACAACGTCGGGTATTTCATTGAATTTGGAAATCAAAAGTTCACATTAGCTACAGATATCGGTTGCATAACCGATACCATTATCAAGTATGCACGCAAAGCAAACCACTTGGTAATTGAAGCCAATTACGACGAAGAGATGTTGCAATTTGGCACATACCCTGCATTCTTAAAAGAAAGAATAACCAGTCCGACCGGGCATTTAAGTAATCGCGAAACGGCAGACTTCCTTGCGAAGATCTACCACGTGAATCTTCATAATATATGGTTGTGCCACCTCAGCCGCGACAACAACCATCCGGAGTTGGCATTTAAGACAATAGACATCCGTTTATTCAGAGAAGGAATTCGAGTTGGTAAGGATGTAAATATCATTACGTTAAAACGAACACATCCGTCCGACGTATACTTTTTTGAATAAAAACTTCAATTTTCTCTTTTTTCTTCAAAAAGAAACTATACCTTTGTGCCCGTTAAGAACAACGAAACGTTGACTCCGTAGCTCAGCTGGTAGAGCAAATGACTCTTAATCATTGGGTCGAGAGTTCGAATCTCTCCGGGGTCACAAAGGTTGCTGATAACTGTAACCTCAAAAAAATAGTTATCAATTGCTCTGACTCCGTAGCTCAGCTGGTAGAGCAAATGACTCTTAATCATTGGGTCGAGAGTTCGAATCTCTCCGGGGTCACTGACTAAAACAACGAAAGCGAATAGGTAATCACCTGTTCGCTTTTTTTGTTTCAAACGTGAAGCAATTATAATATTCGGCTTCTCCAATCGTAATGAAAGGCAAACTTTAGCCGTTTCTTACTATTTTTGCACCCTACAAGCCTACTCGTTGCTACAACGACCATACAGGCTACTATTCATAACAACGATCTGAAGACATATATACAAAATGACGCAACGCTATTTCATCTACCTAGCATATAACGGTTCTAAGTTTTGCGGTTGGCAAATACAACCACACGACCCATCGGTACAAGAGTGCATCGAAGACGCACTAGGCAAACTCATGCGCACCCCCACACCTATTGTCGGAGCCGGACGTACAGACTCGGGCGTACATGCACAAAAGATGATCGCACACTTCGACTACACAGGCGAAGCTCCGCTCGACACAACCAATTTGTGCCGCAAGCTCAACATCATGCTACCTAAAGAGATTGCCATCTACGACATCGTACCCGTAAAACCCGATGCACATGCTCGTTTTGATGCAACCGCGCGCGCCTATAAATACTACCTCACGGAAAAAAAAGATCCATTCAACTTCAATTTTGTCTATCGCCACGGAACTCCGCTCGATTATCAGGCAATGAATGAAGCCGCAAAACGCTTGTTCGACTACGAAGACTTTACCAGCTTTTCGAAGCTACATACCGACGTAAAGACAAACAACTGCACCATCATGCATGCCGAGTGGGTACAAGAAGGCGACATTTGGGTGTTTAACATCAAGGCAAACCGCTTTCTTCGCAACATGGTACGCGCCATCGTAGGTACGCTCCTTATGGTAGGACGCGGCAAGATCACCGTAGACGGATTCTGCAAAATCATTGAGTCGAAAGACCGAGGCAAAGCAGGAACTTCAGCTCCCGGCCATGCACTCTACTTGGTCGATGTAGAATATCCGCAAGAGATCTTTATCGAAAACGAATAATCAACCCTCCGAGATTGCCACGCATAGCATAGGCAATCTCTTTTTTATCCATACACTCGAAACCCTTCAACAATTATGTGGTTAGGACTAGCCTTTCTTTCGGCCTTTTTGCTTGGTTGCTACGACACCAACAAGAAGATGTCGTTAAATAAAAACGCAGTAATCCCTGTACTCTTTTTCAATACACTCATCAGCAGCATTATCTTTCTTCCGTTTGTGATTCTATCTTACGCGAAGCCCGAACTACTAGAAAACACGCTGTTTTTCGTGCCCAAAGCATCGCTGCACACCCATTTCCTCATCTTCATCAAAGCAATCATCGTGCTCTCATCATGGCACTTTGCCTACTTTGCCACCAAACATTTGCCCCTCACCATAACGGGCCCCATCAAGGCAACACAACCGGTAATGACTTTAATGGGCGCATTACTCATCTTTGGTGAGCGGCTCAACACCTATCAATGGATTGGCGTAACGCTGGCCATCACATCCATTTACCTACTATCCCTTTCGGGCAAACGGGAAGGAATCGACTTCAAAAAGAACAAATGGATTCTATTTATGATACTTTCGGCCATAACCGGATCCATGAGCGGCCTTTACGATAAACACCTCATGCGCAGCCTCGACCCCATGACCGTGCAAACGTGGTACAACTTCTACCAATGCATCCTGATGACGTTCGTATTGCTCGTTCTATGGTATCCAACGCGCAAAAAGACAACGCCTTTTACCTGGCGATGGAACATCATTTTCATCTCCGTATTTCTGGTAATGGCCGACTTTGTTTACTTCTATGCCCTCTCGCTTCCGGGCTCGATGATCTCCATCATTTCCATGGTGCGACGAAGCAACGTACTGGTAACCTTTGCCGCCGGCGCCATCTTCTTCAAAGAGAAAAACCTCAAGAGCAAAGCATTCGACCTGCTACTGGTACTCATCGGAATGATTTTCCTTTACATCGGCACCCGTTACGGCGGATAAAAAGCAGCCTTGCGCACAATCGCCGTCAAGGCAAAACCCCAAAAGACATCTCAATATATAGATACAGAAAAAGCGAACTCCCCGAAAAGAGTTCGCTTTCTTTATTTTCTAAAACCACAACCGCGCAGCTGTCATCTCTTTCGAAACAAGCCGCGGCGCTTGCCTTCTTATTTCTTAAATACCAAGTATACGGCCGCCACCAAAAAGCAAAACGCCAGTGCGTGATTCCACTTAAAACTTTCGGTCTTAAAGGCCACTGTGCTGAAGATTACAAACACGATCAGCGTAATCACCTCCTGCAAAACCTTGAGCTGAATCAACGTAAACGGTCCGCCGTTTTCACGAAAGCCAATCCTATTGGCTGGCACCTGAAAACAATACTCAAACAACGCAATCCCCCAGCTCAATGCAATCACTCCAATAAGAGGAAGCGACCCGAACCAACTGAACTCTTTCAGTTTTAAGTGGCCATACCATGCAAACGTCATAAAGATGTTTGACACGATAAGCAGGGCCACCGTCATAAATACCTGCATACTTTATCTATTAATCGATTAATTGTTCTTCATGCTTCTGAGGCAGATAATCGCTCTGAATATTCGCCATACTACCCCAAATGTTTCTTCGCACGTGCGGATTTAGCTCTTCCAGTTTCGCCACAATCTCTTTCATATCGGGACGAGACGAAGAAGTTTCGTACGGGCACGCCTTGATCTGTTTCTTGTAACCCCTCCATTCGGCAATGCGAATCAAGTCTTTTTCCTCAACCAAGCACATAGGGCGGATGATAGTCATATCAAACTTTTCCATCTTTAGTTTAGGCGGCATTGTGCTGAATGCCCCTTGATACGTCATGTTCATCAAGAGCGTTTGGATGATGTCGTCTTGGTGATGTCCCAACGCAATCTTGTTACAGTTGTTTGCCTTGGCAACTTCAAACATCGCCTTACGTCGGTTCCAAGAGCACAGAAAGCAAGGCGACTTACGATGATCGGTAGTTGGATCAAACGACGTTTCGTGCACTACAAAAGGGATACCATACTGTTCGGTATGCGCGCGCAAGTATTCGAGATCCGAGTGATAAGGAACGTTGGTCATAATAATGTGCGCAACCACCAGTTCAAACTTCGGACGATGAATCTTCATACGTCGTCCCAGGAAATCGATAAGGGCCAATGAATCTTTCCCACCCGAAAGACCAATCATAATTCTGTCGCCATCTTCGATAAGGCCATACTCAAATATGCCCTTTACCACCTTGGCTTCTACTTTTTTGAAAAGAAGTTCTAATTCGCTTAACTTTGCCATATTGTTTTTGTGTCGGCCGCAAAATTACTTCAATTTTGCGAGCCCCGACACATAAGAAATAAAAATATTATTACCTTTGAATCTCAACTAAAATAATAAGACACTATGAAATTCTTATTGCGCCATCTCTTTGTCTCTTTGCTGCTAACAGCAGGGGTAAGCTCTGTAAGTGCTCAGAGTTTGGATCAAGCAAAAAAACTATATAACGAAGGAAAATACGCCGAAGCCATGCCGGCTATGGAAAAACTGGTACAGCGTTCGCCGGGCAACACCTCCTACAACCAATGGTATGGAGTATGCTTATTTGAAACAGGCGACCCACTTGCGGCGGAAAAACATTTAAAGATCGCGGCCAATAAGAAAGTGCAAGAAGCTTTCAAGTATTTGGGACAAATCTATTACGACACCTACCGTTTCGACTTGGCAGAGCAAGCATTCGAGACCTACATCAAGATGCTTGAGAAAAAGAAACTCGACACATCAGAATACGAGCACAAGCTAGCACTCGCACAACGTGCACAGCGACTGGTAAATAATACCGAGGATATCCAGATTATCGACAGTGTGGTTACCGATACCAACCGATTCCTTTCGTACTACAAACTAAGCGAAGAGAGCGGATCGTTGGAGCCATTCAACACATTCTTCGAAAGCACGTCGCCGGTATTCTCTACCGTATACATGAATCAGAAGGGAGATAAAATCTACTACGGCCGTCCGGACGACAGCGGCAACTATGCCCTGTTTACCCAAACCAAGCAACTCGACACCTTTGGCGACGAACGCAAACTTTCGGACAATGTAAACATTGCCGGCAACAATAACTTTCCGTATGTAATGGGCGACGGTGTTACCGTTTATTATGCCTCTACCGGCGAAGGCTCGCTAGGCGGATACGACATCTTTGCAACCCGTTACAACATGAACAACGACAGCTATTTGAATCCGGAGCCACTAGGCATGCCGTTCAACTCGCCGGCAAACGACTACATGTATGTGGTAGACGAGACAAAAGGCTTGGGCTGGTTCGTGACCGATCGTAACCAACCCGAAGGAAAGGTGGCAATCTATTTGTTTATCCCCAACCAAAGCCGCCGCACGGTACAAAGTGACGACGAAGCATACCTGCGCAACCGCGCCATGATAAGCTCCATTGCCGAATCGTGGAAAGAAGGCGAAGACTACAGCGAGCTTGTAAAACTTGCCTACGAATCGGCCGGCAGCAACAAACAAAAGAAAGACTTCGAATTCGTTATCAACGATAACATTGTCTACTTTACCACAGACGACTTCTCGAGCCCTAAAGCACTCGAACTATTCGAGAAAGCACAATCGGCACGCATGCAGGTAGCCGAACTGGAACGTAGCCTTGCCGAACTGCGCAAGAAGTACACCGAAGGCAACAACAGCGACAAGAAGCAACTTCAACCCGCTATCCTTCGCCTCGAATCGCAGTTGGAAGAAATGCAAAACACACCTGATCAGCTCGAAAAAGAAGCGCGCAACGCAGAGATCATGGTGCTACGCAAAAATCAATAATTTCGATAACAAAAAGACAACACGGAAGCATCCGCTTGTCTTTACAATGAATAATGGAAGGCAACTTCTGCTCACCTCCCCGACCGGCTCGTGCCGATCGGGGATTTTTTATACCCTACACTATAACCAACATCACCGCCCATAATCTGCACGATCGCATAAACCAAACACACTCATCGCATGAGTTAAGCTTAGACACGTACCTGTACACAACTTAGACAGGTATATGACAAGAATGCGTCACGACCGTGTACACATCTTAGACACGTACCTGTCTAAGCTTAACCTTCACGACAACGCTCCTTAATCAACATGATCACCGCAACTACTTCTTCCCTCCACTCGGCTTATCCGCTTTTAATAGCGGAGCAAATACAAATAACTCTACAAGAAAATAGAAGCTTTTGCGCTTTGAGGAAATTATTTAGTCCAACTTCCTTTATTTATTATAACAAGTAATATATTTTTATATCTTTATCATCGTGAAGGGAAACAACCCGTCGCGTCATAACCTCATTAAGTAATTAAACAGCTTATGGTTACACAAATTATCCTTGCAATACTGTTGATCATCATTGCGATCACGTTGCTACTGGTAGAGATATTTCTCTTACCGGGTATTACCATTGCCGGAATTGCGGGAGCACTCTTTGCCGTTGGAGCCTTTGTATATGTATACTCCACGCTTGGTGCAGTTGCCTCGGGCATTGCCTTGGTAAGCGGAGCAATTGTCTTTGCCGCCGCATTCTTCTGGCTGTTGAGATCGAAAGCACTAGACCGCATTTCACTCAAAACCGATAGCAATAGCAAAGTCGACGACTCGGATCTCGATAAGATCGCAGTGGGCGATACCGGCATTGCGTATTCGCGCCTCAACCCAATGGGCAAAGTGAAAATAAATGGTGTAATCGTAGAGGCTAAGTCTATAGAAGAGTACATCGACGAAGAGACTCCCGTGCGCGTTACGGGCAAGAATCTGTCAAACATCGAAGTGGTTTCTATGATAGAACCTTTTGATGCGGCAAACGAATAAAAACAAACACTATATTTACTACTTATGGAACCTGTAATTTTTCCAATCGTTCTATTGGGATTAGCCATTTTACTTTTGGCTGTATTCTTTTATTACGTTCCGTTCCTGCTGTGGATATCTGCCAAGGTATCGGGCGTAAACATTTCCCTAGTCCAGTTGTTCTTAATGCGCATACGTAATGTGCCGCCTTCAACCATTGTACGTGCTCTTATCGAAGCACACAAAGCGGGATTGAACGGACTTACACGCGACCAACTCGAAGCCCACTACCTTGCGGGCGGACACATCGAAAAGGTTGTGCATGCACTTGTTTCGGCTTCGAAGGCAAACATTGACTTGTCTTTCCAAATGGCTACAGCAATCGACCTTGCAGGTCGTGACGTATTCAATGCCGTACAAATGAGTGTAAACCCTAAAGTAATCGACACACCACCGGTAGCAGCCGTGGCGAAAGACGGTATTCAGCTTGTGGCAAAAGCACGTGTTACGGTACGCGCCAGCATCAAGCAACTTGTAGGGGGTGCCGGAGAAGAAACCATTTTGGCCCGTGTAGGCGAAGGTATTGTCTCTTCTATCGGTTCGTCGGAAAGCCATAAGACCGTGTTGGAGAACCCGGACTCTATTTCGAAACTTGTGTTACGTAAAGGACTTGACGCCGGAACTGCGTTTGAAATCCTATCCATCGATATCGCGGATATCGACATAGGTAAAAACATCGGTGCCGTATTGCAAATGGACCAAGCGCAAGCAGATAAAAACATTGCGCAGGCAAAAGCCGAAGAACGCCGTGCTATGGCGATTGCCTTAGAACAAGAAATGAAAGCCAAAGCGCAAGAGGCTCGTGCCAAGGTAATCGAAGCGGAAGCTGAGGTTCCAAAAGCAATGGCCGAAGCTTTCAGAAGTGGCAACTTAGGTATCATGGATTACTATAAGATGAAGAATATCGAAGCTGATACTTCAATGCGTGAGTCTATTGCTAAGCCTGCGGGCGGACCCAATACGATCTCTTCGAAAGATAAATAAGTAAACAATAACACGAGCCGCGGCAAACACCCATGTTTTGCCGCGGCTTTTTTCAACCACTAATTATATTATGAGTTATAAACGCATTATACCTGAATCGGAACTGATCCTCAATGATGACGGATCTATATTTCATCTACACTTAAAACCCGAACAAGTATCGAACAAAATCGTTATGGTGGGCGACCCTGCAAGGGTTGATATCATCGGTGCACACTTGAGCGACATCGAGTGCTCTGTAACCAATCGTGAGTTTCATACAATCACCGGAACGTACAAAGGGAAACGCATCACCGTGATATCGCATGGTATTGGCGGCGACAACATCGACATTGTTCTCTCAGAGCTCGACGCGCTGAAAAACATCAACTTTACTACGCGGACGGTGAATTTAAAGTTTGAGCAACTATCGTTGGTACGTATCGGCACTTGCGGTGGCCTTCAACCCATTGTGCCTGTAGGAAGTTTTGTTGCCTCGGCCTACTCGATCGGTTACGACTGTGTTCCGTTTTTCTACAAAGACAATGCAAAGATTCGAAACCTGGCACTAGAGGAAGCCTTTATGCAGCATAGTCATTGGCAGATTCCCAACATGCGTCCGTATGCGGTAAACAACGATCCGGAATTGTTGTCACGTATCATCAAGGGAGACATCGTGCAGGGAATAACGATTTCAGGCAACGGATTCTACGGTCCGCAAGGGCGTGAGCTTCGCTTACCACTTACCGATCCGGGATTTAATAAAAAGATTGAGGATTTTAAGTTTAAGGATTATCGCATCACCAACTACGAGATGGAAAGTGCGGCATTGGCATCTCTTGCCGCGTTGATGGGGCATAAAGCGCTAACGGTATGCGCCGTAATTGCGGGCAGATACCACAAAGACATGAATACCAACTACAAGAACAGTATGATCGATTTGATCGAGAAAGTGCTGGAACGTATTTAATAAAAGAAAGCCATCTATACGAAAAGTAGATGCCTAAAAAGAGAAAAGCGGATGCAACACTTGGGTTACATCCGCTTTTTTTATGGTTTGAACTTTGTTATCAAATACCCATCGACGCTCTTACCGCATCAATCTTTGCTTCCGCCTCAGCGTCTGCTTTAGCAAGTTCTTCTCTCGATTTGGCAACACCTCTTACCTCGATGTAGAACTTAATCTTCGGTTCAGTTCCCGAAGGACGAATCGAAACTTTAGTTTCATCTTCTGTGAAGTATTGGATCACATTCGACGTTGTTGGCATATCAAGTGTATATGATTCGCCATCTAGTACGCTAAATGCAGTAAGTTTGCCGAAGTCTTTGATCAATGTAACCTTCGAGCCTGCAATCTCTTTGATTGGGTTTTCTCTGAAGTTTTTCATCATTGCTTCGATCTCTTCCGCACCCGATTTACCTTTCTTCACTACAGAGATACCTTTCTCTTTTGAGAAGCCATACTCGATGTAGATGTCTTGAAGAAGTTCGTACAATGTCTTGCCATTGTCTTTTGCCCAAGCTGCAATCTCAGCAAGCATAGCACAAGCAGAAACCGCATCTTTGTCGCGAACGAAGTCTTCACAAAGGAATCCGTAGCTTTCTTCACCACCACCGATGTATTGCTTTTTGCCTTCAAGGTCGCGCATGATTGCCGCAATCCATTTGAAGCCTGTGTAGCAATCGTACATCACTACGCTGTTTTTCTCAGCAATCGTACGGATAAGCTCTGTCGTAACAATCGTTTTCACGATGTACTCGTTGCCCGTAAGTTTGCCTAGTTCTTTCCAACGTGTAATTAGGTAATAGATAAACAACAAAGCTGTTTGATTACCATTCACAAGGATGAATTCGTTTTTATCATTCAAGATCGCTGCGCCAACACGGTCGGCATCAGGGTCTGAAGCAAGTACCAACTCCGCTCCTACTTCTTGAGCTTTCTTCACCGCCATGCTAAGTGCTGCCGGCTCTTCAGGGTTTGGAGATACTACGGTAGGGAAGTCGCCGCTCACTACGTCTTGCTCCGGAACATGCACGATATTGGTGAAGCCGAATGCTTTAAGCGCAGCAGGAATCAATTTCACACCTGTTCCATGGATCGGCGTATAAACGATTTTCATATCGTTATGCTTCTTGATCGCTTCGGGTGAAAGAGAAATAGTTGTAAGCTTTTGAATGTAGTCGTTGTCTACAGCTTCGCCAAGAACTTCTACTAGTTCTGGTTTGCCATGGAAGTTAATATCACTTGCCGATCTGATCTTGTTTACTTCGGCAATGATGTTTTTATCGTGAGGAGCAATTACCTGAGCACCATCGTCCCAGTATGCTTTGTATCCGTTGTATTCTTTAGGATTGTGAGATGCAGTAAGGATAATACCACTTT
>JBOFPV010000007.1:0-26136 GCA_051660585.1 Tannerellaceae bacterium
CAAGATCTCTGAGGGATTGCCTACTACAACATTCCATCCGAAAAGATCAAACAAACAAGAATCGCCAATCATGCAGATGTAATTGTAGTTGTTGTTCTCTTCTGTCTTGAACTGTGTTCGTCCGCCCAGCCATGTATAACGTGTCGCCGTTTCTACTTCCGGTGTAAGTTCTTTAATCCCAATAACTGTACCCCCGCTTACCTGTGAGTACACATTGGATTCATTCTCTGTTGAGAAAGAAGCATGTACTTCGTAGATTCTTTCTGCGTCAGGAATGTAAGTTTCGTACGAAGTCTCAAAGTAAACTTTAGCAATCAGGATAAGACCAATGGCTAGTCCTACGCCAAGAATACCAACTTTCAATAAGTTGTTTTGTCCTTTCCGCAAAAAGGAGCGAAAGATGAGTTTGATCGTTTTCATGATGTATTTGTTCGTTTGTTACAAGAGTCTACAGTCTAAAGCACCTCACTTACCGAGCTCACGATTTGTCCGTCGAATAAGTTGATAACGCGGTGGGAAAAGGATGCGTCGTGCTTGCTGTGTGTAACCATAATGATGGTTGTGCCTTCTTTATTCAGTTCGGTAAGTAGCTGCATTACTTCCGCGCCATTCTTAGAGTCGAGGTTACCGGTAGGCTCATCGGCAAGAATGATCTTAGGATTGGAAACTACCGCTCGGGCAATGGCTACGCGTTGTTGCTGCCCACCCGACAATTGTTGCGGAAAGTGATGTGAACGGTGACTGATGTTCATGCGCTTTAAGATGGCATTTACACGCTCTTTTCGTTCGGTCGACTTCATGTCGAGGTAGGTGAGAGGTAACTCTACATTTTCAAACACGTTTAGTTCGTCGATCAGGTTAAAGCTCTGAAATACGAATCCTACATTTCCTTTGCGGGCTTTGGTGCGATCTTTTTCTTTAAGCGATCCCACTTCTTGCTCGCCCAGATAGTAGATCCCTTCTGTAGGACTGTCGAGTAGCCCCAGGATATTAAGCAAGGTTGATTTTCCACAACCCGACGGACCCATGATGGCTACAAATTCGCCATCCTTTACTTCTAATGAAACTTGGTTAAGAGCTACTGTCTCTACCTCTTCTGTTCTGAATACTTTTGAAAGATTTTCGATGCGTAACATAGTATTTACTATTTAAGTTTGTTGATTAATCGTTTAGTATCAAGACTTCGTTGTCTTTAAAGCTGTCGTAATTGGTTACAATCACCTGCTCGCCCGGCTCAAGTCCTTCCGTTACTTCGTAGTATTGCGGATTTTGACGACCTATCTGTATCTTGCGTCGGTAGGCTTTGCTGCCATCGCGATCTACTACAAAGATCCAACTGCCACCGGTAGACTGGAAGAATGTTCCTTTCGGAATCAATACCGATTGTATTGGTTGGCCGAGCTCCAGATTGATGTAGTAGGTTTGTCCGGTACGGATGTTGTCGGGGCGTTCGCCCGTAAAAACCAAGTCGGTTTTAAACTTCCCGTTGCGGACTTCAGGATATACTTTGCGTACCTTGATCGAGTACTTGTTGCTTTGTCTGTCAAAGGTTCCTTCCAAGTCTGTTCTTACTCGGTCGATGTAATGCTCGTCGATCATGGCTTCGATCTTGTAATCGGTAAGATCATTGAGCTGACCAATGCGTTGCCCCATTGCAACGTTTTGCCCCGGAACCACCTCGAGTAGTCCAAGCTGACCATCAATAGGCGATTTAACCACAAGGTTATCTACCCGTCGGCGAATCAAGAACATGTTTTCGCGCATATTCTGCAAACTCTCTTCCATCTGGTCTACCTGTACCGAACGATAAATGGAGTCTTGGCGCAAACGTTCGGTTACGAGTGCTTGCTTTTCCTTTGCCAGTTCGTAGTCTTCTTTCGATTGCAGATAGATTTCTCTCGAGATCAGTTTGTCTTTATACAATGCTTCGTTTTGATTATAAGCGCGCAACTTGCGGCGTACATCCAGATCGAGTTGTAGTTTTTCGGTTTTGTTGTTGAGCTTATCCTGCTCCATGGCCACTTGTGTGTTGCGCAAGAAGTTTTGCTTTTCGGCAAGTTCGGCCTCACTATTGAGGATGGATAAGTCGAGATTGGAGTTGCTGAGGCGGACAATCGGCTGACCTTTCTTTAGCGTTGCCCCTTCCTCGACAAGGATTTCGTCAACGATACCACCTTCGAGCGGACTAAGTTGTATCACCGTGATGGGTTGTACTTGTCCGTCGATGCGTATGTAGTCGTTGAACTGATCGCTAAGTACGTTTTGAATCACGACCGACTTCTTGTCTATGCGCAGTGTAGATTGATGATTTCCGAATATGGCCCATCCCGCAAAGGCAAGGAAGAGTACACCTCCGGCGATGTAAGGAATATGTTTCTTTTTAAGACCCTTTTTAGGTTCTATTTTACGATCCATGTGTATGATGTATTAGCTTGTTGTATTGATAATAAGAGAAGTTGTTTACGGGATAAGCGGAATACCGCGGTAATAATTCACCAACTTGTCTTTGAGCAGATAGCGAATGCGACTCGCTACCAAGTCGGCTTCGGCCTGCAAGTATTGGTTTGACGAGGTTTGAAGTTCGATCACACTGATCAGTCCCTCTTCATACTTGCGGCGGTTTACCCGGTGAGCCAACTGCAAAGCATACGCTTGTTTTTGCGCCTGGATGTATTCCTTTCCCGTACCGGCAAGGTCGGCAGCAGCTTGTTCTATATCCTTTTCCAGCTTGTTGATCGTAGCCTGATGGTCGAGCTTCGAAATGGTATATTGATATTTGCTGCGTTTGATGCGGGAGATGTTGCTTAGCTTGTTGAAAAGCGGAAACGACAAATTGATGGTAACGTATTCACCCCGATTGTTCTTGAACTGCGACGAAAAGCTGCGTTTGTCAGCAGTATTATCGTTCAAGTTTTCATAGTAGTTTGTACTGATACCTCCCGAAAGGGAAATATATGGGAACAACGAGCCTTGTGCCATTTTATGCTGCAACTTCGCTTCTTTGATCAACAACTTCGATTGTTCGGCTTCGGGAAGCGTTGTTAAAGCAGTTTCTTTTATTTCCTCCAAGTTGTTTATTGACGTTTGCGGTATGAAATCGGCAAGCATGGTATCGATTTCAAGAGCAGAATCCATCGGATAGTTCATCAGTTCTTTGAGACGAATCATGCTTAAGTGCTGATAGTTCTCTTGGCGAACCAAGTTGAAACTATCGGCCGCTACCTTTGCTTCCATTTGCGCGATATCGGCACCGGCGGTAAGACCAAGCTCTTCTTTTTTGGTGGTAAAGAGCAGTTCTTGTCGGCTTTGTATAAGTTGCTCTTCGGCAAGCTGCACGAGTTTAATATAATATACACCGTCGTAATATGCCTGCATTACATCTAGGGCCAACTGATCCTTTACCCGTTCGATCTCTTTAAGTCCTCTTTCTTTTCCCGCTTCACGAAAACGAATGTTGTACCAACTGCTGAGTCCGTCAAATAGAGGCAGCGAAGCACTCAGTTGATACGGATTGTTCAAGTTGCTGGTATTCTCGTACGTATTTGTTGCCGGGTTGATTGATCGCCCAAAGCTGGTGCTTAAGCTTGTACCGGCACTTACCGACGGAAACAGTGATGCAACCGACTCTTTGTAATACTGGTCGTAGATGCGTTTTTGCACCATTTGCTTTTGCACGCCGGGCGACTGCTCTACCGCATAACCGATGCATTGATCAAGCGACCAAGCTTGTTGGGCGGCAATCTCGGATACATCCGTTACAGCAAAAAGAAATATGATACTTAGTTGTTTTAACATGACTATAAAAGATAAAGTAAGCTACTGTGAAGGCAATATGCATAGCGCCTTCCATTATAAGTATGCCAAAATCGTGCCATAATGGTTACCTTGTTGTTTTATAGTGTGTTAGTGTTTCGGTGTGTTTTGTAAAGTGTCAAAAAATTGGACACTACTGTCCAATTTTTTGACACTTTACAATTACAAACGTAATGATAAAGAGGTTTCTTATTTAAATAAATTGTATTTTTGAGACAAACACACAGAAATCTAATATCATGAATTGTAAAGTTTTTGTTTACAGCCTTAGTGCATTGTTTGCATTAAGTATGAATAGTGTTAATGCACAAAATAGAGTGCACGCAGTAACAGACCTGTCTCACGAGTTTTCTTTCTATTCCGATCATCGTTTTCATAGTCAATATTTGAACGGACATAAAGGAGAAACCAATTGGTGCTCATTATTTAATTTTGATTTGAGTAATACCAATCTACTCATATTACCGGGCTGCGCGGATGAAATCAGTTATACCAAAGAAGATATTGCAACGATCAAGTCTTTTCTGAATAGTGGAGGAGGAGTTGTATTAATGGGAACACATCAGGGAAAGTCTCAAAATAAGTTGGCGCAAGTATTCGGAGCATCATTTATAGATAAAGCAGAGCTACCGTTTGTAGGCAGTGATGCTTCGATACAAACTTCTATAGAAGCTAAAGGTGGTAGTTACATGAGGGTGGATAAACCACAAACATGGAATGTGCTTATCAAAGACGCTCAGTCGAGGCCGGTAATGGCTGTTTCGAACGTCGGCAAAGGGAAGTTACTCGTTTCATCGCGCTCATTAGCCGGTAGCAACCCGAATGCGAGCGACTCGATAAACAAAGAGATTTGGAAACCTTTGCTGGTAAATCTGGCATCTGGCAAACGGATCGACTCAAACAAACCTACTTATTCGCGAGGGATCGATCAACTTGAATACGAAGAAAAGCGCGATGCTTTTGTACTACGTTATAATGATTATCTAAAGCCGTATGCAGGAGCGATGATTGATATATCGGAGCGTTGTATGCCGGTAATAGAAAAGAGAATGGGAGTGCCACTTTCAAAAGGAATGGGTTCGGAAGTTGCATTGTTAGCTACAGGAGGCGGTGGTTTTTCGAGTGGGAAAACAATTGCTTTGGCCGTATGGTGGGGCGACTTTCCAAAGAAAGAAGATAGCATGATTGAGTTTATTACCCACGAATCGGTGCACTCATGGGTACTGCCTTTTCCCGAGGTTTGGAACGAGCCCATCGCAACATATGTGGGCAATCTAGTAATGTGCGATATGGGATATCATGAAGAGGGAATGAGACGGATTCAAGCTACGATTGATCGCGCTCGTAAACATGATCCGCAGATGACATATTATGATCTCGAAGGAGAAGGTACTAATGGAGGTACTTCATTATCGGATGGGGCAAAGAATGATATACATTGGGGTAAAAGCTATTTTGTACTTGAAGAGCTAAGAAAACAAGATCCGGATTTTATTGCAAAGTATTTTCAGGCTAAACGTAAATACGCAACAAGCAATGCAATATCTGAATATGGAATTCATAATACGGTATTGTTACTTAGTCATGTGATGCAAAAAGATTTGTTTCAATGGTTTAATAGTTTAGGGATTAAGGCTGATAGATCTAAAGCAACGATTCAGATTTAAATAAATAAATGTCGATTTCGTAAACTTGTTTACGTAAACGAGCATAACTGCGAAAAGCACTCGGAAAGAAGATAAAAGCAATATCTTTTCGAGTGCTTTTTTTATTTTATGTGCGCGTAGTTATTGTTGTATCTCTATCTATATGTTTTCGATAATAAATATTCTTTAAAAGAAAACTTCCTTTGATTTTGCATTGCTAAAAGGCTTGAAATGCAGTTGTTTTGATGAATATTTTAAAAATACTATGTGAAATATCAACTGTGTTATAGTTTGTTTGGTTCGTGTTAAAAATGAGGACTGCTATGTTTGTTTTACTAATTTTGTCACAAGTATAAAGGATGACTAAAAACGTCTTTGATTTATAGAAAAAAACTTTTCGGTATTGAATGTTGTTTTTTTTATAAACGATATAAAAGCGTTAATGATATATTATTGAATTATAGCTATTAAAAGCCAAAATTAAAATGAAAAAGTTAGCATTACTATTCATGCCGTTGCTGGCATCGTCTGCACTCTATGCGCAACAAGAGTCTGATAACTTCGACGAAAAGTCTTTATTTGAAACTGTAACCAAGATAGAGAAGAAGACAGATAAGTTTAATCTTTATCTCAATACTCAAGCAGCTTTCGATGCCAACTGGTATGATGGTGACTTCGATAAGGGTGCATTTAAAATGAAACAACTACGTATCGAAGCCAAAGGTAATATCAATGACTGGATCTTTTATCGTTATCGTCAGCGCTTGAATAGAAGCAGCGACGGTTCGGGCTTTCTTGATAACATGCCTAAGTCGATAGACATTGCATCGATTGGATTCAAAGTAACGCCGAAGTTTTCCATTATCGGTGGTAAGATGTGTACCATGTACGGAGGTTTTGAATTTGATGTAAATCCGATCGACATCTATGAATACAGCGACATGATCGAGTATATGGACAACTTCCTTACCGGGGTTAACTTTATCTACGACTTTACTCCGTCGCAACAACTTGCATTTCAGGTGGTAGACGCACGTAACAACTCGTTTGAAGCAACTTATGGAAAACTTCCCGACAACATTCGCGACACGAAACTACCATTGTTGTACACCATCAATTGGAATGGCGGTTTTTGGGACGACATGTTCAAAACTCGCTGGTCGGCCTCTATCATGAACCAAGCAAAAGGCGAGAATATGTACTACTTTGCCTTTGGTCAGGAGTTAAACATCAAGCCGGTAAATACCTATTTTGATGTGATGTATGCACGCCAAGCGCTTGATCGCAAAGGGATCATGACTAACATTATCAATCAAGATTTGGGCGACGGGCGCACCGATTACACAGCAATGGATGCATCGTACCTATCTTTGGTATGGCACCTAAACTACCGTGTAGCACCAAAATGGAACCTTTTTGTGAAAGGTATGTACGAAACACAAGGTTTGTACAAAGACAATGAAATGCGCGATAAAGGCAAATACCGCACATCATGGGGATACCAAGGCGGTGTAGAGTTTTATCCGATGAAGCAAAACTTGCACTTCTTCCTTGCATTCCTAGGACGTGCTTACACATTCACCGATAGAGCAAAAGCATTGGGTTGGGACAATTACAACACAGCACAGATCACAACCGGCTTTATTTATCAACTACCGGTATTCTAATCATAGAGCAATCGATGCGTGCATAACGCATTCCATAACTACACAAAGCGTGGGAGAGTTTTTCTTTCCTGCGCTTTTTTTTGTGCGCAATGTGAAGAATAAGCTCGCTTCTTACGATCACTAAGCTTAGACACGTACGTGTACACAACTTAGACAGGTATATGACAAGAATGCGTCACGACCGTGTACACATCTTAGACACGTACCTGTCTAAGCTTAATGGTCTCGATCATGATGTTTATTGATCGTATATATCTGAATTGATTTTTATAAAAAGAGACTCTAAATGTGGAATTTTATATCTTTGTTGCATACAGACATTAAATAGCCATGAGCAATAAACGTTCCATTCTTGTAATAGACGATAATAAAACAATTTTGCAAACACTTGAATTGTTGTTGCAAAAAGAGTTTTCGAACATAAAGACCCTTACTTCTCCCATTGGCATTGACGAAGCACTTCGCTCGGCTACTTTCGACGTAGTATTGCTGGATATGAATTTCAAAACAGGCATCAACAACGGCAACGAAGGCTTGTTTTGGTTGCAGCGAATCAAGCAGATCTCGAGCGAAACACCCGTAGTCCTTTTTACGGCTTATGCAGATATTGTGCTCGCGGTAGAAGGAATGAAACTCGGCGCATCCGACTTTGTGACCAAGCCATGGGATAATGAGAAGATGATGCAAACGCTGATCAAGGCAGCTTCTTCCAATACGAAAAAACAAAAGCCGGCACCTTCGGCTCCCAAGCGCATGTATTGGGGAAATGTTCGGCGTATGCAACTGTTGCGCGAGATGGTAGAAAAAGTTGCGCTAACCGATGTGAATGTTTTGATTACAGGCGAGAATGGTACCGGAAAGGAAATGCTGGCCAGAGAGATTCATCACTTGTCGGCACGCCACATGCAGTCGATGGTGTGTGTAGACATGGGGGCAATTCCCGAGACTCTCTTCGAGAGCGAACTGTTTGGATACGTAAAAGGAGCCTTTACCGATGCGCGCGCCGATAAGAAAGGTAAGTTTGAAGCGGCGCACGATGGCTCGCTTTTTCTCGACGAGATAGGGAATCTGCCGATGCATCAACAAGTGAAATTGCTTACGTGTTTGCAAAGCAGATCTGTCACCCCCGTAGGAAGCGTGCATCCCGTATCGGTAAATATCCGATTGATTACCGCGACCAATTGCGACTTGCAAAAGATGGTTCGTGAAACATCCTTTCGAGAAGATCTTTTCTACCGCATCAATACCATCCATCTGATCCTGCCACCTTTGCGCGAGCGCAAAGAGGATATCAAAGATTTTGCCGATATGTTTGTAGAAAAGTTTGCCGGCAAATACGGAATCAATAAACCGGAGCTTACACCCGAAGCTCTGCGACTTCTCGAGGCCTATTCATGGCCCGGAAACATCAGGGAGCTCGAGCATGCCATCGAGAAAGCGGTGATTATGAGTGGGGGAGAGGCTATCCCGGCTTCGGCTTTTCACTTGAAGCAGGAGGCGGATACGCAAGCAGCGTCGGGCGCGGCCACTACGCTTGAGGAGATGGAGCGTGTGATGATCGAGCAGGCATTGAACGATTGCGAGGGGAATCTCTCTACTGCGGCGGGCCGACTGGGTATCAGTCGTCAGACGTTATACAATAAAATGAAACGATACAACCTGTAGGCCTATGTTCAGATCGATTCGAAACAAGTTGGTTGTAAACCTGCTTCTGATTGTGGCAAGCGTATCCGCTTGTTCGATCGACGTATACAGAGTCTTATCGGGCAGTGAGGCCGAACTCTCGGTTTTGTTTTGGGGCGGACTCGTTGTCGCGGTTTTTGCCTTGCTACAAGTGTTGAAGAGTTATAAGATCCACCTTGAAAAGATTCGTTTGCTTTTTGAGGCGGTGGAGAACAACGACTTTACGTTTCGTTTTTCCGAAACGAAGGGGAGCGAGCCTGAGCGTATTACCAATGTTACTCTAAACCGGGTAAAAGAAATGCTTTCGCAGGCAAAGCAGGAGGCCTATTTGCAAGAACAGTATTTTGAACTAATCTTGAGCAAAAGTGCTACCGGTGTGGTGGTGTGTGATGATAGGGGATATGTGTATCAAAGTAATGAGGCGGCTCGAAAGCTATTGGGGCAGGTCAACTTTACGCATCTCTCGCAGTTGGATCGGATTGATCAAAACCTGTCGGCCGAGTTGATGAATTGTTCCGATCTGGAGACCACGCAGGTTGTTATATCGGGCGAACAAAGACTTACGACTCTATCTGTGAAAACGTCTTATTTTAAGAAGCGCGACGCTTTGTTGCGTATTCTTACACTCAACGACATCAGCTCTGCGCTGGATGAAAAAGAGCTTGAATCGTGGATCAGACTTACACGGGTATTGACGCATGAGATTATGAATAGTATTGCACCGATTCGTTCGTTGAGCGAACTGCTGATTCGATCTGATGACTCGCAGAGCAACGAACTCAAAACCGGACTTGAGTTGATTCATTCTACATCGGGCAATTTGATGACGTTTGTGAATCACTACCGCCAGTTTGCCAAGGTGCCTCCACCTTGCAAAGAGGCGATTGAGGTTGAAGATTTGTTGGTGCAATGCCGTCGCTTTATGCTCTCGGAAGTGTGCGCCTCGACCAAGGTATATATCGATCTTGAGCAATGCGATGAGATGCCTTTGCTAATGGCCGATCGTGGGCAAATCGTACAGGTGATTGTAAACCTGATGCGCAATGCGGCCGAGGCAATTGGTGTGGAAAAGTCGGGACGAATCAGGTTATCTGCTTCGCTCGATAGGCACGGACACTGGATGATTGGTGTGGAAAACAATGGAGCTCCTATCGCAAAAGAGACGGCCGAACAAATCTTTGTTCCGTTCTTTACAACCAAAGAGGGGGGATCGGGAATAGGACTTAGCATTTCGAAACAAATATTGCGCAATCATCAGGGTAACTTGCAATTGATGCACTCTACGCCCGAAAGTACGTTGTTTACGCTTACTTTCTAAGGTTGTAAAAACACTACATCGATGGGCTGATCGAAATGAAATATGTATAAAAACAGAAAAGCGCCTCCGAGGAGACGCTTTCTTGTTTTATGGATGTTGTGTGGGTGCTTATTGACCACCGCCACTACTATTGCCACCGCCGCTATTACCGCCTTGCTGTGTATCGTCGTTGGTAATACCTCTTTTTGCTTTCTTGATTTGTTCTTTCAATTCGCCAAAGCGATAAGATACGCTTACTGTGAAGCGACGTGAGGTATATTGACTCTTTGAGTATTGATGGAAATTTACGTCGGATGTCGTATTTGTATAGTTTATGTATTTAGTAAATGGATTCGATGCATTAAGGGATACTGTGAGTTGTTTCTTTTTTAAGAAGTCCTTACTTAGCCCAAAGAAGTAAAAATAATTTGTAGAACCTTGTCCTTGTAGTTGTATCCACGGACTGTATACACCTCCGCCTACATTTGCGCGGATGTTATAAGGAAAGGTGTATTGACCATTCGCAAATACTCCTCCTGTTACACCATTGTTTTTTAATCCGCTATCGTTGTTTGCTTTCAGATCAATGTATGATCCGTATATGTTCATCATCAAGCGTAGTTTGGAAGTTGCATTCCAGTTGGCATACAAGCTCAAAGATAGTTCTTTGCGTTTGCCAATGTTTCCGTACGTAGAATAGGCAACACCGTCTTCTACGTAAGTGTAACGCTGAATGCCGTTATTCACAAACGAATAAGAAACGCTGGTATTAAGGCTATACTTGCCCGAATAGTTGCTGTAGCCTAGATTAAAGCGGTGACTTTTTTCGGAGTCAAGATCGGGATTACCAAACGATATGTTGCGCGGATCGGTATTGTTTACATACGGATTCAATGCCCAGATACCCGGACGCATGATACGCATGTTGTATCCTCCGGTTAGCGTTTGCGACTGTGAGATCATGTATGATCCCGATGCCGAAGGGATGAGGTCGAAGTAGCTGGTTCCGAAGTCTTGATCGGGTTTCTCTTCGTACTTCACGCGTACGGTTGTTCCCTCGAAACGTAAACCTGCTTTTGCTCCGAACTTTTTGCCTTTATACGCATAGCCCGAATAGCCGCTGTAGATGTGTTGCAAGTGCTTGAACTTGTCGCCGTTGTCGAGTAGTGTATTCCACTCGTCGGTAGCGTAATCATATAAGTATAAGTCTGTTTTACTTCGACTGGCGCGGTTGATGTATTTTAACCCGACTTCGATGTAGTGTACTTTCTTGATTGGTAAAGCGTAATCGACTTGTCCGGTGTGCTCGGTTGTACCGGCATCGTTGATGTTATTCTGTTTACGCGGGCTGTAGTTTAAGATAGGAGTAATCTCACTGATTCCCGACGTATTGTTTGGATCGTGGCTAAAGCGATACGAAACGGTAAGTAACTCGTTGGGTGTTTTCGTGCTACGTTGGTAGTCGACGTTCAAGTTGGATCCACCGTAATCGTTTTTGCTTGTGGTCTGTTGGTTGTATGCAAAAACGGAATCGCGTAGTTCGTTGTACATGCCAACTGATGTGTGACCGGTGTTTTTCGAGTTGCCAAAGAAATAATTGAAGCTTGCGCTAAGAAGGTTGAGCGAGTCAATCTCATAACTGGCCTCGGCAGTTGCATATTGGTGATTGCCTTTGTTTTTATTTCTGCCTATTTGTTCAAGGAAATGATTCTCAGGATCGTTGAAGCTTTCACGCATCGAGTAGTTGTTGGTTGTAGGACTTTTATATCCGTTGAAATTGTAGTTTGCGGTAAGTCCGAACTTTCCAGCTTTCATAGAGATGTAGCCGCCTGCGCCAAATGATCCCGGTGTAGAGGCTGAAGCTCGAATAGAACCGGTGTAGCCGTCGAGTGAGTTACGATTGGTGATGATGTTGATGATTCCGTCTACTCCTTCGGCGTCGTACTTAGCTCCCGGATCGGTGATTACTTCCACGCTTTTTACACTATTGGCGGGCATACTCTTAAGTACGTCGCTCGGGTTGTTGGATAGCATGTTGGACGGTTTGCCGTTTACAAGGATCTTAAAGTTTGACTTTCCTTTTAGTTGGATTTTGTCTTCGCCATCTACTGTAAGCATCGGAACCTTGCGAAACATCTCTAGTGTAGTAGACGTTTTAGCCTCGGGATCGTCTTCGATACTGTAAACAAGTTTATCGATTTCTACTTTTACCAACTGCTTTTGGGCAGTTACGGTTACTTCACCAAGAGCTTTGGTATCATCGGGCATGTCAATCTTTCCGAGGCTTACTTTGGGTTTTTCGGTGGTAAGGTCTACGGTTTTCTTAATGTTTACTTTGCCTACCGAGTTGAAATCGACAACGTACGATCCTGCAGCTTTCAGATGGATTACGAAGTTGCCTTTTTCGTCTGTGGCGAGCATCTTTACTGCTTTTCCCGGTTCGCTTTTGGTCGTAACCTTGATGGTTGCGTAAGGCACGGTTTCATTTTCAGCTTTGTCGATAAGCTGACCGCTAATCTCAAACGTGGTGTTTGAGTTGGTTTGTGCCTGAAGGATCAAAGGCAGCATGATTAACAATGAAAAGAGTACTTTTTTCATGCAATGGTTGTATTAGTTTTTATTATATGTGATTTAAAGGTAATCTAATATTATTGGTCAAAGATTTGTATTTGTTTGCTATACGAATACGTCGTAAAATTAGGATTTATATCAATATAAAAAACAGCGTGCTGCGAAAAATAAGCTTATTAGATTTAAAAATATAAAAAATAAAACCGCTAAACTACAGTAAAGACTGTAGTTAGCGGTTTGCTTATGACTAAAAACGAGTATTAAGGGTTAGTATCGAGCCTCTACAATGTTCCAATCAACGATGTTCCAAAGAGCATTTACGTGATCGGGACGTCTGTTTTGATAATCTAAATAATAAGCATGTTCCCATACATCGAATGTAAGAAGTGGAGTCAGGCCTTTTGTGATCGGATTACCGGCGTTGCTCTCTTTTACAATCGAGAGTTTGCCGTCGTTATCTTTTACCAACCAAGCCCAGCCGGAACCGAAAACACTTACAGATGCTGCGTTAAATTCTTTTTGGAAGTTCTCAAAAGATCCCCATGTTGCGTTGATTGCATCGGCAAGTTTACCTTTAGGAGCTCCTCCTGCATTAGGCGCAAGTGTGCTGAAGTAGAAGGTGTGATTCCATACTTGTGCTGCATTGTTGAAGATGGGACCGTCGGATTCTTTGATGATGGTAATGATATCTGCATTTTCAAACTTGGTTCCTTTGATAAGCTGATTCAGGTTGTTTACATATCCTTGTAGGTGCTTACCATAATGGAAGTCGATGGTTGATTGGCTGATTACTGGTTCTAATGCATTTGCCGCATAAGGAAGTTGCATCAATTGAAAGGGAGGAACTGCTTCTTTGCATTGTGGAGCAGTCGCTGTATTTGACATTAAAAGAGTACTAAGTATAAATGCGATCATAATCTTTTAGTTTTAAAGTGTTTATTTTCTTTTCGTGATTCAAGAGTAAGCTTATTGTTGGTTGCTTACTTCTTTCTTTTATCAAACATACAAAAATGTAATGAATCCATTCTATTAAAAGCATATATCTTTTCTCTATTTTAAATGTTTTTATAGTTAATGCTTGCTTTATACACTTATTGCGGATTATAGTCTCCTTTTGTAGGTTTCGTGTTTTATTTGGCATAGCATTATAAAGACTATTTAGATGTATTTATGCACGAAGGATGAGGGGGCGACCTCTAAACTTTGGTATTTTTGCATTGAAATTAAACGAGAGGTACAGATAAGAATGATTACTATCGATAAGTTGCGCACATTTGTTCGTATAGAGGAAAATTTGAAAGAGCGGCAAGTGCTTGCTATTTGGGCAAAGGCTGCCGATGATCGCGTTAAAGAAGGTGAGGCAATTGTAAACGTACGCTTGAGCGACTTGTTTACAAACGACCAAGGCTTGTTGGTAATGCGGGCTTATGTAAAAAATAATTTGTCAAAGTTTAGAGTAGGGGATACTGTGCGTCTTCATCGTTGTAATCCCAAAGAACCATTGGCAAAGGCTGTTTTGCTCGAAGATAATGGTGACCATCTTGTTTTGTATTTTGATCGGTATAGCGAAGGTGAAGCTCGTAAGCTCGATACGCGACACAGCGATTGGATGATTGATCGCGACTACGCAAACTTTTCGTTTATACTAGACAATGCTTTCTCTACATTGGAATCTTCGGATCATAAATCTCGTATTATGGCTTTGATTAATGGAGCTACAACTCCGGCCTTTACGGAAGATAAGCTAGAGGAGATTGAATACCTGATTAAGAAAAGTGGTGTTCGCTTCAACGAAAAACAGAAGGAAGCGTTTTATAAGGCAGTGACAACAAAAAACTTTTATGTCATACAAGGTCCTCCCGGAACGGGAAAGACGCATGTGCTTGCACTCATTGCTCTTGTTTTGGCAAAGGTAAAAGGAGAGCGCGTCTTAATTACCTCACAGACGCACCGTGCAATCAATAATGCATTGGTGAAGATTGCTAAGCAGACGGGGTATCCGCTCATCGGAAAGATTGGATACCATTATCAGGCTGATGACTTGAAGTATGAAGGCGGATGTGTGGCTAATGCCGAGCGCTTGTCGCAATTGTCTGTTGGAGGCGAACGTTTCGATTATTACACGTTTAATGAGTCGGGCGGCGGTGTTATCTTAGGTGGAAGTTGTTTTCACTTGCATACGGCCCGTTTGAAGAATACTTATTTTGATACGATCATATTCGATGAAGCCGGACAGTTGAACTTGCCTGTTGCTTTGGCCGGTATGGTGTGTGGTAGTAAATATATATTTATTGGCGATCATTGCCAAATGAGTCCGATCATTGTGAGTGATGAACATTCGGAGGAGATGTCTAAGTCTATCTTTGAAACAGTCTTTACGCATCATCCGGGTACGATGTTGGATACGACATATCGTATGAATGAGGAGATTACAAAGTTTCCGAGTGATACGTTTTATAACGGTAAATTGCAAACGTTTGAATCGGTAAAGAAACAAGCTCTTGTGCTGGAGAATACGGCTTATCCGGATATCTTGGCAAACGAACGGTCGTGTATATTTGTTGATTTGGGCCATGAGAAGCGACGTATGGTATGTGATGAAGAGGCTACGCTAGCGGCAAACTTGATCGCGGATGCATTGAAGAATGGAGTTCCGGCTCATGAAATCGCGGTAATTGCTCCATATCGCGCACAAGGACGGTTGATCAGGAAACGGATGTGGGAGCACGAAGGTATTGAGGAGTCGGTTATGGATGTGATTGTTGTGGATACGGTAGAGCGTATCCAAGGTCAGGAACGTAGTTTGATTTTGCTTTCCTTGACATCAAGTGATACCGAACACCTCAAGCGCAGTGCCGACTTTTACTTTCAACCGAATCGCTTGAACGTGGCTTTGACCAGAGCAAAAGAAAGGGTTGTAGTGCTAGGCAGTCGTTATATGTTTGATACGAAGCCGGATGATTTGAAACATCGACAATGGCTATCGTATTTCCATGATTTTTATTTGTATTGTTGCCGCATTACAAAGATAGATTGAGTAATTTTGTTGTATAGGTCACAAGTTATTGTGGCTGTTTATTGCTAAAACAATCCGAAAATATGAGAAAAACAACAATCCTTGGATGCTTGCTTTGTTGTGCGTGTACATTGACAATGGCACAAGAGGCAAGAAAGTATTCGACCTATTATTATCAGCGTGCAACGCTTTTTGAACAACTCCCGATTACATCGAAAGATATCGTTTTTGTTGGGAATAGTATTACCGACGGAGGAGAGTGGTGTGAACTGTTTGATAGTAAGCATGTGAAGAATAGAGGGATCAGTGGTGACGTGGCGATGGGTGTGTACGATCGTCTCGATCCGATTGTAAAAGGAAAACCAAAGAAGATCTTTCTTTTGATCGGTATTAATGATGTCTCAGCCGGAAGATCTCCTGAAGAAATCATGAAGGGTATTGAGATGATTGCTTCCAAAATAAAGAAGGAATCACCGAAAACAAAGCTTTACATTCAAAGTATTTTGCCTGTAAATAAAGATTTGAATATGTTTCACGGGCATACAAGTAAAGGTGATGTGGTGATTGCAACGAATGAGTTGATCCGAACCTACTGCCAAAAGAACGGACTTACTTTTGTCGATTTGTATTCGCAAATGAAGAATGACGGCGATGAGAAGATGAGTCCGATGTATACCAATGATGGCTTGCATCTTTTGGGACCAGGATATATAAAATGGAAAGAAATAGTTATGCCTTATGTAAAGGAATAAACAAAAAAGCGATTCAGAATTCTGAATCGCTTTTTTGTTTCAATTATATGTAAAGCTTGTTCTTATGCTTTGTGTTGTTGTGTAGCAAGGAAACGTTCTGCTTCGATTGCAGATTTACATCCGCTTGCTGCAGCAGTAATTGCTTGGCGATATGTAGGATCTGCTACATCACCTGCGGCAAATACTCCAGGAACGTTTGTTTTAGGAGATCCGTCGATTGTTTTGATATAACCGATTTCATCAACTTCAACATATTCTTGGAAGATATCTGAGTTTGGTTTGTGTCCGATAGCAAGGAAGAATCCGTCGATAGCGATATCAACTTTCTCTTCGTCTGGTTGTCCCATGCGTTTCACAAGGTGAGCCCCTTCTACACCGTTTTCACCAAATAGACCTAGAGTATTGTGTTCGAATAGTACAGTAATGTTTTCTGTGTTAAACACCTCTTGTTGCATAATTTTAGATGCACGAAGATGGTCTTTACGAACGATCAAATATACTTGTTTTGCAAGGCCTGCAAGATAAATTGCTTCTTCGCAAGCAGTATCTCCACCACCTACTACGGCAACATTTTTCTTGCGGTAGAAGAATCCGTCGCAAGTAGCACATGCTGATACGCCCATACCTGCATACTTCGCTTCATCAGGAAGACCAAGGTATTTTGCGGTAGCACCTGTTGCAATGATCAAAGTTTCAGCTTCGATTTCTTTTTCACCATCAATCGTGATTTTGAACGGACGTTGGCTAAGATCTGCTTTTGTTGCAAGACCGAAACGGATATCTGCACCAAAACGTTGTGCTTGTTTCTTTAGATCTTCCATCATCTCTACACCTGTAATTCCTTCAGGATAACCTGGGAAATTGTCAATTTCAGTAGTAGTTGTTAATTGTCCGCCTGGTTGCATTCCTTCATAAAGTACAGGAGAAAGGTTTGCACGAGATGCATAAATTGCAGCAGTATAACCGGCAGGACCAGATCCAATGATCAGGCATTTCGTTCTTTCGATTGTATTTTCGTTTGCCATTTTTTATCAGTGTTTAGTTGTTTATATTACAAAGAAAGAAAAAAATTAACAATGGGGCAACTATCTCAAATCAATAATTTCTATGTCAGGATAGTTTGAATCTATAAAGCGAAAGGCAGATTCCGGTTGCTTTTGTTGCGTTTTCCAACTATTTACCTGAATATCAATTTTGGCATTGTTCTTATCGATAACAACTAATTGTGATATTTGATTTGTAGCTGCATTGAACGTTATTGTTATATTCTTTAATTGAGACTTGTTCTTTGGTGTTAGTTTTACAACTTCCGTGTTGTTGTCTTTCTTTCCTAAGTAATCTACAGAATAGTTTTTAGCATAACTAGAAAGCAAACGGATTGGGTTGATTTGATCGAGCTCGTCGCCTTGCGGAGTGGTTATGTTTACTTCGTCATTGTTTTTGAGGAGTACCCATTGGGTTGTTCCGTCATACCAAGTATCGGTTTGTGGTGTTGAAAGCATAAACTTATCTCCGTTCATTTGCAAGGTAGCATCAAATGTATCGGCATTGCTACCCATTTGTTGTGCATGTATTTTCAGATCTGCTTTTACTCCATTTGAAGTCTTGTAGTTATTTAAAGCTTTCTCAATGATTGTTGATGCATTTTGAGAAAAGCCTGCTTGCATTGTTAAGGCAAGCAGGAATATTGTAGATGTAATTTGGCGTAGTTTCATCGTTTTATTTCTTTTGTGCTATGATTTTAAGCTGTTTATCAATTGTTCGAGGTGGTATTCATCTTGAACAAGAACTTGACGAGCTTTGCTACCTTCAAATGGGCCAACAATTCCGGCAGCTTCGAGCTGATCCATTAATCGGCCGGCACGATTGTATCCTATTGCAAATTTGCGTTGGATCAGAGATGTTGATCCTTGTTGTTGTATAACAATTAAACGTGCAGCTTCGTCAAACAACGCATCGCGATCTGATAAATCAACGCTCCCCGGTAATTTGTCTCCGTCATTGTCTCCTACATATTCAGGTAATAGGAAGGCTGTAGGATAACCTTGTTGGCCTTCAATGTAAGTTCCGATTGCCTCGACTTCCGGTGTATCTACAAATGCACACTGTACACGAATCATATCACTTCCTTGAGAGAAGAGTAAGTCGCCTCGACCGATAAGCTGATTTGCTCCCGGAGAATCGAGAATGGTACGCGAGTCGATCATCGAAGATACTCTAAATGCTACACGAGCAGGGAAGTTCGCTTTGATAGTACCTGTAATAATATTGGTAGACGGACGTTGTGTCGCAATAATCATGTGAATACCCACGGCACGTGCTTTTTGTGCGATACGTGCAATAGGAAGTTCGATTTCTTTTCCCGCAGTCATGATCAAATCACCAAACTCATCGATGATAACAACGATGTACGGCATGTATTTATGTCCTTTTTCCGGGCTAAGTCGGCGGTTGATGAATTTTTCGTTATACTCTTTGATGTTACGAGCATGCGCTTTCATTAATAACTCATAGCGATCGTCCATTTCTTTTGTAAGCGAATTAAGTGTTTGTACCACCTTTGTAAAGTCGGTGATAATTGCTTTATCCGCATCCGGTAGTTTGGCCAAGTAGTGGCGCTCAATGGTTGAGTAAATACTAAACTCTACCATTTTAGGGTCGATCATTACAAACTTAAGCTCAGCTGGGTGCTTCTTGTAAAGGAGTGATGTAATGATTGCATTAAGACCTACAGATTTACCTTGACCGGTTGCACCTGCTACCAATACGTGAGGCATCTTGCAAAGGTCTACCATAAATACATCGTTGGTAATTGTTTTACCAAATGCTATAGGTAGATCCATTTTGCATTCTTGAAATTTTTTGGAAGCAATAACCGAATGCATCGATACCACTTGGCTATCACGGTTTGGAACTTCAATACCGATTGTACCTTTACCCGGCATTGGTGCAATAATACGAATGCCTAATGCTGAAAGACTAAGTGCGATGTCGTCTTCAAGATTACGTATCTTCGAAATACGCACACCTGCTTCAGGTACGATCTCGTAGAGTGTAATTGTAGGTCCAACTGTAGCCTTGATTGATGCAATACGAATACCGTACGTTTCGAGAGTTTGAATAATCTTGTTTTTATTCGCAGTTTGCTCTTCCATGTCTACATGAGCTTCATTGGTTTCATAACGACGAAGCAAATCTAGTGTAGGGAAGCTATAGTGAGATAAATCGAGTCGTGGATCGTATGTGCCTAGCTGTGTTGCGTTGAGATCAAGCTCTTCAGTAGGAACACTTACTTCAAAGCCTAGATCTTTATTCTCTTTCGTGTCATTCGCATTATACTCTTGGTCTACCTGCACAGTTGTGACAACAAAGTTGTCTTTTTGTTTAGGCAGATCTTTTATTTTAGGTTCAATAAAAGAAGATTCATCTTTCGGAGCATTTGGCTCTGGAGCTGGAGCTTCCTCTTTAGGGGTTTCCTCTTCGTCTTCTGTATATAATTGTTCGCCCGATTGTGCGTAAAATTCATTGTTTACATCAGTAATGCTAGGGAACGATGCTTTTTTATTATTCATTTTTTCTTGAAGCTCGTCAAGCTCTTCTTCATAAACTTCCGAGAAATGTGCCTCTTCCGGATCTTGATCTTGTGTGGAATCAGTGAGGAAGGTCGGAGTCATAATCTTTTCTTTAGTTCGTTTAAACTTGATCCAAGATGTAGGAAACCAGCCTAAATCCATAATATATCTAAGGATGGGGATTGTTTTTTCGCTTGAAAAGACAGCAATAATAGCTAACATCCCTAGTATAATTAAGAATGTTCCAGGTTTTCCAATTGTATTATTTAATGCCATTGTGATGGCTTCTCCATGTTGTCCGCCTAAATATATATATGTATCCTCATATCCACTTTTGAAGAAAAAGCTAAAAAATAAAGAACCCCAAATCATGATGGAAGCAGAGAAACAAAATCGTTTAAGTAAATGGATGTGGCGAACTTTCATTAATTTCAGACCTACCGATCCCATGTAAAATAAGATGGCTAAAGATGAAATGCCAAACCAGCGATTTATCATGTATTCAGATATAAATGCACCCCACACTCCTGCCCAGTTACTTACTTGTCCCTGATTGCGTAGCAATTCTAATCCCGAAATGTTATCGATTTTACTCTGATCTGTTGCTCCTGTAAAGAAGAAGGAGAGGATAGATAGTCCGATGTAAACAGTTAATATTGAGATGGCAAGTCCGGAAATAAATTGGGTTCGTTCATTGCCACATAATTTCTTAAATGAGGCGAAACGCACTTTTGGTTCTTTATCTACCGGTTGCTGTTTCGTTGTTTTTTTTGCCATATGATGAATTCTATTTCTGCTTAATAATTGTATTGTTCTGTTTATACTAACAAATTACAGATAATATGTTGACGTAAACAAGGTATTTATTTCTAAAATATCGGTATTTGTAGTTTTTTTGTTCAAACTTTACCTGATACTTATGCAAAGTAATAAAAACAAAATGTGAACGTGAAATAATTATTTCCTATTTTTGCAGGACTATACATCATCAAGTAAATAGAAATTATGGGACTCAACGAAAATAATCCTGTATTACAGAAAAATACACTGGAATTTGCGGCAGTGGCACTTGAATATTGTGCATTTATCGAACAAACACAACAGCAGCGTAAAGCTATGTTTGTAGATAGAATGACAAAATTATTACCACTGTTGTACATGAGAACGTTACTTTTGCCAGAAGTAGAAGAGGCGGCCGACTTTTTTCCTGAATATGCTATTACCGAATTTATGTATGACAGTGTAAAGAGTCATGTGTCGTCTGTTTTGGGCGAAGATGATGCTTACCTCGAAACAGTACATCCGGATATGCAATATAGTGATACACCTATCGCATCGTTTATATCGGAGCAATTGGCTGATATTTATCAGGATCTTGGAAATTTTGTTGCATTATATCGTCAGGGCGAAGAAGAGATTATGGAAGGAGCCTTGGCTCAATGTAAACAAAATTTTGATGATGTTTGGGGGCAGTGTCTTGTAAATGCATTGCGAGCTTTGCACATGTTGAGAGGAACAATTGATGAAACAGAAACAGATGAAAACACGGTGGCGCATAATCCATGGGGTAATCTTGGATATGACGACGGCGAGGATGATAGGGAGGAACTAAATGGATGGTTGTAAAATAGAGACATCTATAACAAAAGAAGAAGTTGCACTTTTGCCTGTAGAAGAATTTCGTGGGCGAGTGATCGAAATATATACAGTGCGAGATGCTGAGCGAGCTGTATTATACTTATCTCAATTTAAGAAGTTGGGCTTTGATACGGAGACAAAGCCAAGCTTTACAAAAGGTAAATCACATAAAGTCGCATTAATGCAGATTTCTACAGATGAGGCTTGCTTTTTGTTTCGTCTCAATCGGATAGGTATTCCGCCGGTTTTGCTTGCTCTACTTACCAATACAAAAATTCTAAAGATTGGTTTGTCATTGAAAGATGATTTTGGTGCTTTACGAAAACGTGCACGATTTGAACCGGGAGGTTTTGTCGACTTGCAGAATTATGTAAAAGAGTTTGGTATTCAAGATGCCAGTTTGCAAAAGATTTATGCGTTGTTGTTTCATAAACGGATATCGAAAGGGCAACGCCTTACCAATTGGGAAGCAGAGATCTTAACTGAGCCTCAAAAACGATATGCTTCACTTGATGCATGGGCTTGCCTCAAGATTTACGAGAAATTGCAGCAAAAGAAAGAGCACGATCGTCTTTCTTCATTTAAATAATAAATAAACTAAATATACTATATGCACGATTATGTAAAGGTTTTTCTAAAACCAAAAAAAGAAGAGTCATTAAAGCGTTTTCACCCATGGGTGTTTTCAGGAGCTATTCGTAATATCGAAGGAGAACCTGCAGAGGGCGAGGTGGTGAATGTATATGATGTGAATGGTCGCTTTTTAGCTGTTGGGCACTATCAGATAGGAAGTATTGCTGTTCGTTTACTTGCTTTTGAAGAACGCATCATTGATAAAGATTTCTGGAAACAACGTATCGAAAAAGCATACGGTATTCGTAAAATGCTAGGACTCGTAAATGGTGATGAAAACAATACGTTTCGTTTAGTACATGGCGAAGGGGATTCTCTTCCGGGATTAGTTATTGATGTTTATGCACATACAGCAGTAATGCAGGCGCATTCTGTAGGTATGCACCATGCACGCATAGCTATTGCTGAAGCTATAATGGAAGTTTCTGAAGGTGCTATCCAAAATGTATATTACAAATCAGAAGCGACTCTGCCATATAAAGCGGATATAGAGCCTGAGGATGGTTATATTGTAGGAGGTAATGTGGAAGATATCGCTGTTGAGAACGGATTAAAATTCTATGTAGACTGGCTTCGTGGACAAAAGACTGGTTTCTTTGTTGATCAAAGAGACAATCGCTCGTTGCTCGAAAAATACTCGAAAGGAAAGTCTGTATTAAATATGTTTTGTTATACAGGTGGTTTTTCATTTTATGCAATGAGAGGAGGTGCTAATGTTGTACACTCTGTTGATAGCTCTGCGAAGGCTATTAGTTTAACGAATAAGAATGTTGAGCTAAACTTTCCGGGAGACACACGACATGAAGCTTATGCTGTTGATGCTTTTAAATATCTAGAGAATATGGGTCATAATTATGATCTTATTATTCTAGACCCCCCTGCATTTGCTAAACACAAAGATGTATTGAGAAATGCATTACAAGGTTATAGAAAACTGAATGCAATTGCGTTTGATAAAATAAAGCCAGGTGGAATTATCTTCACATTCTCTTGCTCTCAAGTTGTAAGTAAAGAGAACTTTAGATTAGCAGTGTTTAGTGCAGCTGCTCAATCGGGAAGAAATGTTAGGATTTTACATCAGCTTACACAACCAGCAGATCATCCTGTAAATATATATCACCCAGAAGGTGAGTACCTTAAGGGTTTGGTTTTGTATGTTGAATAGATGAGTAGCGCAGTTTTAAGGCTGCGTTAATTTTATGTTATAAAGCACGTCATCGTTAAATGAGGTTAAGTTTGAGAAGATTCCTAATTATTTTGTGTGTTTTGTAGCATAAATGATATATATTTGCACTGTGTTTTTCATGGTATTAGATTTAAGGTTAGCAATGAAGATTGGTTGTCGTGAGACAACCTTTTCTTTTTTATAGCCACTTGTAATACGAAAGAAAAGCTTTATTTAAAAATAAAGTTAATTCTGAAACAAAATACACTACATGTAGTGTTGTATAACATATAAGTGCTATATTTGCACTGTGTTTTTCATGGTATTAGATTTAAGGTTAACAATGAAGATTGGTTGTCGTGAGACAACCTTTTCTTTTTTATAGACATTTCAAACCCTGTAACTCTTTTGTAAGAGTGACATTGAGAAAATCTATTTTTTACTTTTTTATTGTGAGTATAAAAAAACTCCGCAATGAGCTTGAGAATCAGAAGCTGAATTGCGGAGTTTGTTTTTATATTAAATAGTTTATGCCTTTTGAGCAGCCTCGTAGCCGGCTTTAAGTGCTTTTAGGTTTAGGTTTACGATGTCTTCACCCTTTCGTTCAAATATTTCATGTATGCTTTTTTCAAGCGCATTATATTCGATATTTAAGAAAGGTGCAGCTGCTCCAAGCATTACGATGTTTGCCGTGCGTACAGAACCGATTTCTTTTGCGATTGCTTCAACATCAAGTAGAACATGGTTTGGAATCTTTTTGATCTCTTCATGTATTACTTTTATGTCTGGGTAATTCTTGATGTTTTCGAATGGTTGTGTGTTTGATACGATCCATCCATCCTTTTTTAAATAAGGTAAATATCTTAAAGCTTCCATGGGTTCTAGTGAAATGATCAGGTCAGCTGCTCCTTTTGGAATTAGATCCGAAGCAATTGGATTGTCTGATATTCGAAGATTTGATTGTACATCTCCGCCTCGCTGACTCATGCCGTGCACTTCAGCTTGCTTCATGTGAAGATCGTTTTTGATAGCAGCTTTGCCAATTACTGCTGCAATAGACAGGATGCCTTGTCCGCCTACGCCAGAAAGAATTATATCGACTTTCATTTTATTTCAGAGCTTTCTTTTTTCTACTTAAAGTTTGGATGCACTCTCGTCTTGGTATGATAACTGACACTCCTTCATGAGTAACCTCTTTGCGGATAAGTTCTTTCATATCTTCAAAATACTTTTTAAGAGGAGTGATTACGTGAATATGATTTTTGTCTACACCAATACCTTCACAAATAGATTCTATTCGGCCAGTCCCTGCTGAATCTTGTCCACCAGTCATGGCTGTAGTTTCGTTATCGAGAATTAGAATCGTGACGTTTGCATTTTCATTTACGCAATCCAATAATCCTGTAATGCCAGAGTGAGTGAATGTTGAGTCTCCAATAACAGCAATTGCGGGATGTACACCAGCTTCGCTAGCACCTTTAGCCATTGTAATGGATGCTCCCATGTCAATACAAGTATCGATAGCTCTAAATGGTGGAAGGGCACCAAGTGTATAGCAGCCAATGTCACTAAAAACTTTAGCACCTTCATATTCTTTTACTACTTCGTTAAGCGCATCATATAGGTCACGGTGTCCACAACCTTGGCATAATGCAGGAGGACGGCTTTCTACGATAGGAGAAGGTTGATAGAAAGACTTAACTTCTTTGCCGAGAGCTGTTGCAACCAGATCGGGATTTAACTCACCATCACGAGGTAACGTGCCATCGAGGCGACCATGTATCTTGTGATTTGTGTCAAGAATACTTCGGAGTTGTTCTTCAATTACAGGAAAGCCCTCTTCTAGAATGACTAGTTCTTTACACATTTCGGCTAACTTTCTAATCTGTTTTAGAGGAAGAGGGTATTGGCTGATTTTAAGAACAGGATTTTCGAACCCAAGGGGGAAATTTTCTTGCAAATAATTAAAAGCAATACCACTTGCGATGATTCCAATGTTTTTATTTGGGCCATCAAAGAAGTGATTGTATTTAGAAAGCTCTGATTCTTGAGAGAATTCCTCTTGTTTTTTTAGAAGCTCTTTGTAACGAGAACGTGCAATTGCAGGAAGTAGGATGTATTGTTTGCGATGATCTGTAATAAAGGATAACGGCTTTTGCTCTTTAGCCTTACGTTGTTCTACACCGGCACGAGAGTGTGCCAAGCGTGTTGTGATGCGTAATAATATCGGATAACCAAGTTTTTCGGATAACTCAAACCCATCATATATCATATCGTATGCTTCCTGTTGATTACTTGGTTCTAATATTGGAAGCATCGCAAACTTTCCATATACACGATTGTCTTGTTCATTTTGTGAAGAGTGCATCGATGGATCATCAGCAGTAAGGATAATCATACCGCCATGTGTTCCGGCTAGTGCGATATTCATAAAGGCATCTGCTGCAACATTAAGGCCTACGTGCTTCATGCATGTAAGCGTTCTTTTGCCAGCAAAAGACATGCCTATCGCAGTCTCTAGTGCTGTTTTTTCATTGGCACTCCATTTGCATCGAATGTTTTTCTCTTTTGCATCCGGTGCAGATTGGATATACTCCATGATCTCTGTAGATGGAGTTCCTGGGTAGGCGTAAATACCGGAGATTCCGGCATCAATTGCGGCTTGAGCTATTGCTTCATCACC
>JBOFPV010000008.1:0-32348 GCA_051660585.1 Tannerellaceae bacterium
AGATCCGGTCAAATTCATGAAAAATCAGATGAAATGAGATAAAAAACACCCGAGATCTCGAAAAAAGACACGATAAAAAAGAAAAAAAGTGGGGAGTTCGGAGAAAAAAGTCCAGCAATAGTATAAAAGAGAGCTCGAAAAAGATCAACACAATAAAAGGAGATGTAAGAAAAAAGTAGTCCACATTCTAGATTAAAGACCGAGCGCCAAAAAATAAACCTGATATATCCACAAAATAAACCTTGCAAGGTTCTTCCAAAAACCAAACTTACTTTTTCTAAAAACCTAGAGACCTTTTTCCAAGAACCTTGCTTGGTTTTAAAATGAAGCTGACAGACTATATAAATGAGGCTTATTTCATAAAATACACAACCCAACAAACTTGCAAACTATGACACATTAGAAACAAAGAAGTAGCAAATCTATAGTAGTTCTTTAGAAGCAATGCTTCACTCAAAGCCCCATTAATAAAAAAACCGCCCAATGACTTGGACGGTTTCCTATATATATAATGTATCTATATTCTATTATAGTGCATTTTCTTTGATTAGGTATTCTGCAATTTGAACAGCATTCAACGCAGCACCTTTCTTGATCTGGTCACTAACAGTCCAGAAAGTAAGACCGTTTGGATTTGCAAGGTCTTTACGGATACGACCTACGTGTACAGGATCTGCACCAGCAAGGAACAATGGCATAGGATAATCCTTGTTTGCGTTGTCATCTTGCAACACAACACCATCAGCTTTAGCAAAAGCATCTCTTGCTTGCTCTACACTTACCGGAGCTTCTGTTTCAACCCAGATAGCTTCAGAGTGCGCACGCATAACAGGAACACGAACACAAGTTGCACTAACTTCAATATCAGAGTGCATAATCTTTCTTGTTTCGTTATACATCTTCAACTCCTCTTTAGTGTAACCATTATCGGTAAATACATCAACTTGAGGAATCAAGTTATAAGCCAACTGATATGCAAATTTTTCTACGGTTGGTTTCTCTTCTTTCAAAAGTTGCTCATACTGCTTTACCAACTCAGCCATTGCTGAAGCTCCCGCTCCACTCGCAGCTTGATAAGTAGCAACATGTACACGTTTGATATGAGATAGATCTTCAATTGCCTTCAAAGCAACAACCATCTGAATAGTTGTACAGTTTGGATTAGCAATAATATTACGTGGACGATCTTTTGCATCAACAGCATTCACCTCTGGCACAACCAATGGCACATCATTGTCCATACGGAAAGCACTAGAGTTATCGATCATAACTGTTCCAAATTTCGTAATAGTAGGCGCAAACTCTACAGAAGTAGACCCTCCTGCCGAAACGAAAGCAATGTCAATACCTTTAAAGTCATCATTATGCTTGAGCTCCTTAACAGTATACTGTTTATTCTTGAAGGTATAAACACTTCCGGCACTTCTTGCAGAACCAAAAAGAACCATTTCATCGAACGGGAAGTTTCTTTCTTCCAAAACGCGTAGGAACTCTTGACCTACCGCACCACTAACGCCAACAATTGCAATTTTCATTTTTCCAATCGAATAATTAAAGAATTAGTATAACAGTAATACCGACTAATCTTGCTAAATCATAAAGGGATTACCAAATTTATTGAATCATTTGTATCAAACGCAGAGCTTAAAACCAAAGACAAAATGCAACTTCTTTTTTGCTGCAATTATCCAATTTTTATAAATAATATCCTTTATCTTCGTAAGCCATCATCTGTGTTTGCGCTGACATTTTAAAACGTCGGCCAACAAAGATATATAAATTTATCACACAACCTTGAATCGATGAGACAAATATTGCTTATTTACCTAGCATTAGTATGCAAATTAACATTATGCTATGCTACACCTCTAAATCAAAATAATTCTGAAACAGGTTCGATATGGAAGGGCGACATTTCGAAATTTAAGTTTTCTACAAATGAAAGTTTCTCGTTGAATGCACCGGCTGCTACCGGAAGTGCATACATATATCACCCTCTAGAATTTACTCCGATCATAGAATGGTCTATGGATATACAAATGGACTTCAATCCATCGGCACAAAATCTAACTAGAATCTATTTGCTCAACGAATCTATAGGACAGGACAATGGAACTGCTTACTACCTTGAAATCGGAGGAACTAAAGACAACTTCAGGCTAATCAAGCAGTCGTCTAAAAACAAACTCACAACACTTGCTTCCGGAAAAGACAAACGACTCGACAAAGCAACCATACGTGCGTCACTAAACATCAAACTATCCAATAACAAATGGACAGTATACTCTAAATTAAGCGGCGAAAGTTTATTTACACAAGAGTGTGAATACGAAATGAAAGAACCGATCAATTCAAACCAATTATATTATACCGGAATTTTATGCAAATACACTTCTACACGAAGTAAACTATTCCGGTTTTCAAACGTAACGACCCAAACAGGTGCTGAAGAATTACCAATACCGCCAACCGAAGAGCCAGACTCAGAAACCAGTGAACTTGTTGAATTAAGTGCCGAATCGGATAGTCTGATTATCTTGACTTTTTCGAACAAAGTAAAAACAGATTACGCGTTCTTCTCCATTTTAAATTATACAGACGCGCGTATCTCTAAAACATCAACCGATCAAAAAAGTATATATCTCCTTTTAAAGAAACCTTTAATCTCAGGCAACTCCTATGAATTGTTTTGGAGTGGATTATACGACTACCAAAATGAATACGTCGAATGTCCTACTCCGATCTTTGATTTCATAATTGAAGAAGACGAGGAAGATCCAACCTTACCAGATCCCCCTATCTCTCAAACCGAATACGGAGATGTAGTCTTTACGGAGATTATGGCAAATTCCAAAAGCAATACCTTTATCAATGAAACAGAGTTTATCGAGGTTCTAAACCGCAGTAATAAAACACTAAGCACAAAAGAATGGACACTGATCTATGGAACAACTACATATCAACTTCCGACTTCTCTAATCGAACCGGGTGCATATGTCGTTCTCACAAAAAAAGGAGCATCAATTCCGAATATCGATCCAAAGCAACTCCTTCAAATAGATAATTTCCCGACACTTTCTAACACCGGTAAGTACATTGAACTCAAAAACGGATCTGGCGAAACCATCCACTGGACAGAATACCACTCCGGCTATTACGGAAATGCAATCAATACACAAGGAGTTTCAATGGAATGTATTGATCCGAATAACCTTTCGGATGAGTACGGAAATTGGATTGCGGCAACAAACAGCAATAAGTGTAGTCCGGGAAAATTAAACTCAGTCAACGGAGCAAATCCCGATAAGACTATTCCCTATATCAAAAGCACAAATATCGAGAACAATACCGTCTCAATCGCTATCTCAGAAAGCGTTAATACAAATGATTTATTAGATATTAATAGATACAACGTGAATAAGAGTGAATATCAAATTATAAGTATATCAACCAATAAACCACGCAATAATCGCATCAACCTAGCCTTTAACAGATCTGTAGAGCAAGCAGATCTAACCATTGAGCTACCTATACTTACAGATTTAAATAAGAACAAACAGCTTATAAGTGAGAAAATAAAACTTGGGAAACAAATAACCATTCAACCGGAAGACTTACTGATCAATGAAGTCATGTATGAGCCAGACCAAAGTAATGCCGAGTATTTGGAGTTATACAACAACACCGAAGAATCGATCGAACTAAGTGAAATTGGAGTAGTTACAAACAACAATACTACAGCGGATAAAATAAACACAATTGGCCCAGCTACAATTGCAAGCAAAGCATATCTGGTTCTTACTACTAAACCTGAAATCATACACGAAAACTATCCGGAATCAACACCAGAAAACACCATACAGTATAAACTGCCACAGCTAAACAATGTGGGAGCTACAATTTACATCATAAATAAAACAACAGGGGAAACGATTGATTATGTTGGATATATGCCCTCTTGGCACACAGTTAAAAATAAACGCAACATTGCTTTGGAGCGAGTATCTGTAGAAGAAGCATCCAATAATCCTAGCAATTGGAAATCAGCATTGGAATCGAAAGGAGGAACTCCCGGAGCCAAAAACTCAGATCAATCAGATTCTGAAGATGAAAATAACACCCCTGATTCTCAATATTCCAAACCAACGATTCGAAACAATGAAAATACGATTGAAATAAATTATGGAGTATCGGATGCAAATACAAAATGCAGTGCATACATCTTTAGTAGTTCGGGAATATTGATCTCTCAGATACTAAACAATGAGAACGTCAGTCCAACAGGACTGTATGTCTGGAATAAAAACGAAACATCAAAAAAAATAACCTTGGGAATATATATATTATTATGGGAATATTATAAGCCCAATGGTGAATCCGTTAAATACAAAATACCATTTGTAATCAGATAACCATTTGATTCACAAATCAGCGAAGCGCAATACTTCTTGTCTTGCAAGATGAACCAGCTTTCTTTCCGGGCTCAATTTTGCAGCGCTCTGCTTTTTGTTTCTGTGAAACCGGTTTCATTTCCTTCACCTCCACCTTTGATTGTGAGGATGAGTTCTCGGTTTTCTTTTTTGTTTCTTTCGCAAAACTTGCTCCAGGATTCAAAAATGCTAAAGCCAGGGCTGAACAAAATACAATCTTTACCATATCCGTACACAATTAACAAATAAATTATACTTCGAAAGCAAATGTAGCAGATCAAAATAGATTTGCAACTCTATTAAGCTTTAAATATTTCTAATTGACAAAAACTGGACGAGGTTTATCACTATTTTTGTAGAAAAAGTAACATCAATGACAAATTGGAGCGAAAGAACTGAATTATTACTGGGAAATGAGCGTGTAAACTATCTAAAAGAAAAACATGTTTTGGTAGTAGGGCTCGGTGGTGTTGGTGCATATGCAGCTGAAATGATTTGTCGTGCCGGAATTGGCAAAATGACGATTATTGATGCAGACAAAGTAAATGCAAGTAACATCAATAGGCAGTTACCGGCAACTCATGCAACATTAGGACAGTTAAAAGCTGAAGTGATGGCTCAACGACTTCGTGATATCAATCCGGACATTGAGCTCAACGTCATTGCCGAGTTTATCAAAGATGAAAAGATTCCGGAAATACTTGAAAGCGCAAAGTTTGATTATGTAGTAGACGCAATTGATTCGCTAAGTCCGAAGGTATATCTTATCTACAACGCATATAAAATGCAATTACCTATTGTTTCATCAATGGGTGCCGGTGGAAAGATTGATCCTTCACAAGTAAAAATTGCAGATATCTCGAAGTCGCATAATTGCGCTTTAGCGAAAGCTGTGCGCAAACGACTCAACCGACTCGATGTACGCAAAGGTATACCAGTAGTATTCTCTACTGAGTTTGCCGATGAAAACGCAATCGTAAGAGTTGAAAACGAACAAAATAAAATCAGTACGGCCGGAACCATATCATACCTGCCGGCTATTTTCGGATGCTACTTGGCATCTTATGTAATAAGAAACATTTAAATCAGTATATATGATTATTACCAAGGGGATAACCAAAAGCTTTGATCAGCTTCAGGTTCTAAAAGGGATCGATTTATCGATAAAAGCAGGAGAAATAGTATCAATTGTAGGACCAAGTGGAGCTGGTAAAACAACCCTACTTCAGATACTCGGAACACTCGACAAGCCTAATTCCGGAGAGGTAATAATCAACAATACGCCTGTGCATGCACTAAATCAAGAAGATTTAGCGGCATTTCGAAATAAGAATATTGGATTCGTATTTCAGTTTCATCAGCTGCTACCCGAATTCACCGCACTAGAGAATGTAATGATCCCTGCTCTAATTGCAAAAGTAAAGCGACATGAAGCAGAAAACAAAGCGATGGATCTACTGCGTTTTCTCGGACTAAAAGACAGGGAGCAACACAAACCATCTGAACTTTCGGGAGGAGAAAAGCAACGTGTAGCAATTGCCAGAGCTCTGATTAATAATCCTGCTGTGATTTTAGCAGATGAACCATCGGGCAGTCTTGATTCTCAAAACAAAGAAGAGCTTCATAAACTATTCTTTGAATTACGAGACAAAATGAACCAAACCTTTGTGATTGTAACCCACGACGAAGAGTTGGCTAAGATTACAGATCGCACCATTCATATGAAAGACGGCTATATTGTAGAGTAGCCGTTAATCGAAATAATCTACACAACACGAATTATAAACAAAAAACATAAACACCAATTATGACAAATCATGAAAGAGCCAAGTTTGGAAGTAAACTTGGAGTAATTCTTGCCTCGGTTGGTAGTGCCGTAGGATTGGGTAATATATGGAGATTTCCATATGAAACAGGACAAAACGGAGGAGCAGCATTCATTATCGTATATGTATGTAGCGTTCTTCTTTTGGGTTTACCCGCTATGCTGGCAGAGTTTTATATCGGACGCAAATCTAGAAAAAATGCATTTGGAGCCTTTCAAGTATTGGCACCTAAAACAAAATGGTACGCAATCGGTGTATTAGGCGTATTATCTGCCTTATTTATTCTTGGGTTTTACAGCGTAATATCAGGGTGGACCCTTGAGTACTTATGGCAAGCGTTGAGTGGAGGGTTGATGAATCAATCTAGCGCTGAGTTTACACAGGAATTCTCCGCATTTACAAGTGGAACCTACCGCCCTATCTTTTGGACCGTAATCTTTGTCGCACTCACGCACCTGATAATCTCGGCCGGAGTGCAAAAAGGGATCGAGCGCTACTCTAAGATTATGATGCCATTATTATTTGTAATCCTTATTATTTTGGCTATTCGCTCTGTCACTTTACCTAATGGAATGGAAGGGTTAACCTTTTTATTCAAGCCAGATTTTACGAAGATCAATTCTGACGTAATACTAAGTGCTATGGGGCAAGCATTCTTCTCTATGAGTATTGGTATGGGAATTCTTATAACCTACGGATCGTATTTTAGAAAAAATACAAACCTTCAGCATACTGCTTTATCGGTAATGGTTCTCGATTCGTTGGTAGCTATAATGTCGGGAATCATCATTTTCCCTGCGGTATTCAGCTTCGGAATTCAACCATCGCAAGGCCCGGAATTGGTATTTATTACACTTCCAAATGTATTTGAACAAATGCCATTTGCAGCAGTTTGGTCGGCAATCTTTTATATTTTACTTGCTGTTGCGGCTCTTACCTCTACTATTTCATTGCACGAAGTAGTAACCGCATTTATGCAAGAAGAATTCAAAATCAGTAGAAAAAAAGCTGCTTTGATCGTATCAGGACTGGTTGTCTCACTAGGCGTATTAAGTTCGTTGTCATTCGGAGTAATGAAAGACTTTACCATCTTTGGTAAAACATTCTTCGACTTCTTAGACTTCATTACTGCCAAAATTATGCTTCCTTTAGGCGGTATGCTTATCTGTATCTTTGTAGGTTGGAGAGTTGAGAAGCACATCTTACAAGATGAGCTTACCAATCACGGCACCATTGCATTCCGTTTCTTTACAGTATATAGATTTTTACTGAAGTATTTTGCACCAATCGCAATTGCTTTGATCTTCCTAAACGAATTAGGATTGTTCAAATTGCTGTAAGCTTACTCATGGATTTCTAGCTCATTAGATATTTATCTCTACTCAAATACACATTTATCTATTTAGATAAATATTTTTCAGAAATAAAAACAGCCGAGTTACACGCTAGTCGTTGTCATCTCGGTTGTTTTTTCAGATATTTGCACCACTAGATTCACAAAATAAGACCTGAGAAGGTCTATTGGAAGAAGTATTCTTATTTATTACACAATAATTAGTTTTTACATTTATGACAAATCAGGAAAGAGCCACCTTTGGCAGTAAGCTCGGAGTTATCCTAGCTTCAGTAGGTAGTGCAGTTGGATTAGGCAATATCTGGCGATTCCCATATGAAGCAGGTCAAAACGGAGGAGCAGCCTTTTTGCTTGTTTATATTGGCTGCGTCCTTTTACTAGGCCTACCAGTTATGCTTACAGAATTCTTTATCGGTCGTCACTCCAAAAGCAATGCCTTTGGAGCATTTAACGTTCTAGCTCCAGGGACAAAGTGGAATCTGATAGGAATAATGTTTGTAGTTGCAGCATTCTTTATCTTAGGCTTCTACAGTGTTATTTCTGGATGGACACTTGAGTATTTATGGCAATCTCTTTCCAACTCCCTTGGTCATCAAAGTACCGCAGAGTATGCCAGTGAGTTTTCATCGTTCACATCACACAACTACAAACCACTTATTTGGACGATGGTTTTTTTACTTCTCACTCACTTTATTATTTCGGCCGGTGTACAAAAAGGGATCGAAAGAGCCTCTAAAATCATGATGCCTCTTCTATTCATCTTCATTACGATTTTGGCAATTCGCTCAGTTATGCTCCCTAATGGGATGGAAGGATTGAAATTTTTGTTCCAACCAGACTTCTCAAAGATAAATTCAAAAGTTATTATTAGTGCTCTGGGACAAGCGTTCTTTTCATTGAGTATCGGTATGGGGACTTTGATTACATACAGTTCCTACTTTAGTAGTGATACAAAGCTTGTAAAAACAGCATTTTCTGTACTTACGCTAGATACACTTGTTGCTGTAATGGCAGGTGTTATCATCTTTCCAGCAGTATTTAGCTTTGGTATTGCACCCTCACAAGGCACAGAGCTTGTATTTATTACGCTGCCAAACGTATTCCAACAAATGCCATTCTCTATATTTTGGGCAACGATCTTTTATCTGCTTCTAGCAGTAGCAGCCCTTACATCAACAATTTCAATGCACGAAGTTGCAACTGCGTTTGTAAACGAAGAGTTGAAGATTGATCGTAAAAAAGCAGCATGGATCGTTACCGGTATTGTTATGGTTTTAGGAGTATTAAGTACTTTATCTTTTGGTATCTTAAAAGATAATACCATATTTGGTCTTACCGTATTCGAACTACTTGATTTTGTAACAGCAAAAGTGATGCTTCCGATTGGAGGTATGCTTATCTGCTACTTTGTAGGATGGAGAATAGACAAAAAGGTATTGAAAGCCGAACTAACCAACAACGGCACGGTTCCTTTCTACTTCTTCAATGGGTTTTCGTTTGTACTCCGTTTTATCGCACCTGCAGCGATAGCCCTTATTTTCTTGAATGAATTGGGAGCATTTAAATTCTTCCAATCATAGAAAGAAAGACCTTTTATCTAATACCACACTTATGAATGCATTGAAAGACCTATTTTACTTTACATACAAAGAGAAAAGAGCTTTGATTGCCCTGCTTGTTATAAGCTTGGCAATTGGAAGCTCTTTTTTTATTTTCGACGAAGAAGGAACCATGTTGAGAGCGAATGACACCATCCCTCTTCCACACCCTCAAAAGTTAAACCAGCAATTAAAAGGAGAAAGAAGACCTTCTGCCCAGCAAGGAAAGTATGAGTATCAACCGAAATATAAAAAAGGAGTTTTGATTGATCTCAATCACGCAGATACCTCAGAACTCAAGATGATTCCGGGCATCGGAACCACTACAGCAAAGAGAATCGTACAATATAAGAATAAATTAGGAGGATACTATTCGATCAATCAGTTGTATGAAATACGAGGAATCGACTCTGTAAGTGTTGATAAATTTCAATCTTGGCTGCATATCCCCAAAGCTGATATTGAAAAAATTCCAATCAATCAGACTCCCTACGACTCCTTGGCCAAGCACCCATACTTATCATTCAAGCAATCAAAAGCCATTCAATACTTACTAAAACATCGAAGCAAGATTCGTAATTGGACTGAACTAATGATGCTAGAGGAATTTACAGAAAACGACAAACAGCGTTTAATACACTATTTGTCGTTCGAATAATATTCAGTTTGACCAATAAAGGTCAATCTTGGATACAAGAAATCGCAATCATCAAATTCTCCCCTGTTCTAATTCCGGGCTTCGCTTCTCCATTAAACAAATATATGCTATCTGCCGTAGCCACCATCATGGCACCGGCTCGCGCACTCGAAGCATCTTTGGTCAGTATCGACCACCGATCCTTTGCAGCATTATATACTAATGTATAAGGATTGAACTGATAAAAAGAAGCAGGTTCAAGCAAATAACTTCGTTGCACGTGCTGCAGCGAATCTAGCGCTTTTGTATTCTCCTCCATTCGTGCAATCTTCATCTCCTTCTCCCGATTAAGAGCAGAAAGGAAAATAGAATCATTTACCCCTCCGGTATATAAGGTCAGCGAATCATCTACGGCAACAGCACATGCCCCCCCCAATGCAATTGTTTTTTGATCGGGAGAAACAGGCCCTTGCTTTACGCGCCAAACACCGTTTTCTATATCTAGAATAGCAATATCTTTAGCAACTTCTGGATCTACATTCTGAGCTGAATAGCCACAGAAACCACCGGCTAATACCAATATTCCTTTTCCTTCAATTCGTTGAAAAGAAACAACAGGTTGCACACGTGGCTTTCCCGGAAAAGATTCCAACTCAAGCCAACCCGCATTCAAGTGATCCGTATCCAAACAGAAAACACGATTTCCCGGACTTCCATCCACATTGCCCCCGGCAACATAAATGATATTCCCATTGTTTGCCGCAGCAAAGTTATCCATCTTGCAAGGCAACTGAGGCAACGTGTCGCACTTTTGCAGCAATCCGTTTTCACTTATTTGATAACGTAAAACCGTATTGAATGCTCCGTACTCATTATTTCCGCCTAAGCATACGATTCCCGAAGGAGTAGAAACACTAGCACCATAAGCAGCTGTTGTGGGTAAATCACCGACATAACACCATTCCGAGCCTGTGTCGCCAATACGTTTTGTGAAGATTTGCATGTAATAAGCTTTCTTTCCTCCGTCTGCAACAGGTGTATCCGGAAAATTGGCTCCTCCAGCCATAAATAGATGTTGGTTATTTACCCCCGCATACATTGCAGAAACACCAATCGCCGGATAATCCTTTTGGGCCGATACCGAAGGAAAAGTACTCCACAAACAAGCGTCAGACGCTATCTTTTTATTCTCACTACAAGCAACCAGAGCACAAACTCCGGCAAAAGCACTTATGATTCTAATAATTCTATTCATTCGATTTTACAACTACATTAACTCGAGCATTCTGGCACGAGCAATGAGACAAATACCCACAACGCCTGATTTATTTTCAAGCGTAGATGTTTTAATCTCTGTATCTTTATTTACTAAGTTGATCGAATACTTCTTCACTGCACTCTTAAAAGGCAATCGAATGTATTCGCCTAATTTTGCAAACGGACCACCCAGCACAACCAAATCGGGATTGAAAACATTAATCATTCCGGCCATGATTTTTCCCATCTTGTAGGATGCATCTTCTACAATTTCAATAGCAAGAGTATCTTCATCTTTTACGGCCTGAATAATATCTTCGATTGATAAGATTTGTTTGGAATCTATTTTTTCAGCCAAAATGGTACTAGTCCCCTTATTATATTTCTCCCTCAAGATGCGATCAACGGCACATCCCGAAACCTCTGTTTCAACACAACCTTTCTTTCCGCATTGACAAATGATCTCATTATCGAAATACGACATATGCCCTAGTTCTCCGGAAAACCCTGATTTTCCAAAATAAGGAACACCGTCAATGATGATAGATATTCCAAATCCCCAGCAAAAATTAAGAAAGATCACATTTTTCTCTTTGTCAACAACACCGTGATGAAACTCGCCGTATCCCATCGCTCTTGTATCATTGTCAAGTAACACCTTTACCCCTAACTTTTCCGAAAGAACATCTGCCAAAGGTTCCTCTACGAAATCATAAAGTGTATATGAAACTCCTTTTTCCGGATTTACACGTCCCGAGATCGTAATTCCTACATTGAAAACCCTTGTATATGCCTGAGGGAGTTCAATAAGATAATCGGCAATAATTTTACAGAGAGCCTCGAAGTTCTTATCCGTATTTTCTACAGTAAACGAAACTGTTTTACCATATTCACGAATATAGTGACCACTGAAATCAACCACCCCAATATTGAGGTGATCATTCATTATTTCTACTCCCACGAAATAGCCGGCCTCCGGATTCAATCCATATACACTAGGACGGCGACCACCGTTACGATCGAGCTTTCCAAACTCTTTGATGAGTTGTTCTTCTTGTAGTTCACCAATCAGTTTTGTTACAGTTGGAACACTTAATTCCATTTCCTTACAAATATCGGCAATTGTAGAATTGCCGTTGGTCAAATAAGATTGAAGAATCTTCCTTTTGATAGAAATTGTTTTACTTGATTCTTCCGATTGAATAACACTATACGTTTTCATGCTATATTATTTAAGGTTACTGATTTTCCAAGGTTTATATTCACGACAATCGAATGTCAAGGTGTAATATAGTTTACACCGCTATTTTAATTACGACTTTTTTAATCGTTCCTTCACCAATACAAGGTGCATGTGCATCAGAAGGAAAAAAGACAACGAATTCACCTAGTTCAGCTTTCACAACCGTACTTGGCTTGTCTGCAAACAATGCGTAATCATCTTGTTCGTCGTAAGGCTTTGCGATATTTTTCAACTCATGCGCACATTTCCACCCGTATCTTTCATAGTTCGACAATGGAATTTGAATATCAATGTATTTTTTATGAGTTTCAAGTATCGCTTCTTCTGCCGTTTTTGCCTCCACATGCGAGACGATCGCAAATATATTTTTACCGTCTATTTCCACTTTCCCCAAAGGCATCGCCAACAAGTCTGTGGTACGAATAAAATCAAAAGCAGCTTTAAACAACGGATGCGCAGCTTCTATCGTAGCACTATCCGCAAGAGATGCTAATATCATATCTATTTATTATTAGTTGGATTGTAAATTTTATGCAATAAGCTATTTACATAGTAATCAATAGATCACCTTGAACAAAAATATAAATATTTAAATACAAAACGGATAATAAATAAAAAAAATTTACTTATCATCCGTTTTTATTAATATCAATCCGCAAAAATGTTTCCTTATAGAATATCTAAGATCTGTTCCAGTTTCATTCCGCGCGACCCTTTGATTAGGATCGTATACCCATTTATCGGATTTTCGATCAATGCCGCTTTTAATAAATCGATCGTAGGAAAACACAGAAACTCACTGTTGTTATTGGCAAACTCCGTTCCACATAACCACACTTTATCAAACTGAGCGGTATTGAGAAGTTCTACAACTTTTCGATGTTCCTCTGCCGAGGCTTGTCCCAGTTCGCGCATGTCGCCCAAGATCACGGCTTTGAAAGGAGCATCAATCTGCTTGAGGTTTTCGATCGCAACCTTCATGCTACTCGGATTGGCATTGTAAGCATCAATGATCAACTTATTCTTGCCAGTATCTTGAAACTGGCTTCTATTGTTGGTCGGAGTGTATGATTCTAGCGCATTTACAATCTGCTCCGGAAGCACCCCTAGGGTAGAACCCACCGCTACTGCTGCCATCAGATTGTAAAAATTATACCCTCCGATCAGTTGCGTATGCACAGGATACGAATCACCATTTACCGTGAATGAAAAAGAAACAAACAAGCTTTTGTCGTCCAACTCGCCACGATAGTTTGCCGTTTCACTTACACCGTAAAGAATCTTCTTCAACTCTGTGGCATGCGATTGAAGCAATGCATCTTCAGACGAGATAAATACGGTTCCGTCGTGCTTACCAAGGTAACGATACAATTCGGTCTTCGTTTTTACAACACCCTCGAACGAACCGAATCCTTCAAGATGGGCGGAACCAACATTGGTGATCAGTCCGTAATCCGGCGCAACAATCTGAACCAGCGCATCAATCTCTCCTGGATGATTAGCACCCATCTCGATTACAGCCACTTCATGCTCTTCATTTAATCGGAGCAATGTTAAGGGAACTCCAATGTGGTTATTGAAATTGCCCAGTGTATATAAGGTATTGTATTTAGTAGACAAAACCGCCGAGACCAACTCCTTTGTCGTTGTTTTCCCGTTGGTTCCCGTAATCCCTACTACAGGGATTCGTAACTGCATGCGGTGGTAATGCGCCAGATCTTGCAAGGTTTTCAGCACATCGTCTACCAAAATATATCGATCGCCCAGGTTATAAACCGGTTCGTCGATGACTGCGTAAGCGCAGCCTGCTTCCAACGCTTGTGCCGCAAACTCATTTCCATTGAAACGCTCTCCCTTAAGGGCGAAAAACATAGATCCCTCAGGACAATTGCGCGTATCGGTAGTCACCACCGGGTGAGCTTTATAAAGCTGATATATGTCTTCTAATTTCATTTATCGTTTCCTCCTTCTATTACAACGATTACTATTAAGCTTAGACAGGTACGTGTCTAAGATGTGTACACGATCGTGACGCATTCTTGTCATATACCTGTCTAAGTTGTACACACGTACGTGTCTAAGCTTAATATATACGTAGAACAAACTTAGTTGTAACGTGTTTACCAATTCATCTTTCAATGATACAACAAAAATAAACACGATTTCGGATTATACGAAGCCTAAGCATTTGATTTGTTTCTTAACTTTACGCACGTCGACTTTATTTACAAAACGACTCTACTAGTATATACTAAGCATCTATCAAAACATGATTCCTTCACTCAATATAAAAGGCAACTTAAGAGAGCTTACCCGTCCGATGGTTATGGGAATACTCAATGTAACCCCCGACTCTTTTTACTCGGGAAGCCGCAAACAAACGGAAAAAGAAATTTGTGAACGCATCGAAGCCATCTTCAATGAAGGAGGCGACATCGTTGATATAGGCGGATACTCTTCGCGCCCGTCGGCTATCGACATCAGCGTAGAGGAAGAGTTGAGCCGACTCGAAACCGGACTTCGATTGATCAAGCAAGTAAATTCGGATGCCGTTGTTTCGATAGATACCTTCAGAGCAGAGGTTGCCAAGGCTTGTGTAGAGAAGCATGGCGCGGATATCATCAACGATATATCGGGAGGTACTATAGACGCAAACATGTTTGAAACCATTGCTCAACTGCAAGTACCTTATATTATGATGCACATGCGCGGTACTCCACAAACGATGCAACAGTTTACGCACTACGATCACCTGATGGATGAAATCATGATGTTCTTTTCGGAACGGATCAACATGCTTACGCGCCTTAAGGTAAATGATATCATCGTGGACCCGGGATTCGGTTTTAGCAAAACCGTGCAGCAAAACTTTGAATTGATGCACAACATCAGCGAATTTAAAATCTTTCAACGTCCTGTACTGGTGGGTATCTCCCGCAAAAGCATGATTTATAAAACCCTCGAGACTTCTGCCGAGCAAAGCCTAAACGGCACAACGGTATTAAATACATTCGCCTTGTTGGGCGGAGCACATCTGCTGCGCGTGCACGATGTAAAAGAAGCGGTGGAGACCGTGAAACTACTCGAAGCAATCAAGAACGGACACTAAAATAAGATACTATGCTCCTTTGGATGAACTTTAATATAAAAGACGCAATCGATATATTACTTGCGGCATTTTTCCTTTACAAAGCATATCAGCTGATGAAGGCTTCGGGCAATACGGCCATCTTCAGCGGTATCATCTCTTTTATTATTGTATGGATCCTTGTTTCGCAAGTGTTGGAAATGAAACTTATGGGGGCCATTCTCGACAAGTTTATCAGTGTTGGCTTCTTTGTCTTGATCATCTTATTTCAAGACGACATCAGACGTTTCTTGCTGGCATTGGGTTCGCACCGCGGACTTAGCTTCTTATCCTCCATCTTCAAACGAAAAGGTTACGACGCGCAACCCGAAGGCCAATACATTGCTCCGGTAGTACTGGCCGTGATCAACATGGCCAAGAAGAAGACCGGCGCACTCATTGTGATCCAAAAAGAGATGGATCTTACCTCGTATGCCCATACCGGTGAAATCATCAATGCGAATGTCAACGCCCGACTTATCGAAAATATCTTCTTTAAAAACAGTCCGCTCCACGACGGAGCCATGGTGATTGCCGACAATCGTATCGAGGCGGCCGGCTGTATTCTTCCCATTTCTCAGCACATCGAAATATCAAAAGAACTGGGACTTAGGCACCGTGCCGGACTAGGGATGACCCAAGAGACCGACGCCAAAGTTATTATTGTATCCGAAGAGCGCGGTAAAATCTCGGTAGCACAAAACGCGAAACTCCGCGTCAACATTTCGGCCGAAGAGCTTCAAGCCTTTCTTTCAGAGTAAGAGAGGGGGCAAAATTGTTAAATCTTACAAAACTGACATCTTCAGATTGAAATTTAGCATCTATTTTGCAAACTCTATATTGCATTATTCGTAATTTTGCACCAAAATACAACGGTAGAATAAAGTATACAATAAAAATAATACTATTCCCAAATGGACTTGATGCAACAAATTATTGCTCGCGCTAAAGCAAGCAAACAACGAATTGTTCTTCCTGAAGGTACAGAAGAAAGAACATTGAAAGCGGCAGATCGCCTAATCGCAGACGGTATCGCTGATATCATTCTTATCGGAAATCCGGAAGAAATCAAATCGTTGGCAAACAACTTTGGTCTTACCAATATTGAAAACGCAACAATCGTTGACCCAATCAACAATGAAAAGAAAGAGGTTTACGCAAACTTGCTTTTCGAACTAAGAAAGAGCAAAGGCATGACAATTGAGAAAGCAACTGTGCTAGCTCAAGATCCTCTTTTCCTTGCTTGTTTGATGATTAAGAACGGTGATGCGGATGGTGAAATCGCAGGTGCTGCAAACACTACAGGTAATGTATTGCGCCCAGCTTTCCAAATCGTAAAAACAGCTCCGGGTATCAGCGTTGTTTCAGGCGCGTTCATCATGTTTGTTCCAAACAAAGCTTATGGTGACAATGGTATTATGGTATTTGCGGATTGTGCTGTAATGCCAAACCCAAATGCACAGGAACTAGCTCAAATCGCAGTTTCTACTGCACAAACAACTCGCGACATCGTTGGTGTAGAACCACGTGTAGCTATGTTGAGCTTCTCTACAAAAGGAAGTGCATCTCATGAGGTAGTAGATAAAGTAGTGGAAGCTACTCGTATTGCTCAAGAAATGGCTCCTGAATTTAAAATTGACGGCGAACTTCAAGCTGATGCTGCTATCGTTCCATCGGTAGGTGAAAGCAAAGCTCCGGGAAGTGAAATCGCTGGTAAAGCAAACGTATTGGTATTCCCTTCTCTAGAGGTTGGTAATATCGCTTACAAACTTGTTCAACGTTTGGCTGGTGCAGAAGCTGTAGGTCCAATCCTTCAGGGTATTGCTGCTCCGATCAACGACCTATCTCGCGGTTGTTCGGTAGATGATATCTATAAAATGGTTGCTATCACTGCAAACCAAGCTATCGGTATCAAGAATAACCAAAAATAATTCAATCTCAGAATCATTAAATTATTCCATATAATAATATGAAAGTACTTGTTCTGAACTGCGGTAGTTCATCAGTAAAGTATAAGTTGTTCAACATGAGCAACGGTGATGTATTGGCACAAGGTGTCGTAGAAAAAATCGGTCTTCCTGGTTCTTTCTTGAAACTTGTTACACCGGAAGGTAAAAAAGTTGTTCTTGAAAAAGAAATGACTGAGCACAATGCTGCTATCGACTTTATCCTTCACACTCTAACTAGCGCCGAGTACGGTTGCATCAAATCACTTGATGAAATCAACGCAGTAGGTCACCGCGTAGTACACGGAGGAGAGAAATTTGCTTCTTCTGTATTGATCAACGACGAAGTGATCAAACAATTGGAAGAGTGCATCGAGTTGGCTCCACTTCACAATCCGCCAAACTTGAAAGGTATCAACGCTGTAACTCGCTTGATGCCAAACGTTCCTCAAATCGGTGTATTTGACACAGCATTCCACCAAACAATGCCTGATTATGCATATATGTATGGTCTTCCATATTCTCTATATAAGAAATATGGCGTGCGTCGTTATGGTTTCCACGGAACAAGTCACCGCTATGTTTCACAACGTGCTTGTGAAATTCTTGGTGTTCCTTTCGAAGAGCAAAAAATCATCACTGCTCACATCGGTAACGGTGGTTCTATCACAGCTATCAAAGACGGAAAATCAATCGATACCAGTATGGGTATGACTCCGGTTGAAGGTTTGTTGATGGGTACACGTGCTGGTGACGTTGACGCAGGTGCTCTTTCTTTCATTATGGAAAAAGAACATCTTGATGCGGCAGGTCTTTCTAACCTTATCAACCGCGAATCTGGTGTTGCGGGTCTTTCTGAAATCTCTTCAGATATGCGTGACATCGAAGACGCTATTGAAAAGGGCGACAAAAACGCAATCCTTGCAATGGAAATGTACAACTACCGTATCAAGAAATACATCGGCGCTTATGCTGCTGCTCTTGGTGGTCTTGACATCCTTGTATTTACAGGTGGTGTAGGCGAAAACCAATGGGTAACTCGTTCGGCTGTATGTAAAGATATGGAATTCATGGGTATCGAATTCGACGTAGAAAAGAATGATGGTCTTCGTGGTGAAGAAGTTATTCTTAGCCTTCCAAACTCTCGCGTTAAAGTAATGGTTGTACCAACTGACGAAGAGTTCATGATTGCTTCAGATACTATGGAAATCCTTTCTAAGTAATTCGCGTTCTACAGAACAAACAATGCCATAATAAAAAAGCGTCACGAGTTGTCTCGTGACGCTTTTTCTATTTTATATATCCTGCAATCGAACTGCAAGATTATGATGCAATCTCTTTTTCGATTTTTGCTCTATTCCAATTCGAATTGATCGAGAAACAAATCTTCTCCATCAAACTCTACGTAGGAAAAATACTGCATCCAATCGCCCGCAATAATAATACGCGCCGAACGCGAGAGCATCAAGTCGAGCATGATGTGCCTGTGTCCGAAGATAAAGAAATTGATCGAAGGATCTTTCTGCAAATATTGCTTGGCAAATAATACCTGCTCTTCTACATCTTCTCCTTTAAAGCTGATTTCTTCTTCACGCTTGATCCCGCTCTTTCTACTTTGAAGCGACCATCCGCGAGCAAAGCCAAAAGCCAATCGAGGATGAATCATTGCAAAAAGCTTTTGACACCACTTATTACGAAACAACGTATAAATGAGTTTATACCCCGGGCGCACCAAGTATGCTTCGTCTCCATGCGAAAGGTAAAAGCGCTTGCCTTCGATATCTACAACCAATGGCTCGCTATGAATGGTAGCTCCGATTTCCTTTTCCAGATAATCAAACATCCACATATCATGATTGCCTAGAAAGAGATGAATCTCAACTCCGGAATCCGATAGTTCGGCTAGTTTTCCTAGAAAGCGCACATAACCTTTTGGCACTACATGCTTGTACTCGAACCAGAAGTCGAACACGTCTCCCAAGAAATAAATCGCTTTTGCTTCGTCCTTTATCGAATCGAGCCATCGTACCAATCGTCGTTCTACCTCTTGCGGATCTTTATGAAATCGGGCCCCGAGATGTGCATCAGACGCAAAATAAATTTTAGTTCTACTCACCGGCTATTCGATTATAGAAACCCTAGTTCTAGTTTTGCTTCTTCAGACATCATGTCTTTGTCCCATTCTGGTTCAAACACAAGATTTACAATCACACTCTTTACACCCTCTACCGATTCTACCTTCATGCGAACATCTTCAAGAATGAAATCGGCCGCCGGACAGTTAGGAGCCGTAAGCGTCATCTCTACCGTTACGTCTTTGTCTTCGTTTACTTCTACTTTGTAGATCAGTCCGAGGTCATAAATGTTTACCGGAATCTCAGGGTCGTAAACCGTCTTCAACATGTCTACGATATTTTCTTCTATTTGTAGGAATTCGTTCTCCATATTTATCATATTTGATTTTTACAAAGATACAATTTTTTCATGGTCGGCATAACTGTAATATCCACCATCACAAACTATCACATGATCGAGTAGCGCAATATCAAGTATATCTAAAGCCTCTTTTATCTTTTTGGTCACTTTATCATCTGCTTCGCTCGGTCGCCTGTTGCCCGAAGGATGGTTGTGAGCCAACAATACACCCGAACACAAGGAGAGTACCGCATTCTTTAGCAAGATCTTTAAATCGACAAACGTCTCACCTACTCCTCCTTGCCCCAGTTTTACTTTATCAATGATTTTGTTCGAGCGATTTACCATTACCATCCAAAACTCTTCGTAGGGCAAATCAATCACAATCGGATAAAAGTATTCATACACGTCTTTGCTACTCATAATGGATTGACGCTGCATCATATCGGCTGCCTTTCTTCGGCGCCCCAACTCCATTGCCGCAACAATGGAGACGGCTTTTGCTTCGCCGATTCCTTTGAATCCTGCCACCAGCTCCGGCACCGTAGTTTTTCCGAGTTGATTGATATTGTTATCGACCGAAGCTAAGATACGTTGTGATAATTCCACTGCGGTTTCGTCTTGATTGCCACTTCCAATCAAAATAGCGACCAGCTCAGAGTCGGACAAAGCATTTACCCCTTTAGAAAGTAACTTCTCGCGCGGGCGATCTTCTTCTGCCCAATCTTTAATAACCAGCCTTGTAGTTTTGTGCATAAAAAAATCGATTAGATTTTATCTCGTATTTTATTAATTTCTTCTAAAGTTTCAGTAGGATCTGGAAGATTAGAAAATAGAATCTCAACATCGCATCCTAAATATGACATATACCTGTTTATTAACATTATCACTTCTTCAACTTTATCTAAGTCAATCAAAGTATCTTTAAAACAAACTGGTTGGTGATGTGCAATACGATTTCTAATAATCCGAATTTTAGACAAATCTTTCCATACAGTTGTAGCTGTTAGTCCTTTTTCTTTATTTGGGAATATTTCTAGTAAGATCTTCCCTGTCGCTGCGTAAGCTTTCTTTTTAAATAAATCGACCCAAAAACCGAGACTAAGAGCTGCTAAATGTCTATCGGGCGTAAAACCTTTAGGTTTATTTTTCATAATACGTTCTCTTGCCTCTATAGATTTAGCTCGTAATCCACTTAATGCATTCTGACTTAAAAAACCATTTGGCTTGGTTTGTGTTGTTAACCATCCGTTATTATAAGACTCCTTCAACTTACTATCAATACTGTTTCTTAAACAAACCTCAAAAACACTTATATAACCATATAGTCTTTCACTTAATTCCAAATTAAGGCAATACAACTCAAGTGCTAAATCTCGGCGATTTTTGCAGGCCTCTTTGTATCTTTTAAAACGAGACTTGGATATTACTCTTTCTACTTCCTTTATTTTCATCATTTTCCAACTAACATATTGTGAATATCAAAAACATTAATTACCTTTGCATCATAATCCCTTAGGTGTCCCTGGTCTCAAACCCTTAGGTCTTGCATTTTATACTAATCAATAGTATAAAATAGAAAAGCTATTCATAATTTGAGTAGCTTTTTTATTTTGATAAAATATTAAGAATAATAGCACTCTCTATACCTTATAAATAATAGTAACCTCATTTTTTTCAAATATTCTTTTAATAAAGATTCCTAATGATGTACTACCATTCACGAGCAATTTATAAATAAAATCATCTTGAACTTCCCATCCCTGATAAACAGTCATTGGCAAATCACATAAAGCATTGTCTATAATAGTTTTGAAATTAAGAATATCATAAACTGTATTGTTTTCTAAGATTATCTGATAACCTTTGTCATGAAACATTCCATCAACAATTTCAAAATAAGAAAACTCCTTTTGAATGGTTTGTGCTATTGTAAAACATGCATCATGAACATTAAGCATATCTACTCGGTCTAAAGAGGTATCCGACTTATTAGATTCAATATTTTTTTGACTGCGCGAATTGAAAATATTCTTAAACATATATCGTTATTATTTAGTATACACAAATATACAAATTAATTCAAACAAGTGTCTAACAATCAATAAATTCAATTTACAAGATACAAAAAAAGCGGAACGTGCCATGCACATTCCGCTTCTCTCACAAGATCGAGGTCTTGAGTATTATTGTCTTACACGTTCGATGTAAGAACCGTCGCGTGTATCGATTTTAATCTTCTCACCAATGTTGATAAACAAAGGAACACGAACCTCAGCACCAGTTTCAACTGTAGCCGGTTTCAATGTATTTGTTGCAGTATCACCTTTCACACCTGGCTCAGTGTAAGTAATTTCAAGAATTACGTGAGCAGGAAGTTCAGCAGTAAGTACAGTTTCGCTTTCAGCGTGTACCATTGCTTCTACGATATCACCTTCTTTCAAGAACTGAACACCCGCGATGCTTTCTGAAGGAATAGTGATTTGCTCAAAAGTTTCAGTGTGCATGAAGTTATACCCCATGTCATCTTTATATAGGAATTGATAAGGACGTCTTTCGATTCTTACTTCATCCACTTTAACACCAGCATTGAACGTTCTTTCAAGGATACGACCTGTAGTAACGTTTTTCATTTTTGTGCGAACGAAAGCTGCACCTTTACCTGGTTTAACGTGAAGGAATTCAACGATAAAGTAGTATGAGCCATCGATATCAAGACACATACCATTTCTGAAATCTGAAGTACTTGCCATAAAATAAGCTTATGATTATAGTAAATAATTTGTTTCGTTTTAATGGCGCAAAAGTAGCGTATTTACCTCACATAAGCAAATGAAGCACGATCAGCTTGCTCCAAAAAAACGTATAAAATGATTGCTAATCAATGAAATAATATCAATTTGTCAAAAAAGAGACATTACCCACGAAACTACAGGAACAAGAAGTGCCGTCATTACCCCCATAAGTCCGATGGCCAAACCGCTAATGGCCCCTTCGATAGCTCCCATTTGAATTGCAATCGACGTGCCCAGTCCGTGCGCCGAAGCACCCAATGCTAAACCTTTGGCAATCTTACTGTCAATCCCCATCATACGCATCAGAACCGGACCGATGATACTACCAAAAATACCGACAGCAACCACTACGACTGCTGTAATGGAAGGAATCCCTCCGGCTTTCTCGGCAATACCCATTGCAATGGGAGTGGTTACCGACTTGGGTTGCAACGATGCAATCAACACATTATCGGCTCCCATTTCATAAGCAATAGCCATCACACTTACAATCCCCACGAGCGAACCTACGAATATCGAGGTAAGTATCGAGATCACATTCCCTTTGATATAGCGTATCTGTTCGTAGAGTACATAGCCCAACGCAACTACCGACGGCCCAAGAAGGAAGTTCACAAAACTAGAACCCTCTTTGAACGACTCATACGGAATATCAAAAGTTTTCAGAAAAAGAATAATAAGACCTGTGGCTGTGAGAAGTGGGTGAAGCAGAGCAATGCGGGTTTTTCTGAATAGTTGTTGGCAAAGCAAATAGACTCCGACAACGAGAAACAACATAAACAACTCGGAGTTGAACAGTTTATCCATTCTTATCCTCCTTTCCCATACGCTGTTGTACCAAAGCTACCGCTATAATAACGAGCATCGTACTCACTGTAGATGAGATAAGAATAACGAGCCAATACTTTGACAGGACATCAAATGCGCTCATTAATCCTACCGCAGCGGGTAAAAAGAAGAAACCCATATTATCAGTTAAGGCTTTGGACAACTTATTTACTTTTTCGCCATTGATCACCTTGAAACAAAGCGCAGTAAATAACAATAACATTCCGATCACGCTACCGGGCACAAACCCGTTGATCAGATAACTAACGACCTCTCCGATTACATAAAAGAGAAGAACGTAAAATACTTGTGACAACATTAGGCTTTACGTTTGATTAATTTTGGAGTGCAAATGTACACCCTAAGAGGAAAACGTTGTACCTAAAACCCAATCAAATAAAGAATGTTTAACATCAAACCCAAAGCAAAACATCAGATATTCATACGAATGGATGAACAAAAATATACTAACACCTTGTTTATTAAAAAAAAGTGCATAACTTTGCATCCCGATTAGGTACATGATAGTAATAAACAAAAAACTAATATAGAGATGAAAAGAACATTCCAACCTTCGAACAGAAAGAGAAAGAACAAACACGGATTCCGTTCAAGAATGGCTTCGGCTAACGGACGTAGAGTGTTGGCTTCTCGTCGTGCTAAAGGTAGAGCTAAATTAACAGTGTCTGACGAGTACAGCCGTTAATTAGAAAAGAATTAGCATATTCTATGTGAAAAGTAAAGGTTTACAAGTAAGCCTTTACTTTTTTTTGTTTATAACCAACCCATTAAGTATTTAAGCATAATGCTTTTTTCATTACTTTTGGAGGCGAATCATTACGATTCGGATAAATAAAAACTATTTCTAAATCAAATTGATAAGATGAAGAAATTCTTTGCTGCGATATTTAAGAATGCAATCGTTATCAACCTGCTGCTCGCTGTTGTGGTAGCGGGAGCTGTACTATTCGGAGTATTATCATGGCTCGACATCTACACCAGACACAATCAAGCCGTAGAGGTACCCGATGTAAAAGGTCTAAGTGTAGAAGAAGCTGAGCCTTTCTTTACATCAAGAGGGCTTCACTACAGTATCATTGACTCCGTTTATGCCAAAGACGTAAAGCCGGGAGCAATCATTGAAGTAAATCCCGAAATCGGATCCAAAGTAAAAGAAGGACGTAATTTATATATTACAATCAATGCGCACGGATCACAATCGGCGCTACTTCCCGAACTCAGAGACCTATCGGTACGTCAGGCACAAGCCCTGCTCGAAGCCACCGGTTTCGAAGATATCGAGATCGAATATGTTCCGGGAGAATTTAGAGATTTGGTAATAGAGGTTGAGTCAAATGGCAATCTTCTTCAATCGGGCAAGCGTGTAGCATTGAGTACTCCGATCAAATTGATTGTAAGTACGGGCGAAGCAGCACCAACCGACTCTCTTGATACAATCGATACGGAGCAGATCGATACCTCAAAAATTAATGTTGAAAAAAGCGACGAAGAAACTTGGTTCTAATGGTAGAAAATTATTTAGAAGATATAGAAGACGATGAATTGTTAGCTAACGATTCAGACACAGATACCGGTGAAGTAGAAATGCACGAGCACTTTCGCTTTGTAGCCGACAAAGGACAAAACATGGTGCGTGTAGACAAGTTTCTTACCGATCGTATGGAAGCTACTTCACGAAACAGAATACAACAAGCTGCCGAAGCCGGGAGTATTCTTGCCAATGGCAAACCCGTAAAAGCAAACTACAAGGTAAAGCCAATGGATGTAATCAGCATCGTGATGGACCGTCCTAAAAGAGAACTTGAAATCATTCCGGAAGACCTTCCACTCGATATTGTTTACGAAGATGACGACCTCATGGTAGTAAACAAAAAGCCGGGTATGGTAGTACACCCCGGACATGGCAACTATAACGGTACATTGATCAATGCAATTGCCTTTCATTTGAAAGACGATCCCAACTACGACATTACCGATCCGCGCCTCGGACTTGTGCACCGTATCGACAAAGATACATCGGGCCTTTTGGTGATTGCCAAAAACGAACATGCCAAGACACACCTAAGCGCGCAGTTTTTCAATAAAACAACCAAACGTAAATACCTTGCCGTTGTTTGGGGAGCTGTAAAAGAAGAAGCAGGACGCATCGAAGGAAACATTGGTCGTGACGTACGCGATCGCCTGCAGATGAGCGTATTCCCGGATGGCGAACAAGGCAAACCTGCCGTTACGCACTATCGTATCGTAGAACGACTTGGTTATGTAACCCTGGTAGAGTGCCAGCTCGAAACCGGTCGTACACACCAAATCCGTGTGCACATGAAGCACATTGGCCACACGTTATTCAACGATGAGCGTTATGGCGGACACGAAATCCTAAAAGGTACCACCTTTACAAAATACAAACAGTTTGTACAAAACTGCTTTGCGATTTGTCCGCGCCAAGCATTACATGCACGCACGTTGGGCTTTATACACCCACGTACCGGCGAAGAAATGAATTTTGAAAGCGAACTACCGGAAGATATGACAAAACTGATCGACAAGTGGCGTTCGTATGCTTCTAATCTAGGCGAATAAGTATGAAAAAGAATGTTGCAATTATTGCAGGAGGCGACTCTTCTGAGATTGTAGTATCCCTCAAGAGCGCTCAAGGACTTTATTCATTTATTGATAAAGAAAAGTACAATCTTTACATTGCTGTACTAACCAAAGACAGTTGGTATGTAAATCTTCCCAACGAAGAAAAAACACCAATCGATAAAAACGATTTCTCCTTTATCCTAAACGGAGAAAAAATAAATATAGACTTCGCCTACATTACCATCCATGGTACTCCGGGCGAAAACGGATTGCTTCAAGGCTATTTCGACATGATCGGAATGCCTTACTCTACTTGCGGCGTGCTATCGTCGGCAATTACGTTCAACAAGTTTGTTTGCAACAACTACCTACGCTCGTTTGGTATTTCGGTGGCATCATCGCTCCGACTCAAAAACGGCGAAACCATTTCGGAACAGGAAGTTGTTGAAAAACTTGGCCTTCCATGCTTTATCAAACCCAACGTTGGAGGCTCAAGCTTCGGTGTTACCAAAGTAAAAGAAGCGGCTCAAATCGTACCGGCCATCCAAAAAGCATACGACGAAGGCAATGAAGTTATCCTAGAATCCTTAATTCAGGGAACAGAAATCACTTGCGGTTGTTATAAAATAAAAGGTAAAAGTGTAGTCTTCCCCATTACCGAGGTTGTAACCGAAAATGAATTCTTCGATTACGATGCCAAATATAATGGAGAAGTGGAAGAGATTACTCCGGCCCGTATCTCACAAGAGCTTACACAAAAGGTACAGGAGTTGACTTCTCGCATTTACGATATCGTAGATGCCAAAGGCATTATTCGTGTCGATTATATCATCGAAAAAGACGGCAATCCGAAACTACTTGAGGTGAACACCACTCCGGGAATGACAGTCACCAGCTTTATTCCGCAACAAGTACGAGCTGCCGGTCTCGACATCAAAGATGTAATGACCGATATCATTGAAAACGAATTCAATGCGTAAACTTCTAAACAAGACAAACAACTAACAACCAGATATGGACACGATTTCATCAAGATTTGACGAGATTCGACCGTTAAATAACAACGAAGTTAAAGCAACCATCGAAGAACTTCTGAATACTCCTAAGTTTGAGATGGCTGTAAAAACGGCTATGCCCACGATCGATTGGGACAGCTTTTGTATCAAGATGCGTTCTCTTCGCACCAAAAGAGAATTCAAAACACAAATGTCGGCATTGGCACTTAAGTCAATCGCGGCAAATACAGCCAGTTTACTCGACTATTCTCACGAAGAGCGAATCGATAGACATGCGGCTTATACCTTTATCACCAATCACCGTGATATCGTATTAGACGCAGCTTTCTTAAACTACGTTCTTCACCAAGCCGGCGCAGAAATGACGCAGGTAGCCATTGGCGATAACCTACTTATCGAGCCATGGATCGAAAAACTAGTTAGACTCAACAACAGCTTTATCGTAAAGCGCGGCGTATCCATCCGCCAAATGCTTGAAGTAAGTAAGACGCTTTCGGCATACATCCATTACGCAATCAAGGAACTCAACGAATCCGTTTGGATTGCGCAACGCGAAGGACGTGCCAAAGACTCGAACGACTTCACGCAAGAAGCTCTACTCAAGATGCTTGTGATGGGTGGCGAAGAAGCAACCATTCTCGACAACCTGATCGAACTCAACATTGAGCCGATGGCCATCTCGTACGAGTTTGACCCATGCGACTTCCTCAAAGCCAAAGAATATCAACAAAAGCGCGACAACAAAGAACATAAGAAATCTCCTGCCGACGACCTAGTGAATATGCAAACAGGAATTGTCGGATTCAAAGGACACATTCACTTCTGTTTCGGACATCCGATCAACGAACAACTGAAAAAGCTCGACCCTTCGATGGAGAAAGCTGAGCTATACAGCACAGTTGCCGCAATTATCGACAAGGAGATTCATCAAAACTACATGTTCTTCCCGATCAACTACATCGCATACCAACGAGCATTTGGCGACGACCGTTTTGCAGACAAATACAACGAAGCAGACATCGCAGCCGTTGACAAGTACTTCGAAGGTCAGCTTGCCAAGATTCAACTTCCAAATAAGGACAGCGAATACTTACTTGGTAAGATGTATGAGATGTATGCCAACCCGGTAAAGAACCATCTGATCGCAACCAATCAGCACTAAGCGTATGAACTACGGATACACACGTGTGGCAACGGCTATCCCCGAAGTAAAGGTGGCCGATTGCCCTTACAATACATCACGCATCATTGAGCTGATGCAACAAGCCGACCAAGCAAACGTACAGATTGTATGTTTTCCCGAACTAGCAATTACGGGATACACTTGCGGCGATTTGTTTCAGCAGCAACGCTTGTTGCTCGATGCCGAAAACGCGCTGTCGGCTATCCTTAGTGCCAGCGAAGCACTACAGCTTACATCGATTGTAGGAATGCCCGTGCGTTTCGAAAACAGACTATACAATACAGCCGTGGTGGTAAGTCGCGGAATCCTTTGCGGAGTAATCCCCAAATCGTACTTACCCAACTACGGAGAGTTTTACGAGAAAAGATGGTTTGCCTCTTCACTCGACAGCTACGGAACCAAGATCACCCTTTGCAATCAGGAAGTACCTTTCGGAAGTTACCAACTCTTTGCCGACGATGCCAAACAAATCTGTTTCGGAATCGAACTGTGCGAAGACCTCTGGACACCACTTCCGCCATCGTCTATCCTATCCATGCAAGGAGCAAATTTGATCTTCAACCTTTCGGCCAGCAACGAAGTGATTGGTAAACACACCTACCTCGAAGAACTCATTCGCCAACAATCGGCACGCTGCGTATGCGGATACGTATATGCCTCTGCCGGATACGGAGAATCTACAACCGATCTTGTTTTTGCGGGAAAAGGAATGATCTCCGAAAACGGATCTTTGCTCAGCCAAGACAACCGTTTCGACCGAAACGAAAAACTCCTCATCGCAGAGATCGACCTACAACGCCTCGAGGCCGAACGCATCCGTCGCAACTCCTTTACCGAAGCACTTGCCATGGTAAAGAACCCGACACCGCAAAGCCGTACAGCCGTTACACTTCCCGAAGCAACCGTTACGCAACTTACCCGCAGCATCAATCCGCGTCCATTTGTTCCTTCCGATCGTGAAATGAACATGCGCTGCGAAGAGATCTTCAGCATTCAAACGTCGGGACTAGCCAAACGCATGCTACACACCCATGCTCACAGTATGGTGGTAGGTATTTCGGGCGGACTCGATTCGACTCTTGCTCTGCTGGTTTGCGCAAAAACGTGCGACCTGATCGGCATAGACCGTTCACGCATTCTGGGTATTACCATGCCCGGCTTCGGCACCACCGATCGCACCTACAACAATGCCATCCAACTGATGAAAGACCTTGGTGTTACCATCAAAGAGATCAGCATTCGCGAAGCCTGCGAGCAACACTTTAAAGACATCGAACACGATGCGTCTATCCACGACGTAACGTACGAAAATACCCAAGCCCGCGAGCGCACCAAGATATTGATGAACATGGCCAACAAACACGGCGGCATGGTAATCGGTACGGGCGACTTGTCGGAACTCGCTTTGGGATGGGCTACCTACAACGGCGACCAAATGTCGATGTACGGAGTCAACGCCGGAATACCAAAGACGCTGGTACGTTACCTTGTAAAATGGGTAGCCGACACGCAAGTAGACGATGTATCGCGCCATACATTGCTCGATATCATCGACACACCGGTAAGTCCGGAACTATTGCCGGCCGATGAAGACGGTTCGATCGCACAGAAAACAGAAGACATCGTAGGTCCGTACGAACTACACGACTTCTTCCTATACTATGTGCTACGCCTGGGATACACCCCGCGCAAGATCTTCTTCCTGGCAACGCAAGCCTTCGACGGCACCTTTGCGCAACACACCATTGCCAAATGGCTTGTCATCTTCCTGCGTCGCTTCTTCAACCAGCAATTCAAACGCTCCTGCATGCCCGACGGACCTAAAGTAGGTTCCATCAACCTATCGCCACGCGGCGACTGGCGTATGCCAAGCGATGCCTCTTCCGCATCCTGGCTGCACGAAGCAGAAGCCATCCTGAAAGAAACAGAAAGCAACTAAAGCTTGATACAACAACGGCTCATAACGGATACACCATCCCTTATGAGCCGTTCTTCTTTTCTACCGATTCAAGAGTAAGATCCCCTTTCCTTTAGATAGTAAACAGCCCACTCCCCAACTGCCGCTTAACGGAATAACTTATTGTAATATTTAAGTTTTAAGCAATATGAAGCCTCTTCACGAGAAGGAAGTGTCGTTTGCCTCAAAACAGCCTTTTTTTTAGCTGGATGAGTAGAATTTATGACAAAATAAAATCTGATATTTTGTAGAGAAATAGGCAATCTTTGATTACGGGAAAGAAAACTGCTCGGCGGTGATTCAAAAATGAATGATGAAAATGAAAGTGATCTGTAGAAAAGAAAAACAAATTGAATCAGCGAAGTCCCCAATGCTTGCCTTTGCCTATACAAGACCTTACATAGGTACATGCACACGAGCCTCATGGAGTTAAGAGCAAATAGTTACCGCGGTGAGTGAAAAAAGTTTTCACGAAGAGTGTTTAGCGTTACCGTTATAAATGAATTTACTCTTCGTTATAACGGAAAACAGTCTTCGTTGAAAAGGTAAACGTCTTCACCAAACGCTGCCGAGCGATTAAAAAAAGGAGCCCGGCGTTTGAGAAAGAGGTAGGCAGCGTTTTGAAGCATTCAAATTAGCCTTTTTACCATCGAAAACGCCAAGTTCTATGAAAACCATGCATCATTTTAGGTAATTCACCCCATTTCATCGATAGGAAAAGAAATTCATAGAGCTGAAAATCGGATTTTCTGAACCTGAAAAAACAACCAAATCGAACAACCTAGAAAGCAAAAACTGCATAAATAGCATAAAACACAGCCACAGAAACCAGATCTACTATCTACGAAAATCGGTGCTTATTGTAAATAATTATCGAACAACGATCAATTGGATCAATCAACTTTCAATGCTTGGAAGGCATCTGCAAAAAACGTATCAAACCAACCATACGTGTGATCGGAAACTTCGTGCTTCCATCTCTCGTTATTTGAGCAAATAAGCATAGCGTCCTTGTCCACTTTCGGCAACACGAGACAAAACTTTATAACTGCGCTCTCTGCGATTAAACTCCACCAAGTCTTCGCTTCCGTCTGGATTTGCCAAAAATATATTCCCGTTCTTATCCCAAAACGGAATAGAGATCCCTTTTGTCCAGCCTTCCAAATAAATGCGTTCAACTTCTTTACTTACATCTTCATTTACTTGCTTCACCGTCTTCCCATTCGAAAGAACTACATTTTCTATCTCTGCGTATGTACACATAATAAATTCAATATTAAAGCTTTTACCATTCCTTCAGAACATAATACGAATATAGCGAATTCGTTCTTCTTACACAACAAATTAAACAAAGCGAAGCTCACTTCAACACACCGATCAGGAGTATCGGATTGCTGTCTTCATTGACATTCTCAAGACAATTGACAAATGCATCCTTCTTCGCGGCATCAATTACAGTCGATGCTTTTACCGCGTCAATGTCGATCCACTTATCTTCATTTGGGTAGAGACCATCCCGTTACACTGAACTCTGTTTTTTTCTACAAAATAAGGGGATTGAGCAGGTCTCAACGTATACTGATTACTAACATGTTACAAGGAAAATGGCTTACAGACATCAAAATTCCTTATAGAGAACTTTTTGCACCTTTTTTAGCAACACACACTTATCATTCTAATTATCTGCACTTTAAGCGAAAACAGACATCAAAATAAAAATCTCAAAATACTGTAAAACAACCAACTAACATTTTAGCACTGGCCGACTTACTGCTTCGATTTCAAGAGCATAATAACCGGATTTGAGTCTTCTTTTAGCGTAGATGCAATCTCTTTCAGTCGTCCTTTTAGTTCACCATTCTCATAGGCTTCGATCAGCTTGTAAGCCTCGAGTGTTTGCCAACTTAGAATATCTCCACTTAGCGGACGAGACTTCAGGTTTTCTTCATCTTGTGTGGTAAAGTCTGCATTATATACTTTATACGTATAAATACGCTGATCATTTGTGTCGTATACCAAATTGGTAGAAGGAAAGCCTTTCTTTTGAGTAAAGTCGTACTCCTTCCTTACCGCTTCCATAAAGTAATACTTGTCGGTAAATAGGCTTGTGAATAGAAAAACCTCCGGATTCA
>JBOFPV010000009.1:0-4068 GCA_051660585.1 Tannerellaceae bacterium
CTTTTTTATTTTCTAGGGTATAAACAGTGGAAGCCTCAGGCAACTCGTCCGGTGGTAGCTGTGCCAAGTGGAAACTTTGGCAACATTTGCTCCGGAATGCTGGCCAAGGAATCGGGACTTCCGTTGGGCGACTTTGTTGTAGCTTGCAATGCCAACGATGCTGTTGTAGATTATTTACAAAGCGGCAGTTATTGCGCAAAGCCAACGGTTGCGACCATTTCAAATGCGATGGATGTGGGCAATCCAAGCAATTTTGTGAGGATACTCGAACTATATGGAAACAACTATCATGCAATAAACAGACAAATCAAAGGGTATACCATTAGTGATAAGGATACGCTTGCTACCATACGTAGCGTATACCACGACACCGGCTATTTGCTCGATCCGCATGGAGCGGTTGCCTATCAGGCGTTGAGTCGTTATCTATCCGTCAATCCCGAAGAAGCCGGATTTATACTCGAAACAGCTCATCCTATCAAGTTTGAACTGCCGAATGATATCCGTTTTCAATGTTCGGACCAACTACGAGAGGCATTACAACAATTACGCGCAGCCACAAAGCAGTCGGTGCGAATTTCTCCACAATACCAAGCATTAAAAGCTTATTTATTACACTAAACAAAAAAAGGCCTCCCGAAAGGGAAGCCTTTTTTTATCCTTTCTATTTCCGTTTTTTTTCAATATAAACCAGAGACTTCAGATAGTGATAAAAAAACCAGATATATTAGTAAAAACCACTTTGTTGAATATGTTATTTTGTAATAATACATATTATATAATAAAATATGTATATATTTGTGGGAGATATAGACCCGTATAAAGTTGTATCGTTTTGTGTAATGTAAGATACTGAGTAAGTCAGTAGTTTAATCTTAATTATAATCTCAATCTAAGATCTGTTTCTGTGAGTGATGACAATCATGTATTGTCTGTTTTGGAATATAACACCTATGAGTAACAGGTCTTATAAAATTATTAGTCATGAAGAACTGTAAGTTGTTTTTTGTTTTAGTAACACTATTGTTATGTTCTACTTATTTATCTGCACAATTATCATACAATCAGAAGCCTCATTTTGCTCTAAAAACGAATCTACTTTTTGATGCTTTTTCAGCGATAAATGCTGAGATCGAAGTGCCGATTGGCAATAGATGGTCTGTGTCGGGCGAACTCATATTTCCATGGTGGAAGTCTGATAAAGAAAATTTCACGATGCAGTTATTGTCGGGGCAAGGAGCGCTTAAGTATTGGTTTGGTAATCGCACCGCAGCTAATGTGCTTGAAGGATGGAGTCTTGGAATTACAGGCGGGGCCGGGAAGTACGATTTGCAAATCTTTGATGAAGATGGAGAGCAAGGTCACTTTTATAATCTGGGATTGCAAGGAGGTTATGCACACCGACTGGGAAAACATCTGAAAATGGAATATGCGCTTGGTGCCGGGTTTATGCGTATGGATTATAAATCCTACGACAAAGTATATGGAACCGAATATGGAAATATTAAAGTATTTCGTTATCCATGGGTAGAAAAGCGGCGCGACTGGTGGGGGCCATTTACGGCCAAGGTGTCATTGGTTTGGCTCATAAAATATAAATCGGAAGATAAGAAAGGAGCTTTAAAATGAAACAAACTAGCATAATTACATATCTGTTTGCTCTATTGCTGCTTGTGTCTTGTGATCGGGATCCGTTGTATTACGCAACAAAAGACACAGCTACCGTGCGCTTCAATCTCGATTGGAGTGGAGCAGACCTTTCACCCAATGGAGTCACTGCATTTATTTATAAAACGAATACAGGCAGAGTCTTGCGATTGCGTGAAATCAGTCCGATTGCTCGACAAATCGACTTGGATTTACCCGTAGGGTGTTATGATATCATTTTCGTCAATGATACCGAGGCGGAGTTGGACAATATAAATTTCGGTGAAACATTTGTTCAAAATACATTCAAAGCAATCGCGACAATGAATATTAATTCAAAGTTTCAAACTCGCTTCGGACAGCAAGAAGGTTATTTCACCGGCGAATCGGATGTGTTGGCCAAAGCTATCGTACGTAATGTGGAAGTTACCCCGGACGAAGTAAAGTACCACACATCCCGACCATCACTCGGGGAGTTAGTTATTTTAAAAGAGTATCAAGTATCACCCATTCGCGCATCCAACATTGTAAATGTAGAGATAAATGTGGAAAACATCGGATCACTTGCCGGCACTCCCTTATGCAAGCTTACCAATATGTCTTCGGGTTGCTTGATGGATAACGATTCTCGACTCAATGAAAATGTAACGATTGAGTTTGTGCTCAATAAGCGAACTATCGACAAAGTGAATTCAAAAAAAGGGACGTTGGGGCGCGAGTTTGCAACTTTCGGATTACACGATGGAGTTACGAAAGCCGATAGACCCCATCTGCTGTTGATGCATTTTGAGTTGATCAACGGAGAAGATTACCAAGTGGAGCTTGATGTGACCGAAAGTATTACCACACTATCAGATGATATCAATACCATACATACCATTCGGGGTAAAGTCGCATTGCCGGTAGTAATAGGTAATGGAAGCGGACCTTTCAATCCGGACTTGGAAGAATGGGAAGATACGGAAGTTGATCTTCCGGTATAGTCGGAATTAATAACGGTGTGCTTTATATCAGATTGTTACGTATTAATTATACACATGCATTTTTAAATTATCGATATTATGAAAGAGAAATTTTTATCTATGCTGCTTTTGTCAGCAGCAATCACAGGTTGTACAAGTCACGATGTTGTAGACACTGAATACAACAAACAAGTAAACGGTATACACTTTAGTGCATACAACGGAATCACACGTGGTAATCCGGTAGATGATAATACTGAATTTAGTGCAAACGGTTCTAAATTTGGGGTAACGGCTTTTATCAGTACAGGAACAGGGGCTTTTATGGGTGCAGCCAACGAAGGTGCGCCGATTATTTCAAACGGAACTGCATGGGGATACGAAAAGGAAGGCGATATGAGGTATTGGCCTACAGGAAGTGAAACACTTGACTTCTATGCGTATGCTCCTTATGGTCATGCTTCTATTACCAACAAATCATTTACAAAAGAAACCGGTTTGAGCTTCGACTATACGGTTCCGGCTACAGAAGCAGAGCAGGTTGACGTAATGTTTGCTTCAGCCAAGGGGCAAAGCAAAGCTGGTGTAACTAATAATGCTGTTAATTTGTCATTCAAGCATGCATTGACACAAGTACACTTTGCGGTTGCTACCAAAACAAGTTCGCTAAAGATTGATATAGCACCAAATGGTATCCAAATCCACAACATCGAATCAACAGGTACATTTACGTTGCCGACAGATGTGTCAAATGGTTGGGAGCTTAAAGAATCTAAAGCGAATTATACCGTAACGAGTGCTTTGGTTACAGGTGGTTTTGTGGGTGATGATACACCTGCATATACAACCGTTGGTTCTCAGGATCAGGCATTGATGTTACTTCCTCAAACATTTGAGGCTAAGTCTGCTCAAAAAACAGACGGTGCTTATTTGACAATCTCATGCAAAATATATCAAGTATTGGCAGATGGTACAAATATTTATTTAACTGGAAGTGCAGATCAATATGCTTCTTTAGAAGTTCCTGTTTCGAGCAAGGCTTTAGTAGCAGGCGGCGCAGCTACAGAGGTTTGGAATCGTGGCAAAAAAGTGACCTATCGATTATTGATCGGTGGAGGTCCTGTTACAGGACTTGAGCCTATCGAATTTACAACAGGTGTTGAAAATTGGCATCCTACCGACGGCGGAGTAGTCGAGAACTAATAGAGCAGCTACACGCTTTTATTTCTCAAAAGAACCGATGGTGTAGCATTGGTACACCATCGGTATATATTGCTATGTATGATAAAAACAAGCAACAATGAAATTATCCAAAAATCCATATCACAATGTGACTGCTTATATGTATGTATTAGCAGGCATGTTGCTTTTTTCCTGTCAGAATGACGAGTTAGTTGATTCGGCGATACACGAATCCCAAGACAACATCTCTTTTGGCATATCACCTGCAAGAGACATA
>JBOFPV010000010.1:0-24546 GCA_051660585.1 Tannerellaceae bacterium
TGCAAAGTGCAACGGGAGTACTCGCTTCAATACACAAGACTCCATTATCTACTTTGTGGGTAAAATAAGTTTGCTGCTTGTTTTTCTTTAATTTCAATTTTATAGGTAAGCTGGTTTGCTGCGTAGCTCGCTCAATAACTTCAAGTGCACTTGTTGTCGAGGGCTTTTGTGCAAACAAAGGAGATGCTACAATGAATGCCAAAGCAGCAATAAATTGTTTTGTTTTTTTCATGTTATATTCCGTATATATTATCAGGTATAGTTAGTGCTGAGAACTTTATGAATCTCTAAAAAAATAGCAAATACACACAAATATACAGAAATATAACTAATTTATCATGGATTACTAATTTCTCCTAGCAACTGCTTACGATACTCAGAAGGGGTAGCGCCAAATTGAGCCTTGCAAAAACGACTAAAATGCGCTGGAGATGAAAAGCCAAACTCATCAATTATCGCAGTAAAATCGACATCTTCAAATGACAACTTATATTTAACGTGTTTAGCTTTTTGTTTTTGCATCCATTGATATACTGGCTCATCAAATTCTTCCGTAAATTTTCTTTTAAATTTAGAAGTACTATATCCTATTTTCATAGCCAACTCCTCAACAGTTCGCGCATCTCGATAATTGGCAATCACCTGTGAACGAAAATCAATTGACAAACCAAGTATTGGATAAAAAAAATCAGCCAACTCCTCTTTCGAATAATAAGCTCTATATAGAAGGAGAATCTCATCCGCCTTTAATTCGTGATAATAAAGACAATTAAGACCATCATCTAAGCACTGAGATAACAAATCTAAGAATTTTTGAATTGACGATTTGATTGATAGAGCCTTAAACTCATAACCAATATTCCCGGTCTGTGATGCTAGATTTTGTAATGAATATTTATTACATAAGTGAGAGATCTCGGCAAACTTAAAAGCAATGACTTTCGTATTACAATAAGCGGTTCCGTACACATGCGATGATTTTGGAATTAGAATCATTTCCATTTTCTTTACCTTACGCAATAGAAACTCATTATAAGCAATATTTAGTTCTCCTTCAAGCACAAAAAGAATAACATTCGACGAAGTACGCTCGAACTCTAAGCTTGTTTCTTCAGGAAATCTGCGTAATAAAAAGTCAAGTTCGCGATCTGACATATAATGCAAACAAGAAGCATGTTCGTCTTTATAGAATAACCCCATTAAATTTTCAATTACATACCACAATAAGTCTCAACTTCTATCTTGAAAACAGAAAGAGAGCTCTTTCACACAACATTCTAACAAATATACAAATATCAAAGAATAAAATAAAGTCAATTAGCACATTATAATACACTTTGATCAAATCAAAGAAAAATACAACAAGGTTTAACGCAACTCCAATACTCAACTATAAAACATCGAATAGCAGCTCTTAAATTAGTTACACGAATATAGGAAAGATAGGAACAAACGTTATCTATAATTGTTTTGTTATTAAAAAAAAGAGGCTTTCTTTTTAATAAAGACGAAAACAAGCCCTTTTTCTAAAGAAATACACGTTTCTATACAAATAATTATGTAAGTTTGCCACAATTTAAATAGAGTACACACTTGTGAAAAGAGATTCTTTTAAATACCTCCGTCTTATCCTTATTAGTACCCTTTGCTTTATATCTTTTACAAGCAAAGCGGGAAACTTCGTTGTAGTTATTGATCCCGGTCACGGCGGCAAAGACCCTGGAGCACGAGGCACTTCTGCTTTAGAAAAAACAATCAACCTTTCCGTATCTTTAAAACTTGGTGAATTAATCGAGTCAAATCATCGTGATGTCAAAGTTGTCTATACTCGTAAAACCGATCGATTTATAGAACTTGATGAGCGTGCAAATATTGCGAATCGAAACAAAGCCGATTTATTTATCTCCATTCACACCAATGCTCTTAAGAACAAAACGGTTAGTGGCACTGAAACCTATACCCTTGGTTTAGGTGCAGGTCGTACAGACGAAAATCTAGAAATAGCCATGCGTGAAAACTCAGCTATTTTATTAGAGGATAATTATGAGCAAAAGTATGAAGGCTTTAATCCGAACTCCTCAGAGTCATATATCATCTTTGAATTTATGCAAAATAAATTCATGGAACAGAGTATTGAATTTGCATCTCACATCCAAAAGGGATTTGCACGTAAAAATAGAACCAATAGAGGTGTAAGGCAAGCTGGTTTTCTTGTTTTACGGAAAACAACAATGCCGAGCGTATTGGTTGAGCTTGGATATATTAGTAATCGAAATGAAGAACAATATTTAAAATCTAGTAGCGGACAATCAGAGTTAGCGCATGCGATCTATACTGCTTTTGACAAACATAAACGAGAACATGATCGAAAAGCAGGCTCAGCGCAATCGACAAACAGGAGTGATGCACCAAATACAACTCGTCCAAATACTCAAACAAGTAGTCGCAAAGTCACATCAACAAACACAACACAACCGACACGAACGGCTAAAGCGCAATCGACAAAAACAAAAATTTATAAAGTTCAAATTCTCACATCAAATAGAAAATTGCCTAAAGGATCTTCTATGTTGAAAGGTTATTCAAACGTTGATTTCTACGTTGAAAAGAATATTTATAAGTATACATATGGATCTACCGAAAGTTATAACGAGATTTTAAATCTCTGGAGAAAAGTTAGAAAAGACTTTAAAGACGCATTTATTATTACCTTTGATGCGAATTAACCTCAAGAAAATAAATCAATCATCTAATATTGAGACTTGAAGTTATTATAATACGTAAATAAACAAAATTAAAATATGAAGAACTTATTTTCCAAAGAGGCCAAAATAGGGGTAGTTACGATTATCAGCTTATGCCTGCTCTATTTTGGAATCAACTACTTGAAAGGTATTAACATTTTCAAATCAACAAACAACTACTATGCACAGTTCGACAATGTAATGGATGTTACCGTGTCAAGTCCTGTATATGTAGAAGGTTTTAAAGTAGGCCTAGTCACTGCTTTATCTTATGAATATGCTACGAATGGAGAAATTAAGGTAGAAATGTCTCTAGACAAAGGGATGAGAATTAATAAAGATAGCTATGTTGAAATTACTCGTAGCTTTTTAGGCGGAGCGTCCCTTCACTTACACCTAAATCCGCATAACGAAACATATTATAATCCAGGCTCTACGATTGAAGGACGTATGGCTCCCGATATGATGGGAAAAGTAGAAAAAGATCTTTTGCCTCAAGTTGAGCAAATGCTTCCTAAAATAGACTCTATCCTCATTGGATTAAATGCGATCATCTATCATCCTGCATTGACTCAGTCATTGACTAACATGGAAAAAACATCTGCTGAGTTAGCTAAATCAACACTACAGCTTAACAAAATGCTAGCAAAAGATGTACCAGTTATTATGGGGAACCTAAAAACAACCACAGATAACTTTGCAGCAATTAGCTCTGAAATCAAAGATCTTGATCTAAACAAAACCGTTACGTCAATTAATGAAACGTTGGCAAATCTACAAATGCTTACAGGCAAATTGAACTCAACAGATAACTCTTTGGGCTTGTTGCTCAATGACAAAAGTTTATATGAAAACTTGAATCAAACGAGTGAAAATGCTTCAAAACTATTATTGGATCTTCGTCAAAATCCTAAACGCTACGTTCACTTTTCTGTTTTCTAATAAAATATACTATACTCACAGCGGATACCAATAATTAAATTATTGGTATCCGCTGTGTTAATTATATATGGCAACGAAAATCATCCTAAAAATAAATTTTGCAAATAAGGAACAAATGCTCTAAAACATCGACACCTTAAATCTCTCATAATAAACAAACTACTAAGATGCAGAGCTCAACTCTGGATCCTAGCTATTTTTTTATTCCGAAATTAATTGCAAACTTTGTAACTAAGAAGTAGTAGAAGTATTTTATCGGTAAATTATTTTTCAAATGCAAGCGGATCACACACACATGTGGCGATGCTGTCTTGCCGTTATTAAAGAAATGGTAACGGAAGCAGCATTTAATACGTGGTTTATGCCTATTGTTCCTCTGAAATATGAGGATCACAAATTCACTATACAAGTACCTAGTCAGTTTTTCTACGAGTACTTGGAAGATAAGTATGTAGATATCCTTCGTATGACTCTGCACAGAGTTATGGGTCCAGGTACTATATTGAATTATCGTATCCTTGTTGATAATAGTGCAAAGCTAACTGTTGATTATCCGGCACAAGAAGCAGCACCTACTTCTACCTCTCAACCAATAGCCAAACCGACAAAAGAAACTCCTGTAAATCAACAGAATCCTTTTATTAGGAGACCCGTACCTGAACTAGATCCACAGTTAAATCCAAAATACAATTTTCATAATTATTTCGAAGGATTTAGCAATAAGCTAGCTCGTACTGCAGGAGAGGCTGTCTCTCAAAATCCGGGTAAAACATCCTTTAATCCTCTTTTCATTTTTGGTCCGTCTGGTGTTGGAAAAACACACCTCTGCCATGCGATTGGAACACGAATTAAAGAGATCAATCCGGAAAAACGTGTTCTTTATGTATCAGCACACTTATTTCGTGTTCAATTTACGGATGCAGCTCGTAAGAATACGACAAATGACTTCATCAATTTTTATCAAAACATTGATGTTTTATTGATGGACGACATCCAAGAGTTGATTGGAATGGACAAAACTCAAAACACATTCTTCCACATCTTTAACCACTTACATCAATTAGGCAAACAGCTTGTTCTAACTTCAGACAAGCCTCCAATTGATTTACAAGGAATGGAAGAGCGCTTGATCACTCGTCTAAAATGGGGACTTACAGCTGAGTTACAACGCCCCGATTATGAGTTAAGAAAGAAGATCTTAAACAACAAGATTTCTCATGATGGCTTAATTATCAATGATGATGTTTCGGAATTTATTGCCGAAAATGTAACAGAAAACGTTCGAGACCTCGAAGGTGTACTCGTTTCATTGATGGCTAACTCATTAATCCATAACAAAGAAATCGACTTATCATTGACCAAGCGTGTTGTAAGCCAGGCAGTTCGTCTAGAAAAGAAGCAAATCAATATCGATTTGATTCAAAAAGTAGTTTGCGAATATTTCCAAATAGACACATCTGTTCTTCAAACAGCATCTCGTAAGCGAGAGATTGTACAAGCACGCCAGATAACAATGTATTTAGCGAAGAAACTTACTGATCTATCTTTCTCTCATATCGGTAAAGTTATCGGTAAAAAGAATCATGCTACTGTTTTACACGCTTGTAAAACGGTTAAAGATCAAATCGAAACAAACAAGACCTTCAAAGCTACGGTCGAAAAGATAGAAGGTATGCTAAAAGCATAACAACAATATACAAGGGCTTATGTGAACTGATTCACGATAAGCCCTTTTCATTTTTATAAATATCCTTGCTGTTTCAATACTTTCTCTAGAAGATCTGAAACTCGCTCATTAGCCTCTCTTGTATACCGAACTTCTGCATATACTTGAGCCAATGTTTCCTTATTGTTTTCTTCCACAAAGCGATTGCTCTCCTCAAGAGCCTCTTTTTCTTTATAGATTTGATCTACATCTACAGTCGTATAATCGGTATAGATCTCATTATGCATTATCGCATCAATACATAGACGATCTGGCTGTTGTGGAACAGCCTCCGGATAACCTAATGTAATCGTTGCTAAAGGAACTACCAAGCGTGGCAATTTTAATAATTCTATTATTTTATCAACTGTATAGGTTGTTGTCCCAATATAGCAAATCCCTAACTCTTTTGATTCGGCAGCCATACATAATGTCTGTGCAAAAATCAATGCATCCATCGCTGCGACAAGAAAAGAATGAAAATTAAAACATCCCGGATCCGCATTACGCTGCTCGCACCAACTTGCAAAACGATTATAATCGGCACATACGGTAAGAACAACCGGTGCCCCTTTAATCATTGGCTGATTAAAATGCAGTGGAGATAAGGCGTTTTTACCCTCTACACTTCGCGTTACAACCACGCTATACAACTGCATATTCCCTGTAGTAGAACAGCGTGAAGCATCTGCTATAATCTCTCTCAACAATTCGTCCGAAATCTCTTTTTCACTATATTTACGGATCGATCTTCTCGTTTGAAATATACTATCCATCGCTTTTGTTTTTGGCAAATATAAAAATAAAAATCAAACACCGTCAATATAGCACAGTTTTCTTTTTGGAAAACTTTTCAACATACACAAAAACAACAAACACCACCAAATCAGATCATTATCCATTACAACTGGAAAACTTTTCAACAAAAGAGATTTTTTAATGTTATATATTTGGCAAGAATCCAAAGTCTTTCTAAACTTGCACTACCAAAAATAACATCACTACTTCGAACCATTTTATTAGTAATTTGAACCATAATAATTTCAAATCGTGACTAAAAGAATTTACACATTTGACGAAGCATACAAGGCTGCTCTTTCATATTTTGAAGGCGATGAGTTGGCTGCAAAAGTTTGGGTTAACAAATATGCTTTAAAAGACGCTTTCGGCAACATTTACGAACAGTCGCCAGCTGACATGCATACTCGCCTAGCTTCTGAAATTGCCAGAGTTGAAAAGAAGTATCCTAATCCGTTAAGTGAAAAAGAACTTTTCGATTTATTAGACCACTTCAAGTATATCGTTCCACAAGGAAGTCCAATGACTGGCATTGGGAACGATTTCCAAATTGCTTCTTTATCTAATTGCTTTGTAATTGGTCTTGACGGACAAGCAGACTCATATGGCGCGATCATCCGCGTTGATGAGGAGCAAGTACAACTTATGAAAAGACGTGGTGGTGTAGGTCATGACCTATCACACATCAGACCAAAAGGGTCTCCTGTTAAAAACTCGGCCCTTACTTCTACAGGACTCGTTCCATTCATGGAGCGTTACTCAAACTCTACTCGTGAAGTTGCTCAAGACGGACGTCGTGGTGCTTTGATGCTTAGTGTATCAATCAAGCATCCAGACTCGGAATCATTCATTGATGCTAAAATGACTGAAGGAAAAGTTACAGGAGCTAATGTTTCTGTAAAACTAGACGACGAGTTTATGAAAGCTGCTATTGATGATACACAATATCAGCAACAATATCCAATTGAATCAACAGATCCTTCGTATAAAAAAGAAATCAAAGCCTCTGATTTGTGGCGTAAGATTATTCATAATGCATGGCGCTCTGCTGAACCAGGAGTCTTATTTTGGGATACAATCATCAAAGAATCTGTTCCTGATTGCTATGCAGACCTTGGTTTTAAAACCGTATCAACAAATCCATGCGGGGAGATTCCATTATGTCCGTATGATAGCTGCCGCTTGTTAGCAATTAACCTATATTCGTATGTTGAAAATCCATTTACTGAAAATGCGACCTTCAACTATGACTTATTCAAGCACCATGTTGCCATTGCACAGCGCATCATGGATGACATCATTGATCTTGAAACTGAGAAAATAGAGCGCATCCTCGACAAAATAAATACAGACCCAGAAAGTGAAGAGGTTAAACAAACCGAAAGACATTTATGGGAGAAAATCAAAACAAAAACTCTACAAGGCCGTCGTACCGGTGTAGGTATCACTGCCGAAGGCGATATGCTTGCAGCAATGGGACTTCGATACGGTACAGAAGAAGCTACCGAGTTTTCTGAAAACATTCATAAGACATTGGCACTTGCAGCCTATAGAGCGTCTGTTGAAATGGCTAAGGAAAGAGGGGCTTTTGAAATCTACGATGCTAAACGAGAAGAAAACAATCCGTTTATCAACCGATTGAAAGAAGCAGATGCTGACCTATTTGAACAAATGCAAAAATATGGTCGTAGAAATATTGCTTGTCTTACAATTGCACCTACAGGAACCACGAGTTTGATGACTCAAACAACATCCGGTATCGAACCGGTCTTTTTACCAGTATACAAACGTAGACGCAAAGTAAATCCGAACGATGCTGCGGTACGTGTAGACTTTGTGGATGAAACAGGAGATGCTTTTGAAGAATTCATCGTATTCCACCCTAAGTTTATGGAATGGATGAGAGTCAACAACATCTCAACAACAAAAAATTATTCGCAAGAAGAGATTGACGAACTAGTCAAGCATTCTCCTTACTATAAAGCAACATCAAATGATGTGGATTGGTTACAAAAGGTTCGTATGCAAGGTCGCATCCAAAAATGGGTTGACCACTCGATCAGCGTAACCATCAATTTACCAAACGATGTTTCGGAAGACTTGGTCAAAACCCTTTACGAAGAAGCATGGAAATGCGGATGTAAAGGATGTACTGTTTATCGCGACGGTTCTCGTTCAGGTGTATTGGTTGCAACAGACAATACTTCTAAAAAGAAAAAGGACGACTGCAATTGCCCTGAACCTCCGGTAGTAGTTTACAAACGTCCGCGTGAACTTGAAGCTGAAGTTGTTCGTTTTCAAAACAACAAGGAAAAGTGGATCGCATTTATTGGTATTCTAAACGGTAGACCTTACGAGATCTTTACCGGTATCGCAGATGATGATGAAGGCTTGATGCTTCCGAAGAATGTAACTAAAGGAACAATTCTTAAATTGTATCGCGAAGACGGAACAAAACATTACGACTTCCAATTCAAGAATAAGAAAGGTTTCAAAATGACACTGGAAGGTCTTGATGGTAAGTTTGACCCGGAATTCTGGAATTATGCAAAACTAATCTCAGGAGTACTTCGCTACGGAATGCCAATTGATCAAGTTATCAAACTAGTACAAGGATTGGAACTCGACAGTGAATCAATCAATACTTGGAAAAACGGTGTTGAAAGAGCACTAAAGAAATACTTACCTAATGGCTTAGAGGCTAAAGGTCAAAAATGCCCTAGCTGTGGAAACGAGGCCTTAATCTATCAAGAAGGTTGCCTTATTTGCACTAGTTGTGGAGCTTCTAAATGCGGATAAAACATTTGAAGTATAAGAAATGTTACAATATTAAGAAATGCGAGTTTTATACTCGCATTTTTTATATTAGACGGTCTTAAACCACATATGATATGAAAGCTACATTTCACATTCACTTCAACACAATATGGGGACAACAACTATACATTTACGGCTCTATCCCCGAATTAGGCAAATGGAATAAAACCTCTGCTGTTCCGCTAACTTATGAGGATAACGGCAAATGGAGCGCAACTATTGAACTTTCATCGGATATTCGCGACTTTGAATATCGATACTTCGTTAGTGCAAATCGAGCATGTATTCTTGAAGAGTGGAACAGAAACCACCGAATCGGAATCAACAGCGAAACTCCCGCCATATCGATGTATGACCAATGGCAACAAAAGCCATCGAACTTACCATTATACTCTTCTGCATTTACCGATGCTTTATTCACACACAACAAAAGCAATAATCAGAAAGCATTATTCACCAAAAAGCAATTTCGCTTCAAGATATGGGCTCCTCAAACCCACAAAGATGAAACAGTCGTTATTAGCGGCAACATCCCTGAACTAGGACACTGGAATCCGAATGAAGCACAGAAGCTTTCATATTGGGGAAATGGAGAGTGGCGTATTACGTTCGACCAAGAAAGTCTACAATTTCCATTCGAATACAAATTTGCGATATTGAATAACCAAACGAACGAGGTTGCGTATTGGGAAACAGGCGACAACAGAATCATGGATCTAACACCATCACCCTACGAAGAGCTCACCATCATATCGGGACTTATATTTCGCGAAAATCAAAAAGAGTGGAAAGGTGCAGGAATCGTACTTCCTTTATTCTCGATTCGTTCTGAAGAAAGTTTCGGAATCGGAGACTTTGGCGACTTAAAGAAACTATGCACATGGGCTACCTCATGCAAGCTCTCAATGATCCAAATTCTACCAATCAATGACACTTCGATTACGCATACTTGGACCGACTCGTATCCATATAATGCAAACTCTGTCTTTGCATTACACCCAATCTATTGCGACTTAATGCAACTTCCTCCTTTAAAATCAGAAAGTAAAGCCCGCTTCTTTGAAGAACTTCGACAAAAGCTGAATAAATTGGACACCGTAGATTACGAAGCCGTCAATAAAGCAAAACAGAAATACCTGAAACTTGTATTTGAAGAGCTCGACAAGAAGTATTTTGAAGCAAGAGAGTTTATTGATTTCATCAACAACAATAGCTCTTGGCTCTTTCCTTATGCGGCCTACATGTATTTCGGAGAGAAATACTCCTCTTCAGAAACAAAAAAATGGAAAAAATACGCAGAATACAACAAAGAATCCATCTTACTTCTTTTACAAGATGAGCCTGAGGCCCAGACTTTTTTCGACTATATCTACTTTGTTCAATACGAACTACACAAACAGTTGCTCGCTGCATCTATGCAAGCCAAGGATCTCTACATTGTACTCAAAGGAGATATTCCAATCGGCGTAAGTCGTCAAGGATGCGATGTATGGTGCAACCCCGGGTTATTTAATCTAAACGGACAGGCTGGAGCACCACCTGATGAATTTGCAGCCAATGGTCAAAACTGGGGATTCCCCACATACAACTGGACCGAAATGCAAAAAGACAATTATGCATGGTGGCAACAGCGTCTTTTGCATATGGCTCAATATTTCGAAGCATACCGTATCGATCACATATTAGGCTTCTTCCGCATCTGGGAAATTCCAATTAATTACATACAAGGTATTTGTGGCCATTTCGTTCCAGCTCTTCCTCTTTCCTCAAAAGAAATTAATGATGCCGGATTTAAAATGGAAATTGAAAAATACACAACACCACGTATACACGAAAAACATTTACATCAACTATTTGGCCCCGATGAAACAAAGGTGAAGAAAGAATATCTGGTTCCATCGTCAGACAAAGAATATTGGAAGCTGAGTACCGAATGTAATACACAACGAAAGATTAAAAGTCTGTTCAGAGGTAAACAAGGGATTTCGGCCAAACGTATTTTTCAAGGACTGATCACCATCAGTAATGAAGTATTATTTGTTCGAGACTCGGTAGAACGAACGTTATTTCATCCTCGCATCCAAGCCTCTCAAACATTTATGTATGATGAACTTGGCAATCCCGACAAGTTTGCCTTTGACCAACTTTATTGGGATTTCTTTTACAGACGACATAATGAGTTCTGGAAAGAGAATGCATTCAAGCAACTGACACCTATAATATCGGCCACCAATATGCTTGTTTGTGGAGAAGACTTAGGCATGATTCCGGATTCGGTTCCGGATGTTATGCGCAAACTTCAAATTCTCTCATTAGAATTGGAGCGAATGCCAAAGATGTCGAAAGTTGAGTTTTCTGATCCGGCTACCATGCCGTATTATTCGGTATGCACAACATCCACACATGATATGCCTCCTATTCGCAATTGGTGGAAAGAAGATCAAGAAAGAAGGCAACGGTATTATAATCAAGTCTTGAAAATTGAAGGAGAAGCTCCTGATGAATGTACTCCCGAGATTTGTAGGTTGATCCTTGCTCACAACTTTGATGGCAATAGCATGTGGGCAGTCTTCCCATTCCAAGATTTAATCTCTATGAGTGAGCAGCTTCGCAATGAAGATATCAGCAGAGAGCAAATCAACTTTCCCGACAATCCTCATCATTATTGGAACTATCGCACGCATATCACAATAGAAGAGTTGATAAATTCAGAACAGTATAATTCGAAATTACGAAAGATGATTATGCAGTCTGACCGTTAAATAAATAAACAAAACCCTCTAGTCATACACTACTTGATGACTAGAGGGTTCCGTTATTAACAACCGATTGTTGATAACTTATTTCGTTTCTCCGCGAGCTGCAAAAGTCATTTTACAGTTTCCGTTGAAATTTGCATTGTTTTCAATCTCGAGACTATCGGCAACAAGATCTCCTTCGATTACCGATCCTGCTTTAATCGTCAAGCGAGACTTCACGAAAATATTTCCTTTTACATCTCCATGAATCTCAGCACTTTCACAGTCGATATTACCCACAACTTTCCCTTTCTGCCCCAATACGATTTTACCTCCGCATTGGATATTTCCTTCAACGATACCATCGAGACGAAAGTCGCTATCTGTTACCAAGTCTCCTTTCACAACAGTTCCTAAAGAAAGCGTATTATGTGATGCGCCCACCGAATTATTATCTCTAAACTTCATAGGTCATAGCTTTATTAAGAATCAGAAATTATCTAAATTCGTTTCAAATCGTTCTAGTTCGATTTTTGCAAATGTAATAGGAATTTTCAAAACTCTCCATATTTATCTAGTTTTGCATTGAGATAAATAAACTAAATAATCGATTTTTACAACTAAAAGGAAATCAACAATATGAAACAATGGATTGAACTTAAAAACATAACCTTCCATGCGCATCACGGCGTATTTGAACAAGAGCGAATCGTAGGAAATACTTTTACAATAGACCTAAAACTAGGAGTTGACATCTACCAGGCTATGCTTAGCGATAACTTGGTAGACACACTCAACTATGCGCAAATCTATGATGTAATTAAGCACGAGATGAGTATCCCCTCTAAACTCCTCGAACGGGTAGCCGGACGAATCATCTTTGCCCTGAAAGAAACATTCCCTACAATAAGATCGGTTGAGTTGAAACTAGCAAAAGTAAACCCTCCGTTTGTGGCAGAACTGGACCATGTAGCCATTATCGTAGAGCATTCATTCTAAATTACATATTAGAAATATCCTCTAAAATACCCTGTTTTTGTATTTTTATAGAGATTACCCATCAATAAAATACAAAAAAAATCTCTACATTTGCGCTCCTTTTTACATTAACCCTGAAAAAGGAAACTTCTGCAAGCGGCAGAAGCTAAGTAACAATAATTATTATTTTATGATTTTTACGTAGAGAAAATGACAAATCAGTTCCTTAATGATGAGCTTTGTGGCGCAAACAAGGCTACAACACCGCAAATGCAAGGTGTAGTGATTGGTAATAGAATTCCTAAAGATTATTTCATTACCGATGGAGTTGGCGAAAGCGACATTACCATTCACGCAGGTTCTTACCATTTAGCATTGAGAGAAGCCGGTATAGAGAAAGCAAATATTATGACTTACTCTTCTATATTACCGGGAATTGCCAACCTGATCGAAAGACCTGCCACGTATGTGCATGGTGAAGTTATGGAGTCGATCATGGCAGTAGCACACTCTCGCAAAGGAGAAAGAGCAACGGCTGGTATTATCTATGGATGGTTAATCAACCGCAACACCGGTGAAAGATACGGTGGTTTAGTTTGCGAACATAATGGGAATTACACCATTGAAGAAATTGAAGAAATGCTTCGTGCAAGTTTAAACGAGCTTTACGTAAACGGATTCGAAGAGGATTACGTAATCGGAGAAACAAAGCTGATGACAAAAACCTTCGTTCCTGAGAAAGAGTATGGAACTGCTCTAGTAGCGTTGTGCTTTACAAACTACTTCTGCCCTATCCTTTCTAATCAACAATAACCTTGTTGAATTTTAAAAGACTCTTAGTCTATAAAGACATCTAAAATGTGTGTTTGTATACGTAAGAATCGAATCAATAAAATCGCCTAATCGTTGCTCAGAAAAGCTTACATCGTTTTTCTGAAAACCATTAGAGGTTTTTCCAAAAACCAAGCATGCTTTTTCCAAAAAGTAAGCTTGGTTTTTTTTGCTTCTATATCACCATTTCTTCTGATCGATTCTAATTCTAAGTGAACCCTTCTCAACCTACCAACAACTTCTTGTATTTTGATCTTATTTGACTACATTTGCAATTATTTTATAATATACAGCAATGAATTACATTAAATATACAAAAAGCACAATATCAATGAAAAAAATCTTTTCTACAATTGCTTGCGTGTTGGCAATTGTAAGCACTTCATGTGCTCCGAAAGAGTTGCCATCAATGGGTGACGTTTCTGTTGAAGTTTTCAACAACGAAGTTGTTTCTTTCAACCCTGATAAGTATCCACAAGGATTTAACACATCAGATACGACAGACATTGTACGTCTTGTAAACGGACGTATTATCATGAAGAAAATACTAATCCCTGATTACGAACGTGATGTTAAAGTAAAAGCAACCGTTACCGTTGCATCAAACGGCGACCGCTGGGATAAATCTGGTTCAGCATTCATTATTCCAAATCAATCTGCAATCAACTTGATGAAAATCGCACAAGGTATTGCTCAATACCCTGCTATTGATTCAACTAAACTGGAGAATCTTTCAGGCATTGTTCCGGGACAAGATTATCTACCCACTGTAGAATTGATGCGCTTTATGACTCCTTTTGGTGTAGGACACTATAGTCGTGATACGGCAAGCTATCCAAAACGTATGCCTGTGTATGTAGACGGATGGGCAGATAAAGTAGAATGGACACAAGATATTACAGACCTTTACTCTTGTCTTGAGGATTCGGCTTGGGTAGGTGTATTTATCGACACATGGCATCCTGACGGATATGTTGCCGGTCTTACACTCGATTTTGAAGAAAACCCTGCTCCTACTTATGCAATGAAAGATACACATGTAGAGCCTCTTATTAATACTGTATACTATGTAGGTCAACAATATCCGGGTATTTTTGCAGACAAAGATGTAGAAGTTCCTTTTACCATTCCGGCAAACGCTAAGAATGTAAAACTTAAATACATAGTTACCGGCCACGGAGGTCACTCTGGCGGAGACGAATTCGTAGAGAAAGAAAACATTGTTTCGATTGATGGCAACGAAGTTTTGAAGTTTACTCCATGGAGAAAAGACTGTGCATCGTTCCGTCGTTTCAATCCGACATCGGGAGTTTGGTTGCGTGAACGTACTGCATCGTATATCGACAGCAAAAAAGGAGGTTATGCAGAAAAGAAAATTGAAGAAGCGATTGCATCTTCAGACCTTTCTCGTTCCAACTGGTGCCCGGGTTCTGATGTTGTTCCTGAAGAAGTAGAACTTGCAGACATCACTGCCGGTAATCACGTGATTAAGTTTAGTATTCCGGAAGCACAAGCTATTGATGGCGACAAACTAAACCACTGGTTAGTTTCTGCTTATCTTGTTTGGGAAGAATAATATCAGACATTATCAATATCTATTTTTATAGAATAATAAAAGAAGGACTAAATACTCAACGGATGAACATTTAGTCCTTTTTTTAAACCACAACCACCACTCATCAGAGTATAATCACTGTTTCTAAGAAAATATTTTAGAAAAGATCAATAAAAAGTTCGATCTCTTGTGTTTTAGTAAACATAACTTTATTTTGTAAAGCCTTTGAGTACAAACACATTAATTAATGATACATATGAACGAAATTCTATCTTTCGCACTATTGTGCCTTACATCATTTTTCACGCTAACCAATCCGTTGGGAACCATGCCTATATTCATGACAATGACCATGGAACTCAACGACACAGATCGTCAACGCATCGCTAAAAAGGCCAGTATCGTTGCCTTTGTTACTCTCTTGATCTTCGCTTTTTCAGGACAACTTCTATTCAAATTCTTTGGAATCTCAGTAGACAGTTTTCGTGTAGCCGGAGGAATCATCTTCTTTACCATCGGTATGGACATGCTACAAGCTCGTATCACAAAGGTTAAGGTGAGTGAGTCTGAAATCAAGAGTTATTCGAATGATATCTCTGTAACCCCGCTTGCAATTCCACTTATATGTGGACCCGGAGCAATCACAAACTCAATTGTACTTATGGAGGCTGCTACGACAATATGGCTCAAAGTCACATTGATTGTTTGCATCTCACTTGTCTTGCTATTTTGCTATTTTATTTTGAGAAGTTCATCCACCATCATCAAGTTCTTGGGAGAAACCGGAAACAATGTATTGATGCGTTTGATGGGACTTATTGTAATGGTTATTGCCGTTGAGTTCTTCTTTAGTGGACTACGACCTATTTTACAAAGTATTTTCAATATTTCGACACAATAAATTAATATGAAACGAATTAAAGTAATTGGATTTGACGCAGATGACACACTATGGGAAAATGAAATCTACTTCCGAGAATCGGAAAAGAAGTTTTTTGAACTTCTAAAAGATTTTGCTCCGGCAAAAGAAATTGAGAAGAAACTCTATAATATAGAGACGATCAATATCCCTTTATTTGGGTACGGTGTAAAATCGTTTACACTCTCAATGATTGAAACTGCTTTGCAAATAAGCAAAAACAAAGTAAAGGCCGATGTAATCAATCAGATCATGGAAATCGGAAGAGAGCAGCTCGAGAAGCCGGTTGTACTTCTTCCTTTTGTAAGAGGTGTACTCGAACGACTAGCCGGAAACTACAAACTAATTGTGGTAACAAAAGGTGACTTGCTCGACCAGGAATTAAAGCTACAACGATCTGGATTGAAACCGTTTTTTCACCATGTAGAAATAGTTAGTCATAAAACAGAAACTGAATATACTAAGGTTATAAAACACTTAGATATCCGCCCCAATCAATTTATGATGGTCGGTAATTCAATCAAATCGGACATTTTACCGGTTCTTCGTAGCGGTGCAAAAGCCGTCTATATTCCTCATGAATCGGTATGGATACATGAAATAGCCGATGCTCCGGTTGGTAATCCGAAATTTAGACAAATCCACTCTATACTGGATTTACTCCGCTATGCATAAAAAAAAAGCTGTCTCACTTTTCTGAGACAGCTTTTTTATTTTTATTATTTATCACCCCTCATGGGTATGGTATTCATCAATTGTGAAAACAACGTTTTACCTTTCCACATCGACTCGATCACTACACTTTTGTCTAATATGACACCTTCTGTATTTTGTGTATTTGCAGGATGCTTCGAGATAAATTCTTTGTATTGTTTTCGAGCTTTATGAAAATCACGACGCGCCCTAAATACCGCATTTGCATTGGGCCAATATCCCTTCAAGACAAAACGTAGGGCAATCAGATAGTCAAATATAAATCGCACAAGCATAACCTTTTGCAATGCGCTTCGATCTATATTTTTATAAATCATCAACAAGTTGTTTCGCATGTTGAGATACGTTTTGTGAGGATGCTCCATCTGCAGGGTCCCTCCTCCTACATGGTATACAACCGAATCGGGTGTACATACGATTTGATAACCGAGGTTTCGCAGCCTCCAACAAAGGTCTATTTCCTCCTGATGTGCAAAAAAGAACTCGTCCAATCCTCCACAGTTTCGATACAAAGCTGTTCTGATAAACAATGCGGCCCCTGAAGCCCACAAAACCTCACAAGGTTGATTATACTGACCTTTATCGGCTTCGATGGTTTCTAACACACGCCCTCTACAAAAAGGAAAACCATATTTATCGAGAAAACCACCAGCTGCTCCTGCATATTCAAACAAATTGTTGTGACGATATGCCAATAGCTTAGGCTGCACCGCTGCAATATTCTGATTCTTTTCAAGTGCTTGAAGCGGTGCATCGAGCCAACCCGGAGTTACCTCTACATCTGAATTGAGCAAAACTGTATATGGTGTTTCAATCTGAGCGATCGCTCTATTATATCCTCCTGCAAAACCATAATTCTTATCGAGCTTTATTAACAAGACCTGTTGATAATGTGTACTAACATATTCGAGCGAATCGTCAGTCGATCCATTATCGGCCACTACGATTTGTGCGATTTGCTCGGGTGAGTTCCGAATTACAGAAGGCAAGAACTGCTCTAGCCATTTACGGCCATTCCAGTTTAGAATTACGACAGAGACTTTTTTATTCATAAGGTATTAGGATTCTCTTTTATGCTTCCAGCGCTTGTGCGACCATAGCCAATATGCCGGATCCCGAAGAATTGTTTTTTCCATTCTCCGTATGTATTCTTCTGTGATCGAAAACTCAGGTGCTCCTTTTGCATTGGCTGTTATTAGCTGAAGATCTGCTTCATAATATCCGCGCTTCACCTTTCGTACATCTGCATACACTACAGCCAAATCTAACTTTTCTGCAATCTTTTCAGCACCGGTAAGCACCGCTGAGTCTTGATTTAAGAATGTTGTCCAATAGTGAATATTGGCTTTTGAAGGTGTTTGATCGGTCAAAAACGCAACTTGCGATCTAATCTTTTCTTTTTTAAGACGTATCATAGCTCGCAAGGTATCGTTCTTTTCAATACCTAACGCCCCAAAACTTTCTCTCAAGTTTATAAATAGTTGATCGATTGGTTTCGATTTTATCTTACGATAGATCTGATAGGAAGCAAGCTTATCTCCAAAAAACAATGAACTTGCAGTAAACCATTCCCAGTTTCCATAGTGACCGATATACATCAATACGGGGCCGGGATTCTTTTCTACCAAATCAAACAGTAGCTCCTTATTGTTTATTTTTGCACGCTTCATTATCTCTTCATCCGAAATATGAAATAGCTTGAAGCTTTCGACAAGATAATCACAAAAATGATGATAAAACTTTCGTTCAATCTCTTTTAACTCGTCGCTTGTCTTTTCAGGAAAAGAGTTTCTTAAGTTAGCAGCAACAACCTTTTTTCTATATCCAATCACTTTATACACTAATAGATAAAGAAGATCAGACAACAAATATAAAATGGAAAAAGGCAATACTGCGATTGCCTTCACCATTATATAAATTGACCAATATGCCAGTTTATTCATTACAAATAGAATTTAGAGTAATTCCACTTTTACGGCCGAACCGTCTTCGTTCAGCTCGAGTAATCTCACTTTGCAGGTTTTGTTTACCAAAGCCGCATCATAAGGTAGTTCTACTTTTACATAGTTTTCTGTAAAACCATGCATAAGTCCGTCTTTCTTCGTATGCTCGATAAGAGCAATACGTTCTGTTCCGAGTTGTGAAACATAGAAATCTTTCAATTTCTTGTCCGAAATATCTAAGATTGCTTTACTTCTATCGTGTTTCGTTTTCGGATCTACAGCATAATCAATCTTCAAAGCCATCGTACCCGGACGCTCCGAATATGTGAACACATGAAGTTGAGAAATGTCTAGTGATTCGATAAAGCGACGAGCATCTTCAAAGTATTGATCTACCTCACCTCGCACACCTACGATTACATCCACACCAATAAAAGCATGAGGCATCACCTCTTTTACTTTCGCAGTTTTAGACGCAAACAAAGCTGTATCGTATCTACGTTTCATCAATTGTAGTACCTCGTCACTGCCCGATTGTAACGGAATGTGGAAGTGAGGTGCAAAACGTTTTGATGTAGATACAAAGTCGATAATTTCATCAGTAAGCAAATTTGGCTCGATCGAAGAGATACGATATCTTTCGATACCTTCTACCTCATCCAATGCTTTTACCAAATCAAGAAAGGTATCGCCGGTTGTTTTACCAAAGTCTCCTATATTGACGCCGGTAAGCACAATCTCTTTGCCTCCATCACGGGCTACTTGACGTGCCTGTTCTACCAGTTCTGCAACAGTTCCATTGCGACTTCTACCTCGTGCAAATGGAATGGTACAATAAGAACAATAATAGTCACAACCATCTTGCACCTTTAGGAAATAGCGCGTACGGTCTCCTTTGGAACAAGAAGGGGCAAATTTACGTACGTCGGCTGCTTTACTTGTTACGATAACACCACGACGTTCTTGTTTTTTGAAATCTGCAATATACTGTAAAATATCAAGCTTTTGTCCTGCTCCTAATACAAGGTCTACACCTTCAATATCAGCAACATCTTCGGGCTTCAACTGAGCATAACAACCTGTCACTACCATCAATGCACCCGGGTGCATCTTTCCGTAACGACGAATTGCTTGTCGGCACTTTTTATCCGCTAGTTCGGTCACGGAGCAGGTATTGATAACACAAATATCTGCTTTTTCTCCGCTGCGAGCACGACGAATACCATTCTCTTCGAGGAGCTTTCCAATAGTGGAGGTCTCCGCAAAATTTAACTTGCAACCCAATGTGTAATAGGCTGCAATCTTATTTTCAAACACACTTTGATCAATCATCTGAAAAGCTAATTTACTATACAAAGTTAGTAAATCCCATAGACAAAATAGTTCCTTTCCTTGTTTATCTAACCGCTAGTAGCTATTTTTGCACAAATTTCACATGAGTGTGCTATGATACAAGAGAATTTCATAAAGATTTACGAAGATAGTTTCAAAACCAACTGGGATTTGCCAGCACTTAGCGATTACAGCAAAGGAACAACACTCACTTATCAAGGTGTTGCTCAAGAAATTGCAAAGTACCATTTACTTTTTGAACATCTCAATGTAAAAAAAGGAGACAAAATCGCGCTCATCGGAAAAGACAATATCCATTGGTGTATTATCTACATGGCAACCATAACTTATGGTGCTGTAATTGTTCCGATTCTTCAAGACTTTAATCCGCACGATGTACAACATATCATCAATCACTCAGAATCGGTAGTATTGTTTTCCAGCACTAAAATATGGGAATCACTCAATACGGATAAGTTTGAAGGATTAAAAGCTGCATTCTCGCTTTCGAGCTGCAAGCTACTAATGGCTACTAAAGATAAAGAGTCTATACAATCGTTTCTTGACAATAAAGATGCTCTATATTGCCAAAAGTATCCGAATGGATTTACTCAAAACGATATTCAATATGCAGAAGTTCCAAACTCTGAACTTGTGCTAATCAATTATACTTCGGGTACAACTGGTTTTAGCAAGGGGGTAATGCTTACTGCAAATAACCTTGCAGGAAATGTAACTTATGCACGTACGCTTGATTTGCTCAACCGTGGTCAGCATGCACTTTCATTCCTGCCACTTGCACATGCCTATGGTTGTGCGTTCAACTTCTTGCTTCCATTAGCAAACGGAGTACACATTTATTTATTAGGAAAGGTTCCAACTCCGAATATCTTACTGAAAGCATTTGCTGACGTAAAACCGAATATTGTAATTACTGTTCCGCTTATCATTGAGAAGATCTATAAAAACACGATCCTCCCAACTATTAGTAAGCCGGCTATTAAGTTTGCGCTAAGCTTACCGATCGTCAAAAATAAAATCTACGCAAAGATTAGAAACAAACTCATCACAGCTATGGGTGGAAACTTTAGTGAGGTGATCATTGGTGGAGCTGCTCTTAATGCTGAAGTTGAAGATTTTCTACACAAAATAAAATTCCCATTCACCGTAGGTTACGGAATGACAGAGTGTGCTCCACTCATTAGCTACGATCATTATTACGACTTCATCCCTACCTCGTGCGGCCAAGTTCTGAAAGGAATCATGGAAGTACGTATCGACTCTGAAGATCCTTATAATAAGATTGGAGAAATTCAGGTACGTGGAGAAAACGTAATGATCGGATATTATAAGAACGAAGAAGCGACCCGCAATGTCTTTACTGAAGACGGATGGTTAAAAACAGGTGACCTTGGACGCATTGATGCAGACCATCGCATCTACATTCGTGGTAGAAGTAAGACTATGATTCTTAGCTCGAGCGGACAAAACATCTTCCCTGAAGAGATCGAAGCTAAACTAAACAATCTTCCTTTTGTGATGGAAAGTTTAGTAATTGAACGCAACGGTAAATTGGTAGCTTTAGTTTACCCTGATTACGAAGCCGGAGATGCAGCCGGACTATCTCAATCAGACTTAAATTCTGTTATGACGGAAAATAAAACAGAGCTTAATAAAATCGTTGCTCCGTATGAACGCATCGCCGAAATACAGCTTTTCCCTACGGAATTTGAAAAAACACCGAAGAAAAGCATAAAAAGATATCTTTATTGCAACTAAACAGTCTTTTTCTTGTTGTTTAAATGCATACAGAAAATAATATGATTCTTGAAAAAATATTTACTTTCTGTTGTACAACATATTCTTTTAATACATACATTTGCATCGTTATTTTAGAATATACAAAAGACCGTTTACCGTTTTAAATTAGAAAACAAAATGAAAAAGTTAGTTGCATTTGCTGCAGTTGTAGCAGCTGTTTCTTTCGCTTCTTGCTCGTCTAAACAAGCAGATTCTGCATCATCAGAAGAAGTTGTTGTTGAAGCTACACCAGTAGCAGCGGAAGAAGTTACTGTAGTAGAAGAAGTTGTTGCTGATTCAGCAACAGTTGCCGCTGATTCTACAGCGACTACAGCACCAGCAGCTGAGAAATAATTTTCAGCATCAAAAAATTGAAATAGTCTGTATGCATGCATACAGACTATTTTTTTTACCAAAAGTGAATTATGAACAGAAAAGCAATAACCCTATTTAGCTGTATACTAAGTATCCCAACAATGTATGCACAGTCTGCACAAGATAGTATCCAGACCTCCATACAAACCCTTCGACTCAAAGAAGTGGAAGTTACAGGTTCGTATAGAAGATCTCCAATCCAATATGCAACACAGACTGTTTCTATTGATAATAACCCCTCGATCAACAGACTCAACGTATCTGAAGCCATCGCTCAGTTACCATCAGTCAACATTGGCATAGAAGGAGATATACGCCGAAGAGGCAATACCGACGTAAATCTTCTTTTCAACGGTATCCCTTTAGCCTTATTTGAAGAAAACAGAGGAGATGTCCTTATCTTATTTCCATCTTCTACTTTAAATAGCATCGAGACTGGAGACAATCTCTACGACTATACTTTTGTAGACGGAGGCTCTGGTATTATCAACCTCAGACCTTTTTCATCAAATAAAAAAGAGAAATATCTACAACTAACAGGTGCAATGGGTGCTCATGAGCGTTACAACGCGGAGATTAAAGGGGGAATCTCTACAAAGAAGTTCTTCTTTGACGCAGGCTACAACTTCAAGCGCGAATACAGACATCGTACCTTTAGAAAAGAGACGATCAACAATACCGGCACTGCTTACCAAAACAACAATGCCTCCGCACATCCAAATATCAATTTCGGCTATATCAATACCGGTATAAATATCAATGCTAACAACCAATTGGTATTTAACGGCCTGTTGTTTGATATGAACTACGATCGTTTAGGTAATATTGATAATAAGAAATTGAAACCAGACGGTAGCGTTGCCAACCACATGATTCGACAACGAGACAATAGCCAAAAACAAAAAGCATGGTCGGCCGGTACCGAATGGAAACATACATTTACCAAACTAAAGAATGCCTCTCTACAAGCAGGCTTCAACTACGACAACTATGCATACGATGAAGATAACTACTTCAAAAACAAGAAACCCGATACAGAACAAATTCTTGCCCAAGAAGAGTTATTTATCAATCAAGAAAAGCATCAATACATTGCACAGGCTCGATTTGAGCAAGCCATAAATCCACTGTTATCTTATTATGTAGGCTATACCGGCAGATTCAAAAGAGATGCCTATCGTGCAAATGGGTATAACCTAGTCAACGATAAGTGGACCCCCAATCTGGCAAAGTGCGATACGTTTGATCTAAACTCGAATATCCACTTAATATCCTTAGGCACACAAATATCGAAAGGAAACTTCCTTGCTAATGTATCTTTGCAAGGAGATATCAGTAGTCGCAAAACGGATTCGAAGCACCAGCAAGTAGAAACAAAACACCTGTTTACACTACTGCCTCAAGCAAATATCACCTATTCTTCAAGCAAGAATACAACGTGGAATATCAGCTATTCACAACGTATCAATCGTCCGGTGCTTCGTGATTTGAATCCATACATCGACACAAGCGACCCAACCTTTACACGTAAGGGGAATCCAAGTCTTAAAAATGAGCTCGTTCATCTCACACAAATCTCCAATACTTCTCGATTTGGGACCTTTACTCTGAATCCGATCGTATATTATGCATATAGATCGAATCGAATTATGGACATTGCCCAAGTAGAAGACAACAAAACTATTTGGACAAAGGAGAATGCTTCAAGCACCCAGAGCGCAGGTATTGAAATCAATGCTTCTTGGCAGCCATTCAGACAACTATTTGTTTATCTTACGGCAAATGGATATCATTATGAAATCGACGGTCAGCGCCAAGGCTGGGGAAAACGTAAAGGAGATTTTGCAGTAGATGCTAAAGGCGGAATCACGTATCTTCCATTTAGAAATACTCGATTACAAATCGACGGATACTATACAGACAAACAGCTTACCCCTCAAGGCAGCATCACTTCACTGTACAGTGTCAACGCCGGCGCTTCTCAGTACTTACTAAATCAGCGCATGTGCATTACACTCTCTATCCAGAACATCTTTGACTCCATGGAAGAGTCTACCACTTTCGTTAGTGGACCAGAAACACAATACATACATCGTAATCGTGATGCGAGAGCATTTTGGGCTTCCATCAGTTACACATTATAATCGCAAACAAAAAAGCGTGCAGTATTTATATTACTGCACGCTTTTTTTAGCTCTAAACAGAGCAAAAAAAAAGCTCTCAAATGAGAGCCTTTTTTATATCTGATAATTTGAAAATTATTCAGCAACAACTTCGAAAGGAATTTCTACAGAAACTTCTTTGTGAAGTTTGATAGTAGCTACATAGCTACCAGCTTCTTTAACAGAACCTTTG
>JBOFPV010000011.1:0-36160 GCA_051660585.1 Tannerellaceae bacterium
TATCACATCGTTCCAATCAAAAGTCGAACCATCAACCCATTCGTAACTGTCTACGAAGTCAGTACTTGGCAAATAGGAGTTCCAGCAAGAACCAAAAGATACGCGGCTTCCATATCTAAAACTTAAATCGTTGCCATAACCGCTTAATCCGATACATTGCACTGAGAAAACCATTTCGGGACTTTGCTCATTTGCTTCTTTGAAAAGCTCTTTGTAGCTCCCTTGAAACAACGAGTGCCCTAACTCTCCCACCTTGGCAAAGTCTGCATCAGCTTTAGCATATTCCTGCATCCACATATATACTTTCCCGCGCAATGCATAAGCTGCCGATTTAGTAGCTCTACCAAAGCCTGCATCTCCGGCAGGATAACGATCCGGTAAATTTGTTTCATTGATACAAGCGGTAAGATCTTCGATGATTGTATTCCAAATCGTTTCTTCTGTCTCACGACCTCTTATACACTCATCTACTTCAATAGGTTCTAAATACAAGGGAACTCCTTTGTACATCATATTCAATTTGTAATAAAAGAATGCACGTAGAAACTTGGCTTCTGCGATAAGACGAGCTTTCTTTTCAGCATCTACCGGAGATTTTAGTGGGATATTTTTGATTGCGTCATTTGCCCGATGAATTCCTTCATAATGTACTTTCCAGTAAGTTGAGAACTGACCATCAGTTGCTGTAGCTGATCCTTTTAGTAGATTATAGTCTGCATCACGACAATCTGAAGTAACACCTAAACAGTCGTACTTGTAGATTTCTTTTGCAACATCGCCGTAAAAGAGTGTGTTATAAATACCTGTAACTCCTAAGTCTGTTAGGTTTTCTGTATTCCACATATTGCCCGAACTCACCGATCCTTCGGGCGAAAGATCCATCAGATCACTTTGACAGCTCGTAAAAACAGATACGGCTGCTGTCATTAATAAAACTTTATATATTGATTTCATTGTATCGAGATTTAGAATGTTATGTTTGCGCCAAATGCAAATTGTCTTACAGATGTATACTCTGGTGTAGCACCCATCTCAGGATCCTGCCCAGGGAACTTTGTGATTGTCCACAAATTTTCTCCAGATAGATAGAAACGAATATTGTTTGAGTATATTTTACTGGTCAAGGATTGAGGCAAGGTGTATCCGATTGTTAGATTCTTTAGCTTCAAATAGTTTCCGTTGAACAAGTAGTTTGTACTCGCTTCTGTATTTTGATATCCACCCTCAGCTGCTACCAAACGTCCATACTTCGCATCAATACTTGTGCGCGGGTCAGCAGGATTCTCCGGATCATAGAAGTAGTGATTATTTGCAATCTCAGTACCCAAACCAACACCCACGCGCATTGTTGGAGAATTATAACCGGTTGCAGGGCCCCAATATAATTTAAATCCTGCCGCTCCGGCCCAGTTCATCGATACATCAAAACCTTTCCATTGAGCAGACATCTGCATACCAAAGTTATATTTTGGATGCTTTGAATAGCCTTGGAACACGTTATCATTCGAACTTCCGTAGATCTTATCGCCATTGGTATCGGCATAGATATAGTCTCCATACCATATTTTATTTTTAGCAACAGTCTTGTTTGGCATAAATGTATATCCGTCTGCAATCATCGACTGTAACCAGGCCATATCTTGCTCGGTACGGATCATCCCGTCTGTTGGTCCTCCTTTGATTCCGTCTACTTCATATCCACGCCCTGTACCAGTATAGGTGTTACGTAGATAATATTCATTCATTGTTTGCCCTTCAACAATAGGAGACGAACCACCGGACGAAACATCTCCGATGTTATTTATGTATACTGGTTTTCCATCTTTATCTGTTCCCCAGTAGGCATTATGCTCTCCTTTGTATTTAGTAACCTTGTTATGATTATAAGAGAAGTTTCCGGACACTTGATAATTTACCTGTCCAACTCGGTCTTTCCATCCTGCGGTGAATTCAACCCCTTGGTTTACAACTTCCGCAATATTCTTACGTGGAGCTGTTTTATCCCCCATTGTCAGATAGATGTTAGGACGATACAAGATACCGGTAGTATTCTTGTGATAATATTCAGTTTCGAACGTTAGTCGATTATTCAACATTGCTAAGTCTATACCTACATTGGTAACGGCTGTTGACTCCCACGAAAGCAATGTATTTGCAATAGACGTAGAAGCAAGACCTGAATTAAGAATTCCATTGTAAGAGTATCTACTTACCCCGTATACAGACTGATATTCATAGTCACCCACGCTATCGCCACCCGTGTTACCAAGCTTACCCCATGAAGCACGTAGTTTTAAGTTATCAAGAGAACCTCTGGTACTTTCCATGAAAGCCTCTTCTGATAAACGCCATGCACCCGAGAATGAAGGGAACCATCCCCAGCGATAATCTTCATGGTAACGAGAACTACCATCATAGCGAAGATTGGCTTCGAATAGATAACGAGATTTATATCCGTAATTAGCACGACCAAAGAATGAACGAGTCGCTCTTTCTTTCGAGCCTCCACCAATACTAATCATTTCAGTTGCTGAGCCTGGAGTTGTTACAGATTGGTCGATTAGGCCTTTCTTTGTAGCTCCGTTATCGTATTCATAATAATGGTATTCTTGATAACCTAATAATCCTGCGATATCATGATCATCACTAATCGTCGTGTTATAACGAAGAAGATTCTCCAATGTAAGCCCATTATTCGCATAATTGTAAAATCCTGTTGTCATCTCACTAGGAGCTGTTGCCGGACTCATCACCTTCCCATCACTAAACCGAACTTTCTCGTTTGCTCGAGTCCATGTTTTCTCCTCATCCCAACGACGTTGGTAGTTTAGATTAAAGTCCCAAGACAATCCTTTCATAAAAGTTACCGTCGTATATACGGTTGTATTGAATCGGCTTTTCTTCAATTGCCCGTCAACTCCATTCAAGAAGGCAAACAAACTATTTGCTGTTGCACTTTCTTCCGGGGCCTCAGGAGCTCCATATTTCCCTTGCCATTCAGGATACACACCCGGAGTTGTTTGACGAAGATAATTATTGGCATTATCGAAGTTTCCGGGATCTTTATCTTCCATCGAAGCGAATGTGCGTGTTCCCACCTTCAACCATTTCGTGATATCCGCTTCTACGTTTACACGCATGTTGTAACGTTGAATCCCCGTATTTTGAACCAAACCCGGATTATCCAAATAACCCAACGACATCAATACACGAACATTTTCACCGCCACCATTCACCGAAATATTATGATCGTTGATTAATCCGTGCTCAAAGAGTGCTCCTTGCCAGTCAGTATTCGGATAAGCGACATAATTAGGCACACCGTTTTCGTTTAATCCATTGGGATCTTTCGATTTCTCTCTCCAAAGATCAATTGTCGCTTGTGAGAAGTGTGAGTTTTGTCCGATATTTGTAAAAGACTCATTCATCCACTCCATATAATCAGCATAGTTAGAAACCATATCGATCAAATTGGTTGGCTGAGCATACGAAACACGTCCACTATAATTGACACTAAACTTCCCTGATTTCCCTTTTTTTGTTGTGATCAGAATAACCCCATTGGCAGCACGTGCACCATAAATAGCTGAAGAAGCAGCATCTTTCAACACCGAAATGCTCTCAATATCTTGAGGATTTACCGCATCCATAATACCTTCTACTCCATCAATAATAACAAGAGGATCACTATTATTTAAGGTTCCTACACCACGAATACGAATCGTTGCGCCATCGCTACCCGGTTTTCCCGATCCTTGCATTACTTGTACACCGGAGCTTAGTCCCGATAAAGCGGAAGAAACATTGGTCAACGGTCGAGAAAGAGCTTGGTCTTGAAAGTTTACAGAAGCAACCGATCCGGTCATATTTACTTTCTTCTGAGCACCATAACCCACCACAACAACCTCGTCGAGTTGCTGATTATCTTCTTTCAGTGTAATTGTTAATGATGTTTGATTTTTAACCGGAACATCTTGATCGGTATAGCCAATATAACTTACTTTCAAGATTGCATCAGACGGCACGTCTAACGTAAAGTCTCCATCAATACCTGTAATTGTTCCTAGCGTAGTTCCTTTTACAACCACATTGGCACCAATAACCGGCTCTCCGGTTTGATCAATCACAACACCTTTTAAAGTATGTGTTTTTTGTTGAGATACCGAAGCAATTGACACATTTGGCAATTGATTGGTAGTGTTTTCCGCGACAGCACCTTGTGCTGTAAGCAATATGACTGAAGTTTCGAACAGCAGTCTTTTTGCCTGATTAGAATTAACGAATTGTTTTTTCATAGACTTACTTTTTTTAAGTCAGGGCGATTATATATTATTGAAATAAATTTCATTTTGTCGGTCAGCATCAACAATCAACACCCTACATATCATATAAACGTTTGAGAAAGCTATCAAATTAAGATAATTTCATATACAAACGATCAATCAGATTCAACACTAGCAAATCTAACAAAGAGTTTCATAAACTTTATAGCTCATTTAGTCAATCTATTACACTATATTATCCTTTTCATTTTCGCACTCATAATGAATATATTTGATATATCATTACACAATACCAACAAATAATTACACTATTTTCACAAAACAACATTTTCTCTAATACAGCTTCATCAATACATTAAGTCGACCTAATGAATCGTCTAGACTCATCTTTAACCATATAAGTTGTAATAAAAAGTCACTTCTTTATCTGACACGTTTGGCCATTTCATTTAGACTTTAGCTATAATTTCTATCTTTGCCTCCTAAAATCGAATACCAAACTTCGAACAAACGAAACTAACCCAATGAAAACAAGCATTAAGAAACACCTGTTGTGTGGTTCGCTCATTCTATGCGCAAGTACCCCACACAGCAATGCACAACAGAAATTATCCAAATCCGGATGGCAGATGAACATTGCCCGCGAAGGCAGTCTTGAAAACATTATCTTTTCAAACAAAGGAGCTAACGATACCATCCCTTTCTTCAAGAATACAAATGCAGGCCCTAATTTCTACACCTCAATAAACGGAACAACAACAACTGCCCAATGGATTCCATCCGGCGAAAAGAACTTTGTTGCAACCATTGATGGCGTTGAGTGCAACATGAAATACATTACGTATCAAAACAATCCGGCCATCGAGATTACGCTTACCAACAAAGGGTTCGTTCCTTTTCAACCTCAAAAAGCAGGGATCAAATTGGGGATCGACACCTATATGGACAAATACCCCGAATGGTTTGGAAAATACTTTCCTACGCTGATGCGTTGTGAAAAGACTCATTTCTATGGTTACTTACAGACTCCGTCTGAACATGTACTGGGAGTTGTTAGTGAACAACCGATCGCCTCTTGGAGTGTCGATTACAACTTGGGATATATGGATCCGGCTCCCCATTGGTTTATGGGACACCGCATCGAATCACTTAACCTAGACTTATTAAATGCATTACCACTCCCGGAACACAATCCGCAAAACTTGTATCAACTTCTGCCGGATGAGTCGAAGACTTGGACGATCTCCTTTGTTAATATCGGCGACATTGCCAACTTGGAAAAGGCAACAGCCAACCTTACAGGAGCTCCGGTATTTGAGATTGCACAAACAACATGCGTGCCTGGTGAAAATATAAACATCTCGATCCATTCAAAACAACAGCCAACCTTAAAAGCTCGTTTTGCCAATGGAAAAGAACAAACCATTGAAACATCCGCAAAAGACGGCGTATATAAAGCAACGATCAATGCCCCATGTATCGGCGAAGTAGTACTACTTGCCGAAGCCAACAATAAAGTATCAGAAGCTATTATTACCGTGCACCAGCCTTGGCAATGGGTGATGGAAAAAGCGCGTGAAGGATGTATGAAGTACGATCAAAAAGCAACCTCGCATGCCGAAAGTTGGTATGGCTTTTACTCTGCATTTATTGCCGGCAAATACTTCCCGGAGAAAACAATCGACGCACAGGCAACCGCTCGCTTCGAATACCTATTCGAACTGCTTCACGATACGACCAAAATGGAGCCTAAGTATTATGCTTCGCGCATTCAGAATACATCGACAACAATCGGCATGCTAGTCGATAAGTACGAAGCATTTAGTGATATCAAAGATCTTGAAAGAGCCTCGCAACTTGCCGACTGGATGATTGCGACATCACAACGTGCCGACGGTGCTTATTACAACCATGGTATAATTTATACCAGTGTAATCTATATCGCCAAAAGCGTTCTGGAACTTGCTATTATAGAGAAAGAACTTGGCAAAACAGATACGAAGTGGAATGAGGCTTATCAGCGCCATTATTCATCGGCAAAGAAAGCTATTGATCAGTTGGTAGCATCACAAGGCGACTTTCAAACAGAAGGTGAGCTTACCTTTGAAGACGGTATGATCTCTTGCTCTGCATTGCAAATCGGAATGTTTGCACTACTGCAAGAAGACGAGCAAGCCAAAGCTACTTACACCCAAGCCATGCTCGATATCTTGAACAGCCATAGTTGTCTTACGCAATTGCGCGTTCCGGATGGTCGTCGCCGCCAGGGAACCATGCGTTTCTGGGAAGCACAATACGACGTACAAATGTTGCCGAATATGTTCAACTCCCCTCACGGCTGGAGTGCATGGCGAGCTTATGCTACCTACTACGCATATCTATTGACCGGTGAAGCCAAATGGTTGGAACAAACCTACAATGCGATGGGAGCATTTGCCAATTTAATTGATCCGCAAACCGGCAAACTAAGTTGGGCGTTTGTGATTGATCCACACCTGGAAGTAGAGCAAGCATGCAGCGTAGACTTAAATGTAACGGCAGACAGCCTTAGCTTCGGCAATCCGCATCCACGCTTGTATCAAACCAAGAAGTTTGTAATCGGTGAGCAGTATATCGACATGGTTAGCGATTGGCAAACTGTAAATACGCAAGACAATGACGTACACGAAGTATTTAAATGCATCGGCGAAGCAGTCCTAACCAATGCTTTCATCCTAGAACAACCTGATGGAACAATCAAAGGATACAATTGCAAGGTAGAAAGAAAAGGAAATAAACTTCAAGTGACACCTACCGAAAAGCAGATAACAAACCTGCATTGCAACCTGAAGAAGCCTTATGAAGTTACTTTCGATAGCAAATCAGGAAAAGTAAAACAAACAACAAAAGCCAACATGCTGGATTGGCTCAATTAATACCGATATTACAATGGGCCGCACAATCAAGTACGGCCCATTCTTTTTTATTCATAACGCCATTCCGACTTCCAGTTCAACACAGGCAAGTCATTTTCAAATTCAATTGGCAACCAAATATAAGTTGCTTTATCCGGAGTTTTCGGCATCCAGCGATCTGCCATAAATATAAACTGATCCTCTTTTCCCGCTATTGGTAAGATAAATGTACTTTGCGAATGAAACGTCAAGTCTGCATCTTCCCCTCGGCATGGATTGGCATGAGCAGTCCATGGTCCAAGAATATGTTGAGCAGAAAACAAGCGTGCCGCATTGGGATCCCACCCTGTACAGCCCGATGTAATCAGGTAATACATAGAATCTTTCTTAAAAATAGCAGGCGCTTCATTATGACCTCCCGGAAATAATCGCACATACTTCCCTGTATAGTCTTTATAGTCGGGCGTAAGTTCTGCAATGTGCAATGTCAGATTCTCTTCCGATGAATAAATATGATAAGCCGTAGAGTCATCATCTACGAAAAGCGTCATATCGCGCGACATTTGTCCGCCGCCAAAATCCCGCCTCACAAACAAACCATTCTCTACAGCCTCTCTCCACTGAGGCGTCCACCATTTCTCGATCAACTGCGCATCCGGATTATCTGCGATTTGAGCAGTCGACATATTCAACGGCCATACTCCTTTCAACGGACGCTTCGATTCAATGTAACGGAAAGGCCCTGTAGGCATATTACTCTCTGCTATAGCAACACGAGCTGCATTATAACCTTGACCTTTCAATTCGAGATGAAACCACATTACAAACTTCTTCGTATTGGGATTATAGATTACTTTTGGACGCTCCATCACACACCCTTTTGCCAAGTCATGCGTAGAATCTGCCTCAACCTTTAAAGCCACTCCCTGTGGAGTCCAATTGTATAAATCGGTCGAACTGTAACAATTGATTCCCACTAATGCGCTGCTGGTATTCGAAGACTTATGTTCTCCATACCAATAATAAGTACCGTCATAAAATAAAATCCCTCCACCGTGCGCATTGATATGGTTACCTTTCGCGTCACACCACTCTTGCCCGGGTTTAAATGAACTATGCTGCTGAGCCATCAATGAACTATCAACACAAATGCTCCCCATAAAAAAGGCACACACACCAGCCGTAAACCATGCATTCTTCATACAGTTTTTTCTTTTGATTTAAAGTTTGATCCGATCAAAACGACCAGATGTTCTTTTTTAATAATTCAAACACTCGTTAAATAGAGATGTAATATTACAGATAAAACTTAACAAACAAAAGACATAAACCTAAAATACAAATAGTTATCAGCCGTCAAGTAGTTAACAAGACGATGCAAGCGAAATCAGCCAGCTCTATACCTAGTTTTACTTTTATAATAAAACCCGCTGTTTATCTACATATTGCAATTAACTCATTGCTTTTTTATACAATATTTGCGAATTAATCCGAATGAAATTACCTTTGCAAGCAAGAAACACTTACACAATGAAACAATACAACTTTGACAAAGTAGTGTGTCGCCAAAACTCAGGATGCATGAAAGCCGACTTGCTTAAAGAACGTTTCGGCCGCGAGGATCTTATCCCTCTTTGGATTGCTGATATGGACTTTTGCACGCCAGACTTCATCGTTGACGCACTAAAAGAACGATGTTGTCACGAGATCTTCGGCTATCCTTTCGCTACTAAACATTATCAAGACAGCATTATCAGCTGGGTACGCAACAAGCACAACTTCGAAGTACAGAAAGAATGGCTCACCTTCATTCCCGGTATCGTTAAAGGTATCGCCTTTGTGATCGAATGCTTTAGTAACACCGGCGATAAAGTTATCATTCAACCTCCCGTTTATCCTCCCTTCCGTCATATTCCGGAACTTCACAAACGTGAAGTCGTAGACAATCCGCTTCAACTTATCGATGGTGAATACAAGATGGACCTTGATCACTTGGAAAGCATCATCGACAACAAATGCAGAATCCTTATCCTTTGCAATCCGCACAATCCGGGTGGAGTAGTATGGGATAAAGAAACACTAGCGCGACTTGCCGAGATCTGTCAAAAACATAATATCCTAGTTATCTCTGATGAAATACACTCAGACATGGCATTTCCAGGATATACACACAACACATACGCCGCTGTAAGCGAAGCTGCTAAAATGAACAGCATCACCTTCATGGCACCAAGCAAAACATTCAACATTGCTGGGATCGTAAGTTCGTTCGCCATTGTTCCAAACCCGGAACTACGCGAGAAGTTCTTCTATTTCCTAGAGTCGAGCGAGCTCAACCAAGCACACATCTTTGCTTACGTTGGCACAACGGCTGCCTATTCTAACGGACAAGATTGGTTAAATCAAATGATGAACTACGTGGTCAAAAACGTAGACTTCGTTGAAGAATACCTTGCCGCACACATTCCACAGCTTAAGATTGTACGCCCGCAAGCATCATTCCTTATCTGGCTAGACTGTAGAGGGCTAAACATGAACCAGAAAGATCTTGTCAACTTCTTCATCAATGAAGCAAAACTAGCACTCAACGACGGCTCTACCTTTGGTCAAGGCGGCGAAGGCTTTATGCGCCTCAATGTAGGTTGTCCGAAAGCAATTATTGAAAAAGCTTTGAACAATTTAAGAGAAGCAGTTGAAAGAATGAACAATTAATCTCTATATTTGCAAGTATCCTAAATATAAAACATTAAGAGATGAATATTTCAGCAAATAAAATGGTGTCAGTCATATATGACTTGACTGTAGGTGAAGGTGATCAAGTTGAATTGATGGAAAGAGCAACACCAGAAGTTCCTCTTACATTTATCTTTGGTATCGGTCAGATGCTAGAAGATTTTGAAAAGAACCTAGTAGGCTTGAAACTAGGCGAAAAGTTCGACTTCACTATTTCTCCTGAAAAAGGATACGGCGAATACGACGAAGAGCACGTAGTTGAGCTTCCAAAAGATATGTTTATCGTAGACGGTAAATTCGATGATGAAGTGATCAAACCAGGCAACGTAGTTCCAATGATGGACAACGCAGGCAACCGTCTTAACGGTTCTGTAGTTTCTGTTGATGACAGCAAAGTTGTAATGGACTTCAACCACCCATTGGCAGGTGAAACACTTCACTTCAAAGGCGAAGTAATCGACGTACACGAACCAACTGCAGAAGAGTTGGCTGCAATGATGCCTCAAATGACAGGCGGTTGCGGTAGCTGTGGCTGTGGCGACAACGAAGGTGACTGCTCAGACAGCGGTTGCGGTAGCGGTTGCGGATGTCACTAATGCTTCACTCTTCAGTCAAGATTTTATAAAAAAAGCCGATGCGATATGATTTAAACAATTATATTCGCATTGGCTTTTCTTTTTATATCGATCAAGGGGCTCACCCCCTTGGAAAAGCCACACAGTAAACTTTATTTGTACAAACACTTAGCATCTGCAACAATGAACACATTCGGTAGAATATACAGATTAACCTCTTTCGGCGAATCGCACGGACAAGGTATTGGTGGAGTTATTGATGGCTGCCCGGCCGGAGTTAAACTCGACATGGAATTTATTCAGGCTGAGCTAGACAGACGCCGTCCCGGCCAATCGTCTATCACTACACCGCGCAAAGAAGCAGATAAAGTGGAGTTTTTATCAGGAATATTCGAAGGTAAAACCACCGGCACGCCCATCGGCTTTCTGATTCGCAACGACAATCAGCATTCGTCAGACTATGACAACATGAAAGATTTGTATCGTCCGTCACACGCCGACTATACCTATCAAACCAAATATGGCATACGCGATCATCGCGGCGGAGGCCGATCTTCGGCTCGCGAAACCATTGCCCGCTGCGTAGCCGGCGCAATTGCCAAACTCATCTTAGCACAGGAGGGAATCGTTATCAATGCCTATACCTCACAAGTAGGGCACATAAAACTTGAGACTCCATATCAAGAACATGATTTCGACCTCATCGAGCAAAATGCAGTACGCTGTCCCGATCCGATAAAAGCACAAGAAATGGAAGCTCTTATTGCAGATGTGAAGGCGAAAGGCGACACCATCGGTGGCATCATTACATGTGTTGCCCAAGGTGTTCCGGTAGGACTGGGCGAACCTGTATTTGAGAAACTACATGCCGTATTGGGAAGTGCGATGCTAAGCATCAATGCCGTAAAAGGATTTGAATACGGCGACGGTTTCGAAAGTGCGCTTTATCGCGGTTCGGAACGCAACGACGTTTTCTACAACGATAACGGTGCCGTTTCTACACGTACCAACTATTCGGGCGGAATACAAGGCGGAATTTCCAACGGACAAGACATCTATTTCCGTGTAGCCTTTAAGCCGGTTGCAACCATCCTTATGGAACAACACACCGTAGATACCGAAGGAAACGACACCCTTCTCAAAGCAAAAGGACGTCACGACCCTTGCGTACTTCCACGCGCGGTGCCTATCGTAGAAGCAATGACAGCCATGACGCTGCTCGACTTCTGGTTGCTTCAAAAAACACATCGATAACACAATCGACCCGATACAACAATCCCTGTTAAAGAACGGTACACTATAAGCCGCAGTCTTTAACAGGGATTCTTTTTTTTATCATTCGTGATGATAAGGCTCGTTATTGAGAATAGTCATGGCACGGTACAACTGCTCTACAAAGATCATGCGTATCATCTGATGCGAGAACGTCATCTTCGAAAGCGAAATCTTCTCCGAAGCCGCGTCGTATACCTTTTGCGAAAAACCGTAAGGACCGCCCACCACAAAGATCAAACGCTTACTCACCGTGTGGGTCTTCTTTTCAATATAATCGGCAAACTTGACTGACGTAAATTCTTTTCCCTTATCGTCGAGCAATACCAGGTAATCTCCCGGTTGCACATTCTTTAGGATCAATTCGCCTTCCTTCTCCTTTTGCTGCTCTTCCGTCATGTTTTTCGTATTCTTTATATCCGGAATCACATCAAGACTAAACGGAATATAATGCACCAAACGCTTGGTGTACTCATTGATACCGTCTATAAAAATCTTGTTGTCTGTTTTGCCAATCACCAATAATGAAATCTTCATCGCTCTATCTCTGCTTTTCTAAATATCAAGTTCTATTATTACAAAGGTAAACATTTGTTGCTAAGTTATGAGAAATATTCATACCTTTGCTCACTAAGTTAATACTAATAAGCTATGAAACAGATACTCACATTGCTGGCCATATCAACGTTAGCTATTATACTCTATAGCTTTTCGATACAAAAGAACGACATTGCCGCAGCCTTCAGGCAAGGAAACGCTCAGGCTCTATCCTCTGACTTTGATACGGTTGTAGACTTTCAGATTGGTACACAATCGGGCAAAGTAGCTCCGCGCGAAGCCGTTAAGAAGCTCGAAAGCTTTTTCCGTCAAAATACCCCTTCGGGTTTCGACGTTGTGCACAGCGGCGAAAAACGGGAGTCGGGATTTATGGTCGGAAAGCTCACAACCCCGGGAAAAACGTATCGTGTAAACATCACCTACAAGGTGGCTAATAACAACTTGATCATACAATCGATAAGAATAGACGAATCAAATGACTAACTTAATTGACGACTTAATCAAATTAGCTTTCGCAGAAGATATTGGCGACGGCGACCATACAACCCTTTGCTCTATCCCTGCCGAAACACAAGGAAAGGTACAACTAATCATCAAAGAAGACGGTGTACTGGCCGGTGTTGAATTGGCAAAGAAAATCTTCCACTCGTTTGACAAGGATCTAAAGATCACTACATTCATCAACGACGGTGCCGAAGTAAAAAAAGGAGAGATTGCATTCACGGTTGAAGGAAAAACACAATCCCTACTTCAAACAGAGCGTCTTGTACTCAACATCATGCAACGTATGAGCGGCATTGCTACAACAACCCGCAAGTATGTAAAGCAACTGGAAGGAACAAAGACACGTGTATTGGATACCCGCAAAACGACTCCGGGTATGCGTATGATTGAGAAAGAAGCTGTAAAGATCGGCGGTGGCGTAAATCACCGTATCGGCCTTTTCGACATGATCTTGTTGAAAGACAATCACGTTGACTTTGCCGGCGGAATTGATAAAGCTATTACCGGCGCACACAACTACCTAAAGAAAAACGGAAAGGACTTGAAGATTGAAATCGAAGTACGCAGCTTCGATGAGCTCGAACAAGTAATGCGCATCGGTGGTGTAGACCGTATCATGCTCGACAACTTTACTCCGGCTCAAACCAAAGAAGCGGTAGAGAAAGTTGCCGGACGTTTCGAACTCGAATCATCGGGCGGTATTACCTTCGACACGCTACGCGACTACGCCCTTTGCGGAGTAGACTATATTTCGGTAGGCGCGCTTACACACTCTGTAAAGAGTTTGGATATGAGCCTCAAAGCTTGCTAAGAAACTATTTTTACTAAAAATAGATACAGCCGCGACAAAGCATTGTCGCGGCTCTTTTTTTGTATATATTTGCCACAGAGAAACACAGACCATAGAATTCCCTCACAAGGAATACGTTATACACTCATTTCTAATAATACACTGAAAAACAAACAGTATGAAGAAAGTTAACCTGGCTTGCCTCCTGGCAGCCGCAGTACTTGGAACATCGTCGTGTACACAGGCACACAACACGCTTACCGAAGCAGAAAAGCAAGAGGGTTGGAAACTTCTTTTCGACGGAGAGTCGCTTCAGGGATGGAGAGATTACAACGGAACCGAAGTAAAAGGCCCGTGGGCTGTTGAAGAAGGTTGCCTCACCGCACTAGGCAACGGCAGCGACGGCGCAGGCTATATCGTGACAAACGATAAGTATGAAAACTTTATCATCGACTGGGATTGGAAGATCGTAGACGGCGGTAACAGCGGATTGATGTATCACGTTGTAGAACGTCCGATGTATAGTGTCCCTTACGTTACCGGGCCCGAATACCAAATGCTAGACGACATCGGCTTCAAAGGCGAGCTGGAAGACTGGCAAAAGGTAGGTGCCGACTACGCCATGCACACAACCAACGAAAACATTAGCAAGGCGATGAAAGGGGCGAACCAATGGAACAATTCTCGCATTGTATTTGACAACGGACACGTGGAGCACTGGCTCAACGGCTACAAGATCGTAGAATTTGAAGCATGGACCGACGACTGGCATCAACGCAAAAACAGTGGTAAGTGGAACAACGCCCCTGAATTCGGACTCGCCAAAACAGGCCGCATCAGCCTGCAAGACCACGGCGACCGCACGTGGATACGCAACATGAAGATCAAGGAGCTTCCGCGCAAAGAAAAGCAATCCATTGCTTTGTTTAACGGTAAAGACCTTTCGAACTGGGAAGCATACGGAACCGAAAAGTGGTACGTAGAAGACGGAAACCTTATCTGCGAGAGCGGTCCCGATCGTCAGTATGGTTACCTGGCTACACGCGACTACTACCGCGACTATGACCTTACACTCGAATTCAAACAAGTAGCAAACGGCAACAGCGGCGTCTTTATCCGTTCGTTTGTTCCCGAGGGAGTAAAAGTAAACGGCTGGCAAGTAGAAGTAGCTCCGAAAGGCAACGACACGGGCGGTATCTACGAATCGTATGGCCGCGGCTGGTTGGTACAAATTCCGGACGAAAAGGAAGAGATTCTCAAAGAAGGCGACTGGAATACCATGCGTATCCGTGTATTGGGCGACAAGGTTACGACCTGGCTCAACGGTGAAGAGATGGTAGACATCCAAGATCCGCAAATCGGTAACGGACAAGGCCGCGTGGCGCTTCAGATTCACGACGGCGAACCGATCAAGGTGTTGTGGCGCAACATCCAGTTGCAAGAACTGTAACCCATCCGCCTCAACAAACAAGATATAAACCGTTCGCGATGAACAAAAACAAAGGCTGCCTCTTTTAGAGGCGGCCTTTGTTATAATTAAGCTTAGACACGTACCTGTACACAACTTAGACAGGTATATGACAAGAATGCGTCACGTACGTGTACACATCTTAGACACGTACCTGTCTAAGCTTAATGCACGTGAGAAAAGAAACTAACCAATGCGACAAAGGGGCTTACTTCTCTGTACCAACGACTTTAATCACGCCAGCTCGATCACCTCAAGGTCTTTCATCTCTTCTTTGTCGATCACGAAGCGGATGAGCGTACGCACCTTGTGAAAACCGTATTTGCCGGCGGCTCCGGGATTGATGTGCAGCATGTTGAGTTTCTTATCAAACATCACTTTCAGGATGTGCGAGTGACCACACACCATCAAGTCGGGCGTGTCGCGCAGCAGTTCATCCTTGATCTCGGACGCGTACTTGCCGGGATAGCCGCCAATGTGTGTGAGCAACACATCGGTTTGTTCTACGCGAAAGCGAAGCGTCTTGGCAGTAAGCAACTTCACGGGCATACCGTCGATGTTGCCATATACCGCGCGCAGGGTAGCCACCTTGCTTAGTTTTTCGATGACTTCTACCGAGCCGATGTCTCCGGCATGCCATATCTCGTCGCAGCCCGCAAAGTATTCGGCATAGCGATCGTCCCAATACGCATGTGTATCCGAAAGGATTCCTATCTTTTTCATCTGTATATTCGTTTTGAAGGCTTGCGGCGGCGCAAACCGTTTGTCGTGCAAAAATAGAACAAAGTTTATCGGTCTGAAACCTTTTTGCCGCATTGCCACGTTTTGTTTCTAGTTATCTTTGCATGCTGAAACACTATACTTAAACTCAGATCATGACGAAGACTGCTTTGCTTAAATCGGGAAATGCCTACCTCATCAAGGTGATGAACGGGATGGCACTCGGCTTGTTTGCTTCACTAATTATCGGACTTATCCTGAAACAGGTGGGAACGTTGGTTTCGATTCCACTGCTTGTGCAGTTTGGCCAAATGGCTCAATACTGCATGGGGGCTGCTATTGGCGCGGCTGTTGCTTATGCGTTGGGGGCACCGCCGCTGGGGGTGTTTTCATGTCTGATCTGCGGTATTATCGGCAGCAACACCATTGCAATGGACGGCGCGGTTGCGGTATTGAAAGTGGGCGAACCCGTGGGTGCGATGGTGGCAGCGCTTGTGGGCGCAGAGGTTTCTAAGGTGGTAAATAACCGAACTCCCGTAAATATCATTGTGATTCCTACGGCCACGATTCTGGCGGGTGGCTTGGTGGGAATTTACATTGCACCGGTAATCGCGGAGTTTATGCAGTCGCTCGGCATGTTGGTAAACAGTGCCACGATGCTGCATCCGTTTTGGATGGGCGTGGCGGTTGCTTGTATCATGGGGATTTTACTCACACTTCCGATTAGTAGTGCGGCTATCGCGATTTCGTTATCGCTGGGCGGATTGGCGGCGGGTGCTGCCACCATGGGGTGTTCGGCGCATATGATTGGTTTTGCGGTAGCGAGTTTTCGTGACAATGGTTGGGGCGGACTGATTTCGCAAGGGCTGGGAACGTCGATGATTCAGGTGCCGAATATTTTACGGAAACCTGTGATTGCCCTGCCGGCTATACTGACTTCGGTCCTACTTGGCCCTGTGGCTACAGTGGGTGTGCAACTGCAAAACAACAGCGTGGGCGCGGGTATGGGAACTAGCGGACTGGTGGGTCAGCTGATGGCCATTGAAACCATGGGCGCCGATCATACGGTGCTGATTCTGGCAACTACCATGGTTCTTCCGGCTATTGTGGCATTTGCTATTTCGGAGTTCATGCGCAAGAAAGGCTATATCAAGCCCGGCGACATGAAGTTGTAACTATTGCATGATTACAACTACGGGGTTATCCTCGTCACCAATAAGGTTGCCATTGATTTTAACTCCCTCTATTTCGTGCGGATAAAGCAGTGCTACAAACTCGCCCTTCGGGGAGATGTTTCGGATTCGCAGGTCGGTTCCGACAGCTTCGTCGCGTAGTTTGTCGGTATCGGTCACGTGCGTAGTCTTGTTTTTCTTATCGTAAAAGCCACAGTACTCTACAACATCTTCGCGCGGACGTAGCCCTTTGTGCATCCGCAGATACAGGTAATCGTCGTTTTCGAGTACAAAGTCGATCTTGATTTTCGACTTCAACGCCTCTGTCTGGAAGGCTTCGTCGTAGGTGCATTGCCACTCTCCCAAATCAAACGCTAGGTGAGGAACGAACGTATTGTCTACGATGTTGTAGATGGTATCTACGTCGAGTCCTTTCAGCCTATAGGCATCGTCCATTTTCCAAATCGACGGACTTTCGGGAACAATCTCGAATCGACCTCCGTCTTTCATGGTTGCCAAAATCGCTCCTACTCCCCCTAATTTGGTGTATTCATTATGCCAAGCTGATATAGACTCTATTTGACTCATATCACATGCTTTACGCGAATGAATTTGCGCTGTGGTATCGGCTTCGGCAGAGGTTTGCGCAGAGAAGCGAGCAGTTTCCCACGGACAATTACTCAAGTATGACCTACTGTGAGTAAGCACATTGCCTCCGTCAATATAGAAATGATTGTTGCCGGGATATTTCTTTACATTGTCAGGTAAAACTATTTTTCCTAAATAATTCCCCTTTACGTCGTAGTGTTGGAGTTCTTTGTTTTGTGAAGCCACGTAGATCGTTTGGTCGCCGGCATCGACATACATGATAACAGGCATTCCTCCACTTGAGCTATATTCCTCGGGCCCATTGCCAAGCTTGCCAATCTCCCGTATAAACTTTCCGGTCTTGCGGTCGAATAATTTCATCGGCAGGCCGCTCGAAGACATCAGAATGTAATCGTCCATCACACGGATGTCTGCAATTTTACTGATGATGCTTTCGTCGGTTGTTTCAAGTGGGATGTATTCGACTTTATCAAACAGGGATGACGTGGCGAGGGCTTTTGCGTCTTTGATTCCGGAGGCTACGTTGACCGTGGTTATACCGCTTTGCGACGACTCGCTTGCACACGAACAAAGCATTAATACACTGGCTGCTAAAAAAATGTTTTTCATACTTGTGGGATTAGATTGTGATTATATCACGACGAATGTAATTATATAATTAACTCTTCCAAGAGGATATGCTAAATAACATTTGTCGGGTTACTTCTTTTTCTTTTTTAAATCATCGGGCGAGAAGATTTCGTTACGCATCAAACGTTGGTGGTAACCATTTGTTATAGGTCCCCATCCGTCTTCAATCCATTTGGGTGTGATGCAAACAGCTTGTTCCCATTGCGACAACTTCTTCAATAAATGATTGGTTTTTTTAGGATCCGAATCTTTTAAATCTCGCATCTCTGCTCCGTCGTCACTTAACTTGTACAAAACCGTATCAACTCCCTGCGTCATAATAAGTTTGTACTCGCCATCACGTATAGCCCTGCTATCCATCTTTCGCCAATACAACTCTTGATGCGGATTTCCTTTCTTCTTTCCTTTGACATAAGGCAATAACGATACACCGTCTAACCTTTTTTGAAGCTTTTTATCTTTTATCCCGGCTGCGTCTACAACAGTCGCAAAAATATCAAGTGATGAGGTAAGTCCGTCAAAGGACTTTTGTTGCCGCAGCTGCTCTCCCCATGCTACAACAAAAGGAACACGATGTCCGCCTTCGAATTTGTTTCCTTTAAATCCTTTGAGCGGAAGATTAGATGCTCCGTTGGTAGTGGCACCGCCGTTATCACTCAAGAAGAATATAAGCGTATTCTCATATTTGCCTGTACGCTTTAGCTCTGACACAATTTCACCGACACCTCGATCCAATGCATACAACATCGCAGCATACGTCTTCCTGTTATTCCCTTCAAAAATCGTTAGATCCTCCGGCTTTGCCTGATTGGGCGAATGAGGCGCCGTATATGACAAGTACATCATAAAAGGCTGATTGGCCGTTGTTATCACATTCTTTGCCCTACTCGTAAGCTCATCTGTAAAATAGCCGTCGAAGGCAATCGGCGTGCCGTTGTGCTGGTAATGCCTTACATCTGTGCTACGATCGTCTTTCTCTGCATTGTACCAATAATTGCGAGAGCCTCCTACAAGACCATAAAACTCATCGAATCCTTTTTGATTGGGATGCTGAAACTCTTCTTCTCCCAAATGCCATTTTCCGATACAGGCTGTAAGGTATCCTTCTTTTTTAAGTATTTGAGGCAAAATTTGCTCTTCAATCGGAAGCCCCTCCCCTTTGCCGGAAGTATTGCATTCATAACCAAATCGGTGTCCGTACCTACCGGTCAGCAACATTGCCCTCGAAGGGCTACTTACTGTTGCCGCAGTGTGTGCGTCGGTAAAATATACACCATCTCCGGCTAATGCGTCTAGGCTAGGGGTAGCTACAGTGGTGCTTCCCATAAAACCAAAATCGGCATAACCGGCATCGTCTGCAACGATAATTATTACATTGGGCTTCTCTTGGGCTTGCAGAGCCACGGCTGATAGGCAAAAACATGGTATTAATTTCAGGTATTTCATCTCATGATAATAATTTATTCATTTAACAACCAAATATATTTGAAATTCATTATTTTAGCAACCGGTATCCAAGCAAATAAAAACCATTGTCAGTTTAAGTTTACATCTGCTAACAAAGATTGATATAAAAATAAATTTTTCATTTGCTGTCAGGAAATAACCATCGGTAAGACTAAAGAAGAAAAGAAGGAATAGTAGTCGTGCAAAAACGAAATTGCTTTACTCCTTTTATAAATACCAACCAATAAATTATTGAATTATGAAAACTGTAAAGATTTTAATGGCTTCGTTGTTTTTAGTTTCATTACCGGCTTTGGCTTTTGCTCAGTCGCCACAAGATCAAAAGAAGGAAAAGACTGAGTGCACTCAAAAGAAAGAATGCACAAAAGACAAAAGCAAATGCACGAAAGAAAAGAAAGAGTGTACAAAGCAAACAAAAGAGAACTGCGACAACAAGACTAAAAGCTGTCCGAAAAAGAAATAATTGGATGATTTGCATGGATAGATCGTTAGCTTCCGATCTCACAGCGAGCAGGAAGAAACCTCTATCATACGATCCGTAAAACAAAAGAGCAGCAGGCCTATATTGGCTTGCTGCTCTCTTTTTTATATACAAGATTCGAGCACAACTCAAGGTGTTCGTTCTTAATTCATTAAATAAACGTACATAATACAATGTAATCAGAAAATAGTACAACACTATTTATGCAAATAAACGCCTCTTTTGTAGTGCAATAAAAACTTGACTTAACAACCTGGTCTTTACCATGAATAACACATTGTTTAGTCTAGTTCAACTTTGAATGTTTTTCACAACATACTTGTTTTTCAATATTATTCGGGTTGAAAATAGAGACGCTAGTACATAGCGGTCTCTATTTTTCTAAAACCAATACGAACTTAACACTTTAGGCATTCTTTATTTTTCATATACATTTCGGGTAATTTAGGTGGTGTGCTTTATGCACACATTATTTCAACATGAAACTTTTTAATGGTTAGTTTGTGTTAGTGTAATAGCTGCGAAGGGGCATCGCAGCTATTGCTTTTTTATAGAGACTGTATTGCTCTTTATGCTTTATAATACATCGCGGTTATATCCTTTTCTTTTTTTCTTTCCACAAAAAATAAGTTCCTTTGCCTTGCAAACCGATAAAACACAAACATGAAAATTGCACTTCTAACTCTTACGGGAGCGATGTTTCTTTCAAACATGGCGGCCCAAACGGTCAACTTTGACAATACCATCAAAATTAATAAAGGAGATAGCGAACAAGTTATTCTCGAAAAGGCAGCTCATGTAATTCCTACTGCCAATCAGCTGTCGGCATTACGCAATGAATACATCGCCTTTATTCACATGGGGCCAAACACCTTTACGCGCAAAGAATGGGGAGACGGAAAAGAAGACCCCAAAGTATTTGATCTTAAAAACATAGATACCGATCAGTGGTGCGAAGCCATGAAGGCTGCCGGCATGAAGATGGTGATCTTGACTGTAAAGCATCACGATGGTTTTGTGTTGTGGCAAAGTCGCTATACCGACCACGGTGTTATGTCTACGGATTTCCAAAACGGTAAAGGGGATATCTTGAAAGACCTTTCGGCTTCGTGCCAAAAGTACGGACTGAAATTGGGTGTTTACCTTTCTCCGGCCGACTTGTTTCAAATCGAAAATCCCAAGGGTCTTTATGGCAACTTGAGCAAATATACCAAACGCACCATACCAAGACCGGTAGAAGGACGCCCGTTCGAAAACAAAAAGACATTTGAATTTGTCGTTGACGACTACAATGAATATTTCCTGAATCAACTGTTCGAGATTCTTACCGAATACGGACCTGTACACGAAGTGTGGTTTGATGGCGCTCATCCCAAAACGAAGGGCGGACAAACCTACAACTATGCCGCATGGAAAGAGTTGATTAAAGCGGTTGCTCCCGAAGCAGTAATCTTTGGCAAAGAAGACATTCGCTGGTGCGGAAACGAGTCGGGCGGAACTCGCTCTACCGAATGGAACGTGATCCCGTATACGGAGAATCCCGATACAATGGTGTACTTTCCGGATCTTACCGATGTGGATCTTGGCAGCAGAGCTCAGCTAAAAAAAGGAAACTACTTGCATTATCAACAGGCCGAGACCAATACTTCGATCCGTGAAGGTTGGTTCTACCGCGACGATACACACCAAAAAGTGAGAAGTGTAGACGACGTTTTCGATATTTATGAACGCTCGGTGGGTGGCAACTCTACGTTCTTATTGAATATTCCTCCTAATAGAGACGGACTTTTCTCGCCTACCGATGTGAATGTGCTTGTAGAGACGGGCAAACGTATCAACGAAACATACGGCACAGATTTGCTGAAAGGTGCAAAAGGCAACAAGGCTTTATTGGACAACAACGACGAGACATTTATCGAAGTGACTAACGGAAACGAGGGGATCATCCTTGAAACGCCTGCTCCGATTACCGTGAATCGTATTGTGCTGCAAGAGCCGATCGGCAAACGTGGCGAGCGCGTAGAGCAACATGCGGTAGATGCGTGGATCAACGGCCAATGGAAAGAAGTAGCTAGTGCGACCAATATCGGATACAAGCGTATTCTTCGCTTCCCGGATGTAACGACCTCGAAGTTGAGAGTACGTATTCCTTCGGCACGACTTACACCGGCTATCTGTACCGTTTCGGCACACCACTACCAGTCGCGTCCGCCTCAACTGATCATTTCTCGCAGCCTCGACGGCATGGTGACTATTGCTCCCAAACCGCAAGACTTCGGATGGAAGGCGCACGGAGAGGATGTTGCCAAAAATTTGAACGCGGGATACAAAATCTATTATACAACCAACGGACAAACTCCTACAGCTTCGGCAACAGAGTACACCGCTCCTTTCAATATGGCAAACGGCGAAATCAAAGCGGTAGCTATCTTGAACGAAGAAACCGGTGCTGTTAGTCAGGAACGTCTTGGTCTGATCAAAAAGAACTGGAAGTTGCTAAGTGCGAGCAGCGAAGACGCGAAACACAAGGCGGTTGCTGCTTTCGACGAAAACCCGAAAACGTATTGGGCTTCTACTCCGGCACAAGCTCCTGCATTCGTTGCAATCGACCTGGGCAAAAAAGAGACGTTGAATGGTTTTGCGTACACCCCACAAAAGGAAAACTCGAAAGGTATGATCGCCAAAGGTACAATCTGGATTAGCAACGACGGCAAAACGTGGAAGAAAGCCGACACGTTTGAGTTTGGTAATCTGATCAATGATCCCGAAAAGAGATTCCACTTCTTCAAGTCTTCCGTGAGCACACAGTTCGTAAAGATTGAAGCTACAGAGATTGCGGCCAATGGCGACTTTGCTACGGCAGCAGAACTTGATCTTTTCTAATAATCGCAAAAGAAGTACGTCAAGATATTCTCTATACACGCAATAAAAAAACAGATCAATCGGAGTTGTTTTTCTTCTTCTCGGGAGAAAACAGCTCCGATTGTTGATTTAAATACCTTGAATAAACGACGCAAGGTTGACGCTCCGTTCGATGCCGAGCTTTCGACGTAGACGCATGCGGGACTTCTTCAACGCATCTTCTGTTTGAAAGGTTATTTGAGAAATATCTTTATTGCTCATGTTTAGCTTCAAGAATACACATAGTCTTCGCTCATTAGGTGTAAGATCAGGATACAATCGATTCAGGTTTTGACCAAATGAGGTATTCACTTGATTAAACAAAGCTTCAAACTCTTCCCAGTTTGTATATGCTCCATCTAATTTATAGTCTCCGATTAAGTTTTTCAGACTGCGCTTGTCAACACCTTGCGCCGTATTGGCAATTCCCTCAAGCACTTTAATGGCATGCACATTTCTTTCAGAGTTTTGCACGAGTTTAAATTTTGCAACAGCAATGTCTTTACGATTCGACTCAAGCTCCTTGTTTTTACAATCAAGCTCCATGCCTAGCATTTCTCGTTTCAATTGTCCCCATCGAAACAAGATCAGAACCAATATAAAAATAAGAATAAAGATCAAAACAAGTGCCCAAATCAAACGATGCTGGTATTCGACATGCTGCCGTATTTCGGCCTTCTTTTGAAGCATTTGCTCACGTTCTTTCGAAAAGGTGTACTCACTTTCAATCAACGCTAACTTCTGCAAATTATTTTCATTATAGAGGCTATCTTTTATCTGTGTATGAGCAACGTTTGCTGTGTATGCATTTTTGTAGTCTTTCTTCTCGACATAAATATTGGTCAATACATCGTATCCTTCCATTTGTAAGATTGGAGCTCCTATTTCACGTGCTATTTGGATAGATCGCTTTACGTAATCTAACGCTTTTCGGTTATCGTTTGTCTGCAAATAATAATTACTGAGTTTGATATATACACGACCTATAGAACTCTTCAACTTACTATCCTCTGCGAGTTGTAATGCTTTGTATAAATATAACTTGGCTTTATCGTATTCTCCTAGACTGCAATAAATAGATCCAATTTGTTCAAAATTATTGACGTCGCGAGTAATTCCGTAACGTTGTGCAATCTCATTTGACTTTTCATAACTAAGCAATGCCTGTTGCTTATCGATGTCTGCTGAATATTCCCCATAAAAGAATAGCACAGTGAGATACGCATAGAATCATTGTTCTGTGTCGCAAAATCTAAGGCTCTATTAATTATCGCGATAGCTTCATCATATTCTTTAAACTTTGACTTTATGCTTGAAATATTGACTAAGTTAAGAATACATCCAGTTTTATCAGCGGCTTTTTCATTGTAATTTAATGAAGTAAGATAATACTCAAGAGCTGTGCTTAGGTTACCTTGCCTCATATTTAATGTTGCTAAGTTTCCATAAGATCTAGCTAATAAGAGTGTATCTTGTGTTTCTAATGCACCATTAATTACTTGGTAAAAATCTTTAGCTGCATCAAGATAGTTACCTTCATTCATTTTATTTCTTGCTAGATTTATACGACACTTTTGTATCAACACAAAATCATTAATCCGATTTGCTAGATCTAAAGCTCGCATATATGCTTGATTACTTGCTTGCATGTCGCCTTGCAGCATCTTCACACTGCCTATTGACATGGTATAATTGCAAATGCCTTTTTCATAATCAATCACCTCCGCTATCTTGAGGGCTTCTTGATAATAAGTTAATGCTTCTTCTTTGTTGTTTCTGAGTTGTAACAATCCTTTGATCCAGTAACTATCTGCACGACCTTTGTGGTAGTTGCTTTGTTGTGCGATGTGCATTGCCTCTTCTACCAGGGCAGAGACTCTGCTTGCATCTCGATTGTATAATTCGAAGGCCAGCTCATTGAGCAAGTTTACTTTGATGGTATCTGCTTTAGGATGTCTACTTAGTAAAAGCTCTAAACTATCAATTTTGCGCGTTTGTCCACTAATATTAAACGTAGAAATAATCACTAAAAAAAGCAATATACACAAGGGTCTAATGTTCTTCATCGGCAAAGTTATATTAGAGGGAAAAGACTATATAATACAAATATAGCCATTAGACTGGCAACAAAAAAGGCTATCTCTTTGCAGAGACAGCCTTTTGGATTAAGTCTGGAAATATACTTAATTTTGTTTTTCTGTAATGGTGAAGTCGCCGTTTGCGATGCTCCAGTCGTTGCCGAAGAAACCTGATACTTCTACACCTTCAATACCGTTGCGAAGCATATCAACATTGAAGATCAATACATCCGGGAATCCGGTGATACCCGAAATGTAGTCGTTGGCATATCCTGCTTTCATCCCTTCGATACCTGTACCTGCAACAACACCTACGCTGGCAGTTTGGCTATCTTGACGAGGATATACAAAGTAAGTACCAAGATCGGTTCCTTTCATTTGTTTTCCGCCGAAGTTGATTTCGCCGTTTTTCACTTGAATAGGAGCATTCTTAAGTAGCTTGTTCCATGCTTTATTGTTCGAAGCATTTCCATAAACTACTACGTTACGATCTTTGTATTTCACAGGGTTAAACTGAGTATCTGCAATTACATCAATCGAACCGTTGCCACGATACAAGAAAGTTTCCGCATCGAAAGCCGCTTTGTTACGATACCATTCGTTTTCTGCTTTGTTTCCGCCGGTTGCATATACAAAGACTACGTCGTTGTCGAATGCTTGTTTGAAACCTCCCGAACGTTGTGCATATTTTTGAGTGGTTGGTACACCTTCGATCACAGTCCATTTGTTGTCTGCGTTCTTTAATGTAATTTCTTTTTCACCATTCAATGCAATCGTTTGACCGTCGATAATGATTGACTTCAAGTTCTTCGAAGCCAGTTTACCTGTTTCGAACGTAATCATCTCTACGTTATTGGTTGTACCGCTGATGTTATTATCAATGATGTCGAACAATACGTTTGAAACTTGGTACGCTTTCTTTTGCTGATCGATACGCAGCCAGTGATTGGTTGCCGAAATAGCCGGTGATGCGGTGTAGAACTCAACACGGTTCATCGCGCTATCTACCGGGATTGTATGACGATTGAAGAACTCAAAGATTGGCTTCCAGTCTACACTCTCGTTGCTATACCAGTGTGATCCGCCCGGATACTCGTAGTAGCAGAAGTCTGTATGAAACTCGCCTAGCTCCTGACGCATACGACGTGCTTGGTCGATCTTTACAACAGAGTCTGAATCGCCATGTAGAATATATACACCTGACTGCAGGTAGTTGCGTTTCAAATCTAAGGTACGTCCGCCTTGAGCTCCACGCTCGATCATTCCGAAATGCGCTTTACCTTCGTTTGGTTTGTCTGCTTCGGGACGTGAATATTTAGCAATATCCGGATAACTTGCACATGGTGCGATTGCGGCAAACTGGTCTGGATAGGTTACACCCAAGTACCATGTTCCGTGTCCGCCCATTGAGTGTCCGGTCAAATATGTGCGATCGTCTTTTGTTTTGAATACGCGTTTTGCATCGGCCAATACTTCCATTGCGTCGATACGTCCCCACTCTTCCCAGTTGAATCCGAATGGACGACGATTGGTTGCCGCAATCATGTGTCCCCAGTCCTTTTGCGCATAAGCACGTGCTTGGTTACGCGCTTCGACAGAAGCTCCGTGCACCGTTAGGAACAATGCTTGCTCATCTCCTTTTGTTGTAGACGGAGCTACGCTATAGTATTGAACACTTTTATCTACGTTGCTTAGGAAGGTACGTTCGTGATACGTATCTGCGTTGCGTTGCTGAAGTGCAATCTGAGTCGTATCAATTACTTTACCGCTTTTGTCGATTAGTTTTACCGTAGCCTTCACTTCGCCGTTTGCATTTGCTTTTGATGCAGGAACTTTGAACTTAAGTTTACGCACGCTCATCGGCATTACTTCGTCTGCGGCAAACACTTCTTTTTCCCCGCTTGGAAGTGTACACTCGATGCGAAGACCCGACAATGCTTTGTTTTCGGTATTGACTACGCGAATGGCAGCCCACTTGCTATCTGTTTCACCGTTGATGATATCCGGCAACGTCATATCGCGTTGCGTTAGCATCACTGCTTGTTTTGGAACAATCAGGCGAGCAGTTACTCTACCAAAGCGACCGTGTGTATAAATAAAGTCGTTTTGTCCTTTTTTCAATACAAACGGAGTCAATGTATACGCAAAGTCATAGTGGTCGCCTTCGTGCGGCATCCCATTGATAAACGTACGTGTAGGTCCGCCTGCTTCTAGCAACACAACCTGATCTTTGTCTGCATTGAAAGATGTATATAAATAGGAGTTGCGAAGATCACGACTTGTAAATTTACCGGTAGAATCCGCTGCAATTGGTTGCCAGTTTACCGCCTGACGCGTAAGACCATAGTTCTGTGCGATCAAATTGTCTTGTGTTGGCGCGTTGAATTTGCCTTTGGCCAATTCCCATGCCAGCTCGTCTTGCGTGGTAAAAAGCATACCGCGACGCGTAGTCACCGGTACATAATACCCTTCTGTGAATTGGTGCAGAACGATCCCTTCATCGATGCGCTCAACGCGCTCTTTTCCGAAGTATTCTACAACGTTACCTCCTTGCTGTTGTGCAAAGGTCGCCAATGGCTGAGCCAAAGCTGCAAGTGCGCAAAATGCAATAAATTGTTTTCTCATTGAGTTATGTGTGTATTATTGTTAGTCTTAATCTCTTGCCGTAATGTGGAAACATCCCTGACGACGCTCGTGCTTGATGTAGCAACGATCTTGCTTGCGAAGATCTCTTAGTACAGTTGCCAATACCATTTTGAGCTTGTCTTGAGAAATATTTAATGTATCCGATTCATCGATCTTCTTAAAACGCACCCAAGATACATCGAACGTTGTTCCGTAAAGATGAGCCGAGTTGTTGGAAGCATTGCCGTTACGCTTCTTGAGCTTCTTTACATCTTTCTCGGTACGCGTAACACTGGTTACAATGATTCTATATTCGGGAGCATTCAGTTCTTTTAGCTGCTTATTAAAATTACTTCCGATTACCTCGATCAACTTTGCAGCCTCGGGTACTAAAAAAGGAATGGAGTGAGTCAATTTATCCAGTTCATACTCATCACAACTTTCGATCTCTACCAGTTTACGGCTAATCTTTTTTGCTTCTTCTCGTGAAGAAACCGGATCGATACCTATTTCTTGTGCTGCATTTATATGTAAATCGTTCAAATCATTGAAGTCGCGGTTATAACTTCCTATATAAGTAATTGGTTTTAATTCTTTGCGTTCGCTCTTGCACGATGGAAGGGCAAAAGCAGAAAGGAGAAAAGAACTCAAAACAAGAGTTCCTAAAATTCGTCTCATTAGCGTAAGTATTAAGTAATATGTGCAAATGTAACTTATTATCCACTCCACACAAAAAAACTGTCAGCTGTATGCTCGAAAAAAATATAAAAAGTATATAAGAGTCCCGTAATATTGTCTATTTTTGTGGTATAAAAATGTCTTGCTTCAATATACATGATAGAGAGAATTTATATCCTTGAAAATGTTGATCCGGTTATTTTTTACGGCGTCAACAATAGCAACATCCAATTGATAAAAACGCTTTATCCAAAGCTACGGATTGTTGCGCGCGGAAATGTGATTAAAGTTATCGGAGATGAGACAGATTCTGAAACCTTTCTCAAGAAAATCAGAGATATTGAAAAATACTGCGAAGAATTTAACGCACTCAGCGAAGAAGTCATCATTGACATTGTCAAAGGGAAAGAGCTTCCAGCAGTAAAACAAGACAACCTGATTATTCATGGTATGAACGGGAAATCAATCTCTGCCCGAACCGAAAATCAACAAAAACTTGTCGACTCATTTGCTACCAACGATTTAGTATTTGCAATAGGCCCTGCCGGATCCGGCAAAACGTATGTCGCAATTGCCTTAGCTGTAAAAGCGTTGAAATCGAAACAGGTGAAGCGAATCATCTTAAGCAGACCGGCCGTTGAAGCCGGAGAAAAACTGGGATTCCTTCCGGGTGAAATGAAAGACAAGCTCGATCCATATTTGCAACCTTTGTATGATGCATTACAAGACATGATTCCCGGAGCCAAGCTCAAAGAATACATGGACAATAATATTATACAAATTGCTCCCCTTGCCTACATGCGCGGCCGCACCTTAAGCGATGCCGTTATTATCCTCGACGAAGCACAAAACACAACTACACACCAAATCAAAATGTTTTTAACGCGCTTGGGACTTAACGCCAAGATGATTGTGACCGGCGACGTTACTCAAATCGACCTCCCTTCTTTCCAAACATCCGGACTTGTACAAGCTATGAAGATCTTGAAGAATGTTTCAGGAATCGGGAAAATTGAGTTTGATAAAAAAGACATCGTTCGTCATAAATTGGTGCAACGTATTGTGGATGCTTACGATAAGTTCGACAAAAAGGAACTTAAGGATAAAAAAGAGGCCATTACAAAAGAATCAAAAACAAAAATAGACACACTATATAATAAGTAACATCTATGAAAAAGGCTTTAGTTAGAACAGACTTCAACTTTCCAAATCAGACAAGTGTTTACCACGGTAAAGTACGTGACGTATACAACATCAATAATGAGAAATTAGTGATGGTTGCATCAGACCGTATCTCTGCTTTCGATGTGGTATTGCCTAAAGGAATTCCTTTCAAAGGACAAGTGCTTAATCAAATCGCTTCAAAATTCCTTGATGCAACTTCGGATATCGTTCCTAACTGGAAGCTTGCAACTCCAGACCCAATGGTTACTGTAGGCTTAATGTGCGAACCTTTCAAAGTTGAAATGGTAATCCGCGGATATCTTACAGGTAGTGCTTGGCGTGAATACAAAGCTGGCGCTCGTACGCTTTGCGGAATCGCTCTTCCTGAAGGAATGAAGGAAAATCAAAAATTTGAAACTCCGCTTATCACTCCAACAACAAAGGCTGACGAAGGTCATGACGAGAACATTTCTAAAGAAGAGATTATTGCTCAAGGTATCGTAAGCAAGGAAGACTACGAAATGCTAGAAAACTATACAATGGCTTTATTCCAACGCGGTACAGAAATGGCTGCTCAGATGGGATTGATCCTTGTAGATACAAAGTATGAATTCGGTAAGAAAGACGGTAAAATCTATTTGATCGACGAAATTCACACACCAGACTCTTCTCGTTATTTCTATGCTGACGGCTACCAAGAACGTTTTGAAAAAGGTGAAGCTCAAAAACAATTATCAAAAGAGTTTGTTCGTCAATGGTTGATCGAAAACGGATTCCAAGGTAAAGATGGCCAACAGGTTCCGGAAATGACTGAAGCTTATTGCGACAGTGTGACTGAACGTTATATCGAACTTTACGAGAAAATTGCCGGCGAAACATTTGTTAAAGCTGAAGATGAAGACATCATTGCTCGTATCGAGAAAAACGTAACTGAATACTTAAACAAATAAAAATATGAAACATAAAGCCGAGAGCATTGTACCCTACAATAGCAATGAAAGAAAAAGCAAACAAATCATTCGCATGTTTGATTCGATTGCTACAAATTACGACAAACTAAATCGAACCCTTTCTCTGGGGATTGATAAATTATGGCGTAAAAAAGCCATTGCATCATTGAAGAGTCTTGCACCGGCTACGATGTTAGATATTGCATCCGGCACCGGAGATTTTGCGATCGAAGCTTGCCGGATGCTTCATCCGTCTAAAGTAATTGCTGCCGACATCTCGGAGGGTATGATGAATATAGGCCGGGAGAAAGTCAAAAAACTTGGACTCGAAGATGTAATCTCTTTCGAATATCAAGATTGTACAAACTTAACTTTACCAAGCAACTCTTTTGATGCAATTACCGCCGGCTTTGGTGTTCGTAACTTTGAAGACCTAGAGCAAGGTTATCGCGAGATGTATCGCGTATTGAAACCTGGAGGTAAAGCCGTTATTCTGGAGCTATCCACCCCAGAATACTTCCCCATGAAGCAAATGTATAAGATCTATTCTAAGATTGTTATACCAGTTGTTGGACGATCAGTATCGAAAGAAAGTAGAGCATATAGCTATCTTCCGGAGTCTATCAAGCACGTTCCGCAAGGAAAAGAGATGTGCAAAATCATGTCGGATAGCGGTTTTTCTAAAACTTCATACAAAACATTTACATTTGGCGTGTGCACGATGTACACTGCTATTAAGTAAGCAACCTTAAAATAAGCTGCTATGCAAAAGTATGGCCTTATCGGCTATCCGCTCAAACATTCGTTTTCTAGAAACTATTTCAACACGAAATTTGAGTCGGAAAAGATTAATGCCGAATATTTGAACTTTGAAATTAGTTCGATCAATGAACTAAAAGATGTATTAAAAGACAACCCGGACCTAAACGGCCTAAACGTTACAATTCCTTATAAGGAGCAAGTTCTTCCGTTTCTGGATGGCCTTTCTGACAATGCCAAACGTATAGGCGCTGTAAACGTTATCCAGTTTCAAAAAGGCTGGTTTGGCAAACCGAAACTTATTGGTCACAATACTGATATCATTGGTTTTAGAGAAAGTATTAAACCTTTGCTTAAGCCAACGCAAAAGAAAGCGCTAATCTTAGGTACCGGTGGTGCATCTAAAGCAGTATATCATGGACTTGCCGATTTAGGTATAGAAGCAACGTATGTATCACGCACTCCGCAAGAAGGAATGCTAACCTACGATGATCTTACAAAAGCTGTGATGGAAGCATATCCAATCATTGTGAACTCTACTCCGGTAGGAATGTTTCCCAAAGTAGATCAGTGTCCGGATATCCCTTATCAATACATCGGGGCAGATCATTTATTGTATGACTTGCTTTACAACCCGGATGAAACGCTATTCATGAAGAAAGGAAAAGCAAACGGTGCAGTTGTAAAAAATGGTCTGGAGATGCTTTTATTACAAGCCTTTGCTGCTTGGAATATCTGGCAATCTTCGAAGTAGTCTTTTAAATCTCTCTATTTATTCTATCACAACACTGATGCAGTGATTCTTGTTAGTACAAACTCATCGGTAAGCTGATAGTAAATTTCAAAACATTGCCTGCAGGGTGTTCGCGTTTCAAAAGCGCGTATACATCCTGATGCAGCAGGTAAAAAAGCTTCAATGTGTAAGTGTTTTCTAAAATCGACCTCGTCTACACCCATCGCTTTAAACATGGATTCTTTAGCAGACCAAATAATCAACAACTGAGCTAAAAGAGTTTCTTCTGTCAAATACTGCTCTTCCTCCTCATTTACAAACTTCCTTCTCACCTTTAACACGGTAGGTTTTATGGTTTCTATGTCGATGCCAATACCTTGTGTTGACGTTGAAGCAACCAAGACTGCTGCATAATTCTTCGTGTGCGAGAAACTGATCTGAAAAGAAGCATCTTCTAACACAGGAGCTCCATTTTGTTGATAAACAACTTGCTTCTCACAGCCGAGGAGCTCTTTTAGCAATACTCGAGAAGCAAGCCATTCTCTACGACGGGTTTCAGTCTTCAGCTCTTGCAGTTTATCTATATAGAAAGAAGGGATATCAAGCATAGAAAGCAGTTCTTGCTCAGACTCCTCTATATGCCAGATACCCCATAAAGGTTTATCTTGTTTGTAATAAAGCGACATGCATATCTATTTAATCGGAAACGCGAGGATCCTCGTCCTCTATCTCCTCCACATAATACTTAATCTTCAAGATTCTTCGTTTATCCATCTCCAAAACTTGGAAGCGATACTTCATAAAAGCAATGACTTCTTTTGGCGAAGGAAAATCTCCTTTTAACTCTAGCACCAACCCGGCAAGTGTATCAACCTCATCAAGTAGTTTTCCGAAGTCGGAATTATCAACGCTTGTGACACGAAAGAAATCGGCCAATAAGATTTTACCTTCAAAAATATATGTACCGTCAGCTAGTTGTACATATTGGCGATTGTCTTCATCGTACTCATCCGAAATATCTCCCACAATCTCTTCTAGGATATCTTCCATAGTTACCACCCCCGAAGTTCCGCCGAACTCATCCACAACAATAGCCATGTGAATTTTACTAGTCCTAAATTCCTCAAGCAAGTCGTCAATCTTCTTGGTTTCAGGAACGAAATAGGCGGGACGAATCAAGCTTTGCCATCTAAAGGTTGTATTTTTATCCAAGTAAGGAAGTAAGTCTTTGATATAAAGTATACCTTTTATATTATCTTCAGTTTCTGCATAAACAGGAATACGAGAGTATCCACTTTCGATTACAAAATCAATCACTTGCTTAAAGTTGCATTTGATGTCTAAATCTTCCATATCAAGTCGAGAGGTCATAATCTCAACCGCTGTCTTATTATAGAACTTTATAATTTCTTCAAGCATCTCTTTTCCCTCATCAATCTCTCCTGATGTTAGTTCTAGTGCTTTTGATAACTCATCAACAGACAAGTCATACTTCTTCTTACTTAAGCGCTTGTTAAACAAATGAGAAGACTTAATAAGTAGTTTAGAAAATGGTTTTAATATACGTTCAATGATATCGAGTGTAGGTGCCGAAAAGCGAGAAAACTTTAAAGCATTGGTCTGAGCATAAATCTTAGGAATAACTTCCCCAAAAAGCAATAATAGAAAAGTCAACATTACAGTTTGCACAACAAATCCAACCACCGGAGCAGACGAGAAATCCACCAAAGCATTGAAAACATATGTACAAAGCATTACAACTGCCACATTCACAAAGTTATTGGCAATCAAGATAGAAGCCAACAAACTCTGACTTCTTTGCAGCAATCTTTTAATAACAGAATCAGAAGGTTGCTGCCCCTCATTCAACTGATCAATATCTCCGGGCTCAAGAGAAAAGAATGCAATCTCTGATGCCGAAACAAAACCAGAGGCAAATAATAAAAAGCCCGTAATAACAAGAGCTATTATCGGTCCCGTCGTAACGGGAAAGAAAGCAACTTCACCAATAAAGCTTTGTAAAAAAGAATCCGTGTCCAAGTGATTTAATATTAGTTTAACATAGAGGGCAGAGCAGAATAATCTCCTCTGCCTCGCAAATATACAATTTTAAAAGAAACCGTTTTGTTTTCAATTATCAACTATTTAACAGCTGATTTAATTTCTAACCCAAACAGAATCAGTTAATATTTAGAATGGCAAATCACTTGCATCATCATTATCATTCATGAATGAAGAGGTGGAATTACCGGCTGGTTGTCCCATTGATGGTGCTGACGATTGCGTTGGTTGAGAGTAACTCCCTTCTGATGCTGCAGGATTGTCAGACTTGCGTCCCAATAATTGCAACTCATCGGCATAAATTTCAGTCACATATCTTTTATTTCCACTTGCATCATCATACGAACGTGTTCTGAGTTTTCCTTCGACATAAACTTGCGTTCCTTTCTTTACATACTTTTCTACAACTTGAGCCAATCCTCTCCAAACAACAATATTATGCCATTCGGTACGCTCAGGAACAACAGTTCCATTTGAGGCAGTATAACCTCTTTCTGTTGTAGCTAAAGTAAAATTTGCAACTGCAGATCCATTATCAAAATATCTCACATCCGGATCTTTACCAACATTCCCTACAAGAATAACTTTATTTACTGACATGCTAACTGAATATTATGTTGTTTTTGAATTGATCAAAAGTACGAAAATATATATAAACAACAACCGACCCTTTGAATAATTAATCAATTTATGAAACCAAACCTTCAAGATAGATCTCTGTTAGTCTGCTTATTGCAAACTCTTGCAATTGATCATTGTTTATACGAATATACTCATTGGAGACAGACAAGCTATCAAACAATTCAATCTTAAAAAAACGAGCATAGATTCGTTGATGAGAAAGAATATGTTTGCGAGATTCAATCTCCACAGAAACCGTTTTCACGTGCAAATTATGAACAAAACTCTTGTACTCGTCCGAGTTTAGAAACGCTTCAACAGATAAATCCTTCTCAGTTTCAATAAGCGGAAATTCAAACAATCCTTGCCAAATATCTTTTCCTTGCCGACGATACAAGAAAGTAGTATCTCCATCGACCAAATGCAGATAATTGAAATAACGCACTCTCACCTTTGTTTTACCCTGCTTTACTGGCAAATCAGATACTGTTCCGGCACTATAAGCAGCGCAACCCGACGACACAGGACACGCTTCACAGTCGGGAGAAATAGGCACACATTGTAGCGCTCCTAGCTCCATAATCGCTTGGTTGTATAAACTGGGAGCATCAGCATCTAGTACAGAATCAGCCAATTGCTTAAACTCTTTTTTTCCTACAGTGGTGTCAATCGGCGTAGTAATTCCAAAATAGCGAGAAAGAACTCGAAACACATTCCCGTCCAGAACAGCATAAGGCAAATTAGCAGAAAACGACAATATCGCTGCCGCCGTGTATTCCCCTACTCCTTTCAACCTCCTTACCTCTTCATAAGTTGACGGAAACACTCCTTTGAAATCATCGATGATCATTCTCGCGGCTTTATGTAAATTTCGGGCTCTGCTATAATAGCCTAAACCTTGCCAATATTTCAATACTTCTTCTTCATTTGCCGAAGCTAAAGTTGCCACATTGGGGAAACGCTCAATAAACCGATTGTAATAACCCAGACCTTGATTTACGCGTGTTTGTTGAAGAATAATCTCGGAAATCCAGATCAAATAAGGGTCATTTGTCTCCCTCCACGGAAGCTCTCTATGGTGTTTTTTATACCAATCTTCGAGTGGCTGAGCAAAATATACCTGAATATCTGATAGTTTCTTATTGTATCTTTGAGACATTTACTTTGCATTAAATAACTGATTACTGCAAACTTACACAGATCACACGAATCCAACAAATTGATTTTTAGGAAAAAATTTGAGAACCAACTCTTTTACTAGTGAAATAAAAGCTATATATTTGCAGTCCAAAAAATTAATCTGAACAATTAATTAATACATTTCTAACATGACAAAAGCAGATATTGTAAACGAGATTGCAAAAAAGACAGGCGCAGACAAACAAGTTGTGCTTACTAGCATAGAATCTTTCATGGAAATCGTGAAGGAATCTC
>JBOFPV010000012.1:0-20653 GCA_051660585.1 Tannerellaceae bacterium
AAAAAACTTGTAAATGTCATTACGCCTATACCTCCAATTTGTATTAGAAAAAGTAATATGACTTGTCCATGAAGCGTAAACGTTGAAGCTACGTCTACGGTAGTAAGTCCCGTTACACAAACAGACGTTGTGGCCATGAATAATGCATCAATCATACTAATACTTGTATGTGTTGATTGTGGCAACATCAATAATCCGGCTCCAATAAGTATTACAAATAAAAAGCTAGATATAAATAATCTAGACGGTCGAATGTTTAACTTAATGACCTCAAATAATTGTCGAGATAAACATGTCGTGCTTACTGTAAATAATAAGAGATTGACAAAAGCAGGGGCTGTGAAAAAAGAAAGAAAAGGTAGATTATGCATTACTTTATCTCGAAATAAATATCCACTTATCAGAGTGCCAATGATAAGGATGTATAATGAGAGATCCACGTAGAGAAGTCGTTCAAGAATAATGTCTTTATAATTGATAATATATCTACCTGTAAGTCCAACGAAGAATGTAAGTAGAATAAAGAAGTTTATTCGATGTAGAAGCATGACATCTTCTGCAGACCCGCCAAATCCTAATCGGTAAATGATAGTGAACATTGATGTAATTGAGGCAATTAAAAGAAATATTTCAGTTGATGATAGAATTGTATCTCTTAATTTATTCAATGATTTTTTTATCTTAAAGATCGTGTTTCGAATATTTTTCATAACGCTTATAATTAAGCATGGTTTTTTGTTTGGCTTTTATTTTTCTATTGAATTATCGTATTCTTTTCGTGCAAACTTAAAAACTAAATTTAGATTGTGCGATTTTTTTGTAAATTATTTGTATGCAGCTTGTATGTAATATTTGTAAAATTATATATTTTTGCCATCAAACGTGTCACTATTATGGAAATTGGTAAAATATTATATCCACATGTATCTGTGGATTGTGTGTTGCTTGGGTTTTCTGAAAACGAATTTAAAGTGTTGTTGACTCATATCGATGACCGGGAAATTGAGAAAACTAGAAAGCTTCCTGGAAGTTTGATTTATAAGAATGAAGACTTGGACGAAGCCGCCCAACGTATTCTTACTGAATCGACAGGTATGAGAAAGATTGCATTAAAGCAATTTAAGTGCTTTGGATCTCCAAAGCGAACAGAGAACGAGAAAGATGTAAAATGGTTGGAAAAGACTACCGATGTGAAGGCTGATCGGATTATAACTGTAGCATATCTTTCTTTATGTAAACTTAACACTCGACTTTTGGCATTAGAAAAGAATCAAACTGTTTCTTGGTGTTCTATAGACGAACTACCGAATTTGCCGTTTGATCATGAGCAAATTGTAGTTGAAGCTATTAGGGAGGTTCGAAATTGGGTAGATCAAGACAACTCGATTGTGTTTGAATTTTTACCTTCGAAGTTTACGGCTTTAGATTTGCGACGAGTTTATGAGGCCATTTACAACAAGGTCTATGATGTGAGAAACTTTAAGAAGAAGATGAGATCGTTAGAATACATTGTTCCTCTTGAAGAAAAGCAACAGAATGTTGCACATAGAGCGGCCCAGTACTTCAAGTTTGATCGAGTTAAGTACAACAAATTGCATTCTTCACTTAATTATTAAATGTAGAATGTTTGATTTTTTCATGAGTTCCGATTAAGTTTGTTTTCAAATTTATCGAAACTCATGAAAAATTTTCTTTTATATGCCTTGCAAATTTGCAAGAAACTGATGCTACTCTTTTTCTTTTCTAGCGTACTGTTTGTATTGGCATATCGATTCATTCCTGTATATTACACTCCGTTGATGTTTATAAGACTTTTTGAGCAATGGCAGCAAAATAAAGAACTTGTACTCGACCATCATTGGGTTTCAATGGATCAAATATCGCATTATTTACCTATGGCTGTAGTTGCATCTGAAGATAATTTATTTCTACGTCATCATGGTTTTGATTTTAATCAGATTGAAAAAGCTCGTGAGGCAGCAGATAAAGGAAAGAAGCTTCGAGGGGCAAGTACCATTTCTCAACAAACGGCAAAAAATGTATTTCTTTGGCCTGGCCGGTCATATATTCGAAAAGGATTTGAGGCCTATTTTACTTTTTTGATTGAATTAGTTTGGTCGAAAGAGCGAATAATGGAAGTATATTTAAACTCCATTGAAATGGGGAATGGGATCTATGGAGCAGAGGCTGTTGCTCAGTCTCACTTTAAAACTACGGCTCGTAAATTATCTGCACCACAATGCGCTCTTGTTGCAGCATCATTGCCTAATCCCATAAAAATGAACTCCGGTAAGCCTTCTGCGTATATGCTTAAACGTCAAAGTCAGATTTTAGACTTGATGACTAAGATCGAGCCAATTAATATGGGGTATGGTACAAAAACAACAACGGCAAACAACACTTCACAAATACAATTATGGAAAAATTGTCAACTATTTCTAGCTTCGATCTTGGACGAATAAAATACAGCGAAGCGTATCATTTGCAGAAAATGTACTTTGATACACTAATAGATCATAAATTAGCTGGTGTTCAGGGTAACGAATGTATTTTGCTTTGTGAGCATAATCCTGTTTTTACAATTGGGAAAAGTGGAAAAGAAAATAATATGCTTCTCACTGCTGAGCGATTAGAGGAGTTAGGGCTTGAATACTTCCATATAGATAGAGGAGGGGATGTTACGTATCATGGCCCAGGGCAAATTACAGCATATTTTATTTTAGATCTAGAAAAACATCGTTTAGGGCTTAAACAGTTTGTACATCAACTAGAAGAGGTCGTTATTAGGTTTTTGAAAAGATATGGGGTAAATGGTGAGCGAATGAATGGAGCAACAGGCGTTTGGATTGATAAAGACTTTCTGGGTAAACAACGTAAAATCTGTGCGATAGGAATTAGAAGTAGTCGTTTTGTTACGATGCATGGAATTGGTCTTAATATCAATACTGACTTGGAAATGTTTGGGTTAATTAATCCCTGTGGTTTCACAGATAAAGGGGTAACTTCACTTGCAAAGGAATTGGGGTATGAAGTTTCGATAGAGGAGGCGAAGTCTAACTTGAGTAAGTGTATTAATGATGTCTTTTTCCCCGTCGGATGAGTTGGTGTCGCAAAGATCGTTTTTGCGACACCATGAAGTATATTCTTATTATTACTCACCCAACTGACTAAGAGCATACGCGTAAGCTCCTAGTGCGATTGCTTTGCTTGCACCCAACTTTGTTGTTGCTACGCCAAAGCGTTTTTCTGCATGATATTCTACTTGTTTGTCTGTGCCCGGAATGTTTACCATTTTCACACAACCATCTTTGAAAGCATCAAATTCTGCATCACTGTCAAGATTGAAAGCTTTCATGGGCAAACGAGTAAATGTATTTCCATTTAGCAAAGAAATAGAGCTGTTCAATTCTCTAACCAATGCCGGAACAATGTATTTACCTGCACCAACTAGTCCACCGCCGATAGCTACAATACCATCAATAAGAGTTACTGCTTGAGCGATTGCGTCACCAGCTATTTCACCTAGTTCTTCAAATGCCCCGATAGCAGCATCTTTGTTTCCTTCACGAGTGCCTTCTGCGATGTCAAAGATATCTTTTGGAGTTAAATCTGAATTATCCCCCGAGCGTTCAGCATATACGCGTTTTACAGCTCTGATACTAACACTTTCTTCAGCAATACAGCTACTAAACTTTTTGTTTCTGAAACACCAGATCTCTCCACCGGCAGCATTATCTCCCATATGAAGTTTTCCGTCTACTGCAATACCTGCACCGAAACCTGTTCCAAATGTAATACCGATAAGGTTCTTATATCGTTTAGGGCTACCAGCATCTTCCAGCTTTTTATTCAGCTCAGGAAGTACACCTGCCAACGCTTCTCCATATGCGTACAAGTCTCCATCATTATTGATATAAACCGGCATATCGAATTTTTCCTTCAAAAACGGACCAAGAGCAATACCTCCTCTAAAAGAAGGGAAATTGGTAAGGTCCCCAATAATACCGTTTGGATAGTCGGCTGGTCCGGGAAAAGCAAAGCTTATTGCTACAGGCTTTTCTGATAGCTGATTCATTACAGCTTCGAAACCGTCAACCAATGTTTGAAGGCATTTATCCAAATTAGCGGCATTAGAAGGATAGTTGATAGGCTTTACTATCTCCTCATTGCCTTGAATAGCGGAAAATACAAAATTTGTACCACCGGCATCCAACGTCATGACGATTCGCTTATCGTAATTATACATCTCTAGTTGGTTAAGTTATTCTTATATAATTAATTTTGTTTCTTGTTTTTTGCGGTAATTCCTTCAGAATTTGGGCTTATTTCAATGCTTCAAAAATGAAGAAACGATTGCGAATTAAACACTTTTTCCGCTTAAATTTTGTCGATTATATTATTTTAGTCAGCAACAATTTGCTTTTTAAGATGTTGTTTTAGCTTGGCATAGTCTTAATATTCTGATTGCTAAAAAAGTATCTGCATTTCTTCGTTTTCTTGAGAATGTAAAAAAGATTGTTCTCTTTGAAAATTATATTAATAAAATCACCGCAAATACATCTATTTTGTACTGTTTGAACACAAAAATAATATCAATACCTTTGCGTCGCAAATTATAATTAATATATGGATATACAACAATTAAAAGAGCTTGCTAAAAAAGCAGAACCTTCAAATAAGGCATTTTTCAAATGTTTAAAAAAGAATCAACTTCGGGAACTAGACGATACCATTCATGCGCTTCATGAAGAAGTTTTCGAAGAAGTAGATTGTCTTGAATGTGCCAATTGTTGCAAATCTTTAGGACCACGTATAACTGATAGAGATATTGATAAGATTGCAGGTGCACTACGTAAAAAGCCCCATGAAATTGTTGCAATGTATCTTCGTATCGATGAGGACGGTGATTATGTTTTTAAATCAATGCCGTGTCCCTTCTTGATGTCAGATAATTACTGTTCTATTTATAGTGACCGTCCTAAAGCATGTCGAGAATATCCTCATACCGATCGCAAAAAGTTTATTCAAATTTCAAATCTAACAATCAAGAACTCCTACACATGTCCTGGTGTTTACGAAATATTGGAAAGATTAAAGAAAGAATTCTAGAATAATGAAAACTTTTCTATGTTTGTATTCAATATAAATCGGGTTCAAATGAAAAGTAAAAGTAGTTTTATTTATTCGTTGTCTTGCCTAGCATTGCTTGCAGGAACAGTATCTATGCAAAGCTGTAAAACAAAAACAGAGCAGCAGCAAGACAAAGCGCAACTTACAGCGCAACTAATCGAAGACAAAGGCTGTTTGGCTTGTCACTCCGACGAAGCTGTATTGCCATTTTATGCATCATTTCCTGTGATTGGAGATCAAGTAAGAAAAGATGTGAAAAATGGAAAACGTTTTGTAGATTTGCAACAAGTTGTAGATCAGCTTAAATCAGGTGGTGTTGTTTCTGAAGTAGACTTGTCTAAAATCGAGTTTGCAATGCTAGGTGGAACCATGCCTCCGGCAAAGTATAAAATGGTACACTGGGGTAGTTCATTGTCGAACGATGAAAAAGCTTTAATTATTGATTGGGCAAGAGAAAATAGAAACAAACTATACGCTCAGTCAAACATTGCTGCTGAATTTATGAATGAGCCCATTCGTCCTTTGCCAGATGCAATTGCATACAACGATGAAAAAGCTCAGTTAGGTTTTAAATTGTATCATGATACTCGTTTGTCTGTAGATAATTCAATCTCTTGTGCATCATGTCATGATCTTGGAATGGGAGGGGTAGATCGCAAGCAGTTCTCTGAAGGCGTAAACGGTCAGTTCGGAGGAGTAAATGCACCAACTGTTTACAATGCGGCACTTAACTTTGTGCAGTTTTGGGATGGAAGAGCGGCCGATTTACAAGCTCAAGCTGGCGGACCTCCTTTGAACCCTATTGAAATGGCATCTGAAAATTTTGATCAAATCGTAGCAAAACTTTCAGCAGACGCAGCATTCAAATCTGAATTTGAGGCAGTTTATCCGGAAGGACTTTCTGAAAACACAATTACAGACGCGATTGCAGAGTTTGAGAAAACACTTATAACACCGAATTCTCGCTTCGATAAATACCTCAAAGGCGATAAAAACGCACTTACCGCACACGAGGTTGAAGGATACGAGTTGTTCAAAGAAAACAAATGTGCCTCATGTCATACAGGTATTAACATGGGTGGTCAGAGCTTTGAAGCAATGGGAATCACAGCCGATTACTTTGCAGACAGAGGTACAGAAATTACAGATGGAGATCACGGACGTTTCAGTGTTACTAAAAATGAAAGTGACATGCATAAGTTCAAGACTCCGACATTGCGCAATGTTGCCCTTACGGCGCCTTATTTCCACGATGGAAGCAAACAGACGCTAAAAGAGGCCGTTGAAGCAATGGCTATTTATCAAACCGGAAAAACATTAGATGCAACGGAAGTAGATAAGATTGTACTTTATCTCAATTCGCTAACCGGTGAGTTAAATGGCAAGTCTCTAGAAGACTCAACTATATAATATAGGAAGTAAAACATTAAACTTATTGATATGAGAAGCAAGTTCTGTTTAGTATTAGGATTTCTGATTTCTACTTTTGGTATCCATAAAGCAAAGGCTCAGGATGATAAATATAAGATAGGCCTTGCTTCTTATTATTCGAAAAAGTTTCATGGTAGGAAAACCGCCAGCGGACAAACACATAGTGCTAGCGATTTCTGTGCGGCACACCCATCATTGCCCTTTGGTTCATTCGTTAGAGTTACAAACTTATCAAACAATAAGCAAGTTGTAGTAGAGATTACCGATCGCGGTCCGTCTAAGCGAAGTAAACGAGTGATCGACTTATCCTATGCAGCAGCAAAATCTCTTAATTTTATTCGAAAAGGAATCACGACTGTACTTGTAGAGGAAGTTCCCGGACCGATAAATTATTTTTATTTAGACCTGTTGCAGCCATCCCCTTTTCAGATTAATATTCCAAGTTTGCCTCAAATCACACCTCTAAAAATAAACCCTTCTATTTACTATGCTAAGCATACTCCACGTAAGTTTTGGAAATGATTTTATTGACAAAATGTATTCTTTTTTGCTCCTTTAGGATGAAATCTAAGCTTTATTGTTTCTTCTATTTGCTCAAAAAGTCTGTTTTTGGCATCAAAATAATAGTTTTCTAAAAGTTTTATTGTTAAAAAAACAAAGCAAAAAAGATGTATTTACTTCCTTGCGATTAAATGACATTTTTGTCGTTTTGATATTTAAAATAAAAAAACTATTTTCCTTCTGCTATGTGTTATGTAACATATACATCTCAAGAAGTAAATAAGATCTTCAATTCTTTTATTCACATGTCATTTTGAAAACTTGTTAATCCGACATCGCCAAGGTTTAATTATACACAATCTGCCTCATCACTCACACTACCTCGTTATTTGGCGATTTTATCTTATATCAATTTATATAACTTTGGCACAGTCTTAAGCAACATGACAATGCTTGTGCAGAATGGTTGTTGCTTTTGTATAATAGAGTAAACAATGGCTACTCTTTGCTTGTTTGAGTAAAAACGATAAAGCATAAACATGCTTTTTTGCGCAGTAATGAGTTAGTACGAACATAAAATTCATAGATTTAAAAAATACATTGTTATGAATAATCTAAACATCAAACTTTCGGGCAAAACAAGAACCGAGCATGACTTATTGGGTGATAAAGAAATTCCAGTAGAATATTACTTTGGAGTACAAACAATGCGCGGTGTTGAAAACTTCGACATCAGTCACGTTCGTTTAAGTTCATTCAGAGAACTTATTGAAGGCTTTGCAATGGTAAAAGAAGCTGCTGCACTAGCCAATCATGATCTTGGTATGCTTAGTGATGAAAAAACCAAAGCTATCGTTGAAGCATGTAATGATGTAAAAGCAGGTAAACTAGATAAACAGTTTGTAGTAGATATGGTACAAGGTGGAGCCGGTACTTCTACAAACATGAATGCAAATGAAGTTATTGCAAACAGAGCATTGGAGATTATGGGTCATACTTTTGGCGATTACAAATATTGCCACCCAAACAACGATGTAAACATGTCGCAATCAACAAACGACGCATATCCTACAGCAGTAAAGCTAGCTCTTTTGTTGAGTAACAAGAAACTGATTGCTTCATTGAAACAGCTAATTGCTTCATTCAGAGCAAAAGGTGAAGAGTTTGCAAACGTAATCAAGATGGGTCGTACGCAGTTGCAAGATGCAGTGCCAATGACACTTGGTCAAGAGTTTGAAGCATATGCAGCAAACCTTTCTGAAGAAATCGATAGATTGGAGCAAAACGTAAACTTGTTCCTTGAAGTAAATATGGGTGCAACAGCTATTGGTACAGGTATCAATGCCGATCCTGATTATTCTCCATTGTGTATCAAACACCTTAGAGATGTGACAGGTATGCCAATCGTGATTGCATCAAACATGATTGAAGCAACAAACGATACAGGCGCATTCGTAATGTATTCATCAGCAGTAAAACGTTTGGCTGTGAAACTTTCTAAGATTTGTAACGACTTGCGTCTATTGTCTTCAGGTCCACGTACAGGTCTTAACGAAATCAATTTGCCTGCAATGCAACCAGGATCTTCAATCATGCCGGGTAAAGTAAACCCAGTTATTCCTGAGGTAATGAATCAAATTGCTTTCAAAGTAATTGGTAATGACCTTACAGTTACTTTTGCTGCCGAAGCTGGTCAGCTCGAACTTAACGTAATGGAGCCAATCATTGTTTATAGCATGTTTGAGTCTATCCATATGATGATCAACGGTATGAATACACTTCGCACAAGATGTATCGATGGTATTACTGCAAACGTAGACAGATGTCGTGATCTAGTTTATCATAGCATCGGTTTGGTTACTGCATTGAACCCATACCTAGGATACGAAACATCTACGCGTCTTGCTAAAAAAGCACTTGAAACAGGTAAAGGCGTTTACGACCTAGTTATCGAAGAAAACCTAATGAGTAAAGAAGAGCTTGATGATGTATTGAAACCAGAAAACATGATCAAACCTCGTAAATTTTACAAAGCATAATTTCCCTCGCAGAGTGAGTGACATTATATAGATTCGAGAATTAGAAGGCTCGGTTTCCGGTTGCGGAAATCGAGCCTTTCTTAATTTAATGATTTACTATTTTAGCAGAGATCACTTTATAATTAGATACTGATAATATTCTATATCCATGAAGTTACTTAGTTCTTGTATTCAAAGTTGCCATCTGTACTTGTTGCAGAATGTGCAGCGCTATCTTGTAAATAAAGCGTATTTATTTTGCGGTACTTTTCAAACATCTGTTTGGCAAGTTTGACTTCGTCGCCTTTCGGATTCGGATTGATATCAGTTTTCGGAGTTTTCGAAAATGCGATCTCCCAGTCGGCAAGGTCAGAATAAAACTCGTTACCTCTGAAAGCTTCGCGGCCGTGATTCTGCTTTGCATCATCGTCGTTGTAAGGTTCACCCTTAGCCAATGAAGTCTCCATAATATCATAAAGCTTTTTCCAGCGAGGGTAGTAGTAACGACGTATCAACCCGGCCCATTCTCTCCACGAATAGTCAAACTGAATACAATTATATCCTTCTGTAAAGCCCCAAAAAGTAACCAATGAAGTAGCATCCTCTTCCAATTGGTCTTTCTCCTTTGATGTTGTACCCCAGCTGCGCGCATCATTCACCCATTTATCAAAGTTCCATTCTGTACGAGAAGCCAACATTTTGTCCGTGTCGTGCAGAAGTTCTAAGAACCTATCGCGATGTAGCTTAAATGTTTTCAGATCGCCTGCTTTGTATGCAGCTGTTGCCGCTTTGTTGATCCGTTGAGCAAGGTTTGTCATGATTTGACGTTGCACATCAACGATATCGAAGCGATACAACTTTGATTTGCCCAATTTATTCGCATCTGCAAGAAGGAGCGCTTGAGCTTTATAAAGAACTTGTTCGTCGTATGGAATCTTGAAGCCGGCATTGGGCCCCGATTTCTTTACATTGATTGCAGGACGAGCAGCAATAACCGAGCTATACTCAACACCATTCGTACCTTTACCATAAGCACTTTCGAGTAAGATGTGCCAAGCCTTTTGTGCATTTTCACTCTTAGTACCGTATGCACGTTCGGTATAGGCATCGAGCCACTCTTTACAATCAATAGCACCTTCATAAAGCGGCATTTCATATGCCAATGCATAGTAAACCGGGTTCTGTACGATAGACTCCATGAAAAGTCCCGAGCCAATTGCATTTGGCGTTTTAGTCACAGCATCTACATATTGATTTGAAGCTACCAAATTTAAATCACCGTGCATGTTGATGCGCCCGCCAAAGTTGTGCAAATTGCCGGCAATAAAGTTATATCCCCAGAAGTCGTTTCGGCCGCCATTAAGGCACAAAACGATGATGCTATCTTTTGGAAATTGTTCTAAGATCGGTTTGCGGATACTCCATGATTGCATGGCCACCATCGCATTCGGATCCGACTCTTTAATAACATTATATATAACGGCACCCACTTTCTCCAGATATGCATCCGAGTTGTCGGGCGGAGTACTTTCGTGAAACGGATCGGCCGCATACATGCCATAATTACCAAAGAGCTTCTTTTGGTTTTCCATAAACTTAGCACCCATAGTCTTGAATAATGGATCTAGCGGGTCTAACTGCGACACGCCTTCAAAACCATACCATTCGGGTTGTTGTGCAATCTTTGCATCCGGATATTTATCCTTCAAGAGTTTGGGTACATACCCTGTAAAAGCTTGTTGAATAGGTTGCATTCCCAACTCAACTTGACGAGCATAAATTTTACGAGCCAAGTCTTTGTGCGACTCAATCCAACTCAAAGGAAGTCCACCGCCTATGCTCTCTATATTTGGCATCCATTGCCAAGCTTGATGCGCCGGTGTAACAAGGAAACTACGTGCTTCATTATCCGTAAATCCCATGTCGAGAAGTGTATGATACCACACAGCATCGAGCCCAATTGTTTGCAGGGGAGTATTGATCGAGTTCATTGCCATAAAGTCAATTTCTCTTTCCCAGCGTTTCCAATCCCACCAAGGAGCAGTATACGAAATGGTACAGTAATTGAAGTTTACACGGTATTTCCCGTTAATGGTCTTTCGCTCGATAGCAGTGGGGCGTACTAGTTTCTTTGGCAGATTGAGCTGATCGCCAAACCATGAAATCTGACACTTGCAGTAATACTTTAAGTACCAATTAAAAGCTGTAGCTACGGAGACAGGATTGTTTCCTTTTAATAGTACTTTGCCATCTTTTGAGCCAATCTCAAAGTAATCCTCGCCTCCATTGTTATCAGGATTGATTTCGATTGTAAACTGATCGGAATATCCGGGAGTGATACGCTCAATAAGGTCGTACGAGCTTTGCGTTTGTGCATATACTGCCATGTTAGCAAGCAGTACCATGCACAGCATGATAAGTTTGTTTTTCATCGGTATGTAGATATATAAATGTGTTTGCCAAGTATAGACCACAAATATATAAAAACAATCGCCTCTTTTTATTATGGATATACATTTATAGAGTTCGAATCAAAATTGACGCATACTTTCTTGTATTGATTGATAGCACTAAGACCAATACTGCCATCGTTAGGCGAAATGGACAGATCGTCTTGCTGTGTGAGCACATTTACCTGTTGTAATGTGATATTTCCGTTACCGATCGTGATTGCAAACGATGGGAGTTCGTAGGCAGTGTCCTTTACTTCACCAGCTACACCGTCTGTCTCGAGGAGTATTTCTTTACCTTCATTCATTACTTGATTCTTATTATTGGAAAAATATCTTTCATTAAGAAAGAAGTTATTAAAACCAGTATCGAAAAACATGATCAACGGATTTGAATCATTTTGGCATGAAACGAATAAAGACCCCTTCTTTACAAAGAAGTTGTTGGAGTAAGGATAATCGTTAGCTTGTCGTGGAATAATGATCTTTTTATCCTGCAACGCAAACTGTATCTCGTGCAACCTTGAGATTACAGAAAGCCCGATCACTCCATTTACATGCTCGGCATTGTTTCCTTCTTCGGGAATTACAACAAAAGGTATATTGGTAATTCGTATATCTCCAAGCTTCAGTTCCTTTATAAGTGCAAGCTTACCCAATGCTTGTCCGCCAAACCCCGACACAACAACCGAATCACATATAATCTGAGCATTCACAGCTTTTGCCGTTTGCTCCGAGATTGCGCACTTCGCAGCGCCGGTATCCAGGATAAATACTTGTTCAGTTCCATTCACGGTAACCGGAACATTTATTGAAGTACTTGCAGTTGTTGTTAGGCGGATTGTGCAATCCTCCTTAGGCATTTCTACTTGCAAAGGCGCATAATCACTCAATGCGGCGTATTGAGCGATTTGATCTTGTAGTTCGGCAATAATAGCAGGAGAGATCGTCGATAAGTTTTTATCGGTTACGTTTCGTAACGCTTGTTCTGCTTGCGGATAATTTTGCAAGATTGCATAATTGTCGGCAAGTAAAGTCGATAAAGCAAAGTACGACGCTGTGCCAAGTTTGATGCCGTATTTCTCAAGAAGCAGATTGATCGCAACATTACCTTCCATAGGTTTATTGAAGTAAGAATAAAGTAAAGCTTGTGCCATCCACTTATTCATCTCGGTAAGCTCATTCTCGTATTGATTATACAGAGTAAGAGCTTTAAAGTAATTTCCGCTATACAAACTTGTTGTAACCAATACGTTCGGATCATTGGCCTTACCGGAGGTTATACTCAACACGAACAGTATTGTCGATACGATTATTTTCTTGATCATACTTGTCGATTTGTCAGTTGTTTAATAAATGCGTAAGCTTCTTCTTTTCTTTCAATTGCCAATGCATAAGTTCTTTTACCTTTATAGTTTAAAGAGGTATTAGTTATATAACACCTTCAGCCTCCAATTCTTTTTTTAGAAGTAAAAAGTATTCTAAAGATTTTTGATCAGCTTCCGATTTAGTTGTTCCCATTTTTTCATGAAAATCATATTCTTCTAAAGGCTCAGACACAGTCTGTATATCCTTTATGGTTACATCAACTTCATCATTTAAGTGTAAGTTTTCCATCAACCATTTCACTGTATTATTCGTAGACGGATCGTATAATCCGATGCTTATATACATCTCTTCACCTTGAGCTGTGCATTTTCGTGTTATAACAAAGCTGGCATTAAGTGGTAAGTACAACACTTTATCTTTAAATTTTACTTCAAATCCTACCATCTGATGTGTCTTTTTCTATTAGACCTTCTTTTTCTAGATAGCGTTTTAATCCTCGATATTCTATAAGTTTATTTTTTATCGATCTTTCCTCACAGGGTTCTGATTTTATAACTTCTGCAACTTGGCTTATCTCAACAACTTTGATTTTGACTTTGTCGTTAGCTTTTAGTTGAGACTCAAACCATTTTACATGTTGATTTATATCGTTGTCGAGACCACTAAGCGAGAGACGAATTGCATCTTCTGCTTGATGTATAAAAACACAGGTAACACCATTGTTTATACCTACAGATATTTTCTGATCATTATATTCTAATTCAAATCCTTTCATTGTATCCCTATTTAATAAATACGAAATCGTTTTAATACTTTGTATCAAATCATGCTGTTGCATGGTAATAGTTCATCTTTTCTTTCGGGAATATAGCCAGAAGGAAATACTGGTGGAGTAACCAATGATCAACGCTCCGATGATTTGACTTTGTAATGGCTCATACCGGTCATACATCAAATTGAAAAGCCAATTCCCGATGAAAAAGAAACAAGGACTAGTCCAAAGTAATATTTTGAGGAGGCCATTTCTTTTCATATAGCTGATTATTACATGTGAAACATTAATTCATGAAGTATAGTGTAGTTCGATAAACGCAGTAAATGATTATAACGGCAACTAAATAGTATATACTCATGTATTTTTGACGACTCTTGAAATAATCGAAGCCATTAAGAATACAATGTATTCCCCAAATAATAAACCATAATAAGAACCAGAACATAAAGTCAAAAACATTGTCGTTGCGTCGTGTTAATTGAAAGACAAAACCAACAACTCCGACAACAAAAGGAAAAATCGAGCTAATTTTATTCATGTTGGTATTACGTATTATTTATATAGGGAACAGTGACTTTGTTTTTATTGTTCTGGTTTTGTTTATAAATCAGCCTGTTAATGTTGTCTTATTGTAATTCCATCTATTTTCCTTTGTAATAGGCTTTACATTCGTATAAGCTTGTTTTGCTTCAAATAAGGCTCTGATTTTGCTAGTTTGATTCGTTTTGTTGCAAAAAATAATTTGGCTATTTGCTATAAAAAAGAGACAACGTGCTACGAGTATGAAAACGCATTATTGAAAACAATTTTATGGACAATCAAAATGATTCTAATAGTCTTTGGTTTGTATCATTTTGTGTTTGCTCAACTCGCAGAGCTTTGCTTCTGTGTGTAGGCAAGTGTGGTATGGGGTTGAGGCGGACTTGTGTGCGAGTTGAGGCCGTTTGTTTTCAATGAAAACGGTTTTCCGTTACCGTGAAAACTATTTACCATTATAACGAAGAGTTGCAACAGTCTTCGTTATGAATGAAAACAGTCTTCGTGGAGACAAAAAAGACTCTCCACGAAAACCTAATTTAGTCTTCTCAAAAAGGCTGTTTGGTATTTTCGAGAACCAAATAAGGTTTTTGAAAGAAGTAAACGAGCTTTTTAGGGCAATAATGCGTCTTTTTTGCCCAAATGTCGTTGCAATAAGGTCGATATGATCCTTACTGCATCAGATTACGATGTTTTTTCGACTCGGAAATCAAGTTTTCTGAACGTGAAAAATCGCCTCATTTTACTCATCTAGCTCGCAAAATGGGCGTATTTAGGCGAAATTGTTCTCTTTTCAAGATCAAGTACACCTTGTGTACTGTGTGGCTTATTGTAAAAAGAAACTATTAATGCGCTGCTAAAAAAGCTATTATTTATTATATTTGAACTATGTTATGCTATTTTGTGTATAAGACGATCATTCGAATAATAACAATAAATCAGTATCGATGAAAAACAAACTTTTTGTTACATGCTCGTTGGCCATGCTAATGAGTTGCGCAGTGGGCGATCTTGCTGCAATCAATGTAATTCCAAAGCCACTACAGGTGCAGGAAAACACAGGTAACTTTGTATTGAATAAGAAGGTGGCGATTGCTAGCGATAAGCAATTTGAGCAAAGCGCAGAACTATTAGCCGCACTTATTCGCCAGTCGACAGGTTACAAATGCGACGTAACTACCAACGGCAAAGCACAACCAATCGAAATCATTTACGATGCGTCGCTAAAAGATTTAGGAGCGGAAGGATACAAGCTAGACGTAACTCCCAACAAAATAACGATACGAGCATCCAACACGAAAGGTGCGTTTTACGGAACACAAACACTTCGTCAATTGCTTCCCGAACAAATCGAAAGCGTTGGAAAGGTAAAGTCGGTTGCATGGGAAATTCCATGTGTATCGGTTACCGACAAGCCACGATTTGGATGGAGAGGATACATGAAAGACGTAAGCCGTACGTTTTATGGCGTTGACGTGATCAAGAAGTACCTTGATGTGATGGCGCTATATAAAATGAATACGTTTCATTGGCACCTTACCGACGACCAAGGATGGCGTATCGAGATCAAGAAGTATCCGAAGTTGACTTCGCCTATTGCAACAGAGTTTCACGAAAGCGAAAACCAACCTGCCGAGCGCAGTGGATTCTATACGCAAGAGCAAATCAAAGAGATTGTAGATTATGCGGCAGCACGCCACATTACGATTGTTCCCGAAATTGATGTACCGGGGCACAGTTGGCCAACCTTGTTGGTATATCCTGAGCTTGGAGTAAACAACAACCACATGCCAAACTATGTGTTTCCATTCTGTTCGGCTTGGGGATATTGGGGCAACCAGTTTACACCAAACACGCTAGACCCGTCGAAGGAAGAGGTGTATACGTTTCTTGATGGGGTATTTACCGAAATCGCAGCCTTGTTTCCGGGCGAATACATTCACTTTGGTGGCGATGAGGTAATGCACCGCTTCTGGGAAAATGAACCGCATATTCAAGCATACATGAAGGAAAATGGTATGAAGGGTGTGGGTGATTTACAAAACTACTTTGTAGGTCGTGTATCGAATATCATTGCATCGAAAGGAAAGAAACCAATCGGCTGGAACGATATCTTGGAGCATCCCGAGAGCTTAACAAAAGAAACGGCCATCATGTCTTGGCTTGGTGCAGACGCGATAACGAAGGCTGCTAAAAATGGTTTTTATACCGTGGCAACACCGGCGTCGCATTTGTATTTCGATATTACGCAGGCCGATCGCAACGATGGTACGATGTGTGACTTGGCTTACCCGAATATCAACTCGATGGAGCGTATTTATAATTACAATCCTACGGCCGGACTAACGCCTGAAGAGGCTAAATACGTACTTGGTGTGCAGGCTAATATGTGGCCGGCAGTTCCACAAGAGGTAAAAGATATCAACGTGAATAACTTTCCACGTTTGCTTGGTGTAGCCGAGATAGGATGGACCGAAGGCGATCAAAAAGACTTTGCAGAGTTTAGTGAGCGATTGGATGAGTCGCTTCCTCGACTAGATGTTTTGAAGGTTGATTACTATCGTCCGGGTGGATACATTACCGGAAAGTGGACTCCTGCAATGGTGAAAACAGAAACTACTCCGATGGAATTTGACGTAACCGAGAAGGTTTATGCAAACGGTAGAGCAATTGCCGGCTATTACTTTACGGGTGGTGATAATTTCTTAGAGATAAGTAAAGTTGAATTGCTTGAAAACGGAAAAGTGATTTCGGAAGATGTACACGACGGACTTGCCGATACGTTCCGCGGAACCAACAAAACCAAGACGTTCTTGTATCACGTGAAAGTAGACAACTACAATCCGAAAGCAAAATACATGGTACGCGCACACGTGAAAGGTCAAAACGGAACAGACTCGAATGGTAACTTCACCTTCAACCTCTCTCCCTACAAACCATTCACAGTGGTAGAACCAAGACAATAATCTAGTTAAATATAATTGAAAATAGCCATTCGCGATAATAAGTTGTGAATGGCTGTTTTGCGTTTATAATATTCTATATGATTTGTTTTGTGTAGTTTGGTCAGAAAAGTTATATCTTTGTTTATTAATTATCTAAATGTAATATTGTCATGGCGAGACCTATAAAAGAAACTCCAATACTCAAAGGGAGAGCAGCTGCATTGTTTAAAGAAAAGATAAAGGCAGACGATAAAAATAAAATTCCTCAATCGAAGAAAGATGAGATAAGAGATAGTTACAACAAGATTGCAAACTTAGCCCAGTTTTAAAATGGATGACCTTAAACTAATACGACTTACAGTAGATACCCGACTAAAACCATTTGATTGTGGAGACACAGACTTGAATGACTTCTTTTATAACGATGCGAAACGACTAGCAGAGCAGCTACTTGCAACGACATATGTTTATGAGAATAACGAAGAAACTATAGCTTTTTTTAGTTTGCTAAACGATAAAATTACGATTGACAATTTCGCAAGCAATAGAAAATATAAAAGGTTCAAGCAAGTACAATTGTTAGATAAACAAGGAAAAAGTTTCTCTAGTTATCCGGCAGAAAGATTGGAAGATTTGCCGTATCTATGAATCATCAAAGCAATCAGCATGGTAAAGAACTATTGAATTATATAAAGCAGCTTTTTATAACACAAAATAGAACAGGTTGTCGCTTTCTTACGGTTGACGCATACAATAATCCTAGAACATTGGCTTTTTATAAGCGAGAAGACTTTGAAATTCTGAATAGTGTAGAGTGTGATAATAACGACGAAAAGACAATCCTGATGTACTTCAATTTAATGCGGTTGACTGAGTAGTATTATTCGCATTTGGCGAATAATGTATTTTTATTTCAGAAATCCTATTCATATTCTATGGTATCATTTATATCCGTAGACGTTATTTTTAGGGTTAGCTATTTGCTCTCTGGAAAGATGTTTTGATACCTGAATTCAACTCACTAATGCAATATTATAAAAAGAAACACCCGTATAAACCACGCATGTAGAGCAAGTTTATACGGGTGTTCTTATTTTACAATGTGGATGTTTTTACCATCTGTCCCAATCTTTCCAGATAACGTCGTAACCGGCTTTTCGAATTTCTCTTTCGATTTCGTCGGGTGTGCGATCGTCATTAACCGAGAATTGCTCGAGTGCTGACGGGTAAGTAACATAACCGCCCGGGTCTGTTTTAGAGCCTGCACTCATGTTGGTGATACCCAGCGCTACCATGTTGTCGCGGTATTCGCTGCTTTCGCGGGTAGAAAGACTTAGCTCGATGTCGTGATCAAACAGGCGGAAGGCAAAGATAAGTTGTGCTAGCTCCTTGTCTTTCATAATCACGTTGGGCTGAAAGCGTGCTTCTGCATACGGACGCATACGCGGGAATGATATGGAGTATTTGGTGCGCCAGTACTTTTTACGCAAATAGGCCAGATGTGTTGCCATCATAGTGGTATCGGTGCGCCAATCTTCAAGGCCGATCAAAACGCCGAGTCCCATACGGTTGATGCCTGCACGCCCAAGACGGTCGTAGGTGTCGAGTCTCCAATCAAAGAAATGCTTCTTGCCGCGTGGGTGATATTCGGGATATGTTACTTTGTTGTAAGTTTCTTGATAACAATAAACCGAGTTTAATCCGGCCTCGATCAAGCGTGCATATTCTTCTTCTTTGAGTGGTTGCACTTCGAGGTCTACCGATGAGAAGTATTTGCGGGCCAGTTTAATCGCTTTTTCAAGATACTCAACGCCGGCTTCTCGTGGCGATTCGCCCGTAACCAATAAGATGTGTTCGAACGGACCTATTTTCTTGATAGCCTGTAGTTCCTGTTCGATTTCTTCTTCGGTGAGAATAATGCGTTTGATTTCGTTTTTGTGGTTGAAGCCACAATAAACGCAATGGTTGATGCATGCATTGGTAAGGTAAAGCGGAATGTAAAAGTGCTGCGTTTTACCAAAGCGTTGCTGCGTAAACAATTGACTTTTTTGAGCCATTTGTTCTAGAAAGGGTTCGGCAGCAGGAGATATCAATGCCATAAAGTCATTGATATCCAGCCTGTCTTTGCCAAGAGCTCTTTCTACATCTGATGCGGTACACGCATAAATGCTGCGTGTAACTTCGTCCCAGTTGTACTGGTCGATCAGTGTTGTAAAAGAGGTGTTTGCCATTTTATTTTGTACAGTCTTTAAGATTTCTGGTAAGTTTCATCGCACAGAAGTTGGGCCCGCACATGGTGCAGTGGTCTTCATCTTCGGCTTTGCTTTCCTTGTAATATTGCAGAGCACGTTCAGGATCGAGGGAAAGATTGAATTGATCTTTCCAGCGGAATTCAAAACGGGCTTTACTTAAAGCATTGTCTCTGATTTGTGCACCCGGATGTCCTTTGGCAAGGTCGGCAGCATGCGCTGCAATCTTGTATGCAATAACACCATTGCGCACATCTTCTTTGTTTGGAAGGCCAAGATGTTCTTTTGGCGTTACGTAGCAAATCATCGCCGTGCCTAGATGTGCGATTTGTGCCGCACCAATTGCCGAAGTGATATGGTCATATCCCGGAGCGATGTCTGTAGTAAGCGGGCCGAGTGTGTAGAATGGTGCGCCGTGGCAAAGGAACTTTTGCTCGGCCATGTTTTCCTTGATCTTATTCATCGGTACGTGTCCCGGTCCTTCGATAATTACCTGAGCATTTACTTCCCATGCAACTTTGGTGAGTTCGCCAAGTACCTTAAGTTCGGCAAACTGAGCCTCGTCGTTGGCATCGAAAATAGAGCCTGGACGCAAGCCGTCGCCCAATGAAACGGCAACATCATAGTCGCACAAGATATCGCAGATTTCGCTGAAGTGTGTGTAAAGGAAGTTTTCTTGATTGTGAATCGTCATCCAGCTAGCCATAATTGATCCACCGCGCGAAACAATACCGGTAAGGCGCTTGTCGATGTATTTCAGATGGTCTTTTAATAGTCCGGCGTGAATGGTGAAGTAGTCTACACCTTGCTCGGCTTGTTCGATCAAGGTGTCGCGATAGATTTCCCAAGTAAGGTCGGCGATGTTGCCGTTCACCTTTTCCAAGGCTTGATAAATAGGCACAGTACCCATTGGTACAGGAGAGTTGCGAAGAATCCATTCGCGAGTTTCGTGGATGTTGTTTCCGGTAGAAAGGTCCATGATGGTATCACCTCCCCATTTGCAACTCCAAACCGCTTTTTCAATTTCTTCTTCAATCCCTGAAGAGAGTGCAGAGTTTCCGATGTTTGTATTCAGCTTAACCAAAAAGTTGCGCCCGATAATCATTGGTTCGGCTTCGGGGTGATTGATATTTGCGGGAATGATTGCTCTACCTGCTGCTATCTCGCGACGAACAAAGTCCGGCGTAATGTAGCTTTTTAGTCCCATCTCTGTCATGCGTTGGTTTTCACGAATCGCTACATATTCCATCTCGGGAGTAACTACGCGACGTTTAGCATAATACATTTG
>JBOFPV010000013.1:0-25554 GCA_051660585.1 Tannerellaceae bacterium
CGCCGAACGGATCTACGTTACGCGAAACGTGGGAGTTGTCGCCTGAGTTTAGAGATGCTTCTTTAAATCATGTATTTATGGGAGATGTAAGTGCTTGGATGTATAATGTACTGGCAGGGATCAATTACGATGAAAAGAATCCGGGTTTCCGAAACGTAATCATTGAACCTGTTTTTATCGACGGAATAGACTGGGTGAAGGCTTCGTATAAATCAGTGAACGGGCTGATTAAGTCGGAATGGAAACGAGTGAACGGTGTGATTATGCTCGATATTGAAATTCCCGCCAATACCACAGCGATCTTGCGATTGCCCGAAGCATCGAAAGCGGAATCGTATGAGGATGGCAGAGCAATCAGTGCAGTCTATGAACTTAACTCCGGAATCCATCACTATAATATCAAGTTAAATCCGACCAAACGTCGATAAGTGTAATTAGAATACAGCGTATTGTCAGTTTAAAGCTTATCGTATAAATGATAAAAGTCCGCAAGAGAAGGAGAACCCCTTTCCCTCTTGCGGACTTTTTCGTTACGATCGGTTGTTATTTAGTTTTCGATGGAGCGTATAGTAAATCAGAAGCTTCGCTCAACTTGCCGTCTTGGTAAGATAAAGGCAAGAAGGTGAATTGCCACATGACATCTTTGTATGTAATGGGAGCATCGAGAACAACCAAGTTCCATCCTTTTTTCAGTTTGATTTCCGAAGGCTTGCGTGTCCAGAACAGCTCTTCGTCTTCGAGCGGAATCTCATTTGCCGGGTCGTGCCATGTATGTTTCAAGTATCGAAAGCCACCCGGGTTTTCCCAGTCGGGCGGTGTTATCTGCATTCCGTTTATAAAGATGTCTCCACCATTGGGGTCCCACTCGCCTCGTTGCGGCATACCGGTGCTTACGCGATTTGACCGTGCTTTGGTTTCAAAACCAATCCAACACGGCAGTGTTTGTTCTTTAGGCGAGAAGAGATATGTATAAGCAAAAACGGTAACAGAATCGGGCGATTTCACTCCGAGCTTTTGTGTGTAAGCCTTTAAGTCTATACTCGCACCAGCTTGTTTATTCCAGGTTAGTTCCGAAGGCACTTCTCCTTTGTTGAGGCGACTTCGGATTTCTTTTATTTTATGCTGATCTTTGATCGATACAGGATTGCTAAGCATCCAACTCATCGAGAGGTTGGCAAACCACAGAAACGGTTCGTCTGCAAAAAAGCGATTGCGGTGATCTGCCATGTGTGTTTCAAATTCGGCAAGCTTATCATAGGCTTCAGTTTGTTGTGTTGGGGCAAGGTTGATATACTCCTCTTCTGAGGTAATACCCCCTTTCCAATACCGTTCGGCAAAGGCCAATACACCCGGCCACACCGGATTTTGCGTAAAGATCTTTTCCTTTTGTGCAACACGAATATCGGGCCAGCAACACAAAATTCCACCCAAAGCTCTATCATTTCCCGCAGCAACGTTGCACGGAGTATGCTGTATTTGCCGTTGCACAAAGATGAGCGGATTAAACATATTCAAATAGCCCATGTACGAGTCGACATAGGGATTGTTTTGAAGCGTTGAATCTTTCTCAACCGCTCTTAGTCCGCTTTCGCCCCAAAGTTGCAAGATGGTATTTTCGCCACCTTTCAGTCCCGGACTCCAAATCAGCGGCATTCGTCTGTCGTTGCGTACAATCTGCTCCATCTTTGCCATGAATTCAGTTGGATTGTCGATGTGTACTTCATCACTTCCGATATGGATCAACGGGCAATCTTCTACAGGAATCTCGTTAAAAAACTCCTTGAAACAAGTCTCCAATACTTCCATTCCTTGCTTCGAAGCCATATCGAAACCGAACGTCGTTTTAAAGTATTCGCTGTGTCCCGGTACATCAATTTCGGGAATAATCATGATTTGTCGCTCTTTGGCATAACGGATCAAATCGCGGATTTCATCGTAGGTATAGAAACGTCCCGTATCACGGTCTTTTTTCTGAAAGCGGGCATCGTTGAGTTGAGGAAAAGCCTTACACTCGATACGCCAAGCCGGATTGTCGGTTAGGTGCCATTGAAACACATTTACTTTGTAAAGAGCTAGCAGGTCGAGCTGCTTCTTTAAAGAATCGAGTTCTTGAAAGTTGCGACCTACGTCGTGCATAAAACCACGCGTTGCGAATGCCGGGTAATCATTGATCGAAACCTGCGCAATGGTAAAATGCTTGCCTTGTTTCTCGATCAGCTGCGTCAATGTTTGTAGTCCGTTGAATACACCATGATAGGTTGAGGCGGAAAGAGAAGCCCCTTTGGAAGTTGTTTCCAACAAATACCCTTCTTGGGGTAACTGCTGAGGCGGGAGCATGGTGATTGCTAGCGGATAAGCTTTGTGTTTTGCGGCATCAGCAGGAGAAGATGTAAGTTGGATATCAAATCCCGGCTGGTGTTTTCGTATCAACTCAATCGCGGTAGCTAGTCGTGAGGTTAGCGAGTCGGGGGCAACGACAGTTATACGACTTAGTTTTACAACCTTTCCCTGCAGCTGCAATTGCTGAGGAGAAGGGATCAGGTGTACTTCTTTGGCTTTTGATATAAAGCATGTAGTCATCAAACAGGCAACAAGTAAGGAAGCTTTCTTTCTCATGTAAAGGTAAATTAGATTGGTATTTGAAAAAAAGCGCGGGAGCTTAAAACCGTTCCGGCTTTATTCTCCCACGCTAATGGTAGTGTGTTTAATTATGAGGAGTTTCTTATTTCTTCGAAACAGGAGAGATCAAGAAGCTAAAATTGTAGTCTTGATATGGCATCATGTATTGCTCAAGCGGAAGAGTTCCCCAGCTAGTTACACAGCCTAGACCCATCTGACGAGAGTCGATCAAGAAATTTGTATAGCTTGCTTTTTTTACCAACTCAGAATGGCGTTGATCTTTTTCGGCATCGTCGTCTAGCGATTCTACCGTGTAATCAAGAGCAGAAGCCGAGAATGGCGCATCCGAAACGAATAGCAAACCGCGACCGTCTACGTCTGTGTTCTTCCACCAACGGATATCGGTTTTGTTTCCGTTTTCTTGCGGACGGATATACGAGTAGAAGTTGTCAGAAACAAGTTGCTCGTATTTACCGATAAACTCGCTGCTATTTCTATCCGCATAGTTTTCTACCGGACCGCGACCATAATACTGAACTCGGTCTATTTGCGCAGGCATTGGGAATTCCATACCAAAGCGGAATAGATTTGGCATATCCTTCGCATTCTTGTCGGTTGTTAGGTTTTCCGTTACAAGGATTTGACCCAAGCCATTGATTGTATACGTCATTTCAAGTTGTGCTTTCAACGCTTCCAACTTATAGTTTGCCGTTACAATAACCTTTCCGTTATCAGTCTTAGATGCAAGTTTTTCAAGCTTCATCTCCGGATTTTTCCATGCTGCATATCTTTTTTGCAAGCCTGCGCCGTAGTCATTATCGGTAGGAGCGCGCCAGAAGTTTGGCTCTACGAACTTACCTTGTTCTACCATTTGCATGCCGTTTACTTCAAAAGAAGCAATGAACCCGTTTTGCTTGTTAAACTCAACCATAAAGTTAGGAGTTGCCACTTGCAAGAAGTTGTGATCGTTGTCTTTTACGGTAGGAACCAGTTTTGTTTCGTTTGCCGCAAAAGTAGCTTCTGCCGTAAGCGGAGCAAACTGATATGGTTGCAATGCGATTTGATCCTTTGCAAGTTCTGTTCCCGCAGGAAGGATACCATCTGCTTTTTTCGTTTTATAGTAAACGTTTAGGAACACCTCTTTGTAGTCACCAGCATAGTCGGCAGGAGTAAAGCCAAGATCGATTGTTTCCGTCTTTTGCGGTGCCACTTTCAAGTCATCAACAATACCGGTTTCGATCACCTCGCCATCGGCTACAAGTTCCCATTCCATACGGTAGTTGCCCAAGCATTTGAAGAAGTTTTCGTTGTACACGTTTACTTTACCGTTTGCCACATCGGCAGGAGTTGTAAAGATCGATTGGTAGTAGTAAGCAACTTCATTCATGTGAGGGTTAGGCACGCGATCCGGAGAAATCAAACCGTTGTTCATAAAGTTATTGTCCGAAGCATCGTATTTGTTCCAGTCACCACCGTATGCATAATACATGGTACCGTCTGGTGCGTATGCACGCAACGACTGATCTACAAAGTCCCAAATAAAACCACCTTGATAAGCAGGATATTTACGAACAAGATCCCAGTATTCTTTGAATCCACCTTGCGAGTTACCCATTGCGTGAGCATATTCACATTGGATCAAAGGCTTTTGAGGATTGTTTTTCGAGTACTCTTCGCTACGTTCATAGCCTGCATACATCGGACAATAGATATCGGTATGATCTTTAAGTCCTGCTTGTTCGTACTGAACCGGACGACTCTTATCGTAATTCTTAATCCATTTGTAAGCCGCTTCAAAGTTGGCTCCGTCGCCGGCTTCGTTGCCCAACGACCAGAAGATGATAGAAGGATGATTGTATCCGCGCTCTACGTTACGTTGGTTGCGCTCAAGGTGAGCTTTTGCGTAGCTTGTGTTCTTAGCAAGTGTTTCTTTGCCATATCCCATACCGTGCGACTCAACATTTGCTTCCGCCACTACGTAGATACCATATTCGTCGCACAAGTCGTACCAAAGATTGTTGTTCGGATAGTGACATGTACGCACCGCATTGATGTTGTTTTCTTTCATCACTTTGATGTCTTGCAGCATACGTTCTTTTGTAACTACGTAGCCTGTAAGCGGATCCAGTTCGTGACGGTTTGCCCCTTTGAACAATACCGGCTGTCCGTTTACCAACACCTGTGCATTCTTGAGTTCGATCTTTCTGAAGCCGACCTTTACTGGAATCGACTCTACCACTTTATCACCATTCATCACGGTAGCGGTAAGTTGATATAAATAAGGAGATTCTGCACTCCATTTGTTAGGAGCATCAACAGAAAGCGTTGTTTTGATATTGCTTGAAAGCTTTTCGCTCTTTTCAGCAATTACTTTACCTGCTTTATCTTTTAGTTCAAGTACCAATGTGCCATTTTTAGAACTACCACTTGGCATGGTTACATCTACGGCAAGTGTACCATTGGTATACGTTGCATCAAGATCCGGAGTTACTCTGATATCTTGAATATGTTGTTGATTGCGGGCATACAAGTAGCAGTCGCGACCAATACCTGAGAGACGCAAGAAGTCTTGGTCTTCAAGATAGGTGCCGTCGCTCCAGCGAAAAACTTGCAAAGCAATTGAGTTGCTGCCCGGTTTCAAATATTTCGTAATGTCGAATTCAGCCTCTAGTTTGCTGTCTTCGCTATAACCAACAAATTTACCGTTTACCCAAACATATACGTTTGAAGTAACCGAACCTAAATGAAGATAAACTTCTTTTCCTTTCCAGTTTGCAGGAAGATCAAACGAACGGCGATACGAACCTACGTTGTTGTTTTCGACAGGCACATTTGGCGGATCATTTTTAAACTGATTTCTCCACGCGTAACCTACGTTTACGTAGATCGGATTTCCATAACCTTGCAGTTCCCAAAGTCCGGGAACCTGAATCTCGTCCCATCCTTTGTCGTTAAATCCTTCCAGAAAGAAGTCGGTAGGACGTTGATCTGCATTCTTCACCCAATTGAATTTCCATTTTCCGTTTAGCGACATGAACAAATCAGACTTATCGCGTTGCGATTGAGCTGCTTCTTCTTTCGATCCGTAAGCAAAATAGTTGGTATGCATAGGAGCTCTGTTCACCTGATTCACTTCAGGGTCGCGCCACTCTTTGAAGGTTTGTGCATAGATTCCGTTCGAGGCAAACGAAAGTGCAGCAAGTCCAAATAGTAAATGCTTCATAGGTAAGTTTGTTTTATGTTGATTGTTACTATACTCTTTCGGAATTCAAAAATATTAATAATATTGCCTCTAAATGCCATTAATTTATGTGTTGCATATCATGTTTTTACATTTTAATGCAAAAAAAAACGTCACCGAGAGCTAGTCTCGGTGACGTAATCATTTATATAGGATCAGAAAATGCTTATTTAGCTACCTTTTCAAGACGTTTCATAATAGAGAAGATGAATGCGGCAGAAAGTAGACAGCATACGATAAGTACACCCCAAAGCATCCATAGTTCCATGCCACCCCAAAGGTAACCGATAAGAGCAACAAGGTAGTTACCTACTGCTGTAGCAGCCAACCATCCACCTTGCATCATACCTTTGTATTGAGGAGGAGCAACTTTTGATACGAATGAAAGACCCATTGGGCTCAAGAACAACTCAGCAATTGTAAGCGTGAAGTATGTTCCGATCAACCAGTTTGGAGAAACCAATTGTGTACTTACACCTCCGGTTGCTTCAAGAGAAGACGGAGTAGGCAAGCCAAGAGAACCAACAGCCAATACAACGAAACCAAGAGCTGCAATCAACATACCGAAACCGATTTTGCGAGGAGCTGAAGGCTCTTTGCCTTTAGCAGCCAACCAGCTGAAGAAGCCGATAGCAACCGGAGTAAGAACGATGATGAAGTATGGGTTGAATTGTTGGAAAATCTGAGGAGTAATGTTTACAGTTGATTGCATCATCGTGTAAGCGTAGTAAGACGCACCGAAACCAACAAGCATAGCACCAAGGCCGGCAAGTTTAGCAGTTCCTTTGTTTTGGATCAATGCATACAAACCGTAGAATCCGATGATTGAAAGAACCATTGTGATCAATGAGAACCCGAATCTGTCGAAACCAGTCACTACGTTTTCGGTATAGTCACGTGCAAAGAAAGTCATTGTAAGACCATTTTGGTGGAATGACATCCAGAAGAAGATAACCACACCAAATACCAAAAGCAATGCAATGATACGTTCACGAGTTTCAGCAGGTGAAAGTTCTGCAACTTCAGTCCCACCTGCAGCTGCGTTTGCTTTAACTTGGAAAGCTGCAACGTCCGCTTGTTTGTAAGTAGAACGGAAAAGAGCAAAGATCAATAAAGAAACGATCAATGAAACACATGCTACAGCGAAACCATAGTTGTATGCTTCAGATAGTTTGTCGATATACATTGTTCCGAAAGAAGCAAGATCTGCGCTAGAACCTGCAACTTGTGCCTCAGCCAATGTTTTGAATTGTTCGATACCTTCAGCAGAAATCTTGCCTTCAGCAAGTTGGTGAGCTAACGAAGGGATCTGAGCATTGTAAGTCAAACCTGATTTAGAAAGGAAGAAGTCGCATACAGCTTGTGCAGCAGATGGTGCGAAGAATGCACCGATATTGATACACATATAGAAGATACTGTACGCAAGGTCACGTTTTGAGCTATAACGCGGATCATCGTACAAGTTACCAACTAGCGCTTGTAAGTTTCCTTTAAAGAAACCGGTACCCAAGGCAATAAGACCAAGAGCTCCGAACATCATTGCTTTAGCAACAGAGTCGGTACCTGTAGGAACAGCAAGAAGGAAGTAACCTCCAAACATAACCAGGATACCAAGAATGATTGTTTTTCCGTAACCTAAGAAACGGTCGGCAACGATACCCCCGATAAGTGGTAAGAAATAAACCAACGCAAGAAAACTTCCGAAGATTGTACTGGTTGTATCAGACGAAAAACCAAATTTTGCCTGAATGAACAACACAAAGATGGCTAGCATTGTGTAGTAGCCAAAGCGTTCTCCCATATTTGCGAAGGCGAGAACAAAGAGTCCTTTAGGATGTCCTTTTAACATGTTGTTAGTGTTTTATGCTAAGTTAAAATTATTCTTTAGCAACAAAGATAAAAAATCTTTCCATAAAAGCAAAAAGCTATCATTTAAAAGGAGATAACAGACGATTGTCACCTTTAAGGCGTAAAGCCGCTCCCCTTTGTAGTTTATGTAGGTTTTTTGTCTTTTCTTCTGCACGCTTGTTATGCTGTATAACATAAACACTCTAATGAAAGATTTAGTTAAAAGAGTATTTATATCTGGAGTGAGTGTTGTCTGTTATTCTAAGCCTAGGTTGTACTCATAGAGCTTTTCCCGGTATGGATTGTAACCATAAAATCGGTTTGTTATTTTGTCTAACCATATTTCTTGTACGGGTGTATCCAATCGAATCTTCTTTATTAACTCACCCTCCCAGTTAAAGACATGGAGTTGATCGAACGTAAATTCTTTGGAGACATCTGCCGGAGGGCAATCGAGCCATACGGCAATGATGTAAGAATTGTTTGCCTGAACTCGAATGTAATAAGATCTCCGGTCTTTGATGTCTTTATAGAAGCTCGAAAACGTTGGGCTGTTTTTTTCACGTACTCCTTTCACTTCACCGGTATTTAGATCAATAATGTTGATTTGTCCTAATCCAAGCATGGCTTGTAGTGCTTTGGTTTTATCTTCTTTTATTGCGGTTAAGCCTCCAAACGTAAATGGTTCAGTTTGTTTTTCTTCAGGGATAATGGGATTTTTAAATATAGGATAGTCTCGAAGCAGCTCGCCGGAGTTTAACTTTAGTTTCTGAAATCGAGGCAGAGAGGTCTGATCGTCCGGATCTGTAGGTTCTGAACTAGGTTGATAGATTAAAAGACATTCTTCATCCAGATAGGTTATATCTATATATCCTTCTCTTCCACGTTGATAAGAGTTCCTTTTATCAAATATAGTTTTTCCAAGCTCGATAGACTTTGTGATATTCCAAATGAGAAACTGCTGTTCGTTGTGCGCATTTATGACCGTTTTTAGTTCTCCATGCTCTTCGTATAGATGGGAGATAGGAGGTGCAGCTCTTACATCATCCGGTCCGGAGCCTTTCGGAACAAAGCTGCCCAGAAACTGTCCGCTATTAAGGTTGAATACATTAAAAAAGTGGGTGTTGTATCGATGACTCCAGAAAAAGACTAAACTGTCATGCGTCGCAATCCAGCCGTCATAAATTCCGTCAAGATGAATCGGCTTTGCATTAAGCGTCTCTTCTACGATCGATGGATCGTTTAAGTCAAACTCGGTGATTTCACCTAAGAAATGATTTTCTGTATTATTCCCGCCACAAGAGACAAGAAAGAACAGGCTACAAAATAAGAATTGAATAGTTTTTATTGTCATGATATTACAATTAAGCCAAGAGCTTTTGCCAGAATTATTGAAAACTCTTGCAGATAAGGTTATTGGCATCAAAGATATAAGTTTTGATCTATAACTAAGCCTGTTGAATGAAATAATAAAGCCAAGCGACTGATGTTGCTGGTGTAATCGGATTAGCGATGAGTAGTTTTCTTCAATGTTAAGATCGCATTGCGTCATAACGAGAACTAAAATCAAACATAGTGAAGACTGAATCGTCAGGTCGCCTTCTGACGATTCAGTCTTCACTATAATCAAATCGTCAGAAGGCGACCTGACGATTTGATCACCGCAGAGAATATTTCCAGACTACACGAATATTGTGATTGAGATATGCAATGAGAGGGATAAAACAAAACGGCGATGCTTCCCGTTGAAGGGGGCATCGCCGTTTCAGCTTTATTGTGTCTGCGTTGCGTTTACTTGTATGTTTCGCGCAGGTGTTTTACTTTCACTTCGGTCTTGTTGTCTTTTTTCAATTCCGGAGAAGTGATCACGATTGTTTTTGTTTCGCCCGGAAGCAAATCAAAGAAGTTGTCGGTAAAGCGAGCTCCTTGGATTGGGATCTCCACAAATACATCGCGTGCCAGTTTTGGCGACGAAAGTGTCACTTCATAAGCTCCATCTTTGTATTTCACCTTCTTCGAGATTGTTGTTTCAGGCAAGTTCAGATCTTTTGGTTTCTCGAAGTAGAAGATCTGCTCGTTAAGTTCTTTGCCTTTGCTGTCTTTCAAGGTAAGAAGCATAAGCGTGTTGTTGCGCTGATCGGGCGTTACGATCGAGGCCGAGTCTTGCGACCAAACCAATGTCGATGTGTTTGCCGGCATGTTTACCTTCTTCGAATCTTTCTTCAATACTTTACCGTTGAAGTCGATTAGTTTCGTTTCGAGCGTAAGGTTGTTACGATCTTCCAACTCGTCGGAAATCAAGTAGTAGTTTAGTTTGCCGTTTTCTTCAAACGCGTTGATAAATACCGGAGCAAACGCGCGTTGTGCCTGGTAATGCAAAGCTTTCCAGTTGCCGAAGTAGTCGATGCTCGACCATGATACCACCGGCCAACTGTCGTTCAGCTGCCAGTAAAGCGTTCCCATTGTATAAGGGCGGTTGCGGCGGTGAGCTTCGAAACCATGGCGCATACCTTGTCCTTGCAGTACAAGTCCTACGTACACGAAATCTTCAAAGTCTTCCGGTACATGGTAGTACATATCCATGTAGGTGCGGATGATTGAGTTGCCGGTGCTACTTTTTTGGTGCGCTTTCATTACTTCCGATTCCAACGCATAGTCTTCCGGTTCGGCGAAGGTAGAGATCACTTTCATTTCAGGGAATGCTTCGAAACCGAACTCACTCATAAAACGAGGAAGGTTTGTATCCAAAACTTCGAAAGGTTGTTGGCCATACCATACTCCCCAGTAGTGACTGTCTCCCCAGCCCCAACCTTCGGGACGACCCCAGTTTGCCGAGTCGGGCGAACTGTGTACGTAAAAGCGGCTCGGATCCAATTCTTCTACACGTTCGGGCAATAGCTCGCGGAATAGTTTGTCGTATCCGTTGAACATGCCTTTGTGTTGCGCTTCGGTAAGACGGTTTTCCCATCCCCAATAGCGAATACCTTCCAGGATCTCGTTGTTTCCGCACCACATCGCGATACTTGGGTGGTTGCGCAAACGCTTGATGTTATAGTCGGCCTCTTGTTCTACATTCTTCAAGAATGCAGGGTCTGAAGGGTAAGCCGTACAAGCAAACATAAAGTCTTGCCATACAAGAATACCGTTTTCGTCGGCCAATTGATAGAAATAGTCGTCTTCATAGATACCGCCACCCCATACACGAATCATGTTCATGTTGGCTTCTTTTACGTCACGGAACAAACGGTCGTATGTTTCCTTGGTAACGTTTGTAAGGATGATATCGTTCGGAATGTAGTTTGAGCCCTTAGCAAATAGCGGTTTGCCGTTTACTTCGAAGTAGTACGACTTGCCGTGCTCGTCGCGTTCGTTTACAACCTTAACCGTACGCAAACCAATGCGGTGACTGGTCGATGCAATGATTTGATCTTTTGCGATCACCTCTGCTTTGAAGTCATACAAAGTCGGGTTGCCCCAGCCCACAGGCATCCACAACTCAGGTTTTGAGATGTTCATGTCTGCTTCTACTTTGTTAAGACCCGGCTTCAAGGTTACGGCTTTCTTATCAAGTAAAACCTCTTTGCCATTCAATGAGCATGAGAACACAACTTCTGCCGGCGTGTTTTCTTTTTCGATCGAGTTTACTTCGAGTACATTCGTAACCGAAGCGAGGTCGCTGCTGATTTTATTTTGCTGTACTAAGTAGTCTTCAATTTCGGCTACGTTGAATAGTTTCAACTCTACCGGACGCCAGATACCTACACCCACCATACGGATACCCCAGTCCCAACCGTAATGATACGGAGCTTTGCGGGTAAAGATGCTGGTGTGCTTGTCGTGGTGATCGTTGTCTGCCGGATAATCAAATCCGTTGCTTTCCCACTGCGGAAGCGTTTTGTTGATAGGAGAGTAGAAGTAGATGTGCAGGCGGTTTTCGCCTTCGCGCAATACATTTTTTACAGAAGCCTCGTATGCCACAAACATGTTTTCGGCTTTCACAATCAACGAACCGTTTAGGTATACGTCTGCATAGGTGTCGAGTCCTTTAAACTCAAGCATCGCACCTTGGTATTTCAACTCTTCGGCCGTTACGGTAAAGGTTTTACGGTATTCCCAGTCACGGTCTTCTACCCATTGAATCTTCTCTTCATTGGTTCTGTAAAAGGGATCGGGAAGTTCCTTTAAACGTAACAAGTCTTGATGCACAGTACCCGGTACGGTTGCATCTTGCCATTTGTCCTGACGTGCTTCGGTAAATTGCCATCCGCTGTCGAGGTTGATAAGTCGTGTCGTTGCTTCTTGTGCGAATGCCGAGGCACTTACCGCACACAAGCCCACTACGAGCGATTTAATCTTATTCATAAATTTCACAGTATATATTCTTTTAGCTTATGTTTCTGTTTAATACAAATTTACAGTATCGCGGTCGAATTGTTACAATTTCACGCTTTAATGAATTGTAATAGCTATTTACAAACTAAAAATCCCGAATTTATCGTGGTAGGACAAATCCGGGATTCATGTACGTATTAAATAATAAGCTTTTTTGTCTTCTTGAAGTAATTAAACGAAACTATTGAATGATTTGCTTGATTGCGCCGGTTTCGGGATAGAAGTAAACCTTAACAGGAGCTTTTTTGTCTTCAAACATCTTCGGAGTCAACGACTCGTGTGTTCCGAACTGTGTAACCATCACTTCTTCTTTCAATAGTGTTTGTTTGCCCATCGCAATGGTAAGAAGTGCTTTACCCGGAACGTTGTAAACGATTCCTTTTAGAGACTTCTCTTTCTTTTCAAGCTCTTTTGCATCGAGAGGAGGTTGCTTGTCGAGTTGATTCAAACTTAGGTAAACCGGCATTCCGCCAAGATCGTCGGCAGGAACAACGCCTAGTTTCGAAGAGAATCTGAATACAATCGATTTAGCGATATCTTCAACCGGGTTTACAACAAACTCTTTGTGCATTACTTCTTTGGTAGTAACACCTGCAAACAAGTTTACCAATGCTTGCTCTTGTTGTTCAAGTTCTTTGATTACAAGCTTCATCGCTTCGCCATCGGGTGGAAGGTTGTCGGCTTCACCTGTAAGAATATTCATGCGGCTTTCGCGGATGCGGTAGATTTGCTTTGCGGCAACCTCGGCCATCTTTGCGGTAGAGCCCGCCATCAAAAGTTCTTCTGTATATACGGATGTATTTTCTACAGTTGTTTCGTTGTTGATGCTTTGTTTCTTTTTATTCGAATCAAGTTCTTCGGGAGTATACTCCGCGTTGATGGTACAAAGCAATCCATCTTCGGTAAGATAGACAAACGGAGCATAGGTGCCGCTTTTCAATTCTACCGTATACGATCTATTTGGATCAGGTACACCCTTATTGATCACGTTGATTTTGCCAAGTTCGTAGTAGACTTCACTAGTGGTGATTGCGTCTTTGATACCTAGCAATCGCTCGGCATATTTGTAGTACGGACCAGCTTGACGCGTTACTTTCGTTACAGTAGCGTCAATAATCAAAGATGTTTGTGGAAGGATGTAAGTAACTCCGTAGTTATTGCTTTTTACGGCACTGTTCTTTGTGACTTTTGTTTGAGCAAAAGCTTGAGTGGTAAGTAGTGCGCCTAGCAATAGAGCCAGATGTTTCATATAATTGCTGATTTTTCTCATTGCAAAACAAGTTTACGCAAATCTAATCATTTTTTTGATTTGCGTCTTCACCTCGTCCAACTTTTGCCGTAAGAATTCGTAAACCTCGCCACAACTGTACCGTGTTGATGAGTTGGTGTTATATCGAACTCGTTTTTTTTCTACAATATAATGGGCGGCAGCACTACTACGACATGCTTTGTTTTCAGCTGGTTACGAAGTGTTCGGCTTGCAGACATCAAAATTCTTCATTGAAAACTTTTTGAGGCCTTTTTAGGGTTTTAAGGTTAAGTGTTTGTTGTATAGGTACTTAGTTGAAAACAAACATGCCGTTTTTTGCCTTCAAAATAGAAATAAGCTCATTTGCGACTGCGAATTGCCCGTGTTGTATCCATGCTTTTAGCTCTTTATGTGGTTGGTAATCATTGATGTAGTGTTCGAAGCCGTCGAGGTTGAAGTATGCAGACGCTTTTCCGATGCCATGAAGTGCCGCATCGTGTGCGTTGCATGCTTGTTCGATGTGGGTGGGAACCATAAAAACAGGCTTTCCCAAATAAGCAGCTTCGCAAACCGACTCGAAGCCGGCGGTGGTAATGTAGCCTTTGCATCCGGCCATGTAGGAGAGAAACTGCTGATCGTGGAGCGGATGGTAATGAAGTTTGGGATGTGGCGAGGCGGCTTCGTGCTCCCAGAATATTTCCGTTTGCTGGTTGGGTTCGCGCTTGTGCCATGCTTCCAGCTCACTTCTAAATCCGCTGTTGAGCAAATAGCCATGAAGGTAATTGCCTTTTTGCGGTTTCAGGTTAAAAACCTCGTTGCGCAATAAAGGTGGTACAACCGAAAGTGTATCGTCGAAAGGCGGTTGCATGGGCCGTATCGAGAGGGCAAGCTTCTTTTCGGCACCAATCGCCGTGAGTCGGGTAAATAACTTAAGTAACCCGAGGGATACGGGGTTGCACTTGGGAAACTGATAGTCTGGATGCAGGAATATATATTGATGCGCGATGCAAACAAGCGGAGTGTCGGGACGAAAGATCGCATAGGTAATTCCGGTGAGTAGTTCGTAAAAGTTGATGACCACATCGGCCTCTGCCTCCCGGATTGCGTTGCGGATAAAAGCAATGCTCCGGATAAAGCGCGGCACGAGCGACAGGTTTCCGGCGACACTCTTTGCGATTCCGGCCGAACGACCTTGCGGAGTAGGCAGGAAGTTCGGACTTTCGAAAGTTTTGATGGGGGCATTGATTCGCTGCCGGAAGAAGTGTGGCAATTCACGATGCTTGCTTTTACCCACGAGCACGCCCGCCAGTTCGAAGTTGTTGTCGCGCACAATCTGTGCCATCGAGATGGCTTGGGTGAGATGCCCCCGCCCTTCGCCTTGAACAATAAATAGTACTTTCATTTGTTGATAACCTCCCACTTATCTTCGTAAGTAAAAACCAATGCCGTTCTGTTTTCCACCCAATCGCCCGAATTAAGATAATGGATCTCATTGTAGTATTGATTGGCCGGATGGTGAATGTGTCCGCAGATCACACCGTTGGCCTTCTTGATTCGGGCAATGGTGACCAGCTTCTCTTCGAAGTCGGAGATGTATGAAACGGCCGACTTAACTTTCGTTTTCACCTTTTGCGATACTGACAAATATGGTTTTCCTCGTTTGATTCTGTATTTGTTATAGTACTTGTTGAGATGTAGTAGTAGCGTGTACCCCACATCGCCAAGTTGGGCAAGCCATTTGGTTTGTGTGGTAATGCTGTCGAATACATCGCCGTGCGTGACGTAATACCGTCCGATTGGCGTTTGCAGCATGTATTCCGAAACAATAGAGAAGTTGGCAAACTTAAAAGGCAATACGCGATCGAGAAAGTCGTCGTGGTTTCCTTTTACATAAATGATACGCGTATTGTCTTCTTCTATCTTTTTCAAAAGCACCCGAAAGAAGTGGGTATGATCAGACTTAAGGTTGCGTATCGACTTGCGCAGTTGCCATCCGTCAATGATGTCGCCATTAAGAATAAGTAGGTCGCACTTTACTTTTTCAAGAAGTGAGATTACGTCTTCGTAACGCGAATATTCAGAGCCTAGATGGATGTCCGACAAAACAAGAATGGGATAATGCTCCATGTGTTCACCTCCCAAATCAGCAACCGGATAGTTGCTTGTGGTTAGACTTGGAAAGTACAACTGTTTTCGAGTTGATTCGATGTGGAATAAGCTCTTGCTCTTTTTCCTGTTCCTTTGCCAAATGCAGCGCCTCCAATTCTTGTTTGCGCACTTCTATCTGACGCGCAAGATTGATGTAGTTAAATTTCTTCATACACGATTCATTATAAAGGTCAAATCCTAACTTTTTAGATGCGGCTAATGTATAAATGCTTTATTGCGAGTGTAATGCAATCGTGTTACGAGGTTGTGATATTTAAATATTTACAGCGATTACGTGAGCCATGAATCGTTACACTGAACTTTGTTTTTTTCTACAAAATAAGGGGATTGAGCAGGTCTCAACGGGTATTGATTATGAGGTGATTATCTAAAAAAGTGCTCGCAGACATCAAAATTCTTTATTGAAAACGTTTTGCGACGTTTTTGACTTGAGGGGCTTAAGGTGTTGTTATCTAGTTGCTTGAGTGAAAACAAACATCAAATTAAAAATCGTAAAATGCTGAAAATAAAGGCAATGCTGTTTTGTGGGTAGCGTCGCCTTTGATGAAAATATTACTCGATGATAACGGCAATGGGGTTGTCGTCGTCCTTCACATTGAAAGCGTTTTTATTCTTCCCGTCTTCCATGCAGGTGTAGGTGTCGATCAGTCCTACGATTGCACCGTCGGGTGTAGCGGAATGAAGTTGTTCGATATAAACATTCTTTTCAGGATCAACGAGTTCGCACGCATCGGTTATTTTTACAGACTTGTCCTTTTTATTATACACTCCCCAGTAACGTTTATAGTCGGTGAGGTGGAAATAGTTTCCTTCGAGCGAAAAGAACAAAGCATCATCACCTTCCAGTACGTAATTGATTGCAAGTTTATTTTTAGTCGCATCGGTATTGTATACTGCTTCGGGCGTAATTGTTTTGTCGCCTAAAGCAAATACACGTTTAGGGGTAAGTTCGTCTTCCATTACTTGATAGATGGTATCGTTGAAGTTCTCTTTGAAGTAAAAATCATTGCCAAACGACCACACTGCCGGTTCTTTGTTTACGACATATACCACACGTTTGTCTTTGAGAACAATGGCTGCTGTGCCGGTAGAAACAGGAATGCTTCGATAATCTTTGCGAGGCAAATATGCGTCGACCATACTAAAGGCGATCGAATCGTTATCGTTTGCAATGTGGTTTTGAAGTTGATTCGTCTTGGTATTGTAGCCCACTATTTTGTACTCGGGTTTTGAGAAGCACGTGCTTTGATAGGCAAGAAGGTTGTCGTTGTTGGCAATGACCGACGAAAATGGTACCGGAGGAAATCCCTCGGGTAAGTCAAGACTGCCCAAGGGTTGGCCGTTGATGTCGAAACGGAGCAGCTTATTGGCTGAGGATTGTACATAGATCGTTTTTGTGGCATCATCGACCCAACAAACGGGAATTCCCTCTTGCAAGGTATACTCTCCCGGGCCTTGTCCGATACTGCCGATGTTTCCGATGAATCGTCCCGACTTTCGATCAAACATCTTTAGCGGTTGCTCGTACGACCCTACAATGAGTCGGTCGTTTAGCATTCTGATGTATGCGTTTTTGCCAATCAACGATTCGTCCGATGTCTCGAGCGGAACATAACTTACCGTCTTCCCTAAATCCGAAACAGAGATAGGTGTAACTTGATCCAAAGCTCCGATCACATCAATCGATTCCAAACTATTTTGTTTATCACTGCTGCACGCACAGGCAGCAAGCCCCATTACAAATAAGCAGATGTGTCTTTTCATGCGAAATAAAGTTTATAGCGGGCAATGTAAGAAATAAATAGCAATCGGGGAAATGTTTCTTTGTGATCTGATTTTAAGACTTGTGTAGTATGAGTGAGCTTCGCGTTATTTACATTAAGCTCTTTTTGTGCACGTATTGAAAAAGGAGCACATAAGTGTATTTTAGGCTTCTTTTGATGGATTTGAGACGCTAGATTGAGGCTTCTGTACGATTTTTCGTGTTCAGAAAATAGGGTTTTCGTTGGAGATCAGGTGTGGGGAAAGAATAGAAAAGGGGAGTTGGGGCAAAAACCATGCTTGGTTTCTGAAAAAAGTATGTTTACTTCTCGGAAAAAGCAAGTTTGGTTGTCGCAAGAACCTCGTTTGGTATTTTTGAAGACCAAGTTTGGTTTTTTCGGTGAGTAAAAAAGTTTTCAATGAAAACGATTTTCAATCATAACGGTGAGTAAAAATAGTCTTCGTCGAAGAGTGAATTCACTCACCGCTATTACTGAAAACACTATTCGTGAAGAATAAATGGACGGTTGGTGAATCTTATGTCTGTTGTTTGCCCAAGAAGGTGTGATTCGGTAGCAAGGAGCGGAAGGATTTGTTGCAAGTAACTGTGAGCGAGTTGACTTTTGCAAAAGGTTATCTAATGTAAAAGGAATCCGATTTTATGGTAGTTGGTTTTGGTCGACTAAGTGAGGCGTGAGGAGGATAAGTTCGGAAACAAAGCTCTTTTCTTACAATACGTCAGATTTGAAATTGTGGCAAAAGGCCGTAATCTAGATGAAAACAGAGCATTTCTAACAAGATCGGCAAGTTGTAACTTTATTCCGTGAATTTAAGGATTATACAATAAGACGGGAAAAATAAAGCGGCATCGTAACGTATAGACGATGACGCTTTATTGCTGTTATGCTTGTTCTATTTTGAAGGCTTTGCCTAATCTGGTTAAAGTCCGAGCATTGCAGCCGGAGGTATATTAAGAATACGGCATAATAGTCTTGCCGTTTTTAATGTTGGCTCAGCTTTTCCTGCGATGTAAGCACTGATTCTTGATGGGCTAACTCCAACTTCAATAGCTAGTTGTTTTTGAGTCATGCCTTTTTCTTCTAAAGAGTGTTCGATTAATTCAGAAAGTGTCGGCTTTTCGATTGGGAAAAAGGCTTTCTCATAAGCAATCACTATTTCAGACATCAAGGATAGCTCCATTGCATTTTTATCTGATGGAGGGGTGTTGTCATCAACAAGGGGCAAAAGCTCTTCCACTTTTGCCAATGCAAACTCATATTGTTCTTTAGTAAAAGAATTTTTCATTTTGAAAACTTTTAAATGGTTGAACAATCAATCTTATCATATTCTTTATGACTTCCAATCCAACGATGAGGGAGGGAGTTTAAGGTTTAGAAGAGAAAATAGCCACTAGCTATCGCTTTAATAACTTAGTGGCTACTTTGTATGTTGCTGTTATGCTTGTACTATTTTGAAGGCTTTGCCTAGGTGGTCGATGATGTCGCCTGCAATCATGGATTCTTCTGAAAGGGTGCGTGCTGCGATGTCGCCGGCTAGTCCGTGGATGTACACGCCGATGGTTGCGGCTTGCAGTGGCGGATAGCCTTGGGCGAGCAGACCGAGGATGACTCCGGTAAGTACGTCGCCGCTGCCTGCTGTTGCCATGCCCGGGTTGCCGGTACTATTGAAGTTGACGATTCCGTCGGGCGAACAGATGGCGGTATTTGCGCCTTTCAACACAACGATGAGTTGGTGCTTCTGAGCAAACTCTACTGCTTTGTATAGGCGTTCGATTGAGGTGTCGCTGTCGCCGGCAAGACGGTCAAATTCGATCGGGTGCGGTGTAAGGATACTTCCCTTTGGCACGGCGTCGATAAAGTCACGGTCGGCCGCGATCAGGTTAAGTGCATCGGCATCGAGTACCAACGGCACTTTTGCATTCTTAATCACGGTTTCAACAACACGCGAAGTGAATAGTTTTTGTCCCAAGCCCGGGCCTAAGCCGATGGCCGATATGTTTGCCAAGTCGGGTGTCATAGCAACGCATTCGTCGTTGTTGTCGAGCGAAAGCATGCACTCCGGGAAAGCCGTTTGAAAGAACGATTCGCCACGAGAAGGAATATGTGCCGTAAGAAGTCCGGCCCCGCTGCGAAGCGTCGCTTTGGCCGAAAGAAGCGCAGCGCCCATTTTGCTGCGGCTACCTGCTATCAGCATCGCGTGTCCGTAGGTTCCTTTGTGCGAGAACTTGTTGCGTGGTTGCAGCAGTCGGGCCACATCGGCTTCTTCAATGTAGTTGCCAATCTCTTCTGCACGCTCTATGCCGTCACGGCTCAAGCCAATATCAAGGATTTTCCAATCGCCTACAAAGCGTTGGTTTTCGGCAAAGAAGAAAGCGACTTTAGGGAATTGAAATGTTAACGTCAAGTTGGCACGAATTACGGCATGTGCGTCGTTTTCGCGGTTGTCTTCGCAAAACAATCCCGAAGGAACGTCGATAGCCACAATATATGCACCGGTTTGGTTGAGGTAATTTACGAGTCCGGCATACCCTCCCGAGAGTGGCTTGTTGATTCCGTTACCAAAGATCCCGTCGATCACGACATCATCAGGCCCGAGTGTAGGAGGTGCAAAGTCGAATATCACTTCCGTAAATTCTACGCGATCCATCTTAATAAGGCGTTGCTTATTGATCTGGCAGTCTTGCGACAGGGTTTCGGTAGGGTTAAATAGGTAAGTTTCTACTCTGAATCCGGCTTCGAGTAACAGACGTGCAATCGCTAAAGCGTCTCCTCCGTTGTTGCCTTGTCCGGCAAATACTACTACACGCGTGTGTTTCGGAAATCGGCGGCTAAACTCATACGTAAAAGCAGTGGCTGCTCTTTCCATTAAATCAATCGACGAGATTCCTTCTTGCTGAATGGTGTAGTTATCCAAGTCTCGGATTGTTTCGGTTGCAAATATCTTCATACGTTTTGTTACTGACGTTAAATAATCTTGTACTTCAATTGCTACAAAAGTATAACAAAGTTTGCTAAGTCCTCAACTTTTTTGCGAAGAGGTGAAAAAGTTGTACATTTGCGCTTTACTAATAAAAAGTGCGATGGAAAGAATACGCCTTCACGATAAAGAGTTTGCTGTATATATTAAAGATGAAACGATCCAAGCCCAAATTAAACGCCTGGCTGATGAGATCCGTAAAGATGTAGCAGATAAGAATCCACTGTTTGTAGTAGTACTTAACGGTGCATTCATGTTTGCGTCTGACTTGCTAAAAGAACTTAACGTGCCTTTTGAAGTTACATTTATGAGATGTTCTTCATACGCCGGAACTTCTTCTACCGGAGAGGTAAAAGAAATTATCGGACTAGGAGATGAAATTAAAGGCAGAACACTGGTATTTATCGAAGATATCGTTGATTCGGGTCTTACGATGCAAACTGTGCTTGAAAATGTAAAAGCTCGTGGAGTGGCAGAAGCTCGCTTGGCTACGCTTTTCTTGAAACCAAAAGCTTTGAAGTGTGACTTGAAGCCTGAATATGTTGGTTTCGAAATCGATAACGAATTTATTGTTGGATACGGTCTTGATTATGATGAAATGGGCAGAGCCTATCGTGATATCTACAAAATCGTAGCTGAATAATCCCCGCTCTATTTTTAACCAATAAGATATTAAACAAAATGTTGAACGTAGTTATTTTTGGCGCTCCGGGTTCAGGTAAAGGAACTCAAAGCGAATTGATTATCGAGAAATATGATTTGGCTCACATCTCTACTGGTGATGTATTGCGTGCTGAAATCAAAAACCAAACTGAACTTGGTAAAATCGCATCTGATTTCATTTCTAAAGGTCAACTTGTACCGGATGAATTGATCATCAACATGCTTGCTAACGTTCTTGATAGCAAAAAAGAAGCTAAAGGTGTAATCTTTGACGGTTTCCCACGTACAATTCCTCAAGCACAAGCGTTGAAAAAAATGCTTAACGAAAGAGGTACAGACGTTTCTGTAATGTTGAATCTTGAAGTTGCTGAAGAAGAATTGATCCAACGTCTTTTGAAACGTGGTGAGATCTCTGGTCGCTCAGATGACAACTTGGAAACTATCAAGTCTCGTCTTGATGTTTACAACAACCAAACATCTCCATTGAAGGAGTATTATATTGGCGAAGGCAAACACGTAGCTATCCATGGTATGGGTACTGTAGAAGAAATCTTCTCTCGTGTAGCTGATGCTATTGACGCAGTAAAATAATTTAAGTTTTAAGAGTATAAAATGGCTGAATCGAACTTTGTTGATTATGTGAAAATTTATTGCCGTTCGGGCAAGGGTGGAAGAGGATCAAGTCACTTCCGTCGTGAAAAGTATATCCCAAAAGGAGGACCAGATGGAGGCGACGGAGGGAGAGGAGGCCATGTAATAATCAGGGCCAACCGTAACTACTGGACACTTCTTCACTTGAGATTCGAACGACATATTTTCGCAACAAGTGGTGAAGGCGGATCTGCTAAACGCAGTTTCGGTAAAGATGGTGAGGATCGTGTAATTGAGGTGCCACTAGGTACTGCTGCATACGATGCCGAAACCGGAGAGTTTATCTGTGATGTTACAAAAGACGGTCAAGAAATCATGCTGTTGCGTGGTGGTAAAGGTGGCCTTGGTAATGCACACTTTAAAACGTCGACAAACCAGGCTCCGCGTTATGCGCAGCCGGGTGAACCATTCCAAGAGCGTGCAGTCATCCTGCAATTGAAATTGCTTGCTGATGTGGGTCTTGTTGGTTTCCCAAATGCGGGTAAGTCTACTTTATTGTCTGTTGTTTCGGCGGCTAAGCCAAAGATCGCGAACTATCCGTTTACAACACTCGAGCCAAATCTTGGTATCGTGAGTTATCGTGATAATCGTTCGTTTGTGATGGCCGATATCCCGGGTATCATCGAAGGTGCCAGCGAGGGTAAAGGTCTTGGACTTCGTTTCCTTCGTCACATCGAGCGTAACTCGCTTCTTTTGTTTATGATTCCGGCAGATTCGGATGATATCGCAAAAGAATACGACATCTTGCACAATGAGTTGGTGAAGTACAATCCCGAATTGCTTACGAAGCGTCGCGTGTTGGCAATCACCAAGTCGGATATGCTGGATGAAGAGTTGATCGAGGCGTTGACTGAAGAATTACCAAAAGATATACCTCATATCTTTATCTCTTCTATTACAGGTTTCGGTATCACAGAATTGAAAGATATTTTGTGGAGCGAGCTTAACAAGGAATCTTTCCACGACGCAGAGTCTATCGTGCATAAGCCAATCGATGTGGCTGCATTGGGACTTGCTGCTGATGAAGAAGGCTTCCCTGCCTATGAAGCAGATGAAGACGATGACGATTTTGAAGAATTCGAATATGAAGAACTTGATTGGGAATAATCGAATGATTCGAGTATCTCAATATCCGGAAATGTTGCAATTTCCCTGTTTAGGCAGGGATTGCAACATTTTTCATTTTGTGACTACTCGAAATGGTGGTGTGGGACGCGAAAACTATGCGTCGTTTAATGTGAGTCCGTATTGTGGCGATGAAGCGGATGCGGTGACAGATAATTTGCAACGCTTGTGTGCAGTGGCTAAAGTTGAGCCTTCTCATGTGTTATTGCCTTATCAGGTGCATGAAGATCGCATTGCTGTAGTAGATGATGCGCTTTTGTCGATGAGCATGGAGGATAGAGTGGATGCACTTTCGGGCTTTGATGCGATTGTAACAAATGTGCCGGGTGTGGCAGTGGCTGTTTCTACGGCAGATTGTGTTCCGGTGTTGCTCTATGATCCCGTGCAGAAAGTGGTGGCGGCGGTGCATGCCGGATGGCGCGGCACGGTGAAGCGTATTTGTTCGAAGATCATTGCTTTGATGCAGCAGCAATATGGCTGCGATCCTGCGAACGTGCAGGCGGCCATCGGTCCGTCGATCGGTTTCGACGCTTTTGAGGTTGGCGATGAAGTGGTGGATGCTTTTGCTTCGGCTACATACGACTTGGATGCTTTGGTGGGGCGTAATGCAAAAACCGGTAAAGCTCATATTGATCTATGGGAAGCTAATAAGAGTGATTTGCTTAGAGCCGGTGTGAGCGAAGAGCTGGTCGAGGTTGCTGAAGTTTGTACATACACGCATCATGAGCTTTTCTTTTCGGCACGTCGCTTGGGTATTAAGAGCGGGCGAATTGTGTCGGGTATCGTAATTCGTTAAAATAGATAGGTGATGATTGAAATAACTATATCTGATCAGATTAAAAAGGTTTGTCCTGATTTACACATCGCAGTAATAGAGTGCGACGTGATCAATACTCCTTCCGATCCGAAGTTGTGGGAGGAGATTACGGCGTTTGAAAATGAGTTCCGTTCTACGTGCGAGATGTCGCAGATTAATAAACGACTTCCCATTGCTGCTACTCGTGCGGCTTATAAGGCTTTTGGGAAGGATCCGAACCGGTATCGTCCGTCGGCCGAGGCGTTGAGCAGACGAGTAGTGAAGGAGATGTCGTTGTACCGCATCGATACGTTGGTTGATTTGATCAACTTGGTTTCGCTCAAGACCGGTTTTTCGATTGGTGGTTTTGATGCCGAGAAGATTGAAGGAGCTCTAGAGTTAGGTGTGGGAAGAGCTGATGAGAAATTTGATGCAATAGGGCGCGGACCGCTAAATATAGAAGGACTTCCCGTATATCGTGATCACGTTGGTGGTATAGGAACGCCCACCAGCGATGAGGAGAAAACTAAAATTTCTCTGGATACCCAAAAACTATTAATGATCATTAATGGTTATTCTGGTATAGAGGGACTGAAAGAGGCTGTTGCCTTGTCTTCCACTTTACTTAATGATTTTGTTAATGCAAGAAATGTTACAATTCGGTTTCTAAATAGTGAAAATTGAATTTAAATTGGTCTTGATAGTGTTAATGTTCTATCTTTTTTTGTGTTTGTAGTGATAGGATGATATCTTTGCAGCAATGTGTAAGATATGTAAATAAATGAAATGAAAATATTACTTTAGACACACTAATTTAGTTTCTATTATGATGAACGAAAAAATTGGATCTCATGCCGGTTTGGTGTGGGAGGCATTGACAGAGAGAGGTTTTAAGAGTTTGAAAGAGCTAAAAAAAACTACTAAGCTAACCGAAAAAGACCTTTATGCGGCTATTGGATGGTTGGCTCGAGAAGGAAAACTGACTTTCGAACAAGAACAAAAGGATGTATTTGTGGCGTTGATTGAGAAAAATACTTAATGTAAAATTCTCACATTCTTCGTGATTCCCCTTTTTGTTTTTTAATAGTTAATGAGTTAGCGGCAATTTTAGTTGTTCGCAAGTTTATTGTATGCTTGCTCTTGAAACAAAACATTATGGAAAGTGGGGTTTTTTCTTTACTTTTGTATGGAATAAATCCCACTTGTTTTATTAGTTTCCGTTGTAAAATAATTGATTTTACTATTGGATAATCGACAAGAATCTCTACATTTGTAAACAATTTGGTAAGAAATGACCGAGGATCAAAAGAAGATGTTGACTGTTTTGGAAGCGAGGGTTCGACAAATGATGTTTTTGTGCGACACTCTCAGGGAGGAGAATGACGAGCTGAAAAGCGAGCTTCATTCGACTCGATTTGAGCTGGAACAGACTCAAGGTATGGTCAGTGAATGGAAAGCCAAATATGACAACCTTATGATGGCGAGAGTTATTTCTGTTAATGAAGGAGAGGTAAAGTCGGCCAAGCTGCGGTTGTTGAAATTAGTGCGGGAAGTCGACAAGTGCATCTCACTTTTAAATGAATGATGCAATGAGCGAAAAATTTCTTATACACTTAGAAATAGCCGGTAAAACATACGGGCTTTGGATTAATCGAAACGAAGCTGAAGAACAACTGGCGAGAGAGGCTGCAAAACAAATAAAATCAATGATGCTTGAATATGGAAACGTGTTTTCGTCTTCAGTGGTTGATGTCAAAGATTATTTGGCCATGGTGGCATTGCAGTTGTCTATGCAAAATATTGAGATGAAACAGTTGAAGGACGAAACTCCTATGACTGAAGCGATATGTTCACTTAGCAAAGAGCTAGAGGAATACTTGAAAAAATAAATAGACAATTTCTAAATTTAAAAATATACCGCACTGCTTTATACGGAGATTTCTGTATGATGTAGTGCTTTTTTTGTACCTATAAATTAAAAATAACTACTAAAAATGGCAATGAGTATTATCATATCGGTAATAGCCTTCATTGTGGGTGGTA
>JBOFPV010000014.1:0-19154 GCA_051660585.1 Tannerellaceae bacterium
AGGGCGTGCCAGTTGGATAAACTCTACGTCGGGGCAATCAAAACCTTCGCTAAAGATATTTACATTGCACAACACCTGAAACTCGCCGTTTCTAAAAGCCTCTACAATGGCTTGTCGCTCGCGCAGATCTGTTTGGCTGTCGATGGCTTTGGCTGCGATTCCTTTTGCATTAAATAGTTTGCATACGTGTTCGTTGTGTGCTCTGTTGATGGTGTACACCAACCCTTTTTTACCTTTGGCATAGTTGAGATACGTGTGTACAATGTTGGTACGTATCCCTTCGGTATCGATCACTTCTGCTAGAGCCGAGTCGAGGTAGTCGCCATCGAGCGCAAACTTCGAAATGCTTTCGATAGCCTTTTGGGTATTCGAGTCGGGTGTGATCGAAAAGTAATCGTACTGGCACAGATACCCTTTTTTGATAAATTCCGATACCGGATCGGAAATAATCAGTTGCTCAAATTCCTGTCTGAATCCGGCACCATTGAGTCGGTAAGGAGTAGCTGTTACGCCCAATATCTTTGCGTTGGGATATTCTTGTAGGATGCGTTTGTAGCTGTCTGCTTTTACATGATGCGCTTCGTCGATGATGATCACATCAAAATCCTTGTCAGACCATCCTTCGAGGCGGCGTGTAAGGGTAGGAACAGAGCCAATCTGGATGTCATATTCTCGTTGTTCCGGACTTTGAGCCGCGATTATGCCATGAGATAAGTTGTATTTGATGTTTACATTTTGAGCAATTTGCTGGATTAGCTCCTTTCTGTGCGCTAAGAGAAGTATCTTTACGTTGGTGTTGTTTTGCCTGCTCCAGTTGTGTAGATCTTTTACGATGGAAACAAACAAACGGGTTTTTCCTGTTCCGGTAGGCATTTGCAACATCACACTTCGGCCTGTGTGCCAGAAATCATAAATGCGAGCTTTGTTGTCGACCTGATACGGACGCAGGGTGGTGTCTGCCGCCGCATTCAACTGTGAAAAATCTACTTTGTGATCTTGTATAGGCCGATGCTGTTTGAGGTATGCGTCGATAAGTACATTGCGCAATGTGATTCTGTTTTCTTTCTCTTTGAGTAGAAAGAAAAGGGGACTTTCAATGAATGCGTACTTTTCGTCGGGCGATACATTCCAGAAATCTTCAGATCCCATATGCTTAAACGGAGTCCGGATCAACTTACGGTCGTTGCCTCTCTCGTCGTTGACAAAGATTTTCCAGTTCCATTTGAATTGTTTAATCAGTGCCGGAGACATATCAATGCGGTTTGTCTTGATTTCACCAGATGCGATCAAGTCAATCATGCTTAGTAGTAATATCGCTTTGTGAGGTGCCGGTTTGCCGTCTTGCATTTGAGTGCGAAGCGAGGCAAATAATTCAACGTATCTTTCCATTACAAATTCCAATAATATACAACCCTGTGATTTTGTGTGATTGATGATGTGAATTTACTCAATTTGTTTTAAAATACAAAATAATGTAAAGTTTTTATTAAGATTATTTGATGTGTTTCTGAGAAATGTTACCGATGAATCGGGATGTTTGGGGGGGTGTTTTTTGGGGAAATTTCCTACTTTAAGGAGGGCAAGATTCATGCCAAAAAGTGGCATGATTTGTGCCGAAAACGGCATGATTCTGACCGAAAACGGCATGATTCATGCCGAAAATGGTAAGATTCTACCCGAAAAAAAGGTGAAAAAATAACCCGCTGTATAGGTGATAACCCGCTTCTACATTAGCTTTTTGTAAGATTGAGTGCCTCTGAAAACAGGCAAAACATATATATGTGAAAACCCTATATATATAAATATATATATACACATACCGATTTACCTAACGGCATCGGTATGTGTAAAAACGGATGAAGCCGTGGAGATTCCGATTCCGAACGTGCTGTCGCTCAACTACGACATTTTTTAGGCGCACCTGCTTGAGAGGGGGAATGCGCGAACTGGGCATGGGTGGCACAGGGAGGAAACCGGCAAATAGTTTTCACGAACATGGCAAAATGTTTTCGTGGAGTTTCCCGAGATTCTCCACGAAGATTTTCAAAATTCTCCGTGAATACTTTTCGGAATATTCGTGGAGACTTTTTTTTCGTTTCCTGATGGGTTGAGATTTCCGCAGGGTTTAGGGTTTGTCCAAGAAGTCTAAAAAGCCACGATGTACCCGACCAACTGCCGGAGAATACGTACAAATAACGACAAATACGTACATAAACAGACAAATACGTACAAAGACGTAACTCCCGCTCTTGCACCCATCTATATTTGCATCGTAGTCAAAAACAACGAGTTATTCACTTTAAAAACAACGATTGAATTATGGCATTGAAGTACAAAACGGTTTTGAGAAGAGACATGCGTAAAGAGACCCTACCTGCTGCCGATTGTCCCATTAGCTGTTGGTTGGAGGTGAAAAAAGGCACTGCTCTTCGGAGCAGTGCCTTTGGTGTGGTTTTTGATCATAATTGTTTAAATCACAATTCTCATAGCTTTTTAACTTCACAGCGTAATCTATGAGCTTCAAGAATAATAGTGATAAACACTATTTACCCATTGCAAAACTATGTAAAAATTAATAAACATTGTCTTTATGGATGTGTGTTGTATAACATGAAATAGGTATAAGTTGATCAGAAACAGATCTTTTCAGTTACAATTTCTATTGGTTGCAATCGTAAAGTGGATCTACGGCGCAAAGGTAGTAATGACGAAATCCGCGAACCGCATCGGCAAGTTGTGGAATGCCAATCATAACATCACCTTCGGTATAATAGTCTCTCGAATAGGATACTTTTGTGGTTCCTTTCACAAATTTGACGATAGACATGCCCGGAGCTGTGATTGTGGCTCCATTGGATAGTCCGGTCATGGTCCAGGTTGCCATATAAATATCGTTTGACAGGCTCTCGTCTTCTACTGTGGTATATAGATCAGAAGATCCGGCAAACAGACGGCCCAGGAAGGTTGTCATGGTTGCAGGTCCATAGATGTCGACGATGGGATCGTGATACTCATAATTGTCAGCAAGGTAAGGTATAACTCCGGGCCAATTTTCTGCATCCAGTTGAACCAACAGGCGTGCAATGGTCAATTGATCTTTGCTAATCTGACTTTGTGATTGCGACGATTTTTTAATTGTCTCATTATCTGATGCCGGAGCAAATGGGCATTCGAATGTAGGGTCTACAGAGCATTTGTAGAAGGTTCTGAAGCCTATGATTGCCGAATCTAATCCGGTAATTGTGGCCATAATGTCTCCCTCAGAATAGTAGTCTCTCTGATAATATACTTGAGAGGAATTAGGCAAGAACTTGAATATTGAAATGCCTTTGGCCTGATAAGGCGATCCGAGAAAATCTCCGCTCATGACCCACGTTGCAGAATAGGTGTCATTCACTAGAATTTCATCTTCAACAATTGTGACAAGATTGGGCGAGGCTCCTACGATCAATTGATTGAGGAACGCAGTCATGTCGTTAATGCCTTTGATGTTGACGACGGGATCGTGGTATTCGATATCGTCTGTGTAATACGGGATTGCCTCAGCTACTTGGGGGGCTTGTACTTCCAGGAGCAGACGTCCCACCTTCATTCTCTCATTATTAAGTCTTTTTTCCTCATCATTTGAGTCTTCGTTGGAGCAAGACATATTGCTTAGCATAATGATGAAACCTGCAAAAATTGCAAAAGATTGATTGAACGTCTTCATACACGATCTGATTAAGTTTTACTTTAAGTTTATTGGTCTAAATCTTAAAATGAAACAGACGGTTTTCCGGGATTGTTTTCCAATGTTACATTTTAGATCTCTTTGTTTGTATCGAGATAGCCTCTTTTGAAGGATATATAGATGGCTTCTGATATTGAGCTTACGTTTAGTTTCTCAAATATGAGGGTCTTGATGCGCTTAAGCCTTGGTAGTGGCATGTCGAGTTGTATGGCAATGTCTTTCTCCTTTACTCCTTGCCCCGACAGGTGCAGTATAGTGCATTCTATATTTGAGAGCAATGGTTTTTCCTCTGTGTCGAAATGCTTTGTAAAGTTGTTGTATATAAGCGTTTTTTTTGGGTTTAGCTCGTGTTTGCGCAGGATTGCAGAACCTGCAAAATTGATGGGGTCTATAATGCATAGGGTGACGAGTAGATTGTCATCTTTATCGTATAGATATGGGATGATCTTAGCGCAGCATGCATTAACTTTTGGGCTGTTGATGTATACGAAATCGACCGAAAAATAATAGGGTTTGTCTGTTTTGTGATTGGTCTTGCCAAATGTGCTGTTTACGATTTTTAGGTATTTCCACATCAAGGACTGGTCACTTTGTTCGATGTGTGAATATATTTTTTTGATATCCATTTTATATGGATTTACCCCGGTAATTGGATAAATGTCTTCATTGAAGTTGTAGGTTATATACTCTTGAGTTACTTGATTCATAACTAAGATTAGCTTTTTATATACGCAAGCTACTGCCTCGATTTTTGATTGTAGAAATTTAGAGTTGAAGTTGTTTTTATCAGCAAATGGCTGATTGGGAATTAAAAGATGTTTTAAAATTGACATATAATATGATTGTAGATGAGATAATGTTTGATAATTCGTTTTTTGTGTCTAAAGTATTTCGTTCTTGAGTGCATAATAGATTGCCTCCGGCATGCTATTTACAGACAACTTTTTCATAATGTTTTTTTTATAATACTTAATGCTGTTATGATCAAGATCTGTTTTCTTGGCAATTTGGTGTTCTTTGTGTCCTGTTGCCGTAAGTTGTAAGATTGCATACTCTACATCTTTGAGCTGGATTTTATCAGCATAGATGAATTTGTGTTTTGCAGGATTGTATATCATCCTGATGTTTTCTCGGAAAAAATATACTTGAATGGATAAGCGCTCTTTTCTGTGTGTTTGCTTAATATATGAGATTACAAAATATGGCGTGTTGCCTATAAAGCAATCGGGGTAAGCACTGCATTCGATTGTAATCCATTTACCGTCTTTCCTTTGTAGTTGATAGCTGTATTGGATCATATGAAAGAGGTGGCGTTTGAGATTGCGACTGCGTTGCGAATAAATCTCATGTCTTGCCATTTCTCGTATTTCCGGTAATATCTCGAGATCTGCCTTTTTCATAAGGTGTGTTATGAAATTGGGTCCGTACACTTCTGCTTCTTTACGGGTGTAACCTGTGAGTTCGAAGAATGAATCAGACATGTAGTATACATTGCTTTTATTGGCACATGTAATTATCATTGCTTTTTGTAATGCATCTGCGCATACGATCGAGCTGCGGAGGAAATCGGCTGTTGATTCTTCGAGATCCTCTCTGTTGATGTCTTGGGGGTAGTTGCTGCGTGTTAAGAATTCATCTATATCGAGTTGTAATTTGTATTTTTCTTCGTCCATAATTGATCTTATTTGTAGGTTAACAAAGACTATGTAATAGTGTTTGTTAAATTAGATAATCTTCTATTCTGTTTTTATTTGTTAGAGTTAAATTAAAGTATTTTGTTGTTGAGAGCATAATATACAGCTTCAGACATACTATTGACTGACAACTTGGACATGATTTTCTTTTTATAATATTTGATCGTATTGATGTCTAGTTGCATTTTTTTCTCGATTTGATATTCTTTGTATCCTGTTGCTGTGAGCTTAAGTATCTGATATTCGGTTGTGTTAAGCTCTGCTTTTTCGGATTTTATGAATTTGTTTTTGCTGTAATTATATACGTGTCGCATTTTTTCTTGTGGATAATATATCTCAAGTTCTGTGCGTAGGAAGTTTTGTGTTTCACGTACGTAGCATACAAGAAACATTGATCTGTCATTTAAATGACACAGTGGATAGGAGGTGTTTTCTAGGTTTATCCAATGTCCGAGTTTATGAGTGATGCGAAACTTAGACACAGAGACATGATAAGTTGTATTGTTTTTGGTTCTTTGTCTAAAGACTTCTTCATAGGCTTGACGCGACATTTGTTTGATCAACTCATTTTCTTCTTTGATCATGGATTTCTTGATAAATTTATTGCCTATCTCACGCAGCTCTTCGTTGGTATAGCCTGTAAGGTTTACTAACTCTTGCGAGATGTAATATACTTCGCGTTTTAGTGAACAAACAATCATAAAAGCACTATTTGTTGCTTTACTGTATACAGTGGCCAATCGAATTAAATCTGCAACAGTTTGTTCAAATATAATAGGATCCGTCTGGTGATATGCTTCATCGGTCAGTAATTCGTTGAATTCCTTAAATTGTACTCCCATAGTATATTAATTAAAGAGAAGTTCTCTCTTTATTCAAGTTCATTGTTTGTATTTATGTTAAGATAATTTCTTTTGTAAGCAACAAAAATAGCCTCCGAGATCGAGCTTACTTTTAGCTTCTCAAAAATAGTTGTTTTATTCCTTTTAAGTATAGGTAAAGTTAAATTCATCTTTTTAGCGATATCTTTTTCTTTAACCCCCATACCCGATAAATGGATAATTTCGCATTCGATGTCGGTTAATCGAATAAATTCATCGGATACAAACAGCTTACTCGCGTGATCGTATACATATGTTTTGTTTTCAGTTATGTTGTGCTTTCTTAAAATAGCACTGCCGGCAAACTGTTTTGGTTGGATAATAACCAGTGTGGCAAGGAGATTGTATTTAGAGTCGTAGAGGAAGGGGAGTATTTTGAAGCACACACCTTCTTGCTTTTTATGAATATCAAAGGAGTGTTCGACTGTAAAATATACGTTTTCATCAAGATGTTTATTTTTATTGGTGAATTGAGTATTGATTAATTTAATATACTTAGAAAGCAATATATGATCTGAAGGTTTTATTTGCTGTTGAATTTTCTCCAGTTTTACCACGTATGGATTTGATCCGCACAAGTGATAAAAATCTGGATTAAAATTGAACGGTGTAAATGTCTGTTGTCGCTGATCTGCTAAAAACATGAAGTGATGACCTAATGCAGCCATTGCTTCCACTTTTGCTTTTAAAAAGAGGCTACTTATACAAGAGTCATCTTTTCCTTGAAGTCCTCTGATTAAAAGTTTATCTAATATGGGCATAACTGGCTTATTTTAGAATCATATATTATAGATGATTATGACACAACAGCGAAGAGTTGCAATATTGGCAACTCTTCGCTGTTATAATTGTTAGAATGTCCAAATGTATAAAAAATAGCACTTTTAGTGTAATGCAAAGATGTTTAAATAATTAAATATAAGCTATTTTGTTTTAATTGTTTATGATTGCTGTCGATATACTATTTCGATTCTTAATTAATCTAAGGTTTGAATACCTCCTCCGTTTACGAAGAGTACCTGTCCGCTTACCCATGCAGATATCGGCGCGGCAAAATAAAGAACAGCTCCTGTAATGTCTGCCACATTACCAAGACGTTTGATCGGTGTATGGGCTAGCATACGGGCTTCTATTTCAGGGGTAAGAACTGTTTCGAGCGCATGTGTTCGAGTTGCACCCGGGCCTACATTGTTGATACGCACGCCCATAGGTCCAAAGTCGAAGGCTAAGTTGGCCGCCATGTGGTTAAGTGCTGCTTTTGATGCTGCATAAGCACTCATGTTGGGACTTTTATTGATACTACCCATTGAGGTAATGTTGATGATACTTCCATAGCCCGACTTATCCATGTGTGGTACTGTGAGTTGACACAAGCGCCATGCACTGAATAGGTTGAGGTTGAATATCTTTTCGAAATAAGCTCTGTCTACGTTGAATGGATTTTCTCTTCCTCCACCACCGCCTCCGGCATTGTTTACCAGGATATTTACGGTTCCGAACTCTTTTACGGCTGTATCAACTACGTTTACAAGGTCTTCGTCTTTGAGCACGTTGCAAGATACAGCAATTGCTTTGCCTCCGGCAGCTTTTATTTCATCAGCTACGGCTTGCGCCTTTTTAATATCAAGATCACTTACTACGATCGAGGCTCCGGCTTGTGCCAGAATTTCACAACTACCTTTACCAATACCGTCACCTCCACCGGTTACGATGGCTACTCTTCCGGATAGATCAAATAATGCATCTAGTTTTGACATGTGTGTGTTGAATTAAAATTAGGTTTATGCTATATCTAGACTATAACAGCATGTAAATTGGAAGAGTTTGATGCTTTTTCTATAGTTTGGCAGTATTTACATATATTTGTCTTTTCATGATTGTAAAGAATGAAACGATAAATAAGGTTGAAATAATGATTGATTTTGCAGCGTATTGTAATCTCAGGTTTCACTCAGTCGCATTCGTGCAAAATAAGCGACTTTAAGGTTTTTGAATTTTCTCAGCGATGTCAATGCCCCATTGTGCTAAATCTTTAATGATAGGTAGCACGGATTCTCCTTTTGGGGTAAGTTGATATTCCACTTTGGGCGGAACTACGGGATAAACAATACGTTTGATGAGTCCGTAGTTTTCTAGCTCTCTTGCTGTTTGGGTAAACATTTTGTTGGCGATTCCTTTTAGTGTGCGTTGTAGATCACCTGAACGCATAGCACCATCTTTCAAATGAAACAACATCATTGTCTTCCACTTTCCTCCGATAAGCTCCATGGCCAATTCCAATGAACAAGTGTATTCTTTTTTATCAAAAATGTAAGTTGTATTGCATTGATTTTCCATATTTTACTCCTTTTGGTTACTAGATAACTATTTTGTAAGTACTTGCAAAAGTAGAAGTTAGCTCGTTACTTTGCAATAAAAACGCAGATGAGAACACTGAATTTATTATTTATTATGCTCTTCACCACATTTGCTGGTGTTTTTGCTCAAGATCGCTATACAGGGGCTGTGGTTGCGGAATCGGATTACCAATGGACCGGTATTGCCGTATCGTCGCAAAAAAGAATTTTTGTCAACTTTCCTTCTTGGGATGTGGCAAGTCCGTATAAAGTGGCTGAGGTTGTTGATGGCAAAACGGTAGCCTATCCTTCGGCGAAGGATAACGATCGGTTTGTTTGTGTACAAAGCGTCGTGATTGACGATCTCGATCGTTTGTGGATTTTAGATCCGGCTAATCCTCAATTTGAAGGAGTTGTAAAAGGGGGAGCCAAGCTTTATCGTGTAAATCTATCCTCCAATAAGATCGAGCGTACTTATTCTTTTCCGCAGACTGTGGCTCCAAGTGCCAGTTACCTCAATGATGTGAGAATTGATACGAAACGGAATATTGCATATATGACCGACTCTCAGCTTGGTGGTATTGTTGTGCTCGATTTGAGTACCGGGGCTTCTTGGCGCGCTTTGGATAGTAGGGTTGAAGAGGTGATGGCCAATTTGAAGGGCATCAATTTTGAGACGACCGGATTTTGGGGCAATCGGGTGAATAGTGATGGTATTGAACTTTCACAAAATGGAGAGGAGTTGTATTTCACAGCTCTCACAGGTGATGTTCTCTATAAGATTACTACCGATGTGTTGAGGAATAAGGCGTTGTCTGTATCTGAACGAGCACAAGCAATCACTGTAGAGAATGCAACGAATGTTGCTACCGATGGGATGTTGCTTCACAATAATAAGTTGTTTATGGGTGATTTATCCAAAGAGGGTATCTGGGTATATGACCTGCATAAAAAACAAGGGCAAAATATAGATCTTGGTTTTGGTGTGAGATGGGCAGATAGTTTTGCTGCAGATCACGAGGGGACGATTTATTTTACTACATCACAAATTAATTATCCGGTTAATCAACGAAATAAATATCAAATTATAGCTATGAAAAAGAAAGAACAAGTGTATCCGAAGGCATTTTCTCATATTGGTATTACAGTGCCTAATTTAGATGAGGCTGTAGAATTTTACAGAGATGTAATGGGTTGGTATGTAATCATGGAGCCAACCAAGGTTGTTGAAGAAAAAGAGACTGCAATCGGACAAATGTGTATAGATGTGTTTGGCGAAGGATGGGGCGATTTTAGAATTGCGCATTTGGCTACTTCTGATAAAGTGGGTATTGAACTGTTTGAGTTTAAACAGGCGGCTGAGAAGCGACCAGACTTTGATCCGTTTCATGCCGGTTTATTCCATTTCTCTGTGCAAGATCCGGATATTGAAGGATTGGTGCAGAAAATTGTAGCGGCAGGGGGCAAGCAACGTATGCCTATCCGTGAGTACTATCCGGGTGAGAAGCCTTTTAAGATGTGTTACGTTGAAGATCCGTTTGGTGTGGTTTTTGAAATATATACTCACTCGTACGAAATGACTTATTCGCAAGGAGCATATTGATGGAACGATTTAGGTACTGCCTTAATCTGGCAATTATTACGGTGTTGTTACTTACTGTTGCAGTGCGTCAGAATGGGAAGATTTTGGGTTACCCGCCAGACCACTTGTGGAAAGTGCAAGGGGCGGTGCCTAAACCTGCAACAGAGGAGTGGCTAGAGGATGGAACCTTGGTTATCAATGCGGCTACGATTGCATCTAACGTATATGGATATGGAGGTGTGGTTCCAATAAAAGTATATCTGAAAGACGATACGGTGCGTTCGGTAACGCTTTTGCCTCATAGCGAAAGTGAAGAGTTTATGGCTACCGTTATAAGTGATGGTTTGCTTCAGCGGTGGGATGGTTTGCCGATCGCAGAGGTAGAGGAGCTTCGAGTTGATGCAGTATCAGGGGCAACAATGAGTTCCGGGGCAATTATCGAGACCATGAAACAGGTTGCTGCTTATGTAAATGGACAAACGTATAACCAGATCGATACGCCATTGCTTTCGATGAAAGTAGTAGTGGGTTTATTGGTGATATTCTTGGGCTTGATAATGCCTTTTCTCATGTCTCGATTCAAAACACAGTCGAAGAGGTTGCGATTGTTGCTTTTGATTTTAAATGTGGTTGTACTGGGGTTGTGGTGTGGTAGCTTTTTGTCGTTGTCACTGTGGGTCAACTGGCTTTCGAACGGATTGAATCTCGTTAGTGCTATTGTGACACTTACGCTTTCCGCTGCCGCGATGTTAATGCCATTGTTGGGCAAGAAGTCGCACTATTGCACCTTTCATTGCCCGATGGGTGCTTTGCAAGAATTGATTTCTAAAACTTCAAAAGTGAGTATCTCACCTTCTCCTCGAGTATCAAAAGCTTTGACGACAATGCGAGACTTGATATTGTTATCGCTGCTTTTTTTGATGTGGCTTGGTGTAGGTCTTGACTTAATGCAATATGAGGTTTTTTCGGTGTTTATTTTTACATCGGCTTCTGTCCCGGTAATGATACTTGGAGCTAGTGTATTGCTGATGTCTTTTTTTGTGGATCGTCCGTATTGTCGATTTGTTTGCCCTACCGGAGCTCTTTTGAAAATGAGTCAACGAACTAAATAATAATGAGATGAAAAATATAGCACAGGTATTAAATGTATTTCTGTCTTTGGCTTTGCTGATACTCGTGGTGAAGATGCCTCGTGTTACAAATGAGGTTGAGATTGCAACTTCAGAGGTGGCAACAGATGCTTATGAGGTAATTAAGACGCGGTCAAGTGTGAGATCTTATCAAAATAGAGCTGTTTCGGTGGCTGCGGTCGATTCTTTGCTTCATGCTGCAATGGCTGCTCCTACAGCAGGTAATAAACAGCCTTGGGCTTTTGTTGTGATTCGAGATACTGTAACACTTAAGCTGCTGGGTGAGAAGCTTCCTTATGCAAGGATGGTAGCTCATGCTCCGGTTGCTATTGTGGCTTGCGGTGATTTGTCAAAAGGTTTTTCCGGAATTGAATCAGAGTATTGGGTGCAAGATGTTGCTGCGGCAACTCAGAATATCCTTTTAGCTGCTCATGCTGCCGGTTTAGGTGCTGTATGGACTGGTGTATATCCTGTAGAAAGTCGTGTCAAGGATGTTGCAGAGCTGTTGGGGCTTCCCAGTCATATTGTACCACTGAATGTGATACCGGTGGGTTATCCTGATTCGCAACCTGTACCCAAAGAGAAGTTTAAAGAAGAAAATATTCACCACGAAAGATGGTGAAAAAGTTTTGAATGGATTCGTTCATCAGCCAAGGGCATGTCGTGTAAATCGGCATGCCCTTTTTTACTTTTGTAAAAAAAACGTATTCATTTGTGTTGTTTCTTTGTCGACAGTAAAACAATTGATCGGTAATTGGTGTATTTATTATATCAAATGACCCGAACTGGTTGATTGATAATCTGAATACTTAAATAAACAACTGAATGACTTATAGATTGGTGGGTTTTCTCTTGATCGGAAGTGCGTGTTGGGGGAGTGCGGCTGCACAACTTCTTTCGCTTGAGGTGTGTCAGGAGCAGGCTAAAAAGAATTATCCTTATGTGAGGCAATATGAGCTGATCGAGAAATCGAGGGCTTTTTCGCTATCCAATGCGTCGAAGGCGTATTTGCCGCAATTGGGTATTTCGGGCTATGCGGTGATGGTGAGTGGTATCCCCACGATTGCTCTTCCCAATATGCCTGCGCAGAAGGCGTCGAATCATCAGGTTGCGGGTGTGGCTCGCGTAGATCAGGCGATATGGGATGGCGGTGCTACGCATGCGCAACGTAAAATGATCGAGGCGGGAGCACAGGTGGAAGTGGCTCAGAATGATGTGTCGATGTATGCGCTTAGGCAACGGGTAAACGAGATTTACTTCGGGATTCTGACTTTGGAGCAGCAGCAGAAACAGCTCCGTTTGCAGGAGGCTACGTTGGCGGCCAACTTAAAGCGGGTTGAGGCTGCTTTGGCCAATGGGGCTGCTTTTCGCTCGGATGTGGATGAGGTAAGGGCCTCGATACTGGATGTGGAGCAGCAATTGCTCACGGTTACCAATACGCAAAAAGCTTACATGCAGATGCTGGCTTATATGACAGGATTGGAGGTAAATGAGGGGGCTTCTTTTGAGCAGCCGGCTGTGTTGAATACGGATGTTGCTCTTCCCGTTCTGCCGATTTCGCGCCCGGAATTGGATTTGTTTGATAAAAGCAAAGCGCAGATTTCGAGTAGAGAGCATGCGATAAAAGCTGCGTTGATGCCGCGTGTAGGGGTGTTTGCGCAGGCTGTTTATGCCACTCCGGGTATTCATTTGCTGAGTCAGAAGTTGGACCATCTCTTACTGGGCGGATTAAATGTGAGTTGGAATCTTGGGGCGCTTTATACGCGTAAGAATGATTTGAGGCAGATTGAAAACGATAGGAATAAGGTGGATGTGCAACAGGCTAATTTCTTGTACAATCTTCGACTCGGATTGATCTCTTCGCAAATGCAGATGCACAACTACATGGATTTGATGCGCAACGACGATGAGATTGTAGCGCTCCGCAAACGTATTCGTGAGAGTTTTGAGGTGAAATATGCCAATGGGGTAATTACAACTTCCGATCTGTTGCGCAGTATTAATAATGAAGGGAATGCGCGCATCGAGAAGGATATTCATCACATTCAGTTTATCTACAGCCAGTATCAAATCGAATTTGCTACGGGGCAAAAGGATGGTTTGTAAAGAATAAATAGTCTGTTTTTTAGATGGAAGGAAAATATAAAAATGAGATATAATAGCATGAAATATAGATGGATAACATTGCTTGCGGTGGTTGGGTTGATTGCCACATCGTGCAAGCGCGACAAACAAGAGGTGATTGCTTCGGGAATGTTTGAAACGACCGAGGTGGTGGTGTCTGCACAAAGTTCGGGTGTGATTGAGGAGCTGGCTCTTGAAGAGGGGGACCGGGTAAATGCCGGGGCATTGCTAGGGTATGTAGATACCACGCAGTTGTATTTGCAGAAGATGTTGCTGTACAAGAATCGCACGGCTACTCAAACGCATCTTCCCAATGTGGCGAAGCAAATAGCGGCATTAAAGGAGTCTGTCGCAAATGCCAAAACGGAGCAATTGCGCGTGTCGAAGCTTTTTGCCGGAGATGCGGCTACGCAAAAGCAGGTGGATGATACCAATGCGCAGGTGAAGATATTGGAGGGCCAATTGGCAGCGCTTGAAAATAACCTATCCATTAATATCAGCAGTATCGATGCGCAGAGTTCGGCCATTGACATTCAGATTGCGCAAGTGGAAGATCTGTTGCAGAAAGCGCATATTGTGAATCCGATCACCGGGGTTGTGTTGGCCAAATATGCCGAGCAGGGGGAGTTTGCCGTTGCGGGCAAACCGCTTTATAAGGTGGCCAATCCGGATACGGTAAAGTTGAAGGCTTACTTTACGGGCGATCAGTTGTTTGACCTGAAACTAGGAGATAAGTTGACCGTTGCTTCAGACTATGGGGATAACGAACGCTTGTATGAGGGGGAGATTGTTTGGATTTCGGATGTGGCTGAGTTTACGCCCAAAACAATTCAAACCAAAAATCAACGTGCCAATTTGGTGTATGCGGTTAAGATAGCCGTGAAGAACGACGGATACCTCAAGATGGGTATGTATGGCGATGTAGTTCAAACAAAATAACCGATGCTATGGAGTGTGTAATTGATGTGCGAGGGGTATCTAAATCGTACAAGACGTCTAAAAAAGGTGCAGTGATTGAGGCGTTGCAGGATATTTCGTTTGAAGTAAAAAAGGGGGAGATATTCGGACTGATTGGGCCTGATGGTGCGGGTAAATCGACGTTGTTTCGTATCATTGCCACGTTGTTATTGGCCGACAAAGGTGACGTACACCTCAATGGGAATGATGTAAGGGCTGATTATCGAAGTTTGCGCGATACGATCGGATACATGCCGGGGCGTTTTTCGCTTTATACGGATTTGAGTGTGGAGGAGAATTTGCACTTTTTTGCAACCTTGTTTCATACTTCTATCGAAGCCAATTATGATCAGATCAAAGAGATCTATACGCAACTGGAGCCTTTCAAGACGCGTAGGGCCGGTGCTCTTTCGGGGGGGATGAAACAAAAACTGGCGCTTTGCTGCGCATTGATACATAAGCCTTCGATCTTGTTGCTCGACGAGCCTACTACGGGGGTTGATCCTGTGTCGAGAAAGGAGTTTTGGGATATGCTGGGACGCCTCAAAGAGCAGGGGATGACTATCGTGGTTTCGACTCCGTATATGGATGAGGCTGCTCGTTGTGATCGGATGGCTTTGATGCTGAATGGAACGATATTGAACAAAGGTACTCCGGAGGAACTGACTCGGGCTTTTCCGTATCCGCTGTGGTTGCTCAGATGCAAGGATGTAAACAAGACGCTGGGTATGGTGCGCGCATTCGAAGGGATTGGCAATTGTTTCTCGTTTGGCGATAACTTGCATTTATGGTTTTCCGATGGGGTAGATCGCGTAGATGCTTTCAAATCCTTTTTGCAAAGTCGAGGAGTGGAGGTTGAGCTTTTGGAGCCGTTGAGTCCTTCGATCGAAGATTACTTTATTTTGTTGTGTACGCAACATGTAACCCGATAGATCTTATACTTATGAATGTTATTGAAGTAAAAGGGCTAACCAAACAATTTGGAAGTTTTGTGGCTGTAGATCACATTTCGTTTGCCGTGGAGAAGGGGGAGATTTTTGGTTTCCTGGGTGCCAATGGTGCGGGAAAGACTACGGCGATGCGCATGCTTTGCGGACTGAGTATTCCTACGGCAGGTGAGGGTGTTGTGGCAGGGTTTGACGTGACACGTCAGCAGGAAAAAATCAAACAACACATTGGCTATATGAGTCAGCGTTTTTCATTGTACAATGATCTCAAGGTGTGGGAAAACATTCGTCTGTTTGGTGGTATCTACGGAATGACTACCAAAGAGATCAACCAGAAGACCGATGAGTTGCTGAAGGAGCTCGACTTTGAGGATCATCGCAATGCGCTGGTGGGTGATTTGCCGTTGGGGTGGAAACAGAAGCTGTCGTTTTCGGTGGCGATTATGCATAATCCCGAGATTGTTTTTTTGGATGAACCTACCGGTGGCGTGGATCCGCTTACCCGACGTCGCTTTTGGGAACTGATTTACAATGCTTCGCAACTGGGCATAACGGTATTTGTGACTACCCACTATATGGACGAAGCGGAATATTGTAATCGGGTTTCGGTGATGGTAGACGGGCGAATTGAGGCAATGGATACTCCGGCCAATTTAAAACAGGCTTTCGGAGTGGATAGTATGGATGATGTGTTTCGCCGTTTGGCGCGCAAGGCACAACGTAGCGAATAATGTAAGGCAGATTGAATATGAAGTATTTGTTAGCTTTTATACAAAAGGAAATTTGGCATATTTTGCGCGATAAACAGTCGATGCTGATTTTGCTGCTCATGCCGGTGATCCAGATGATTTTGTTTGGTTTTGCGATCACAACGGAGGTGAAGACCACCAAGCTTGCCGTGATGCATGCCAATCAGAGTCAGGCTTGTGCTTCATTGGTGGCGAAAATTTCGGGAAATCCTTATTTTGACGTAATCGGAACGGTGGGTAATTTGGAAGAGGTAGAGCGTTTGTTTCGCCGAAATGAGGCAAAGGCTGTGTTGGTGTTTCCTGATCAGTATGATCGGCTATTGGAACAAAACAAAGCACAGGATAAGTCAACTGCTTTACAACTGATAGTGGATGCTGCCGATCCGAACGAAACTACGTTGGTGATTAATTACCTGAATTCGATTTTGATATCGGAGGGTAGCGTGGTAGCCGGAAGTGAGCAAGCTTTTGTTCATAATGAGAATGCCTTGGTGATGCCCGAGATTCGAATGCTCTATAATCCGCAGATGGAGAGTGCATACTTGTTTGTGCCGGGTGTAATGGGGTTGATCTTTTTATTGGTTTGCTCGCTAATGACGTCGGTTTCGATCGTAAAGGAGAAGGAGAGGGGTACGATGGAGGTTTTGCTTGTATCGCCCTTCAAACCGGTATATATTGTGATTTCGAAAGTGGTGCCTTATTTCCTGCTTTCGATGGTCAACTTGAGTACCATCTTGCTGCTTGCCTATTTTGTGTTGGGGATTCCGTATGGCGGACATCTGGGGTTGATCTTTTTAAGTAGTATCATTTATATTCTGTTGTCGTTGTCGCTGGGGGTATTGATCTCTACGGTTGCGCCCAATCAGCAAGTGGCGATGGTGATTTCTTTGATGGGGCTGATGTTGCCTACGATTTTGCTTTCGGGATTGATCTTTCCGATTCAGAATATGCCCATGCCTTTGCGAATTATTTCCCATATCGTTCCTGCTCGTTGGTACATTGCCTCGATTCGGAGTGTCATGATCAAGGGACTAGATATTGTGTTTATCTGGCACGAACTTCTTATTATGCTGGGAATGTTGTTGCTGTTTGTTGTGGTGAGTGTGAAGCGTTTTAAAACAAGACTTGAATAAAGCTGAAATGATATGAGGGTATTGCGTTTTTTGTTGGAAAAAGAGTTTAAGCAGATTCTGCGGAATAAGGTTATTTTGCCGTTGATCTTTATGATGCCTGTGATTCAGCTGATCATATTGCCTTTTGCGGCTACGTTTGAGGTGAATGAAATCAAACTCTGGGTGGTTGATTTCGACGGGTCGTATCGATCTACCGAAATGGTAAATAAGATTTGTGCTTCGGGTTATTTTAAATTGATAGGTTCCGGTAATTCGATGCAAGAAGCTACCGAGGCTATAGAAGATGGTAAGGCTACCATCATACTGGAGATTCCGTCTGATTTTGCAAACAATATGAAATCGAATCTCTCTGTTCCGGTGTGGGTTGGCGCAGATGCGGTAGACGGCAACGAGGCTGGTATTGGGGTAGGGTATCTCTCTTCGATATTGAAGGATTATGGTACTCCAAGAGTGAAACCGATGTTGGAGTTGATTCCTAATTACCGCTTCAATCCGGAGTTGAATTATAAGCTCTATATGGTGCCGGGTGTGCTTGTGATGCTGATAACGCTGATTTGTGGCATTCTTTCGGCCTTGAATATCGTGAGCGAAAAAGAGGTGGGGACGATTGAGCAGATCAATGTGACACCGGTCAAGAAGCAATACTTTATCCTGGCAAAGCTGATTCCTTTTTGGGTGATTGGCTATATTATCCTTTCGCTCGGTTTGACTGTCGCATATTTATTGTATGGAATCGTGAGTGAAGGTAGTTTGGCGTTGTTGTATGGAATCTCCGGATTGTATATGATTGCATTCGGTGGTTTTGGATTGCTCTTGTCTACTTTTGCTCAAACGCAGCAACAATCGATGTTTATCGCATTCTTCTTTTTGATGATTTTCTTTTTGATGGGTGGTATTTTTACTCCGATTAGTAGTATGCCTCATTGGGCTCAATGGATCACGAAGTTTATACCGACGGTTTACTTTACTGAGGTTGTACGATTGATTATCTTAAAGGGGAGTAGCTTTATAGATTTACTTCCTGAGGTGGTTGCAATCGGTATTTTTGCCATTGTCTTTAATGGGTGGGCTATATTTAACTATAAAAAGGTAGGGTGAAAGGGCTCAAATGATACGTGTGATTGAATAATTTCTTCTTTTTGCACTTTTAGGTATTACTTTTAGGTAAAAAAAAGAGGTGGTGTGAATTCGGTTTGTTTTGAGAAAGTCTGATATATGCCAAGTAATACGATGATGCGTTGTTTTATCATTAGGATTAATGGTAGTTTTGGCTAAAACTAAAAATTGTTTAATTACTTTTGTAGTATATCACTCAGGAAAATATAAAATAAAACAAAGATATTTTTTTAATTGGGGTCATCAAATATCAGCTACGGCTGAGTAAAGTATTGGTATAGCTTTATAAGCTAGATAAACCATTACAAGGGCGTTTTAAGTTGTGAAACTTGAAACGTTTTTTGTTTTAAGTAGGTTCTCGATATTGAGCTCTTTTGATAAAGAAGAGTTTTCTATTACATGATATTACTATATAAAAAAAGCAACCACTTTCTATTAGAAAATGATTGCTTTGTCGAGGTACCAGGATTCGAACCTGGGACCCTCTGTTCCCAAAACAGATGCGCTAACCGGGCTGCGCTACACCTCGAATGTAATAAATCGTAAAGTAAAAAGAAGATATCTCTTTGTCGAGGTACCAGGATTCGAACCTGGGACCCTCTGTTCCCAAAACAGATGCGCTAACCGGGCTGCGCTACACCTCGAGAGATTCAATATGTAAAGAAAAAAGAAGAATCTTCTTTGTCGAGGTACCAGGATTCGAACCTGGGACCCTCTGTTCCCAAAACAGATGCGCTAACCGGGCTGCGCTACACCTCGAAGATTTAATTTGCAA
>JBOFPV010000015.1:0-47412 GCA_051660585.1 Tannerellaceae bacterium
CCTCGGTCGATTCTCTTATAATTAATGTGGGAAATCCGTATCTCGAGCCTGCGATCTTCAACAGCATTCAGCTGTCCTACTCGCTCAATGCGAAAGGATTCTACATCGAGCCTGCCGTTAAGTTTACTCAAATAGACAATACCATTCGTCCGTTGGGCACAACCGACAACAACATTTATACCTCTACGTTTGTCAACGACGGCTATACCCGTAATTTGACGGCCGGTATTACCGCAAGGTACAACATCGGAAACATCGGCGGCGTCAACGGAAGCTTAAATTACAATACAAAACGGTTCGAACACTCGGCAATGAAAGGAGATTACTTTAGCGGCAGCATGAGTGTTTATCTGTATTATAAGAAGTTTAATTTCAACGGTGGCATTTATTGGGATAACTTATACTACACAGAAATAAGCAAGACAAAGGCAACTCCAAACACCTCAATTGCTCTGACCTATAAGATTAAACCCAATTGGAGTGTCGGGTTCGACTTCAGGGATCTGCGCGTAGGCTCTAGTCGCACTTGGACAGAAACAGACGGATACTACAATTATTCCCGATACAATTCAAAGAGTAGAGACTTTATGTTTCTGTTGAAAACTTATTACAGCTTCAGCAAAAAGAGCAAAACCAAAAGCCGATACGTAAATCGTTTCAACAATTCGAAAGAATAGTCTCACAACAAAGAATCGCCTTGTACCGCCTGCTTCGCCGCACAGTACAAGGCGATTCCTTCTTTACCCCTACCTTATTGTAAAAATCGTTTTCTTGCAGAATCGCCAGCCTTTTCACACGGAGAGTTTTTTCTCCTCCCGAAAACGCTATTTTCTTACTGGTTTGCCGAAATTTCAGACACAAAAAAATCTGACAAACTTCTTGCCAGATCACATTGCAGGTAACACGACATCCATCTTCCTTACCGACAACATCGTTTGCAACTTTCTTTTTATTCCTCAAAACCTTACCCCGGCTTACTTCCTGCATTTCCCAACTCCCCGAGAATGGTCTGGATCGTTTCGACTGTCGGTTGATACAGCCCCATTGCATTGTAAACCCGTTCATGCTGCCTACTCTTAGCGAAAAGAGCAAAAAGTTACCACGAATAGTATCTTCACTCACCGTGAAGAGTGTTTTCATTCACCACGAAGACTTTTCACACTCACCGTGAAAACAATTTACTGTTCTCGTGAAAACGTTTTGCCAACTTCATAACAACGAAAAACAGCCTTTTTGAAAACCTAATTTGCTTCTTTCAAGAACCAAACAACGTTTTTGGAAGAACCAAACGACCTTTTTCCATAAACCATGCATACTTTTCACCCAAATTCCACATAGAATCAGCCAAAAACCACATTTTCTAAACCTCAAAAATCAACCAAATTGCACCATCTAGCACGCAAAATAGCCCTAAAAACCCCAAATCATTCCCATTTACACGCCGCAACAACTCCCCCAAAACCTCCCTTATTGTAAATCACAACCTCACATCTTTCTCATATCCGTTGTATTGTTATTGCGCCGATCGTATCGGTATGCGCCTTAGTTTGAATATACATTTGCTTGGCTCATTTACCCATGTCTTTTACGTTCATTGTTACACTTGCGTTGACTGAAACGCAGAAAGCCCCTGCAACGTTCCGGAGTACGGATTGTAGCAGGGGCTTTCGCTTATAGAGGAGATTGTGTTTACTGATTAGGCATCGCCCGATGGTTTCTTACTGCGACGGATTTCCAGAATCGCGACAAGTATGAAGCCGAGAATCAGGATAAACGATGCGGCATAAGCCAATGTTTCTGTAATCTTAAGCGATTGCGGATCGAACGTGAACACGATTTCGTGCTTTCCTGCCGGGATAATCAGTCCGCGCAACAGGTAGTCGACGCGCAAGATAGAGGCTTCTTTGCCATCTATCGTTGCTTTCCATCCATACGGATAGTAGATTTCGGAGAACACGCCCAAGCCTTCGCTCGTGTTGTTACTTGTATACACCAACTTATTCGGGTGGTAGGTAGTGAGTGTTATCGAAGCGGCAGAGTCTTTGCTTACTGCCGATGCTTTCAATGCCGACTCGTATTCCTTACCAACAATAGCAGTTGTAGCCGGATTGAAGTCGGTCAAGTCTTTCATCTCATCGTTAGGAGTATCGGCCCACTTCACTTCGTTTACAAACCAAGCATTGCCCAAGGCATCCGGGTTTTTATAAAGTGGCAACGTACCGTCGCCTTGATCAGGGATGATGATGTACTTGGTGTTAAGCATGTCGAGCACGTGCTTGTTTCCGTTCGATAACTGGTGATCGATCAAGTCTTGGAAACGTCTAAGTTTCGCCGCATGGTATCCGCCCACCGATTTATGGTAGTACGAAGTCATCGGGTCGTTGAAACTATTTACGGCGGTATTGTACACGCGGTAGTTTGGCGACTGGTCTTTCAAGATTTCCTGATCTACTGCCGAAGGGGTAAACGTTTGGTCTTGCACACTTTTGTTGTGGAAGTCTTTGCTGCTTAAGTAGCGTTTGTTTACGTTCCACATATCTACCGTACAAAGAATGATAAGGACACCCAACATCAACTTTGCACCAATCTTTTGTTTTGCGTACAACCACAACAGCGCGCATCCCAGTGCAATGATGATAAAGCTGCGCCATCCGTCCATCGAAAGTACGTACTTACGGGCAGTTTCGAGGTTCTCGAGTATCTCTGCCACTTGCGGATTGTTTACCGCTTGAGGTAGGAATGCATTCGCTTCTTGCGCACTGAAGAAGTCGAAGAACAGTCCCGGAGCTAATGCAATCACCAAACTCACACCACCTGTAAGCAAGAAGCTAACAAGGACATCGCGTTTGCGCTCGATCAACAACTTCGGATTCTTTACGATTTCGTTCAAGCCCAATACGGCAAGTAACGGTATAATAAATTCGGGAACTACGAGGATAGATGATACGGTTCTGAACTTGTCATACATCGGGAAGTAATCGATGAATAGGTTGGTAAACCACATCATGTTTCTACCCCACGACAAGAAGATCGTAAGAATGCACACAGCTAATAGCGCCCATTTGAGCGGTCCGCGCACGATAAACAACGACAAGATAAAAAGGAACAAAACGAACGCACCCACGTATACCGGTCCGGAAGTAAATGGCTGGTCTCCCCAGTACTGATTCATCTGACCCAAAGTCTGACGGAACTCAGGTTTGATCTGATCCATCGCGTCTTTGTCTTCCATTAAATAGCCCGTAGATCCGCCTTTTACATTGGGAACAAGCAGAGTCCATGTTTCGTCTTTTCCGTAACTCCACTGCACGATGTAATCGCGGTCGAGACCTTCGCTTTGAGCGGCAGGTGTAATATTATCGTTGGCAATGGTCAGTCCGCCTTTTCCGCGAATCGACTCCTTGCTGTATTCATACGTATGGTATAAGTTCGACGAGTTGATCGCAACGGCAATCAGTGCCGACACTACCAAAATTCCACTTGCTTTGAAAAACGAATCGAGCCTTTTTTCTCTCAAGTCTTGAATGAAGTAAGCAATCACAATGGCCGCAACGACAAACAGAAAGTAGTACGTCATCTGGATGTGGTTGCTCATGATTTGGTAGGTTGCAAACAATGCGGCAACGGCTCCCCCAAGTAGGTAACGGCCTCTGTAAGCCCAAACAATACCGGCTATTGTAGGCGGAATGTAAGCCAGGGTGATAAACTTCCAGATGTGCCCGGCTTCGATAATGATAAAGAAGTAGGACGAGAAAGCATAAGCAACGGCTCCCAACACGGCTATTTCGTTACGCAGGCCAAAGGCTTTGAGCAACAGGAAGAATCCAAAGAGCATCAGGAAGATGTATCCTGCCGGTTCGGGCAAGAAGAGTGTAAAGAATCCGTTGATCAGATTTACAATCTTTGTCGATTCATAACCGGGCGCAATCTGGTAGGTAGGCATCCCTCCGAACGCAGAATTGGTCCATCGGCTCACCTCTCCGGTAGCCTCTTTAAACTCATTAATCTCATGGGCGATCGCGATACCCTGTCGCGTGTCTCCTTGAAACAACACTTTGCCCTCGATCAATTCGGGCAAAAAGTAGCCGACTGATATAATCGCGAACACCGCGATTACGGCTGCATACGGAAGCAACCTTTTTATCCAGCTTTTCTCCATTGTGTAACTGTTTTATTTTTATTTTGATTTATTGCATGACACAGTGGGACAAAAAAAATCCCGGCCAGAAACTGACCGGGATAAAGGTATGAAAAATTCATTAATATCTGTAATGTTCAGCATTGTAGGAGTAATTCTGCGACAGATACTCACTTACAAAGGGCATAATGTAAACTTAATCCTTCAATTTCAAAAACAACAACTGCGGATTGTCTTCATTATCGGGCTGCAACGACGTTATCAGATACTTATTATCTTCCGAAAAGAACAGGCCCTTAAGTTCTTGATCATTATACATAAGGTCGATACGCTTTGCGGTCTTCGCTTGCTTGTCATAGCAGATGTATCCTTCCATTTCAACGAATACATATCGGTCGCTTTCGCCCACAATGTGTGTCGGTTTCATATTTTTAAAGAAGCGAAACGTTTGAGGTGTTTCTGTTATTTCTGCACGGGCATTCTCTCTTGCCGTATATTCGCCCAACTCCAAACGCATGTATGGCTCGACTTCGCCTTTTTTGATCTGATAGATCGTATCGTTCAAAAGATCCTTAAACATCACGTTGTCTTTAAATCGATAAAACTGACCTTCATCGAACAGATGTACTGCAAACTTGGGGGTAAATCGAAGTCGGTGCGGAACGGAGTCTGTCAACGTGCCCTCGCTATCAAATAAAGCCAACTTCAAAGATGCACTTCCCGATATGTTTGGAGCAAAGCCGACGACTCCGCCATCCGACAACGGATAAACAGATTGATATCCTTTCGGTAACTTTTGTTCGTTGATCAGGGTTCCGTTTGGGTTGTAATGCATGTATTTTCTATCTCCATCCTGAAGAATAAGATGATCGCCCTGCGTTTCCAGACCACTCAAATAAGCATATTCTTCCGGTCCTTGACCTTTCTTGCCGATGTTACGAACAAAGTTTCCTTGCTTATCAAACTCCGTGCAAATATTATTCGACGATATAAAGATTTGCTTGTTCGTTGCGACAATATCCCTAATATTCCCGATCAACGCAGAATCGTGGTTTTCTAACGGCACTACCTGTTGTGATGAAACAATCTCCGTGAGTGGTATTCGCTCTGCATTACTCGCGAGCAGTTCTCTCAAGTCAATTGATTCTAATTCGACAGGGACTTTTGCGGTACATCCGCATAATAGGAGTACTCCTAATAAAAGATGGCTTTTCATAGACTTTCTATTTAAACGATTTAAGATCAGCTTTATATATAGAGCACTAACCTACAAAAAAATCCCGGACTTTGCAGACCGGGATTCATTTTTATTTGGATTCAGATTAGTATCTGTAGTGTTCTGGTTTATATGGACCATCAACCGATACGCCAATATAAGCTGCTTGCTCCGGAGTAAGTTTTGTAAGTTTTACACCGATTGTTTCAAGGTGTAGTCTTGCAACTTCTTCGTCCAGGTATTTAGGAAGACGGTATACACCTACTTCATAATCTTTTTGCCACAAGTCGATTTGTGCCAATGTTTGGTTGGTAAACGAGTTACTCATTACGAATGATGGGTGACCTGTTGCACAACCAAGGTTTACAAGACGACCTTCTGCAAGAAGGAAGATTGAGTTACCTGCAGGGAATGTATACTTATCAACCTGTGGTTTGATGTTTGTATGTTTGATGCCCGGGAAGTTTACAAGTTTGTCAACTTGAATCTCGTTGTCGAAGTGACCGATGTTACATACAATTGCTTGATCTTTCATTTTCTCAAGCGTATCGATTGTAATTACATCTTTGTTTCCGGTTGTAGTAACGTAAATGTTTCCTTCTTTTACTGCTTCCTCGATTGTAGTTACTTCGAAACCTTCCATTGCTGCTTGCAATGCACAGATCGGGTCGATTTCAGTTACAAGTACGCGAGCTCCGTATGTACGCATTGAGTGCGCGCAACCTTTACCTACGTCACCATAACCCAATACAACTACTACTTTACCAGCGATCATTACGTCGGTAGCACGTTTGATACCATCTGCCAATGATTCGCGGCAACCATACAAGTTGTCGAATTTAGATTTCGTTACCGAGTCGTTTACGTTTACCGCAGGAACCAACAATTCGCCTCTTTCCATCATTTGATACAAACGGTGTACGCCGGTTGTAGTTTCTTCGGAAATACCGCGTAGTTCGGCAATGGTACGAGTCCAACGCTGATTGTCTTCTTTCAAGATAGCTTGAAGTGTATCCAAAATGCATTGTTCTTCGTGGTTTGCACCCTTACGATCGATTGTTGAAGCATCTTTTTCCGCAGCAACACCCCAGTGTACCAATAGTGAAGCATCGCCTCCATCGTCTACAATCATCTGAGGACCTTTTCCTTCAGGGAAACGAAGTGCCATTTCTGTACACCACCAGTATTCTTCAAGTGTTTCACCTTTCCATGCAAAAACAGGAATGCCTGCTGCCGCGATTGCTGCTGCCGCGTGATCTTGCGTAGAGAAAATGTTACAGCTTGCCCAACGTACGTCTGCTCCTAGGTCTACTAGTGTTTCGATAAGAACAGCAGTTTGGATTGTCATATGTAGAGAACCGGTAATACGTGCTCCTTTAAGCGGTTGTTGACCTGCATACTTTTTGCGAAGTGCCATCAAGCCCGGCATTTCGTGCTCTGCGATTTCGATCTCTTTACGACCAAAGTCGGCAAGACTCATATCAGCTACCTTGTATGGTAGGTTGCTTGGGAATAAATTTGACATATTATCTATTTAATAGTTTTTCTTTCACAAAGTTAGAAATTTACATTCAATCTGTGATACTTATGCGTGGGGTTTATCTTTTCTTTTGTGCAATGAAATTATTTTTCACTATCAATCAGTTAGATCTCAGAATTGTACGCGAGGCTATCTCTAAAAACAAAAGCATCCTCATTGCTTCGGATCTGCAACGAGGATGCTTTGATGGTATTAGGATTCTTTGGTGAATGCTATACAGGAACGATGTCTTGCTCTTTGAGTAAGGCCAGCCCTACATCTTTGAGTTTGAACTTCTGAATCTTTCCGCTTCCGGTCATCGGAAAAGCATCTACAAAGAATACGTATTTCGGAATTTTATGTCGGGCTATTTTGCCTCGGCAAAAGTCTTTTACGTCGCTTTCGGTTACGTCGGCTCCCGGATGCAAAATCACAAATGCGCCCACTTCCTCTCCGTATCGGTCGGAAGGAATGCCTGCTACCTGCACATCCTTTACCCCTTCAAGGTGGTACAAAAACTCTTCGATCTCGCGCGGATAAATGTTTTCGCCCCCACGAATGATCATATCTTTGATACGTCCGGTGATGCGGTAGTTACCGTCTTCGCCCAAAATGCCCAAGTCGCCGCTGTGCAACCATCCGTCGGCATCGATGGCTTCGGCTGTTGCTTGCGGATTTTTATAGTAACCTTTCATGACCAAATAACCGCGACAGCACATCTCGCCTTGTACTCCCGGAGGACAAAGTTCGCCGGTTTCGGGATCGATCACCGCAACCTCGGTGAATGGAAATGGTTTACCTACCGTCGTGCAACGGGCTTCGAACGGATCGTCGAGCGTTGTGTGGGTCATGCCCGGAGAGCTTTCGGTGAGTCCGTACACACTGGTAATGTGGGTAATGTGCATTTTGTCCGTTACCTTGCGCATCAGTTCAATCGGACAAAGGGCTCCGGCCATAATTCCGGTTCGCAGGGAAGTAAGATCGAATAGATCGAACATCGGATGATTGAGTTCGGCAATAAACATGGTCGGAACTCCGTAAAGTGCCGTGCAACGTTCTTTATGAACAGAGGCCAACACCAGCAACGGGTCAAACTTTTCTACCATTACTTGTGTACATCCGTGGGTAAGGCAGTTCATCGTTGCCAATACAATTCCGAAGCAGTGAAACAGCGGAACGCAGCAACACAGCTTGTCATTGGCCGTAAAACCCATGCCTTCACCACAGAAATATCCGTTGTTTACGATGTTGTGGTGGGTAAGCATAACTCCTTTCGGAAAGCCTGTGGTACCGGATGTATATTGCATGTTGACTACATCGTGGCTATCAACTTTGCTTTTCTCTGCTATGAGCACTTCATCGTCTACGTTTTGTCCGAGCAGCAACAATTCGGAAGTATTGTACATTCCGCGGTGCTTCTCTTGACCGATGTAAACAACGTTTTTGAGTTTCGGAAACCGCTCGCTTTTGATATAGCCACGTTGTTGCGTGCGAAGTTCGGGCAGCAGCTCGTAAGTCATATCAATATAACTACCGTCAAATACTCCTTCTGTAATGCAAAGGGTATGGATGTCTGCGTCTTCAACCAGAAACTCGAGTTCGTTTTGTTTGTAATTGGTATTTACCGTTACAAGTACGGCCCCAATCTTTGCTCCCGCATAAAGAAAGGTAAGCCAGTCGGGTACATTCGTAGCCCAAATACCCACATGGGTTCCGTTGCGCACACCGATCGACATCAAGCCCTTGGCCATATTGTCGACACGTTCGTTAAATTCTTTCCACGTAAAACGAAGGTCGCGGTCAGAGTATACCATGTATTCTTTATCGGGCGTGGTCTGTGCCCAATGTTCAAGGAATTGTCCTATCGTACGATTTGTTAGCTCTACTGTATGTGACATGGTATCTTTATTTAAATCGGTGTATAAACAACAGCCAATATGCGTGCAGTATTTCCGGCTGCTGCGTGTACGTGGTGTGCAACAATCGAATCGTAATAAATACTATCTCCTTCTTCCAAGATGTATTTGTGCTTGCCGTAGTTAATTTCTACTACTCCGTCTAAAACAAAGATAAATTCTTCGCCCTCGTGTGTAGACATAACGAAGTCTGCTCCTTCGGATGCTTCTATATTAATAATGAATGGTTCCATGTGACGGCCCGACTTTTGCTTGGCCAATGAATAGTAATCCATGTGTTTGCGCGACGTTACATCGTTGTTCGAAAACGAGATTCCGTCGGCATGGTCGCCACTTCGGCACACAATAGGACCAAAGTCGTTGTTGTCGTCAAGGAAGGTTCCAAGACGTACTCCTAATACTCGGGCAATTTTGATCAGTGGAGATAAAGATGGTACATGCTCATCTTTTTCGATGTGGTTTATTTGTTCCGTGCTAAGTCCGGAACGTTCTGCTAATTCTTCTACAGAAAGATTTCTGCTTTGGCGCAATGCTTCTACCTTCGCACCAACTTTGCTTTTATTCGTTTCCATGCTTTTTGCTATTTATAGATGTAAAGCGGTTAGCTTTCCCATGTTTCAATTTGACACTATATACGGCAAAAATAGTATATAAATTCAATCATTCACGTTAAAAGCATAATAATTCGCAACATTCGTCAATAAAAAGCTTTTCGGGAAGGACAAAAAAAAAGGTCGGAACGTAAACGCTCCGACCTTTTAAGATCTTGTTCAAAAAGAATTACTTTCTGATACCTAGTTCTTTAATGATAGCACGGTATCTTTCGATTTCGATGTGCTTAAGGTAATCTAGCAAACGACGACGTTTACCTACCAACATTTTAAGAGCTCTCTCAGTGCTATAATCTTTGTGATTTGACTTCAAGTGTTGAGTCAAATGAGAAATACGGTATGAAAACAAAGCAATCTGAGACTCTGCAGACCCAGTATCAGTGTTAGACGTTCCGTACTTTTCGAAGATTTCTTTCTTTTTAGCTGAATCTAAATACATGATTTAGTACTTTAACTTATTAATAATGATATATGAAATATTGGATGCAAAGATATTCATTACTTTTTGATTAACAATAACTTTTGCTTCTTTTTTCTTTCAATTTATTTCTTGTACCTTTGCAGCCACAAAATAAGTCTAGATGCAAAAGATTAGAAACATTGCGATTATTGCGCACGTAGACCACGGTAAGACTACGCTCGTTGACAAAATGCTATTGGCAGGAAAGTTGTTCCGTGAAGACAAAGCTGAAATTGATCAGTTTTTGGATAGTAATGATCTTGAACGCGAAAGAGGTATTACGATTCTAGCAAAGAACGTATCGATCAACTACAAAGATTGTAAGATTAATATTATTGACACTCCGGGACACGCCGACTTTGGTGGAGAGGTAGAGCGAGTACTGAACATGGCCGACGGCTGTTTATTGCTTGTTGATGCTTTTGAAGGGCCAATGCCTCAAACACGTTTCGTGCTTCAAAAGGCATTACAACTCGGACTTAAACCTATTGTGGTTGTAAATAAAGTTGACAAACCAAACTGTCGCCCAGACGAAGTACATGAGATGGTATTCGATCTTATGTTTAGCTTGGACGCTACAGAAGAGCAACTTGATTTCCATACTATTTATGGTTCTGCTAAACAAGGTTGGATGTCGGAAGACTGGAAACAACCAAAAGAAGATATTTTCTCTCTTCTTGATGCTATCATCGAATATATCCCGGCACCTGAGCACCTAGAAGGTACACCTCAGATGTTGATCACATCTTTAGATTATTCTAAATATGTAGGTCGTATTGCAATTGGTCGCGTACACCGTGGCGAATTGAAAGAAAACCAAGATGTGATGCTTTGCAAGCGTGACGGTTCAATGGTTAAATCAAGAATCAAAGAAATTAACGTATTCGAAGGATTGGGTCGTAGAAAAGTGGAATCTGTTCAGTCAGGTGACCTTTGCGCGCTAATCGGTATCGAAGGTTTTGAGATCGGAGACAGTATTGCTGACTTCCTAGAACCGGAACCACTAGAGCCAATTGCGATCGACGAACCAACAATGTCGATGTTATTTACAATTAATGACTCTCCTTTTTTTGGAAAAGACGGAAAATATGTAACTTCGCGTCATATTTACGAACGCCTACAAAAAGAACTAGATAAAAACCTCGCGCTTCGCGTGGTTCCGACAGAAAGTGCAGACGCATGGCTTGTATTTGGCCGTGGTGTACTTCACCTTTCCGTTCTTATTGAAACAATGCGTCGTGAAGGATATGAGTTGCAGGTAGGACAGCCTCAAGTTATCATCAAGGAAATCGACGGTGTTAAATGTGAGCCTGTAGAACAACTTACCATCAACGTTCCTGAAGAATCATCGAGCAAGATTATCGACCTTGTTACACGTCGTCGTGGTGAAATGACCATGATGGAAGCTAAGAATGATCGTATCCACTTGGAATTCATGATTCCATCAAGAGGTATCATCGGTCTTAACAACAGTGTCCTTACTGCTTCGGCAGGTGAAGCTATCATGGCACACCGATTCTTGGAATATCAACCAATGAAAGCAGATATCGAACGTCGCCAAAACGGATCTATTATTTCGATGGAGCAAGGTACAGCTTTTGCTTACGCTCTTGACAAACTACAAGACCGCGGACGCTTCTTCGTATCTCCGCAAGAAGAAGTTTATGCAGGACAAATCGTAGGTGAACATTCTAAAGAGGGTGACCTTGTAGTGAATGTAACTAAATCTAAGAAGCTTACCAACATGCGTGCTTCTGGTGCCGACGACAAAGCTAAACTAGCTCCTCCAATCATTTTCAGTTTGGAAGATTCATTGGAATACATTAAAGAAGATGAGTACGTAGAAATTACGCCTAACTATCTTCGTCTTCGCAAGATCCTTCTTGATGAGAATGATCGCAAACGTGCGAAGAAATAAACTAGATAATAGTTTCTTTTGCTCTATATATTAGAGGGAGGTCGTCTCGTAAGGGACGGCCTCTATTTTTTATACACACCCCACTTCTCTTCAACCACAAAGTACCGATTGCATCGCAATTAAGCCCCTTACGCCCCATACGCTAAACAGCTAACAATCAACACCTATCCTTTTTTTGACAGTCAAAACGGGCATGTCCGTTTAACCCTAAACAACTAGATTACAGACACATAAACCCAAAACCAACAAAAGCCTTCAAAAAGTTTTCAATAAAGAATTTTGATGTCTGCACAGCGAATACTCCGTAAGTATCTGTTTATCAAGCGTGTGCTAGTAGTGCTGCCGCCCATTATATTGTAGAAAAAAAACGAGTTCGATATAACCCTGACATCGCGAATACGCTTGCACTGCAAACCAAACAGATCTAAACATCTGACGACATCGGTCGCGTATGGCTACAAAAAAAAGGAGGCTCCCGCAGGAACCTCCTTGATATCATTTTCCGAAGTCGGAATTATTTTACTAGGCTTGAGAAAGCAGAGTTAGTTGCAAACTTAGCGAACTCTAGATCGCTAGCAGCTTCTTTAGCCATCGATTTATCTTTAAGAATAGCAGCTTTCAAGTTGCTAACAACACCGTCTACATTGTTTGTTCTAGCAGCAACGATTGCTTTTAGATAGTCAGTAGTAGCATCAGCTTGATCAGCATCGATAGCATTCAAAGTAGCTTGAGCTTTGCTATAGTCTTTTGTCAAGATTTGAGCCAATGCAGCATTGTTAGTCTTAACAGGACCGAAAGCGTTAACAGCTTTAGCATATTCTCCTTGTTCTAGGTAAAGAACACCAAGAGCTTCGTTCAATTCAGCTACACCAGCAGCATTACCGAAATATTGTTGAGCTTTAGCTTTATCTCCATTTACAAGAGAGATCAAACCAAGGTTCATATATGTTTCTGGAGTGCTTGGGCTTACTTGAGCAGCTTTGTCAAACATTTTCTTAGCACCTTCTAGGTCGCCTTGCTCGAACAACAACATACCGATGTTGTTATAAGCGCGGTAATCTTTAGGGAAAAGCTCAGTAGTTTTCTTGTAGATAGCAGCTTTTTTAGACAAATCAGGAGTCAAAGTTGCAGCGTAAAGAATTTCTTCTACGTTCAACGCACCTGGGTTTGAAGCTACAAGGTTAGAGATTTCTTCGTCACTCTTACCGATGATTTCGATATTAGCAGTAAGACGAGAGCGTCTCAATTTAGGAAGGATTTCTTCAGCCAATACGCTAAATACTGAAGACATATTTTTGATCTCTTGATCTCTTTGCTCTGGGTCAGAGTACATTTCCAACACACGAAGAACTAGGTCTTTATCTTGAATGTTTGATTTCTCAACCAATTCTTTGAAACCTTCCCAGTCTTCAGCTGTATAACGTGCAGAGATAGGAGCGTCGATTTTACCTTTTTTGAATTCGCCAGACAAATACTTGTTTGTATTTTTCTCACGTTTTTCAGACAAAGCTGTATTCAAAGACATTGTTCCATCTGGAGATGCATAAGCAGAGATTTCTACTTCTACATTTTGATTTGGAGTTTCGTTAGCGTTTTTAACAAGCTCTTTCCACTCTTTCATCTCCATGCTGTTCAACTGATTCGAACGAAGTTCTGCTTGTTGAATCAAGAACATGATGTTTGCATTGTGAGCTTCTTTGATAATACGTTGGAATTTGTCTGCTGCGATAGCTGCAGAAGCAGTACCCGCATTTGCAAGAGCCGAAGTAGCGATTACGCCTTCTCCGATCTTAACATCTGGAAGTTTTACTGTTTTGTTTTTGATCTTTGCTTCGAAAGTAAGGTACAATTCAGACTTCTTCATTACAGGTTTAAACTTGAAAGCAGAAGTCATTGTAACGTTAGCGCCGGTTTTTTCAGGGATCACCTGATTGTTACCCGAAACCTTTTCTCCTTGATAAGTGTAAGTAGTACCCCACGCTTCACCACCAGCATAACGTAAAACCGGAGTAACTTTTACTACAGCTTTTTTGTTAAACCATTTTGCAGGGAATGTAGCGTTAATAGTAACGGGAACTTCACCACCAATAGCCTCCAACGGTTGCGGTTCGGCTTTGATGTAATTCTCAGCTAAGGGTTTCAACTTGCCCGAGCAAGAAGAAAATGCCACGATGCCGGCTAGTAGAAGCATCGGCAATAAGATTTTCTTGTTCATAATTACGTAGATAAGTTTAAGTTGCTATAAAATGTTATTGACTTTTCTAACATTCTGTATCAAGGTGCAAAACTATATTATTTTTTAATATTTGCGATTGTTTGCGATTTAAAATCGACTGTATTAACAGTTGTTAGCACAATAAGCATAAGCTAGTCCACATTTTTTCTTACATATAGTAATATACACTATCAACTATCCGAGTCTTTCTTATTTCGTGGGTGATGATTAAGGATTTCACGTCTGATAAATTCACGATCGATATGCGTATAAATCTCGGTTGTGGCAATATGCTCATGCCCCAACATCTGCTGAATAGCGCGCAAATTGGCACCACCTTCGAGCAAATGCGTTGCAAAAGAATGACGAAACGTATGCGGACTCACCTTCTTACGAATACCTACCATCGCAGCCTGATCTCTAATAATATAAAATACCATAACCCTTGACAAAGAACTACCTCTACGGTTGAGAAAAAGGAAGTCCTCCTGTCCTTTTTTTATTTTCAGTTCGTTACGAAAAGGGATGTATTTTCTTATTTCATCAACGGCTGTAGGCGACATCGGCACCAATCGCTGCTTACTCCCCTTCCCTTCCACACGAATAAATTCATCGTCGAGATAAACGTCGCTCAGTTTTAAGGAAACCAGTTCGCTTACGCGCAAGCCGCAACTATACAAGGTTTCGAGCATGGCCCGGTTGCGCTGCCCTTCGGGCACCGAAACATCTATAGCATCCAGCATGGCATTGATCTCCTCCTCCGAAAGCACTTCGGGAAGATGAAGCCCGATCTTGGGCGACTCGATCAACTCCGTCGGATCTTTGTCGATAAAATCCTCGAGCAACAGAAACTTATAAAAGGCTCTGATCCCGGATAATATGCGTGATACCGACCTCGGATTGATACCCAAATCGTACAATTGTGCTAAAAAAGATTGAATATCCTGCATAGATAATTGATCTATTTTAACGTTAATATCTTCTGCAAAAAGCTTTAGTTTCTCTAAATCTCGCAGATAAGCTTCTAAAGTATTGTTAGAAAGAGACTTCTCAAGCCTCAGATAGCTATAATATTTATTAATCATTCTGCTTCCAGCGTCGTTTGACATGTTATAGTAATGAGTGGTAAAAAATAAATCACTAAATTTGCAGCAAGATTTCGATCATTTTGCTGAAGTGCAAAGATAGTAAACTTGTAAAAGTGTATGAGAATATTGATCATGAATGGGCCTAATCTCAATTTATTGGGTAAAAGAGAGCCCTCTATTTACGGAGACAACTCGTTTGAGTACTACCTGGAGGTACTACGAAAACAATACCCTAATGTTTCGATTGACTATTACCAATCGAATGTAGAAGGTCTGCTTATTGACAAACTACACGCCGACGGATTCGACGTAGATGGAATCATATTAAACGCCGGTGCATACACGCACACATCTATTGCACTACACGACGCTATAAAAGCAATCTCCTCCCCTGTTATCGAAGTTCATATATCTAATGTTTATTCCAGAGAACCTTTCCGCCACAAATCGATGATCGCTCCGGCTTGTAAAGGCACTATTGCCGGCTTCGGACTCGACTCGTACCGACTGGCGGTAGAATCATTTCTCACCGAGTAAACGCAAACACTGAGGGAGTCTCATAAACTCATTATATACACCATATAATGTAATTCGAATTTTATTTTCAAGAAATATAAAGGTTAAAAGGTTATGTTTAAGCACACAAAGATTGTTGCAACTATTTCGGATATTCGATGCGATGTTGATTTCATAGCAGACTTGCACAAAGCTGGTATGAATGTGGTAAGAATTAACTCTGCCCACATGAACGAGGAAGGTTTTGCCAGAGTAATCGGCAATACAAGAACTGTATCGAGCAAGATTGGTATCCTTATGGATACAAAAGGACCTGAAATCCGTACTACTACAACTGCCGAGCCTATCCCATTCAAAGCAGGTGATAGAGTAATGGTAAAAGGTAATCCAGAGCAAGAAACTACACGTGAGTGTATTTGCGTATCATATGAAAGCTTTGTAAACGACTTGCACGTTGGTGGCGATCTTTTGATCGACGATGGCGACTTGGAGTTCAAAGTAATTGAAAAGCATGATGATTACTTGCTTTGTGAAGCACTTAACGACTCTACTCTTAGCAGTAGAAAGAGCGTAAACGTACCGGGTGTACGTATCAATCTTCCTTCTCTTACTGAAAAGGATAAAAAGAACATCGACTACGCAATCAAGCACAATGTTGACTTTATTGCTCACTCATTTGTTCGTACAAAACAAGACGTATTGGATATCCAAGCTATCCTAGACGCACAAAACAGCCCAATCAAGATCATCGCTAAAATCGAAAACCAAGAAGGTGTAGATAATATCGACGAAATCCTTGAAGTAGCTTACGGTGTAATGGTAGCGCGTGGTGACCTAGGTATCGAAGTTCCACAAGAAAAGATTCCTGGAATCCAACGTATCTTGATCAGAAAATGTGTTGAAGCGAAGAAGCCGGTTATCGTAGCTACGCAAATGCTTCACTCAATGATCAAAAACCCTCGTCCTACACGTGCCGAAGTTACGGATATTGCAAACGCAATCTACTACCGTACAGACGCATTGATGCTAAGTGGCGAAACTGCTTACGGTAAATACCCAAGAGAAGCTGTTGCTACAATGGCTAAGATTGCTGCCGAAGCTGAAAAATCAAAACTATCTGCAAATGATATCCGTGTGCCTATCGTAGGTGACGACTTGGACGTTACATCATTCCTTGCTAAGCAAGCTGTTAAAGCTTCTATCAAGCTTGGTGCTCGTGCAATCCTTACAGACACTTACACTGGTAAAACTGCAAGATATCTTGCTGCATTCCGTGGTAAATCTCCGGTATTTGCAATCTGTTATAACGAAAGAATGACACGTCAATTGTCTCTTTCTTATGGCGTATTCCCAGAATACCGTGAAGCTACAAAAAGCCCACGCGAATACTACCTAAGCTATCTTAAAGAATTGACAGACAGAAGTCTTGTTGCAAAAGAAGATCTAGTAGCATACCTAAGCGGAAGCTTCGGTGAAGGCGGCGGTACTTCATTCCTTGAACTTAACAACGTAGGAAAAGTACTTGAAGCTGGCGAAAAATACTTCTTGCCTACAATGGACTAAGATTATATAAGATACAAAACGTATGAATGAAGCTCTTGAAGAGTATATTCTACAACACATAGATGACGAAGGGGAATTACTGGCAAAACTGAATAGGGACGCACATGTGAATCTCCTTCGTCCTCGTATGCTATCGGGCCATTTGCAAGGCAGAATGTTGAAGATGTTCTGCAAGATGATGAACCCGAAGAACGTACTCGAAATCGGAACGTATACAGGTTATGCAACCATGTGTCTGGCCGAAGGACTAAGCCCCGACGCTGAAATCGACACCATTGAAATTAACGACGAGCTCGAAGACTTTATTAGCAAATACATCAACCAATCTCCGCTCAAAGACAAGATTACCTTGCACATCGGAGATGCTCTCGAGATTATTCCCAACCTGAACAAACGGTTTGACCTGGTGTTTCTGGATGCCGACAAACGTTTGTATTGCGAATACTTCGATTTGTTGATAGACCGAATGGAATCGGGCGGATTAATTATTGCAGACAATACGTTGTGGGACGGAAAAGTGCTGGAGACTCCACACCATACCGACCTTCAAACCATCGGAATTATCAAGTTCAATGACATGATAGCCGCCGACAAACGTGTAGAAAAGGTAATACTCCCTATACGCGACGGTCTCACATTGATCAGAAAAATTTAAATTAACGAATATGGAAAGTACAAGATTAAGCAAGATCGGACGCTTGCTACAAAAAGAACTTGGCGACATCTTCTTGAAAGAAGCCAAAGGAATTCCCGGTACTTTGATCACTGTTACGGCAGTTAGAGTTAGCCCCGACTTGGGTGTTGCGAAGGTATACCTAAGCATCTTCCCTTCAGAAAAAGGGAAAGAACTACTAGGCGTAATCAAAGAAAACTCAAAAGCAGTTCGCTACGACCTTGGTCAGCGCGTACGTACGCAGTTGAGAAAGATTCCGGAACTTATTTTCTATCTTGACGACTCTCTTGACTATGCAGAGAACATCGACAAATTGTTGAATCAATAACTAAGCCCTGTTGTCCTTGAAACTACCGTTCTACATAGCTCTTCGATACCTTTTTTCGAAGAAAACACACAATGCAATCAATCTGATATCCATCATCTCAGTATGCGGTGTTATCATCGCATCAGTAGCGTTGGTATGTGCATTGTCTGTATTGAACGGATTCAACGGACTGGTGGCATCCTTATTTGGAGCTTTCGATCCCGAGCTAAAGATCACGGCACGCTACGGAAAAGTGTTTGATCCCTCAGAGCCCGAGATCGCGAAGGCTCTTGCGCTGCCCGAAATAGAAAAGGTAGCACAAGTATTGCAAGAAAATGCACTACTCAAGTTTAAAGACCGACAAACCACAGCCACGCTGAAAGGAGTTTCCGACAACTTTAATCAGCTCAACGGCATCGACAGCCTTCTGCTCGACGGCAACTTTCTGCTCAAAGACCAGATCTGCAACTACATAAACCTCGGAGTAGGCCTTTCGGGTACTTTGGGTGCGGGCCCCGGCTTTGCATCTCCTATCGAAGTACTGATCCCGAAACGAAACGAGCGGATAAACATGGCCAATCCGGCTGCATCACTCAACGCCGAATACACACACATCGCATCAGTTTATGCCGTAAACCAAGCTTTCTACGACGAAGCATTTGCCGTAGTTCCCATCTCCATGATGCGTAGTTTGCTCGATTATACCAACGAAGTATCGGCACTCGAACTCAAACTCACCTCACCCGCCTATATCGAACGCGTAAAGAAGGAACTTCAATCGCGCCTAGGCGAAAACTACCTTGTCAAAGATAGGCACGAACAACAGGAGGCTTCCTTTAAAATGATGCAGGTAGAGAAGTGGATGACTTTCCTCATTCTTACCTTCATCCTTATGATTGCGTTATTTAACGTGGTAAGCTCCCTTTCGATGCTCATCCTGGAAAAGAAGGACGATGTGAGAACACTCCGCTTTATGGGAGCAGACGACAAGTTGATCTCTCGTATTTTTCTTATTGAAGGATGGATGATTGCAGGACTTGGCGCCCTCTTCGGCGTAGCAATTGGTGTGGTTCTTTGCCTGTTGCAAGAGCACTTTGGCTTTATATCTATGGGCGATTCTTCGGGCACGTTTATCATCGATGCCTATCCCGTAGAACTGGAATGGGGCGATATCGCTTTCGTTTTGGCAACGGTTTCTTCTATCGGATTCCTTGCCGCTTACTACCCGGTTTACTATCTTGGCAAGAAGTGGCTGCAATAATTAAACTGCAACCTCACGATCTCCACAACCTATCTTCACGACATTCATTTATAAACTATACGACATTCGAATCGTTCGATCGGCATCAAACGATTTCGTCTTCACTACAATTAAATCGTTTGATGGGCATCGAACGATTTAATCACCATTAGGTTCGAATCGTCAGATGGCGACCTGACGATTTAATCCTCGTGAAGAATGAATTGTCAGATGGCGACCTGACGATTCGCTCACCATTATAAATAAAAACGATTATCCGTTGCTTGTTCCAAACACGTAACCAACTGTTGCGGTAATGATCATGGCAATCGTTCCCCAAAAGCAAATCCGTATCACAGCTTTTGTTTTAGCTGTACCTCCGAGATGCGAAGAGATCGCCCCCGATAGTCCTAAAAACAAAATCGCAAAGCAATATTGAAAAACAACCATCGTTGTCATTGGCGCAAACAGGGCAACCATCAATGGCAAGAAAGCTCCGGTAATAAAAGAAGCAGCCGAAGCAATGGCCGCTTGCAATGGTTTGGGTTTTGTCATCATATTAATGCCCAACTCTTCGCGGGCATGCGCCTCTAAGGCATCTTTCTTGGTGAGCTCGATCGCGACTTTGCGTGCCAAGATCGGATCGATCCCTTGCTGTTCATAAATCCCGGTGAGTTCGTCAAGCTCTGCCGCAGCATCTTGTTCCAATTCTCCTTTCTCGCGCTTCAGATCAGCTTTCTGCACATCACTTTGCGAGCTTACCGAAACATATTCTCCGGCAGCCATCGAGCAAGCTCCCGAAACCAATCCGGCCAAAGCCGCCAGCACAATACTACTTCGCGACGCGTTTGCCGCAGCAACACCAATTACCAAACTCGTAGTCGATAGAATTCCATCGTTAGCTCCCAATACCGCCGCACGCAACCAGTTTTCCCGGTTTACATAATGCCTTACCATAATCTTGATTTATCCTAGATTCAACATGCATGAATAGTATAAAAACACCTCGCAACCGAAATAGTTGATATAAAAGATGTGCTCCTTCAGACTTTGGGGATATGATGTTTCGAATAATGGAAAAGTGGATTGAGGAATAGAGAAAAGTGGAGGGGATAAAAAGTAAAAAGGCACCCGCAAGTTACCTCGCGAATGCCAATTTGGAAGCGTGGTCCCACTTGGGCTTGAACCAAGGACTCCCTGATTATGAGTCAGGTGCTCTAACCGACTGAGCTATAGGACCGGAATAAAGGCAAGGCCTTAATTCGAGTACAATATTAACGGTTTTTTTTGAATTAAGCAAGCGATTGAAGAAATATTTTGCATTCGGCAAATACAAGAAAGGCTGTCTCGAAACGAAACAGCCTTATATTCTTTTGTTTACTTGCGTTATTCTCCGCCAAATTCCATCAAATAAGCTTTGATGAATCCGTCGATATCACCATCCATCACCGCTCCTACATTAGAAGTTTGATAGTTGGTTCTGTGATCTTTTACGCGACGATCGTCGAATACGTAGCTTCGTATCTGCGATCCCCACTCGATCTTTTGTTTTCCGGCTTCAACCTTCGCTTGCTCAGCTCTACGCTTTTCAAGTTCGATTTCATAAAGTTGAGATTTCAACAAACGCAGGGCATTTTCTTTGTTGCCAAGCTGCGAACGAGATTCGGTATTTTCAATAATAATACCCGATGGTGCGTGTCGAAGACGTACACCAGTCTCTACTTTATTAACGTTCTGACCACCGGCACCACCCGAACGGAAGGTTTCCCAAGTAATGTCAGAAGGGTTGATGTCGATTTGTATTGTATCGTCGACCAAAGGAACTACGAATACAGACGAGAACGAAGTCATACGTTTACCCTGAGCATTGTATGGCGATACGCGCACCAAGCGGTGTACACCATTTTCGCTCTTTAGGTAACCATAGGCAAACTCGCCTTCTACCTGCATTGTTACAGTCTTGATTCCTGCTTCATCACCATCTTGCCAGTTGGTAATGGTTACTTTGTATCCTTGGTTTTCACACCAGCGCTGATACATACGGCAAAGCATCGACGCCCAGTCCTGGCTTTCGGTACCACCGGCACCGGCATTGATTTTCAATACGGCTCCAAGACGGTCTTCTTCTTTGCGCAACATATTTTTAAGCTCTAGGTTTTCTACAAACTCTACAGCTCTTTTGTAAGCAGCATCTACTTCTTCTTCCGAAACCAGCTCTTCTTTTAAGAAGTCAAAAGAGAGTTGAAGTTCTTCACAAGCAGCTTTTACTTCGTTGTATCCCGAAATCCACATCTTCAGATCTTTGATCTTCTTCATTTGAATCTCGGCTGTTTTGTTATCGTCCCAAAATCCGGGAGCTTGCGTGCGTAGCTCTTCTTCTTCGAGTTGAATTATCTTACTATCGATGTCAAAGGTACCCCCTCAGCGCGTGCTCGCGCTCCAATACTTCACGTAATTGGTCTGTCGTAATCATTTGTTAATTAATTTGGTTCGCCTCAAAGGTACAAAAAAAACGCTTACTCCTGATACATTGAATCAATCAAGTCGGCATATCGGTTTAGGATCACCGCTCTACGCACCTTCAGCGTATTGGTAAGCTCTCCCGACTCCATCGTAAACGGATTTGCCAATACTTTGAATCGTTTGATCTTTTCATACGAAGCGAATGTCTTTTGATGTTCTTCGATGCGTGCTTCGATCAACTTCAGAATGTCTTCGTTGTTGACAAGTTCCTCCATCGAATCGTATTTGATACCACGCTTTTTCGCATATTCTTCAAGCATCGGATAAGCAGGAACGATCAGCGCACTTACAAATTTACGTTTGTCGCCAATTACGGCAATCATCTCGATGTATTTATCGCCGCCCATCTTTGCTTCGATTGCTTGTGGTGCGATGTATTTTCCGTTTGCTGTCTTATAAAGATCTTTGATACGGTCTTTCAACGAAAGCACGTCGCCTTGTAAGGAAGCCGCGTCGCCCGTACGTAACCATCCGTCGATAAAGGCTTCTTTATTAGCTTCCGGTTTGTTATAATATCCTTTTGTGATTGTTTTTCCTTTCAACAAAAGTTCGTTGTTTTCTCCAATCTTCGCTTGCACGCCCGGCATGAGTGTACCTACAGTGCCTAGTTCGAATCCAAACTCAGGATAGCACGATACCGTAGCTGTGGTTTCTGTCATTCCATATCCATAAATGATCGGAATGTTTACAGACTTCAAGAATACAATGATCTCGTCGTTGAGTGATGCACCCGAACAAGGAAATAACACCCCGTTTTCGATACCGATTACTTTCTTCAGCTTCGAGTAGATTGTTTTATTATAGAAGTTGAATTTCAGCTTAAGTCCAAGTGGTGGATTCTTTCTCTGATTGATGTATTCGAGGTTGTATTTTCTACCTGTTTCGATGGCATCGAGGAAAAGCTTACGCATCAATCCTTCCGAAGAGTTGATCTTATCTTGTACTCCTGCATATACTTTTTCCCAGAAACGCGGAACACTACACATCAAACTCGGACGTACCTCTTTGATGGTTTGTTGAATGATTTTCGGATCGTGATTTACCGCTACCGTGATTCCTTTGTGCAAGCAATAGTATGACCATGCTTTTTCAAAGATATGCGTAAGCGGAAGGAAGCACATCGAAAGGTCATTCTCAGACAACATCGTAAGGCGTTCGTCGTGAATACGCAGTACTTCAGCGTAATTGCTGTGATGAATCATCACCCCTTTAGGCTCGCCGGTTGTTCCTGATGTATATAGAATGTTTGCCAAGTCTTCTTCGCAAGCTTCGCTGATGCGAATCTTCACATCTGCTTCGGCTGTAGATTCGTCGCCAAGCTTCAAGAAATCTTCGAAATAAATCGAAGTCTTGTCTTCGGGATGAAACTTTACCTCTTTATCAAATACTACAAGTCGCTCTAGTATTTTAGATTCTTTCTGTACTTTATGTGCGCAATTGTATTGAAGTTGCTCGCCTACGAAAAGTGTACGTATAGCAGCGTCGTTTACAATATATTCAACCTGAGCCGGTGAACTTGTCGCATACAACGGAACCATTACTGCTCTGTTGGTAAATCCGGCAAAGTCAACAATGACACATTCGGCCATATTCTGAGAGAAAACACCTAGGTTCTCTTGCACCTGAACTCCAAATTCAGACATTGCTTTCGCTGCTGAAAATACCTTATCAGCAAGTTCTCTGTACGAAATGTCGCCCCAAACTCCGGTTGCCTTATTGCGGGTTTTAAGAATTGTCTTTTCTCCAAAATGCTCTGCTTTACGCAAGATCATCTCGGCAAAATGGTAATAAGCCATAGCTCTGTTCTTTATGAATTACAAAACAAAAGTAAGCTTTTTCGCAGATATACATTACTTAGAAGCATTTAATTTACACAAAATCGCAAATTCTGTGCATATAATTGATCTTTTTACATGCTTGTAATACTGCAAAATAGCAATCCTTCGCCTCTTTTAGAGAACCAAATACACAGGTGTATCTGTTTGTATGATAGATATTTTTATGTACGTTTGAATAAAAAGCTACTACTATGATAGAACGAGACGCACTCTTTTACGATGCAATCGACTTACTAAAGGCATTGATTGCCATACCTTCACTTAGTCGTGAAGAAACAAATGCGGCTGATTATCTAGCTGTTTACCTTGAAAAGAAGCATTGCAAGGTATACCGCAAAGGAAACAATGTGTGGTGCTACTCTGAGGAATACAATCCGAAGAAGCCTACCATCTTGCTCAATTCACACATCGATACGGTAAAACCGGCAGCTAGTTGGACCAAAGACCCGTATACTCCAATTGAAGAAGATGATAAATTGTATGGATTGGGAAGTAACGATGCCGGAGCAAGTGTGGTGTCTTTGCTACATACTTTCTTATTTCTAAAAGAACGCAAGCAACCTTACAACTTGATCTTTCTGGCTTCGGCCGAAGAAGAAGTGTCCGGGGCAAATGGTATTGAAAGTGTAATACCCGACTTGGCACACGTACGTTTTGCCATCGTGGGCGAACCAACCAAGATGCAACCGGCTGTAGCAGAAAAAGGGTTGATGGTACTCGACTGCATTGCCAAAGGAAAATCGGGACATGCCGCTCGAAACGAAGGAATCAACGCGATTACAGAAGCAATCAAAGATATCGAATGGCTCAACTCGTATCAGTTTGCCGAAACAAGTCCGCTTCTGGGACCTGTAAAGATGACGGTAACGATGATTCATGCAGGCACACAACACAATGTAATCCCCGACCGTTGTGAATTTACGGTAGACATTCGCAGCAATGAATACTATTCGAACCAAGAGTTGTACAACATCATCGGAAAACATGTAAAGGCGGAGGTCAAAGCTCGTTCGTTCCGTCTCAATTCTTCTCGCACACCCGATGAACATCCGTTTGTAGAGCGAGCTGAAATGTTTGGACTTGTTCCTTTTGGATCTCCTACTCTTTCCGATCAGGCATTGATGCCTTTCCCTTCTGTCAAGATTGGTCCCGGCGATTCCTCCCGTTCTCATACGGCCGACGAATACATCAAACCATCGGAAATCAGAGAAGCCATCGATTTATACATTAAACTTCTCGACGGACTGGTTATTAAATAACAGCAACGTATATCAGTAATAAAAAAGGGAACTTCGAGTGGTCGAAGTTCCCTTTTTACATTTATCGTTTTACCCATTGCAATGGGTTGAGTTTGTCTTTTTCTTTGCGCACTTCAAAGTGAAGGACCGTACTGTTGCCATCTTCATTGTCGGTGAAGATCTTACCCAACGCTTGTCCGGTAGAAACTTTATCTCCTTTCTTCACATATACCGTACTTAAGTTTGAATATACTGTAAGGTAATTCCCGTGACGTACAATGATAGAATTATTGTACCCCGGCACTACGAATACGCTGGTAACTTCGCCTTTGAATACTGAGCGAGCTTCTGCTCCCGGCGATACCCTAACGTCGATACCGTTGTTGTTGGTTACCACGTGTTTCAACTCTTGGTGGCGTTGCTCTCCAAAGTAGCTGATTACCGTATATCGGCCCGAAACAGGGAAAGGTAATTGTCCTCGATTCTTTGCAAAGTCTCCGGATAGTCTGCGTTCATCTACTGTCATCGCATAACCTCCTTTCGACTCAGCTTGTCGCGTAGGCGCTTCTACTTCTACTTTTTCTTGTTTATTTTCGGCTGCTTTCTTTCTATTGCGTTCGGCTTCGCGACGTGCTTCTTCTTCGCGACGTGCTTCTTCTGCGGCACGCGCAATTTCCTCGGCGATCAAACGTTCGATTTGATTATTAAGACCTTGAGCTTCGCGTCGTTTCTTTTTCAACTCTTCGTTTAGCTCTTTCTCTTTTTTCTGGAGTTCTTGTACCTCCTCGCGCTTATTGTTTTCCTCGCTTTGAAGTTTCTGACTTTCAACTTCTCGATTCTTCAAGAGGCTTCGCTTTTCATCTTTTACTTTTTCAAGCTCTTGCTTTTTTTGCGCTACTTGCTCTCTACTTTCAATGATCAGCAATGCCTGACGTTTTTGCCAGTCGGCATATTCTTTCAAATAACGCAAGCGTCGATACGACTGCGCGAAGTTATCGGCCGATAATATAAAGAGCAGCTTATCTTGCGTGGTTCTTTTTTGATACATCGAGCGCATCGACTTGGCATAGTTGCCTTTCTTCTCTTCGTGCTCTTTGCTCAAGCGGGCAATATCACGGTTCATATCGGCAATTTGTTCGTCAATTGCCGAGATTTCTTCACCCAATACATTGATCACTTTTTTCCGTGATGCAATTTGATTGGTGATTAAACTAATGCGACTCAGCATCGATCGCGCACTTTTCTTCGTCTCTTTTAGTAACTGATTGGTGTTTTCAATTTCTTCAAGGGTCGCTTTACGTATACGTTCGAGCTCTCTAATCTTTCTATTCGATTGCGAATAGGTGACTACAGAAACCAGAATACACAGGATAAGAAAAACAATACGCTTCATTGAACCGATAATGATTTTATTAAAAGAATAAATGAAATCTCTTTGTAGCTTTTAGGTATCGAAAATTGCATCGATTGCTCTTTATCGATCTCTATCTTTGCAAAGTTAAAGCGAAATTCGCCTTTTTGTGCTTCGCGTTGGGTTATTGTTGCTTGCATTTGATATGGAAAGGTGGTTGCCGACAATGCCTCAAACTTGTCGTACCGCCAAAACAGCGAGCTTTTATCTTGCTCATCACTGATGCGTGCAGAGGTTAAATACCCCGAGCAATCTACCGAAAACTGATAGCGTGCTCCGCTGTTATCATCCATTCGCAATAATGCTTTTCTTTCGTCTTGCACAAATCGCATTTGCTCGAGTTCTCGCTTAGAGATCTGACTCTTTCCGGGATAGAAAAGGGTATTGGTAAGCAGCGATTGCAAGTTGTAGAAGTCAAATTCGAAAGGCACGGCAAATACCGTACGCAAGTATTCGATGCCTGATTTCGCATATACCTTATTGATGCGGTCGAGCATACATATCGAATCGGGAGTAATTTCGATGCGGGCAGCTTCTATGCCCAGCATGGGTTGAATGGAGAATTGGATGCATTGATCCTTTTGCAACTTTAACTGCACCTTCGACGAGAGCTTCGTCTTTCCCAACTCAATATCGGCTTGTATGCGTGCCGAGAATGTTTCGTATTGCAATTCTCGTTGCTGAATTTCGGCAATAAGCTCCGCTTTCTCCATTTTGGGCAAATACACCTCTCTACTACTTTCTTTACGGCTTTTACAACCTCCGGCTAGTAGTATCAAAATCAGAAATATTGAGATATACAGGCTACGTTTCATTGTTTTGTTTCGGGCGTTTCTTTAGGCTCTTCGATGTATTCGCCTTTAGCGATCTTTTCATCGAGTGTTTTCGATTCTTTACCTAACTCTTTTGCTTTTTCCCATTGCTTCACAGCGGCTTCTTTATCGCCTAGCATAAACAAAATGTCTCCGTAATGCTCAACGATCTCACTGCTGTTTTCGCCTCCTTTGTCAAGGGCTTGCTGAATGTATAATTTAGCCAAAGTGTACTTCTTCAATCTGAAAAATACCCAAGCATAGGTATCCAGATAGGTACTGTTATCAGGCTCTAACTTGATACATTGCCCACTCATACGTTCGGCGCGAGCAAGATCACGATTATCTAATGTAAGGAAATAGCTGTAGTTGTTCAGTACAACCACATTATTCTCGTTATATTTCAGAGCATTGTCGTAGGCTGCAAAGGTTGAATCCATGTTGCCCATTTGGTAATAGATATCACCGATCTGCCCATAGAAGTCAGACAAAACCGGATAGTTCTTCTGATCCATATCCTTGATTCCCTTTTGATAGGTTTCAAGAGCTTTTTGATAGTCTTCTTTTTGATAGTAAGCAATTCCTAAATAGAAGTAAAACTCCGGTGCTTCGGGAAATATCTGAATCGCATCGTTGCAAATGGCAATGATCTCATCCGGGTTCTCGTTTTTCAACGTAAGAGCCAATAATTGCACCCAAGCCTTTTGATCATCAGGCTTCAATTCGGTTACGAGCTTGTATTGATATTTAGCCTCTTCCAGCTTTCCTTGCGATTGCAAAAAAGTACCGTACATCAAGATGATTTCCGGCTCGTGTGGGTTTTGCTCCAAAAGGGTTTTAAATAAAGCATCTACTCCCTCTGTCTCCTTCTTGGATTGATGCAAAGACAAGATGTAACGAGAAAGGATACCTACTTTGGTTTCGGCATCTAGCTTTTCGTTGAGTAGCGCACTGCGAATTTGTGCTTCGGCTTTCTCCTTATTATTTGTTTCCTCGTAATAATTTGCCATCGCCACAATATAGTATGGATCCGACGGATCAATATCATGCGCCTTTGTATACTCGATGAATGCGTTCGTTGTATCTTTCTTTTCTAGATATAAATCTCCTAATACCAAGCGATAGCGCGCTTCCATCGGATATTTATTGGCTAACTTTTCGATCTCTGCAAATGCTGAGTCGGGCTTATTGATGCTGTTATAAAGTCGAAACTTTTGCATCGAAAGAGCCTCACTCATGCCTAAATCATTCTCTACGACGTTTAGCGCTTTAACCGCTTTCTCTGCATCTCCTTTTTGCGCATAGATTTCGGCTAAATAATAGTTGATTTCCGGTTTTTGCGGATTACGTTTTGCCAACAACTCAAACTCCGTTGCGGCTTCGTCAAACATTCCCATCTGACGAGACAAACCACCGAGGGCAAAGCCGTATGTAAAGTTTGTACTGTCGTGTGTAACAGCTTTCTTAAGATAGTCGATCGCAACTTCAGGGCGTCCTAGTTGCAAATAAAAAGTAGACAATTCGTATAACAAAGGAGCCGAAGCAGAGTCGATCGATAAACAGTAGTTGAACGCATCGAAAGCCGCATCATAGTTGCTCGAGTTCTTTAGCTTAATTCCCTCCAAAAAGATGTAATCAAACTTTCGTTGATCTTTGACCGAAAGCTGGTTCGGTTGTGTTAGTACCTGCTCCTTTTTATCGGATTTGTCTTCTGCCTTTGCGACAAAAGAAAACAACAGAAGACTCAAGACTAAAAATAAGCCTTTGTCTAAGATGCTTTTGTATGGTTTCAATTTGTTCATGCTTTATAAGTCTAAAACAATTCGTGCTTCGTTATTCTCCTTCTCTACAAAACAGGAACGAAAGATTATTTCTTTCCTGTATGTCCGAATCCGCCTTCACCACGTACTGTATCGGTAAGTACTTCTACTTCGCTCCATTTGATGTGGGCGTGTTGAGCAATAACCATCTGACAGATACGCTCTCCATCGTGAATCACAAACTCGTCTGTTGAAAGATTCACAAGAATAACTCCAATCTCGCCTCTATAGTCGGCATCGATCGTACCCGGAGAATTCAATACCGTAATGCCGTGCTTAAAAGCAAGACCACTGCGCGGTCTGATTTGCGCCTCATAACCTTCGGGCAATTCAATAAAAAGACCTGTAGGAATGAGTCTGCGTTCGAGCGGTTTTAATGTAATTGATTCTTCAAGATTGGCACGAATATCCATTCCGGCCGAGTGTATAGTCGCATACTCGGGTAGAGCATGCTTTGATTTATTTACAATCTTAACTTCCATGTAACGTTATAATATTTCTTTTAAAAAACCGAAGATACAATAAATTCGTGCGGACTTCCGCACGAATTAGTACTATTTAAGAATGTCTGTTTTAGACGCTAAGCTATTAGGCATCGTGCCAATCGCCGTTTTCCTTAATCAAGGCAACCAAACGGTCTACAGCTTCATCTTCAGGAATATTCATTGCGATACAGCTTTTGCCTTTATAAAGTGAAACTTTGCCTCGTCCCGCACCTACGTAACCATAGTCGGCATCGGCCATTTCACCAGGTCCGTTTACAATACACCCCATGATACCGATCTTCAATCCTTTGAGATGTGAGGTTGCTTCTTTTACTTTTGCGATGGTATGTTGCAGATCAAATAAGGTACGTCCACAGCTAGGACATGATATATATTCGGTCTTACTTACGCGCAAACGAGTAGCTTGTAGAATACCAAACATTGCAGAGTCGATCGCTTTTTGCTCACATGCTTCATTCGAAATCATAATTCCATCGGCAAAACCATCGAGCAAAAGAGCTCCCATATCAGCAGCTGCTTTAATCTGAAGATCTTCCAAGTGTTCGTCGCGATAAGTACGGCAAATAACAACCGGCACCTTACAGTTCGCACGCATCAATCGATGCATAAATGCTCGAATCTCACCCACAGGATTTTGATGCGAGCTGCCCAACAATACAACTGCATTTGCCGCCGTTTTGAGTTGTTCGATACGCGCGTCAGTCAAATCGCTCAACTGCATACGCACAAACTTGATTGCAGAATCGTATTGCGATAAGATCTCCATATCGGATGGAATAAATACCGGATAGGCATTTGCTTTGCCCGGCTTCCATGCATGCGCATCTACAAGTAGTTGAAATGTATCGGGCAAATTGTCGGGATCTTCAGAACCTATGTAAATATAGTCGGGCATCAAGTCGTAAGTAAACTCAAAGTTTCCATGCGAACGGTCTGATATCACAATAGGCAAATGATGTCCTCCGATGTTTTGAACTTCGCTGCTTTGGCGACGCACATAGTCTGAAGCCAAAAACTCCTCGGCCAACTCGCACTCAATCGGTTGATGATCTTTTCGTTGTTCGATGTAATCAACCAGCTTCTTAGCTACTGGAATTTCTGCTTCTGGGTCTTCACTCAGCGAAACGCGAATGGTATCACCAACGCCCTCACATAGCAAGGTTCCGATACCTACTGCCGATTTGATGCGTCCGTCTTCTCCGTCGCCGGCCTCGGTAACTCCTAAGTGTAGTGGAAAATGCATTCCTTCCTGATCCATACGTTGCACCAACAAACGAACCGTCTTCACCATAACAACCGTATTGGAAGCTTTAATGGAAATGGCTACGTTGTAAAAGTCCTGCTCTACGCATACACGCAAGAATTCGAGACACGACTCTACCATTCCCTCGGGCGTATCTCCGTATCTACTCATAATACGATCTGATAGTGAACCGTGATTTACCCCAATACGCAGGGCGGTATGATGTGCTTTACAAATATCTATCAGTGGAATAAAACGCTCGCGAATCTTATTTAGTTCGGCAGCATATTCTTCGTCTGTATACTCAAGTTGCGCAAAGGTTTTTACTTTATCTACAAAGTTTCCGGGGTTTACACGCACCTTTTCTACATACTGAGCCGCTACTTCGGCAGCTTTCGGGTTAAAGTGAATATCGGCAACAAGTGGGGTATTGTATCCACGCTTGCGTATGCCTTCTTTGATCAGTGCAAGATTTTCTGCTTCTCTTACACCTTGTGCCGTAAAACGCACATACGCTGCGCCGGCTTTAATAATGCGAATACATTGTTCGATCGCTGCCTCCGTATCCATTGTTGATACATTTGCCATCGACTGAATACGAATGGGATTTTCTCCTCCCAGGGGAGTATCTCCTATTTCAACTTCAGAAGACTTTCTGCGACTATAATTGAAGTAACTCATTGTTATCTATTTATTCTTACGAATCCTATTAAATTAATGTGCCAATAAATCGAAAGAAAACCCTTCGACTATTGGCACATCAAGTTAAGCAAATTCAAGAAAGTGCAAGATTAATTTGTCTTAAATTTATAAGACAACTTTGCCAAGTCTTCGTTTGCTTGTACGATTTTACTTTTAAGATCTTCTTTGTAAGCAGCAAGCTTTGCCTGCAAAGCTTCATCACCTGTAGACATCATTTGTACAGCAAGAATCGCTGCATTAAGCGCACCATTGATACCAACAGTTGCCACAGGAATTCCCGGAGGCATTTGTACGATTGCAAGAAGTGCATCCATACCGTCGAGACTTGAATTGATAGGCACACCAATCACAGGTAGTGTAGTCATTGACGCAATCACACCCGGTAGGTGAGCAGCCATTCCGGCAGCGGCAATAATCACTTTAATACCACGACTTTGTGCTTCTTTTGCAAATGTCTCAACTTCTGCCGGTGTACGGTGAGCAGAAAGGGCGTTCATTTCGAACGGAATTTCCATCTCATCAAAAAACTTAGCAGCTTTTTCCATTACAGGTAGGTCTGATGTGCTACCCATGATAATGCTTACAATAGGATTCATTGTCTTTTTTTATTTTCCAATCAACTGTTTATATTCGTCGGCCGTCATTAGCGATTCCAACTCCTTTGGTTCAGCGATGCTTACTTTCACAATCCAGCCTTTTCCATAAGGATCTTCATTTACTAATTCGGGCTTATCTTCTAGTTCTTCATTGATTTCAAGAACATCGCTGGTAACCGGCATCAATAGATCTGATACTGTTTTTACCGCTTCAATAGAACCGAACACTTCATCCTGACCGATACGTTCGCCAACGGTAGTAACATCTACATATACAATCTCGCCCAATTCTCCTTGAGCAAAGTCTGTGATACCTACGTAAGCCATATCGCCATCAAGACGAATCCATTCATGATCTTTAGTGTACTTTAAGTCAGCAGGGAAATTCATAATTTTCTATTTTATGGTTAAACAAACAAATACCAAGTAGCACCGATAAAGGTGAGTAAAAAGCCGAGACTAAATCCTGCGTACGTTTGCATAGGCGTATGACGCCCAAGCGAGATACGGGAAGAAGCTACGGCTGCCGAAAGCAATAATACGATAATGAACAACGGAAAAGGATTGAGTCCCCAAAGATAAGAGAGACCGAAAACACCACCGGCAACACCGCCAATACCCATCAGGTGAGCACTGATCTTCCAAAAAGAGTTGACAATTAATGCCAAACCCAGCGTTACAACAGAGGCAATCAGCATAGACAGCATCCAGCCGGGCATACCCCATCTTACCAAGAAGTAAATGCAAGCCGTATTACAAAGCATTGTAACCATGTAAGGATAGCGTCGCTCCTCTTTTCTTTCCAGTTCATAATCACCGACCATTCCGTATTTAATCATCAGCCCTATCACAACAGACGGAAGTAAAGCCGTCACAGTAAATACCAGAACCATTATCATTATCTTTATTTTAAGAGGCAAGACTGCCAGATAAGTAGTTGACAAAGCCAACCAGATTCCGTAGGTGATCATCAACATCGGATGCAATATAATGGATATTGCAGTTGCCAGTATTTTCATTTTCTGCAAATTTAGATTTCTTTTCTTAGTCGGGCAACTGATATACCTAGTTGCTCACGGTATTTAGAGACCGTACGTCGGGCAATCGGATATCCTTTTTGTTTCAGGATAGCAGCCAGCTCCTCGTCGGTAAGCGGATGTTGCTTGTCTTCCGCATCAATTTGTTCGCGCAATATAGCTTTTATTTCGCGAGTAGATACCTCTTCACCTTCCTCATTTTGCATCGATTCGGAAAAGAAATACTTCAATGGATACACCCCAAAGTTGGTTTGCACATACTTGCTATTACTCACTCGCGAGATTGTAGAAATGTCGTAACCGGTACGTTCGGCCACATCTTTGAGAATCATAGGTTTCAATGCCGCCTCATTTCCTGTTAGGAAAAACTCTTGCTGCATTTGTATGATTGCCTCCATGGTACGCTGTAGCGTTTCTTGTCGTTGCTTGATGGCATCGATAAACCATTTGGCCGAGTCGAGCTTTTGCTTTACAAAAGAAACAGCATCTTTCATTTCGCTATGCTGATTATCTTTGGTCGATGTATAATCTTCTAACATTTCACGATACTCGCGGTTTACCTTCAAGTCGGGAATATTCTGATTATTCATCGAAAGATACAACTCACCATTGCTCGATTCTACAATAAAGTCGGGAATTACGATATTCAATGTACTCTCCATTGCATCGCCCCATACACTTCCGGGCTTCGGATTGAGCGTAGTAATTTCTTTGAGAATCTTTTTAAGTTCCTCTTCCGAAATATCCAGCCCCTTTATAATGCGGTCGTAGTGTTTCTTCGAAAACTCTTCAAAATACCCGTCGAGCAATCGAATGGCCAACTGCGTTGTTTTAGTCTGTTCTCTTTTCTTTAATTGCAACAACAAGCACTCGCGCAAATCACGTGCCCCAACACCCGCAGGCTCTAGGTCTTGAATCAGCGTGAGTAAATACTCGAGCTTTTCGATCGGAGCATCAATACCCACTTGAAAAAGCAAGTCGTCGGAGATCGACTCCAAATCGCGACGTAAATATCCGTCGTCATCGAGATTGCCTATAATGTATTGTGCAATTTGATTATCTTCTTCCGAAAGTTCGAGAAGACCCAATTGCTCGATGAGCGACTCAATGAGCGACTCTTCTATCGAGAAGGGAACATCTTCTTTCTTTTCGATTTTACCTTCTTTTTCTTTTAACTTATAATCGGGGATATCATCTTCGGTCAAATAATCGCCCAAAGAATAATCAGTGTTATCATCTGCATTGAAATCATCATCACCCATACCGGAAGCGTCGTCAGAGTCTGTTGCTTCTCGACCTTCTTCCAGTGCCGGATTATCTTCAAGTTCGTGCTTGATCCGTTCTTCCAACTCCATTGTAGGAAGTTCCAGCAAACGTATTACCTGAATCTGTTGCGGAGATAATTTTTGCAGTAACTTCTGTTGTAAATGCTGCTTCAACATAACTATTAGAACCTTTCAAACATATTAGAAACCGTTTTTATGCAGTATGCGATTATTATATATAAGCATTTTTACATGAAAACGGTTTCTTCCGGATGCAAATATAGTTTATTCGTTAATATTCGAAACTACTACCTCCCAAAAACTCGCGCAAGAGCGAAGTGCTCGGAAGTTCTGAATCCATGATGTAATTGAAATATCTCAAAAAGCGCAATAAGCGGAAGGCCTCTGCATACTCTTTGTCCGATTCTAAGATCTCCATCAAAATAGGCTCGGCATACTTGCGCAGTGCTGCAAGTTCGTAAATCATCGCCGAGTTAAACATCGCGTCGGCATTCTCCTGATAAGGGAAAATCCATTTTTCTTCACCTTGTCTCACGCTACGCCAACGGGCAATCGTATCTTTTGCAGAATACGAACGGAAGCGATAGTCGCGCACAATGCGACGAATCAATCGATTGTCGGTTGTAGGAATCCAGTTATGACTATCCAACGAGATTGTGGTGAGAGCCGAAACATAGATCTTAAACTTATAACTGTTGTCGATCATGGCCGTAAGCTCGGGATTCAACGCATGGATACCTTCGATTACCAGAATAGAGTTTGCCTTCAGCTTGATCTTTTTTCCTTTATACATGCGTTGTCCGGTTTCGAAGTTGAACGTTGGCAACTCCACTTCTTCGCCGGCAATGATACGATTCAGATCATTGTTGAAGTAAGGTATATCCAATGCATAAAGCGACTCAAAGTCGTAATCTCCGTCTTCATCACGGGGAGTATCTTCTCTGTTTAAGAAATAATCGTCGAGCGAAATGCTTACCGGGTGAAGTAAATTAGTGAGCAACTGAATCTCTAGTCGCTTACAAAGGGTGGTTTTACCGGAGGAAGACGGACCCGAAATCAAAACCATACGTACGCCATCTTTATATCTCGTGGCAATTTCTGAAGCAATGCGTGCAATCTGTTTTTCTTGCATCGCCTCGGCTACCTTTACCACTTCAGAGGTATACCCTTTTTGAATGGCGAGGTTTAGATCGCCTACGTAGTTCATATCAAGGGTACGTTGCAGCAACAAGTGTTCTTTGAAGACATCGAACATTTTATCCTGATTCACTTCCCTTTTGAGTTCGGTCGGATTATTCTTACAAGGTGTAAGCATCAATAGGCCGTCGGCATAGGGTACCAAGTCAAAAAGATTGACAAATCGGGTAGAAGCAGCCAACGATCCATAATAATAATCAACATAACCATCGAGTTCTTGATAAGAAGTATATACAGGACCGGCGGTTTTTAACAAATTTGCTTTATCGTAAAGACCTCTTTCTTCAAATATCTTTACAGCTTCGGTGGTTTGACACATGCGCAGCTTGAATGGAAGATCCATTGCCGTAAGTTCTTTCATTCTGTTTTTAATCTGCAGAATTGTTTCTTCATCCAGTGATTTTCCGTTTACAACTTTACAATAGTAGCCATTGGCTACCGGATGCTCGAGATAAAGTTTGGCGCATGGCAACACATCGTAAACCGCCTTAGAAAGCAGCATACATGCAGATCTGACGTAAGTACGCATTCCCGAAGAGTCTGTGATATCAACAAATTCAACATCTTTTGGGAAATAACAACGATACGAAAGGCCTTCTACTTTGTTATTTACACGGGCGTTCATTACCGGCCATTTTAGAGGGGATCCGAAAGCGGTATAAATCTCTAACAAGCTGGTACCAATCTCAAAATCTTTAAACGAATCTGTATTTTTACAATAAATTGTGATTCTTTCCTTCATACTATTATGACCATTTTTTTATTTTTGTCTGGTTAAAAGTATTAACTAAATCTGTATAATCAAGCCAAATTAAAAGAAAATTCGATGAGCTATTCATTATTCGACTTCCTTACCCTGATAGGCTCTCTTGGTATCTTCCTTTATGGGATGAAGATCATGAGCGAAGGGTTACAAAAGGTAGCTGGAGAGAGATTGAGAAATATTCTCTCCGTTATGACAACCAATCGTGTCACGGGTGTATTAACCGGAGTTTTGATTACTGCACTTATACAGTCATCGTCAGCAACAACCGTGATGGTTGTAAGCTTTGTTAACGCCGGTCTTCTTTCACTTGCACAATCGATCAGCGTTATTATGGGTGCTAATGTGGGTACCACCGTCACAGCCTGGATCATCTCGCTGTTTGGGTTTAAGGTAAACATTAGTATGTTTTCTCTCCCCCTCATTGGTATCTCTCTTCCATTTATTTTCTCCAGCAACAGTACACGCAAGTCGTGGGGTGAATTCCTTATCGGTTTTGCTTTGTTGTTTATGGGTCTTGACTTCTTAAAAGGAGCCGTTCCCGACCTAAAGAGCAATCCTGAAATTCTTGCTTTCTTGCAAGACTACACCTCAATGGGATTTGCATCGGTATTGCTATTCCTTTTGATCGGTACCGTTCTTACCATTATCGTACAGTCTTCTAGTGCAACCATGGCAATTACACTGATTATGTGTAGCAAAGGATGGATCTCTTTCGAGATTGCAGCAGCAATGGTATTGGGAGAAAACATTGGTACTACCATCACTGCAAACATTGCAGCTCTGAATGCAAACATCTCAGCTAAACGTGCTGCATTTGGACACTTTATGTTCAATGTATTCGGAGTATTATGGATGCTTATCGTATTCTTTCCGTTCACCAAAATGGTGGCTTGGATTGTAACAAACTACGGACCGGGCAACCCTTACGAACTAGGACAATTCCTTAATTCATTGGATCCGGCCACGGTAAATGCCATCACTTCAGGCACCACTCCTACCGATCCGCAACTAGCGGCATTGCAGGCTCAACTCATCTCATTACAGGTATCCGTATCGTATTCGTTGTCTTTGTTTCACACCATCTTTAACATCATCAACGTATCGGTGATGATTTGGTTTGTCAACGTTTATGTACGCATCTGCTCTTCTATATACAAACAAAAAGCTACGGACGAAGAATTCCAATTGAAGTTTATCTCTTCAACGATGCTTTCTACCTCCGAACTTTCATTGGTTCAAGCAAGCAAAGAGATCGCAGTATATGGCGAAAGAGCACATCGTATGTTCGGAATGGTACGTGAATTGTACTACGAAAACGACGAGAAAAAGTTCATTAAAACATATACTCGCATCGAAAAATACGAAAGCATTTGCGACCGCATGGAGGTAGAAATTGCCAATTACTTGACTCAAGTATCCAACGGCGACCTTAGCAATGCCGGAAAAAGCGAGATCCGCATCATGCTTCGCGTAATTACCGAGATCGAAAGTGTGGCAGACTCTTGTTACAACCTTGCACGTGCTATCAAACGTCGCAACGAAGGCAAGGCTGCTTTCCCAGCAGAACTAAACGAGAATGTTGAAAACATGTTTGAAGTAACCGAACGCGCTCTTCAACACATGGTAAACATCTTGTACAAGAAAGACGGTCAGAACAAGATGAACGAAGCGTATAATATCGAAAACGAGATCAATAACCTTCGCAATCAACTTAAGACTCAAAATATCACCAACGTGAAAGAAATGAAATACGAATATCAGGAAGGTGTATATTACATGGATATCATTGCCGAATGTGAGAAACTAGGAGACTATGTTTTGAACATCGACCAAGCAGAAATTGAAAAGAAAATCTAATCAATTGATATTTCAACTCAAGAGGCATTCGTAAAGGATGCCTCTTTTTTTTGCCGTCTCCGGCCCGTTACTCTTTGCCGGCATAAGCAACATTGGCTTTCTTCTACGATATACAATAAGGCAATTTTTGGCTCTTTTCGAAGGCACACTTCAGCGGCAACTTTGGGCATTTACAGGGCCTCTTTCTCCTAGAATTGAAAAAACAATCGAAATTTACACTTCAGAAAACACGCTTTTCTTCACACTCCTTTTTAGTCTTTTGCACACCCAAAGCTTCTACAAACGTCAACGCCTGAAGAATTCTATAAAATCAGCCGTTTTTTCAACAAAAACCAAGCATGGTTCTTCCAAAAACCTTACTTTGTTCTCAAAAAAACGCTGTTTGGTTCTCGTGAAAACGTAATTAGGTTTTCACGAAAAGGAAAAATCGTCTTCATTGAAACCATTTTCAGTCTTCACGAAGAGTTTTTTCACTCACCATGAAGAGTAAATTCATTCACTGCGAAGAGTGTACGCAATCTCCACGAAGACTATTTGGAATCTCCACGAAGACAAAATCGCATTGTTGCTCATTTCCGAGGGCTTAAACGCCCGAGATTCACTTCAACCCTACCAACACACTACTTCATGCGCTCGATGCCACTGTGAGTACGTTTAGCTTTTACAACTTGTCGCTTACATGACTTGCGAATGCTTCTTTTTATCACCTCCTTTCGAAGTTGTTTACAAAGAAGATGAATCGCTCGAAAGCAATACTGCGTTTTCGCAAGCAGATCGTCAGTTTAAAAAGGGGAGGATTCTGGCAATAAATAGATAAAAAAGGGAGATAAAATGGGAATAATGAGCCAAGTAGGTTAATCGGCCACTAAATCAAGATAAAGATGCTTTTTACAATAACCCCATTCGATGCGGAGGATGCACCAACAGGCAGAAATAAAAAAAGCTCCGAGATTACTCTCGAAGCTTTTATCGTGCGGATGAAGGGACTCGAACCCCCACGCCTCTCGGCACTAGATCCTAAGTCTAGCGCGGCTACCAATTACGCCACATCCGCATGACGTTTACGTGTGCAAAGATAGATATAATTTCATTCCCTCCAAACATTAGGCAGACTTTTTTTGAAACAAAATTTACCGAAGCTCAACAAAAAGCAAGCAACCTACTTATTACCTGCATGTTAAATGCTTGAAAAATATTTACTGTATCTGTAAAGAATCAGACAGTGTATTGTAAAGAATGTTTGGTTTTTCTACTTCCGGCGCATTTTCGGTTATGTATTTTACAGCCCTGTCAATGATAGGATCGGTCATCGACATCACATCGGCCTGTGTCATGGTGACCGCAATATCGGGATCGATGCCGAATTCAGTAATGCGCATCTTCGCATCCAGGATAGGTGACGACGAAAAGCGCACGCTCCAGCCGTTGGGCAGTTCGGAGCTAAACGGAAAGCCGCTACCGCCTCCGGTTTTATCGCCTATTTGTATGACTTGCGGAAATAGTCGCATTTTGTTTACGAAGTCGTTTGTAGCACTGTAGCACCGACGGTTGGTCAATACCGCTACCGGCCTAAACCATCTTACACGATCAGAGGGGATCAGCTCAATTGGATAGGGATTGGAAAAATCATTGTGCCCAGGTCCGTTCTTATGCTTGATGTAACTGCAAACGAGTTTTTCTTTTGCAAAGCGCGAAGCTATACGGTCAGACATCGTGAGGTTGCCGCCGCCGTTGTTGCGCACATCAATGATCAATCCTTTGCAGTCGGCAAAGTACATCAAAATGTAATCAAGGTTGCTATCACCAACAGGCGACATAAAACTTCCGTAATAGATGTATCCGATTTCGGGGGTTAACTTCATATATCTCATTCCTCCCGCAATTCGATAATCGTTCCCCATGTAGTGACGTTGTACTGCTTCGTTGAAATTATCGGGGTAGTCTTCGTACCATTTCCAATACCGTGCCACGTTGAACGAAGAGTAAAGATTGGTGTGCCCGTCTTTTAGCTCCGAAAGCATATCTCCTAACTTATTAAAAAGGGAATCGTTGCTCATCGTGTCGCTCATTTGCACGGCATACTTATCGTATACCTCGTTCCAATCGACGTCTTTATACTCGAAAAAGCAATAATTCTTGTCGAGAATCTGCCACAAAGCCTCGAAGTTGCGATACGGATCTCGTGTATATTGATCTTCCTTCTCGCATGCGCTTAAGGTGCACAAAAGAATGCACAAAAGTAGATATAGCGTATTTTTCATACCATGATTAATAATAAGCACTGTTGAATCCGCGCTTGTTTTTAAGTTTTCTGCCCGAATAGGAAACAATTTCCTTTACGATCCCAATCATAAAGCTGTTGGAATACAGATGCGTTGTTAGGTTGTTGACGTCGGTTTTATAAATGTTGTTCTGGTATCCCAAGCGTACGGTGTAGTTGTAGATGGGGATATCTAGAGTGAGATAATTACGCATGGTAAAATAGTTGTGCAAGGAACCGGCCTTGACTACTCCTTTGTAATTGCCCAGGCTAAATATCTCGTAATACGACTGCATGTAGTTGGGAGAAAAGAATACCGAGAAGAAAGGTATTTCTGTTTGAAAGCGCAACGTAAGCGGAAACTCACGTATCTTAAAATTGTAAATGGCCATACCGGTAAGATTGGCGGCTACATCGAGTTTCATCGAAGCAGGATTGTTTCCGTTGCGCGTATTGTAGATGAAACCGGCAAGTGCGCGCGCCGATACGCCGGGTATAAGCCGAAGGTTTTCACAGGGCTCAAAGCGGTATCCGTAACCAATGCCATAGGTAATCATTCCGGATAGATAGGATGCCGTCTTGGCGTCGTTTTCGGTCGAGGAAAACTCGATTCCGAAGTTTTGTTGCCTTACGCCGTGATGATTGAATAAACTGACTGTTTTAAGTTTCTCATTTGCTACGCTCAAGCCCCATCCTTTGTAGGTATAAGGCGATAGGTAGGTATCGAGTAATTGATATCCTCCTACACCAAACATGGTAGCTTCGTTGGTCGAATACGGAATAGGCTCTGCTTCGTTTTCAAACAGGCTCAACGAGTCTTTGTTGTTTGAAAACAAGGCTTGCGTAATTCCTAAGAATACGAAAATACAAACAGTCAGTTTATTCATAATACTATCAATTGTCGAACAGTTTCATCTGCCCCGTGATCTCTGCTATTAGGTCTGAGTCGCTGATTAGCTCTTCGTTTTCGTCAGACAAGTCTGCTTCATTCTCAAAGTCATCATCGGCTTCCTCCTCTTCCGGATCGGGAAAACGAAGCGGCTCTAGTTCTTTTATCTCAGCAATCTGATAGGTTGAGATGCGTTTGCCGCGAGCTTTGAAGCTTTTTACTCCGATAAACTCATCGGCATCGATGTCGAGTGCTTCACGGAACGAATCGTTTCCTCCGAAAATTACCTCAAAGCGTGCATAATATTGAGTGGTGAGAATGATGGTTCTCGACTTCTCGCTTTCACCAATGAAGCTTTGCTTTTTGGTCGACGCATCCATCTGGAAGCGTTTGATGTAATAATAGTCTTGATCGCCGTCGTAAAAGGCACAGGTCCAGACTTTATTTGCATTGAACTTCTGTATTCGAAGGATATTGGTCTCGAAGTGATTGCTCAAATCGAACGACGTAACGTAAAACTCGCCATTTTTCAACACTACCAGAATCTGGTCTTTGCTTTGAAACTCGCCCAAGTATTCGCCGCGTCCATCGTAGTTGATACGAAGTACATCCCAATCGAACCATACTTCGCGACCGCCCAGCGTGGATGTTCCTTTTTGCTTCAAAGAGACTTTGTGCACCTCTGCTTTGGTCAGGATATTACCCATCGATTGCTTGCCTTTGATGGCAATGGTGCTGAAGTCTTTTTCGAACGTCAATACTTTCTGACGTGGCTTTGGCTTCAATATCACTTTTACGGTTTCGGCCTCTCCATTCGGGTTGGCACTGAAGTAAACGACGCGGGTGCCTGGTTTTCCTTGTGTAGAATCGTATTCCTTGTCGCGCGTGATTCCGGTTACGGCAAAGCGTTTGATGTACATCGCTCCCATTTTGCCGTCGCGGTAGATCATGTTGTAGATCGTGCGGTTGTCGTTGCGCTTAAATACGTTTACGTAAAGGATATTTTTCCCGATAAACATCTTCTCGCTCACTTTCACGATTTTGTATTTACCGTCTTTATAGAAGATAATCACATCGTCGATGTCGGAACAGTTGCAGATGTATTCGTCTTTCTTCAAGGATGTACCGATGAAGCCTTCCTCGCGGTTGATGTATAGCTTTTCGTTTGCTTCTACTACCTTGGTTGCTTCAATGGTATCGAAGCTGCGCACCTCGGTAAGTCGCTTGTGACTTGCTCCGTATTTGCGCTTGAGTGTTTCATACCAGTTAATTGCATAACCGATAAGGTTGTCGAGATGTTTATTTACGGTTTCGATCGAAGCATTGATTTGAAGAATATTTTCTTCTGCTTTGTCGGAATTGAACTTCAAGATACGTCCCATCTTGATCTCGAGAAGTCGAAGAATGTCTTCTTTGGTGATCTCGCGCACAAACGATGGTTTGTAGGGGGTAAGTCGGTCGTCAACATGCACAATGGCTGCGTCGACCGAAGGTGCGTTCTCGAATTGTTTGTCTTTATAGATGCGCTCCTCGATAAATATTTTCTCCAAAGATGCGTACAACAACGATTCGTGCAATTCGGCCCTTTCGATAAGAAGTTCGGTTTTTAGCAACAGAACCGTCTGATCGACCGAATGGCGCAACACTTCGCTTACTCCAAGGAAGTAAGGCTTGTTGTTATTGATGATACAGCAGTTTGGCGAAAGACTGATTTCACAATCGGTAAATGCATACAAAGCATCGATCGTCTTGTCGGAAGAAACTCCCGGTGCAAGGTGCACAAGGATCTCGACGTTCTGAGCCGTATTATCATCAATCTTTTTGATTTTGATCTTGCCTTTGTCGTTGGCTTTGATGATGGATTCGATTACGGAAGAGGTTGTTTTTCCGTAAGGGATCTCCGTAATGACAAGGGTCTTATTATCTAGCTTATTGATTTTTGCTCTAATCTTAACGGATCCGCCACGTTCGCCGTCGTTGTATTTGGTTACGTCGATGTATCCGCCGGTAAGGAAGTCGGGATATAGCACGAAGTCTTCTTTACGTAGGTAGGCAATCGAGGCATCGAGCAGTTCGTTGAAGTTGTGTGGAAGAATCTTTGACGACAAACCTACGGCAATACCTTCTACACCTTGTGCAAGCAACAATGGGAATTTTACAGGTAAGGCAATCGGTTCTTTGTTACGACCATCGTACGATTGCTTCCAATGGGTTGTCTTGGGATTAAACAGTACTTCGAGTGCAAACTTTGAAAGACGTGCTTCGATGTAACGCGAAGCTGCGGCTCCGTCGCCCGTAAGGATGTTACCCCAGTTTCCCTGACAGTCGATCAAAAGATCTTTTTGCCCAAGCTGCACCAATGCATCACCGATAGAAGCATCTCCGTGCGGGTGAAACTGCATGGTATGACCTACAATATTGGCTACTTTGTTGTAGCGACCATCGTCAAGTCTTTTCATCGAATGAAGAATGCGTCGTTGTACCGGTTTCAGACCGTCGAAGATGTTCGGAACAGCACGCTCCAAGATCACATAAGAGGCATAATCGAGAAACCAATTTTGATACATTCCCGATAATTGCTGAGATGCATTGTCGCCCAACTTAGCGGGTGCTTTGTAGTCAGAATGCGCATTCTCAGGATTCATATCCGGAGTTTCTTCGTTTTCGTTTTGATCGATAATATTTTCGGGTACCATAAGCAGACTAAAGATGTATTTATCAGAGTGAAAACCATTAAAAAATGATTCAAGCAAAGACAAATATACAAACTAAATCGAAAAAAATGATTTACTTTGTGTGCTAGTATAAAAGATAATATTATTAGTTCTCGAAAATATGGCACAAGAAGATGTATTTAAGAAGTTAGTATCGCACTGTAAGGAGTACGGTTTCGTGTTTCCATCATCAGAAATCTATGATGGTCTAGGAGCTGTATATGATTACGGTCAGATGGGAGTTGAGTTGAAAAACAACATCAAGAAATATTGGTGGGATAGCATGGTACTTCTTAACGATAACGTTGTGGGTATCGATTCTGCAATCTTTATGCACCCAACTATTTGGAAGGCGTCAGGACACGTTGATGCATTCAATGATCCGTTGATTGACAACAAAGACTCAAAGAAACGTTATCGTGCCGATGTATTGATCGAAGATTATTTGGCAAAGATTGACGAGAAGGTTAACAAAGAAGTTGAGAAAGCAGCAAAGCGCTTCAAAGAAGCTTTTGATGAAGATCAATTCCGTGCAACTAACCCTCGCGTTCTAGAATATGAAGCAAAGAAAAACGATGTTCACACACGTTTTGCGAATGCTTTGAACAACTCAGATCTTGAGGAATTGAGACAAATCATTATCGATTGTGAAATCGTTTGTCCTATCTCAGGAACTAAAAACTGGACGGAAGTTCGCCAGTTTAACTTGATGTTTGCAACAGACATGGGTTCTACTGCCGACGGAGCTATGAAGGTTTACCTTCGTCCTGAAACTGCTCAGGGTATCTTCGTTAACTTCCTAAACGTACAAAAGACAGGCCGTATGAAGATTCCTTTTGGTATCGCTCAAATCGGTAAAGCTTTCCGTAACGAAATCGTAGCTCGTCAGTTTATCTTCCGTATGCGCGAATTCGAACAAATGGAAATGCAATTCTTTGTTCGTCCTGGTGAAGAACTTGAATGGTTCAAAAAATGGAAAGATACACGCGTTAAATGGCACAAGGCTCTTGGTTTTGGCGATAAGAAATATCGTTTCCACGATCACGAGAAATTGGCTCACTATGCTAACGCGGCTACAGATATCGAGTTTGAAATGCCTTTCGGTTTCAAAGAGGTTGAAGGTATCCACTCTCGTACCGACTTTGACTTGAGCAGCCACGAGAAGTTCTCTGGTAAGAAGATTCAGTACTTCGATCCTGAACTTGGTAAATCATACGTTCCTTATGTAATCGAAACTTCGATTGGTGTAGACCGTATGTTCCTTACTGTTATGGCTGGTTCGTATTGCGAAGAAACACTTGAAAACGGTGAAACTCGCGTAGTATTGAGACTTCCTGCAGCTCTTGCACCGGTTAAATTGGCTGTTATGCCTTTGACTAAGAAAGATGGCCTACCGGAAAAAGCTCAAGAGATCATCGACAACTTGAAGTTCGACTTCAAATGTCAGTATGATGAAAAAGACTCAATCGGTAAACGTTACCGTCGTCAGGACGCAATTGGTACTCCTTTCTGCGTAACTGTAGACCACCAGTCTCTAGAAGATAATACTGTTACTATCAGACACCGCGACACAATGGAACAAGAGCGTGTTGCTATCGCAGATCTTAACAAGATTATTGCAGACAAAGTAAGTATGAAATCACTCTTTAAGCAACTAGGAGAATAAACCAATGAAGACAATCAAGTATCTGTTTTTTATACTAACCTCAATCGTGTTGGCAACTTCGTGTGACAAGAACGAAACCGTTATTGACGAGGCTTGGAAAATTGAAAATGAAGAAGCTTTTGATAAGCAAATCTTCAACTCGGAATATACAAAAATCACTTCTCAATCGCAAAATGGATTTATCCTGTACAAAGTTATTGAGAAAGGTGATGGTACGGTTAGCCCTCTATTCACTGATAGTGTAAAGGTGAACTACAAAGGTCAACTTATCAATGACAAGGTGTTCGACTCTAACTGGGATCAGAAGCCAGCCGAATTCAAGGTTGACGGCTTAGTTGACGGGTTTTCTACAGCTCTTCAACACATGAAAGTTGGTGATGTTTGGGAAGTATGGATTCCGCAGCAACTTGGTTACGGTACTTCATCACAAGGTGATATTCCTGCATATTCAACATTGATCTTCACTATTGATCTGAAAGCAATTTTAGGAGACACTAAAGCGATCAATCAAGAGTAAGCTTCAAATGAACTTATAACGATAAGGGGAAAGAGACTTCGGTTACTTTCCCCTTATTTTTTGACCTGTTCCGAAACAAGACATTTATTGCAATGTATCACAAGCAAGTTTCTTCATATGAAATCGATCAATAGTTCGTATTGCTTTAGGAAAACAGCGTCTTGCAATCAGACTGATACTGTTCGAAAAATCCATGATTATTTCTTTTACCTGCTCTCTTTGGTTTAATGGTATTAAGCGTAACGTTTGTATGATATCCTCAGATCTAACACCTTAGATTATTGCGATAATAGAGCCGGATCTACCTCTAGAGGCTCTATTCGTTATGATGGAATACTGCTCTCCATCGCTGATAGAGGTTTCATCAGTACAGATACTTTCTCCTATATTCAGAGGAAACACTAGCCACTCGTCTGCATGTGATAGCTCGGACCATTCCCTATAGCCACTTAACTGCTCTTTGTATTGCTTCTCAAAAATATCTCCGTTGATGTGATAATAATTCTCAAGCGAACGGGAGGTCGTAGGCTTGGTCTCCATACACTTCTTTTAAAAAAGCCGCAAACTCTTTTGAGTAGCGAAAACCATCGGCTTTAAGACCATCAAAAGGAACCGAAAAAGATTTCTTTATTAGATTGTCATACCAACGTCTACGTCGAACGATCAAATCGACTCCTTTATCCCTTATTGGAAAATCTCGGACTGTAACCGGATCTGTAAAGCCTTTTGATTCGATATGAATATTTTCTATGAATTCCATATCTACAATCTCATCTAAATATATACGAATCTCATTGTCATTTGATTCAACTTTGACAATAGCTAACTTGGTTAAGATATCAGTTGGTAATACAACCTGAGCGAGAAGTAAAAGTCCTTGTGTGTCCATAAGACAAAGATACTATTAAAAAGGAAGTCCCCATGGTTAATCGGGTAAGCCCAAATACCAGCCTGCTGATTGTTTACAAATAATTAGACACAAAAAAAGCGAGTCAATCTTTCGACTGACTCGCTTTACTATTTGCTCTCTGCGAGCTAAAACGGCGGCTATCTACTCTCCCACTATACGCAGTACCATCGACGCTATTGGGCTTAACTTCTCTGTTCGAAATGGGAAGAGGTGGAACCCCAACGCTATAACCACCTTAATATCT
>JBOFPV010000016.1:0-13238 GCA_051660585.1 Tannerellaceae bacterium
AACTCCCGACACTCGGTTTTGGAGACCGATGCTCTACCAACTGAGCTAAACCCGTATCTCATTTGGACACTGCAAAGATAGATAAATTATTTAAGGTTGCAAGCATTTAAATGAAAAAAAATTACATTTTCTTGTTTAACCTTACGTATAAACACTACTACCTCCATGATATCAGATGTTTACATCAAAGAAAAATATTACAAAATTAGTAATTAAAAAAGGCAAGACTTACATCCTGCCTTTTTTGTAGAGAAATATTCTTATCTGAATTATTCTTCGTCCTCTGCTTCTGCCATGTTATGGAAAACATTCTGAACATCTTCATCATCTTCAAACTTCTCAAGAAGCTTTTCGATCTGAGCTCTTTGCTCTGCATTGAGCTCCTTTGTATCGTTTGGAATACGCTCAAACTCTGCACTATGAATTTCAAAAGCATTGTCTTCAAGATACTTTTGAATATCAGAGTATGATTTGAATTCTCCGTAAAGGATAACTTCTTCTCCATCCTCCTCTACTTCATCTACACCAAAGTCGATAAGCTCAAGTTCTAGATCCTCAAGAGAAACACCTTCTTTCGCTGCTACTTTGAAAACACATTTGTGGTCAAAAAGAAACTCTAAGCTACCAGAAGTACCTAAAGAACCTCCGAGTTTATTGAAATAGCTTCGTACGTTTGCTACAGTTCTTGTTGGATTATCAGTTGCAGTTTCTACAACAATCGCAATACCAAAAGGACCGTATCCTTCATACACCATTTCTTTATAGTCTGTATAATCTTTTGAAGTAGCTTTTTTGATTGCACGCTCTACGTTTTCCTTAGGCATGTTCTCTTTTTTAGCTTGCTGCATCAATACACGAAGACGCGGGTTTGTTTCTGGGTCTGGACCGCCTGTTTTTGTTGCGATTGTAATTTCTTTACCCAGTTTTGTAAACACACGAGCCATGTTGCCCCAACGTTTCATTTTTCTCGCTTTGCGATATTCAAACGCTCTTCCCATATATAATAAAATATTTAATTACAAATCTAAGCCTTGTATCCTATCTCATGTAAAAGGAATCAAGGCTTATTTGTTATTTAGTATAATCAACGCAATTGTGCGCCTAGTTTTGATTCAAGATTTGTTTGAACTTTTTTCATGATCGCATCAATCTGCTTATCATTCAATGTCTTATTCTCATCTTGCAAGAAGAAGCTTACAGCATAAGATTTCTTTCCTGCCGCAAGGTTTTTCCCTTCATACACGTCGAATAAAGTTACATCTTTCAATAACTTCTTCTCCGAGTCAAAAGCAATCTTAACGATTTCCGAGAATTGTACCGACTTATCAATAAGCAATGCTAAGTCACGTTTCACAGCTGGAAATTTAGAAATCTCTGTCGCCGTTACTTTATTACTGTTAGCTTCTTTTAGTAATTGATCCCAAGACAATTCAGCGAAGTAAACCTCAGCATCAATATCAAACTGCTTGCGAATTTTCTTTTGAACAATACCAAGTGTTCCTAGTTTTCTACCTGCTTGTGTTTGAATTGAAATACCTGCTGAATAGATATCATCTGTCAAAGCTCCGAATACAACTTTACGAAGAGAAATCCCCAATCTTACCAGAATATTTTCAACATACGCTTTTAATTCATACACACTTGTCTTTTCATCAGCATGAGCCCAGTTATTTGAAACCATATTTCCAGTTACAAACAAAGCCAAACGTTGCTCTTCTGCATATCCAGAAAGCTTAATTTCAGGTTTTACTTTCTCGCTATCATAGCTGTAGCAATTACCAAATTCGTATAAACATAGATCCGAATTTCGACGATTGACATTATAAGCTACACTTTCTAATCCTCCAAATAATAAAGTTTGACGCATTACGTTCAAATCATTACTCAATGGATTCTTCAATTGTACAAGTTTTGACTCCGGATAGGTAATTAGATCTGTATAATATGCACTCTTGGTAAGTGAGTTATTAAGGATTTCATTAAAGCCACAACCGGTAAGCTGCTCCGAAATGAGATTTTGCAATGCATATGACACATCTGAAGCTTGCTTGTATGAAAGATTAGACTTAACATTTTCGCTAATCTCGACATTATTATACCCATAAATACGAAGAATATCTTCAATAACATCCACATCACGCAATACGTCTACGCGATAAGTTGGAATAGATAATGACAATACGCCTTCTTCTTCTTTTAATATCGAAATCTCTAATGAATTCAAGATACTTCTCACTGTTTCAACAGGAATATCTTTTCCAATCAATGAGTTTACTTTAGCCAAAGATAATTCCACTTTTGGCTCCTCTATTACAGCAGGATAAATATCAATAATATCTCCTGTAATTTGTCCACCTGCAATCTCTTTAATTAAAAGAGCAGCACGTTTAAGAACATATAATGTATTGTTTGGATCACAACCACGTTCAAAACGGAAAGACGAGTCTGTATTTAAACCATGTCGACGTGCAGTTTTGCGAACCGAAGTTGGATTAAAGTAAGCTGACTCAATAAAAATATCTGTTGTCTTCTTTGTCACACCTGAATGTAAACCACCAAATACACCTGCAATACACATTCCTTCTTCGGCATTACAGATCATTAAGTCGTTTGAATCTAAAGTACGCTCAACCTCATCTAAAGTCACAAATTTAGTTCCTGCAGATAATGTTCTTACAATAACTTTATCTCCTTTGATTTCACTAAAATCGAATGCATGAAGAGGTTGTCCTAGCTCATGAAGAATAAAGTTTGTAATATCTACGATGTTATTAATCGGACGTAGACCGATCAATTGCAAACGATTCTGCAACCACTCTGGACTTGCATCAACAGTTACACCTTTAATTACAATACCGGAATATCTAGGGCAAGCTTCTTGATTTTCGACAATAACCTCTACTACCTTTTCAGGACTATCTATTTTAAAGTTATCAACAGATGGACGAGTTAATGTTGCGTCAACGCCTGCTTGAGTAAGATAAGCTGCTAAATCACGTGCTACGCCAAAATGAGATGTTGCATCAACTCTGTTTGGTGTAATGTCTACTTCAAGAACAAAGTCACTTTTGATATTAAAATAATCTTTAGCCAATGTACCTACAACTGCATCAGCAGGTAGTACCATAATTCCGTCATGACTTTCACCAAGACCAATTTCATCTTCCGCGCAAATCATACCATTTGATTCTACACCACGCACTTTGGCTTTCTTTATTTTAAAGCTCTCTTCTCCGGAATACAATGTAGTACCAATTGTAGCAACAACCACTTTTTGTCCTGCTGCTACATTCGGAGCTCCACATACAATTTGAGAAGGTTCTCCATTACCTAAATCAACAGTTGTGATATGAAGATGATCAGAATTAGGGTGGTCAACACATGTCAAAACCTCACCAATTACTAATCCTTCCAAACCTCCTTTAATTGTTTGAACTTCCTCTACACCACCAGTTTCTAGGCCTATAGAAGTAAGAGCTGCTGCAACTTCTTCAGGTTGCAAATCAAAATTTAAATAATCCTTCAGCCAGTTGTAAGATATATTCATTGCTAATTATATTTTTATTCAGTAAAATGGTGGTCAAAGGTAACAAGTTTTCTTAAAAAAGAGAGTACTTCGCGGCTATTTTTATTCAGACAAAACATAGTGTTCTTTCTATTGTTTATACAAATAGAAGCAATCAGCAATTGCTAAAAATTTAGATAATAGATTTCGATAAATCTATTTTGTGTAAATTTGACCCAAATAATTTAATTAAATATGGAGAAAACAGCAACTCAAAACTATCTCGATTTATTACCTGATAGCACAAAACAAAAATTCGAACCAGTATTTGGAAACATCGCTAAGTTTTATACTACTGTATATTTAATCGCTCGCAATGAGCATATTATTGGCAATGATAAGCCTGATAGACACGAAGACAAAATTGCAGTAATACATGATGTTCAGAATCGAATCGAGTCATTTCTTAATCAAAATGATTTACCAGGCAAAGACATCATGGCTGATATTGCTAGTGACTATTTTGAGGATTATGTACACTACAGAGAGCCCGAAATCAAGATGTCTAATGAAGAATTTCTTGATACCATACGTAAGGTTTCGCAATTAAAGTAACAATTGCATTATTGCCATACATGCAGGCGCAAAACAAAACCTGCATGTATTTAGTCCACCATAGCTGTTATACTCAACATTTACTACATTTAATTACATAAACTTTATGGAATCACCAATCATTATAGATCTTTGGACGTCTGAGGCTCCAACTTCAAATGGACTTACTGGAACAGAAAACAACATTGAAGGAAAAATTGATAATATCAGCAAAGGTCAATTATATGCATATTTACCAAAGAACACAAACAACCATACCCCTGCTGTTTTAATTTTCCCCGGTGGTGGCTTTTCTATTCTTCAATTTGAAAATCATGGGATCAAAACCGCACAATGGCTAGTTCAACATGATATTGCAGCAATTGTTGTAAAATATAGACTACCCAACCAACATCACGAAATACCTCTAGAAGATGCACAGCAAGCAATGTCTCAAACAAAGTTATATGCTAAAGCTTGGCACATTGATCCAAACAAGATAGGAGCAATCGGTTTTTCTATTGGAGGCAATACTGTTGCAAGATTAGGTAATCTATCCCCTGAAGCTACAAAACCTAAATTTATTGCTTTATTTTATCCTGTATTATCAATGATGGATGGATTGACACACGTACCCACAAGAGAAAAATTGATTGGATCATCTGCTAGTGAAAATCTATACATCTCTCTATCAGCAGAGCGAAGTGTCAACAAAGCAACATCTCCTTGCTTTCTCGTATTATGCAATGATGATCCAATTGCACCTCCAGTCGCATCTCTTTTGTTTTACGAAGAATTATTGAAGTGTAAGATCAAATCAGCTTTACATATTTTTGCAAAGGGAGGGCACGGATGGAGTTTATATTCAGACTTCAGATATGCAGCGATATGTAAAGACCTTCTTCTTGATTGGATCAAAAATAGAGTTCAAGACTAATAATTATAGTAAATAGTCCCAATAATTATATTTAAAATCATTGGGACTATTATATAAAGCACAATCATATCACTGACAGGAATATACTCACGAGAACAACCACTTTACGAGCTTAAACTTCTTATATGGAGGAAAACGAAAAGCATTATTATACCACTTAGGAGAATAAAGTACAGACTTCAAATGGCTAAAGGTTAGAAAAGACTCCTTACCATGATAGTTTCCAAAGCCACTATTTCCAACTCCACCAAAGGGAAGCAATCCATTTCCAACATGTAAAACTACATCATTCAATAATGCAGAACCAGAACTTGTGTTTTCTAAAACCAAGTTAAACTTCTCTTTGTCTGAAAAGCAATATAAAGCTAACGGTTTCTCCCTCGCAGATATAAATTTACTTACATCAGAAATATCCTTAAATGAAATAATCGGGAGTATCGGTCCGAAAATTTCCTCCTCCATAAGTTTACAACCACACACATCTTCTACATCTACTAAAGTTGGCTCAATGTATAAATCCGCCTCAACTCGACAGCCTCCATATAATATTTTCACATCTTTCAACAACCTATCTAAACGCATGAATGCTTTGTCATTTACTATTCGCCCATAATATTCGGACAATTGAGGATTATCACCATAGAATTCGATTATATACGTTTTAAGAAAAGAAACTAGATCTTCTTTTATCGATTCATGCACTAATAAGTAATCTGGCGCAACACATGTTTGTCCACAGTTAAGAAATTTACCCCATGTAATTCGTTTAGCGGCCATCTTTACATCTGCTGTTGAATCAATAATACATGGGCTTTTTCCTCCAAGTTCAAGCGTAAGAGGTGTTACATTCTCTGCTGCAGCTTGCATTACAACGCGACCAAGAGATGGACTTCCTGTAAAAAAGATATAATCCCATCGTTGTTTTAATAATAAAGAGTTCACTTCTCTATCTCCTTCAACAATTGCAACATACCGATCATCAAATGCATCTCGAATCATTTTCACCAAAACAGAAGACACATTCGGCACATAGGGCGAAGGTTTAAGCATTGCACAATTTCCGGCCGAAATAGCCCCTATCAAAGGAGCTAAAAGAAGCTGAATCGGATAATTCCAAGGAGCAATAATAAGACTTAAACCATAGGGTTCTGGTACTACTTCACATCTCGTCCCCACAAAATAATAAGGAACAGATATTGACTCTCTTTTCATCCATTTTTTCAAGTTTTTACGATTGTGCTTAATTTCCTCAAATACAATCATAATCTCGGTCAAAAAAACTTCTTGTTCAGATTTATGAAGATCTTTATATAAAGCTTCATATAATTGTCTTTCATATTTATGAATGACTTTATTCAACTTACATAATGCATCTAGCCTAAATTGATAGCTTTTTGTCGCTCCACTTTCAAAATAGACCTTCTGCTTTAACCAGATCTTCTCAATATCTCCTTCCATAGCCATTGGGATTTACGACATTAACTATAAACTAATCCAATTTTCGTTTAATAAACAATGCTATATCATTTCCTTTTAATATTCGAGTTTCGTTTCCTTGTCTTTGCCAAAAATCATTTTTATAGCAAACCGGAGATTTACTTTCAGGTATAATAACCTCACAATAAGTCATATTTGCAACCGTCTGAAACTTCAAGTCAATTGAAGAGTTGATATCTTTACCAAATCCATCAACAATGTATCGCCTCAATTCTCGCTCATACCTATCAGGGCCACAATCTTTACCTAAAGCTTTAAAATCACTACTTAATCCAACGATATTACCTTTATCGTCGACACCTAAAAACAAGCTTCCGCCTCTACCATTTAAAAAACCGGCAATTGTACGCATAATTACAGCACCTTGACGCCCAATGTTGGGCTCCTTACTTCCCGGCGGAAATAGAAATGATTTCTTAAATTCTCTATGACCATCTTCAAGCCCTAAATTTAAAGGCTCTTCTTCCTCTACATCCACCTCAAGAGCATCTAATGTCCCTTTTGTTATAGATTTATATTCTTCCTCGCCGAGAAGAAACTCTACAATCATATTACGAGAGTTTTTAGTCCAATCAAAATTATCAGAAACGGAACATTGTAAATTATATGCCACAATGAGTCGAATCAGTTTTCTTAGATGCTCATCGGATTCCGTCTTCTCCCGTTCGATTAATTGAACATTTACTTCTTGAACACCACTATTTGTAAGCAAACTTATAGTATCATAGTAGCATCTAAGATGTGGAAATCGTTTCAAAGCTTTGTCATTAGCCTTCCACCCATTGAAGGTCGTTTTTTCATCTTGTTCGCAAAAGGATATAAGAGCTAAAAAATATGATTGTTGCAAACCATAAATAAGCAACCACGATGAGTCTATTGCTCGACAAAGTCGGCGTAATTCATTGAGTAACTTTATACGTTTTGTAAGTCTCTTTTCAAACAAAGCCTTATACTCCAAAGTCTTCACCACCTCCGAAACAAGAGCCTTATATGACTTAAGAATCTTTTCTTTTTTCGAATCAAAGGCCTTCTTCGGCACATACGTTTTTGGCGACTTAATTGTTGTTGGAGATAACTTTATTTTCTCGAGAATATTATCGTATTCTAACTTAAAAACAACATCTTTCCAGTCTAAATAAGTTTCTAGACTCTTATCATTTACTTTTGTTGCATGAGCATAAGCCAACGATATATTGATTAAAACATCGCGCTGTATATCTGTTATCGCCAAATAAGCCATAAACCTATAAAACGCAACATACTTGAATCGAGGATATTCTCCATTCTGTTTAAGCAATAATATTTGAACAGCCAACGCTCGTACAATGTCATTTATTGCATTATCATCCAATGACATTTGTGAAACATATGCCGTTTCAATCTGCTGATGCATTTGTAACACAGACTCTGCACTATAGTTTGTATAAGCATATAAACCTTTAAGAAGCATATCAACCGTGTACTTGTCTAAATCATTTCGCGTATAGAGAATATAGATTGTTGAAATAAGATCATCAAGTGGCAACTTTATATGCTGAACTAAGGCTACAAATACTCCTAACTTATAATTCTTTCTCGGAATTTTTGCAACATAAAGCAATTCGTTCTTCAACTCAGCAATATAATTAAATGCCTTTTGCTCTTCTATTAATTTAAGAGCATCGCTCACTTCATCAAAATGCTCATCATATTGCAGCATAACAGCATTGTTCTCAATGTCAATTTTCTCAACTTTACAGTGAATCAGTTTATTCTTCTCAAACGCATAATCCGAAGTATCGTCTCGCTTTACAGCCAAGGCAGTAGAAAAGTTGGCACCGTGTCGCACCAAGAAACTAATATTTTTTGCACCCTGACTTACAGAAGATGTAATAACGAACGGATACGTTTTACTCTCTTCAAAGTTCTCATTTTTGACACTCCATTTAAATGTATATTTATCATCATTTACATCTGAAATATACATCCATACAACTTCATCTACATTTTGCTGAAAAGCAGGAGCACTAAATCTCTCTCCATCTTCGTCTATAAAGTACGTTCGGCTTTTGGTCTGTTCACAAATTCTAAACTGATAATGATTGTGTTTTTCTAATTTCATTTTACCATTATTAAAGCCATATCAATTATTTTAATTATATCATATAACAAGTATTACTCGTATAATAACAAGTTAAAGATAAATTTTTTTTCACGGTTTTTATTTTCTCTGACTAAAAAAAGTCCGTTTTCGAGAAAAAAACTCGAAAACGGACTTTTTTTAGTCATCCCAGTCATCATCATCGTCATGATATTTCTTCTTTCGATGATGGTAGTATTTCTGACATTTCTTGCATTTACATCCTCTATGATGTGAAACCTGTTCATGACCATGATGTCCATTGCAGTACGCATTACAACAATATCTACATTTAGGCTTCACATGATGTCCACAGTGTGATTCGTAATAATCATTCCAACAATTACTATTATAATATATCCGATCATAAAAATGCTTATGATGTCTAGAGGTTGGCCCCATTCCTATTTCTACTAAAATCCGATTCCACCCATATCGATTATAACGTCCATAATAGTCACACACATCTCTTACACTTCTACCCGAAACCTTTGCAATTTCAAGAACTAATCCAACATTACCCCAATTGTTTCCACATCTGCGATAATAATCATTAAGCACATGGTTTCTTACATTATATTCTCGACATAGGCGTGTCTGGTAGTCTGAAGTATTTACTGACGCATATCTATTTGCTCGCTGGATAAACAATGAAATCCTGTCTTGTGCAGACATGGAAAAAGAGAGCAGAAAGAACAATAAAAAAATACTAATCATCTTCATAGGCATTTACATTAGGGTTTATATTTCAACTAAAAATCTCTGCAATAAACTGAATTTATTGAATATAACATCTTTTTCCAATATTAAAAACAGTTAACCCTATGATGAGCAAATCATTTACAAGAACTTAAATTCACTGTAGTTTTACACAAAATGAGTACTTTTACAACGTATTGCGTCAAAAAATCAAGAATCTTTTTTCAATTACACAAAAAGAAGGTCTTGATGCGCTTATTCAAATCATATAAATTCAAATGCAACAAATAAATCTTCTTTGGCTTGACATTAATGCCTCTTTTTCTCATTCATCTTTGGCTCTACCAGCACTCCATGCTCAATGCCAAAACCAAGAATGGAATCGACAAATCGAATGGAAATCTATTACAGCTTCTATTAACACTAATCTTTCGTCAGTAATAACTCAAATTTTACAACACCAGCCTGATATTATAGCTGCTACATCTTGGCTATTTACATCAGACTATCTGTTGGCTATATTACAACGAGTAAAAACTCTATGCCCCCATGTTACAATTGTATTAGGTGGCCCTGAATTTTTAGGAAACAACGAAATCTATCTATCACAACACAATTACATATCAGCAGTATTCAGAGGTGAAGGCGAAATCGTTTTTTCCCGATGGCTGCAGGCATATATTAAAACGAATAAACAAACATTTAAGCCTTATTGTGGTGATGCTGTAATAGATGGCTTATGCTATATTGATTCAACTGGCGTATATCATGACAATGGTATTGCTAAAGTACAAAATTATGATCAGTTAGCTTTTCCTGAAACATCTCCATTTTTTTGTAAAACAAAAGCATTTGTACAATTAGAAACAACACGTGGCTGTTTTAATACTTGTGCATTTTGCGTAAGTGGTGCTGACAAACCGGTACGATCACTTAGTTTAGACTCGATCAGAAAACGCTTAAACATGTATGCTGAGTGGGGTGTTGAGAATGTACGTCTACTAGATCGCACATTTAATGGGTCGAGCAAAAGAGCCTTGGCGCTTCTACAGCTTTTTGAAGAATATGAGAATAAACTAGCTTTCCACCTTGAGATACACCCTGCATATCTTAATGATGAAGTACGCACTAAACTACAAACAATACCAAAAGGGCTGCTGCATCTTGAGGCCGGAATACAGTCTCTTCGTGAGGATGTACTAAAAAAAAGTGATCGTATTGGTGATCTCTCACAAGCTATTGACGGATTGTCATTTCTAGGCTCTCTTGAGAATATAGAAACCCACCTTGATCTAATCGCTGGCCTACCAGGTTATACTCTTCAAGCCATAAAAGAAGATATACAATCATTAGCTCGATTTAATGCTGATGAAATACAACTTGAAACGCTTAAACTTCTTCCTGGCACAAAAATGAGAAACTATGCCACATCATTAGGTCTAAAATATAGCGCTCAGCCTCCATATGAAATACTTGAAAGTGATCGTATGAGCTATACCGAACTATGCAAGGCTATGCAGTATTCTCGCGTAATTGATCTGTTTTATAATGCCAAACAATGGCAGAAGATTATACGTTATTTATTATTGCAAGATGTTAACTTTATTGACCACTTTACTAATTGGCTTGACACCAAAGGTGTATTACAGAGCTTATTAAGTCTCGAGAAGCGAGGGTTATTACTATACGAATACTGCGCACTATTCCAATCTCAACTACTCGAAGCACACACCCTAGCATGGATAGAGGCTGGCTTAACTCTAAAAAAATATCCAATTAAAAATCTGAGAAGGTGGATGACTGAAATCCCTTCTGGGTCAATAGTTATAAGTGGGGCATATTCTTCAGAAATGTATTTATATCACATAAAAAATTGCATATTGGATTTAGACAAAATAAAAGAGAATGAAATTATTATAGGAATACCTAAAGGCATTATTGCAGATAAACAACATTTTATTACGACTTTAAAGCCTTAAAGAAAGCTGTTGTAATTTTTATTTACTCCAATATGTAAAAGATTAATATAGACATAAAACATTCGGATCCTTTTACTGTTTTTAAAATAAAACTGTGCTTATATACACTACATACAATGAATAAAGTTTCGGCATTTTTTATTTCGATGTTATGTTATATTAGTCCTAATATTCATGGACAAGATACCATACCTTTAATCGAAGACTTAATACATAATGAACGGATCAGTTTACAATACAAGACTGCTTCTCGTGCGGATTTTATTCGGGAAACAAATCCCGATACAATGACTTGCACATTCAATAGTAATACTTACACAATCCTATCAAACGGTAAGATTATTGATGAGAAATCTCAAGATTTTGTTTTTCTGAAAAATAAAGATGTCATAGATAATATCTATTTATATATTTACAACAATGATTATATTATCTTTTTTACAGAAACAGATTTTGAAGATAGTTATAGTTACGCAAAACGTATTAATTCAAAAACAAAACAAATTGTATGGAGTAATCAAATATATGCATTTAATTTAGGAACACCTATTATCATAGACAACAACGCATATGTGTCGACTTTGGGCTTTGTTGGTAAGTTAAATCTCGATAATGGTAAATACATTTGGCGTCACGAAGATCTTTATAATGATGGTAAGTTCAATGCATTTGAGAATCCTATTTTTCTTGAGAATAACTATGTAATATTTCCATCTCCACATTATTTCACACAAGAGACCGATTATTTATTAGTTAATGAAAATACAGGAGAGGCTGTGATTCTTAATACAACAAACTAATGAAAAAAAATACATTTACACTACAGAGTAATAGCATGGGTGGTGTTATCTCTGAACGAGAAGCTCATACAGCTTGTGGCGGCAAAAATATATCACCTCAATTAGAATGGTGCAATGCCCCTGCTGATACAAAATATTTTGCAATAACAATGTATGATAAAGACGCACCAACGACTAGTGGGTTTTGGCATTGGATTGTAGTAAACATTCCCAAAACAATAACAGAGCTTTCTGAAAATGCAGGAAACATTGACACATACCTAATGCCTACCGGAGCAATTCAATGCAAAACAGATTATGGAACCATTGGATATGGTGGTCCACATCCTCCGATTGGACACGGTTGGCATATGTATACAATAACAGTTTATGCATTAAAGGCTCCAATTGAATTAGATGCGTGTACGCCTGCCGCTCAGATTGGTTTTCAATTATGGGCTAAAACAATAGAAAAAGCATCTATTGTAGCGTATTATCAATTATAAAAAAAGCTGAAGTGACCCCAAAAGTTGGACCGATTAAATATTCAAATAATTGAGCTACGGCTCACATCACAACGAAGGCATAACTCTTGCAAAAAGTTACCAACCCTGATATGTCCCAAAATATTTTTTCTTTTTCTGCTGGAGTAAAATGGTAACCCTTGGTCGATTTATGAAGACCTTCTTCGCCATAGGCATTGTAACATACCAGCCAATCAGGAACTTGATGCATGTCTAGATAACGTTCACGACAAATGGTTCTTATACTTTTATCTCATATAATTTCATTTACTACATTCTGTTTTTTTAGAACTATGCTTCATAAACAAACTGCACCCCAAAAGTTAGACATAAAGCGTTAGAGGTGCAGTTCCGTTTTTACAGAAAAAAAATCTAGATATTTATACTAGAAATAAACTGGACCTCCAATGCCTTTAATTGATCATAAATTACTTTTTTACTTTCAGGCACTACACACGAAGTACAATCTTCAATTAGAAATAGCGGAAAATTAGTATGCTGTCGTATTTGTTTCAAGGTATTTAAAACACAAAAATCAAGAGCTTCACCTGCTACATAAATAGCCATATCATTTTGCAATTGAGAACTTACAGCTCTTGCTAATT
>JBOFPV010000017.1:0-34671 GCA_051660585.1 Tannerellaceae bacterium
ACAAATGCATAGGCTGTCATACCTGTTCGGTTACATGCAAGAATGTCTGGACCTCTCGTCAGGGAGTTGAATATACCTGGTTCAATAATGTAGAAACAAAACCCGGTCAAGGTTATCCTTCCAATTGGGAGAACCAGCAACATTACAAAGGTGGGTGGGAACGTACCAAGCGTGGAATAAGACTTCGACAAGGATCAAGAATAAAAGTATTGTCTTCTATTTTTGCCAATCCTTATATGCCTTCGATCGATGACTATTATGAGCCATTTACGTTCAACTATTCGATATTACAAAGTAGCGCTAAATTCAAGACTCCGCCTACAGCCCGTCCTTTCTCTATTCTTACCGGCAAGAGAATGGAAAAGATCGAGAAAGGACCCAATTGGGAAGATAACCTAGGGGGAACGTTTAGTACTCGCTCATCGGATAAGAATCTGGATGGAATAGATACTAAAGACTTCGAAGCGTTTGAGCGTTCGTTTATGTATTATCTTCCGCGATTGTGCGAACATTGTCTCAATCCTGCATGCGTAGCAGCTTGTCCTTCGGGTGCTATATACAAAAGAGATGAAGACGGAATTGTGCTTATTGATGAAGAGAAATGTAGAGGGTGGCGCGAATGTGTGAGCGCTTGTCCATACAAGAAAAGCTACTTCAATTGGGTACGTAAACGTTCCGAAAAATGTACCTTCTGCTTTCCGCGTATTGAAAATGGCAAACCCACAATTTGTTCCGAATCATGTGTAGGGCGTATTCGTTATATCGGTGTAATGCTTTACGATGAAGAGCGTATCAAGGAGTATGCATCAACAGAAGATCCTGAAAAGTTGTACGAGGCACAAATGAATATATTTCTAGATCCTCATGATGAGGCTGTGTGTCGAGAAGCATTAGCTCAGGGTATTCCTCATAGTTTTATAGAGGCTGCAAAGCAATCTCCGGTGTATAAAATGATGAAAGAATGGAAGATTGCCTTCCCGTTACATCCCGAATTCAGGACATTGCCTATGGTTTGGTACATTCCACCATTGTCTCCTGTGGTATATGAGATGGAACAACAAGAAGCATCGCAAGAACTAACAAGTGTGGAAGAAATGCGTATTCCGATTAAATACATAGCCAACATGCTTTGCGCAGGTAATGAGAAGCCAATTAAAGAAGCAATGCTAAAACTGGTTGCAATGCGTAATCGTATGCGTAGTAGATTGGTTGATAATAATACCGACGATTCGATGTATGAGAAGGTTGGATTGTCGTCTATGCAATTTGATGAGATGTACAGATACTTGGCATTGGCTCCATACGAAGAGCGCTTTGTGATTCCTACAATGCGCACCGATCACTTGCACGATACGTTTGCTGTGAGATCAGAAAGTGGATTTGATCATCCACATGGAAAAGAACGATCTAAAAACTTAATGGGAGGATTGTAGTATGGCAAAAGTATTAAAGTTGGTATCACTTCTGCTCGATTATCCGACAAGCAATATCCAAGCACTAATGCCATCCTTCAAAGAAGTTGTAGATCATAAGCTCAGTTTGGATAGTAAGTCTCGTAAACGATTGAACGATTTTATTGATCATTATCAAAAAGAGGACTTATTAATCTGGCAACAAGAGTATACGCAGGTGTTTGATTACAGTCCTGCTACGTCTTTATACTTATTTGATCATGTGTATGGCGACTCTCGCCAGCGAGGAATGGCGATGGTAAATCTAAAGATGATGTATGAGGATGAAGGTCTTCATTTGTCAGATGCTGAGTTGCCGGACTATTTGCCTGTCTTTCTGGAGTTTTTAGGTGAAACACAGACTGAAGAAAGTGCTTGTAATCACTTGGCTGAAGTAAAGGAAGTCGTAGAAAAGATTACAAAAAGCTTAAAGGAAGGCAATAGTAAGTATGCCGAACTCTTGGAAATCATTCTAGCGTTTGCCTCTCGAGGGGTGGCTACACCTTTTAAAGCAGTAACGCATTCAGATGAAATAAAAAAAGCTTGCGACGGTTGTCTGCTCAATGAGCAACGAGCGTTTATAAACGAATAAAAAGAAATGGATTATGATAAGCTTCTGGGACAACTCGTTATTCAACTATCTACCACATATAGCAATTGGATTGCTCATATTTGGTGTGATTACCCGTTTTGTGAAAGCCTCTAAAACCATTCAGGCAACATCAACGCAGCTGCTGTCGAACGATAAAATGTTCAACTGGTCTATAATGCTCTTCCACTATGGTATCGTATTTGTATTGTTAGGACATATATTCGGACTGTTTACTCCACGTTGGTTGTACGAACTAGTCATGACTCCCGATACAAAACGACTATTGGCCATATCCATGGGTTCGTTCTTTGGTATATGTGCACTTATTGGTATCGTAACACTGACCATTCGTCGATTCACCAACGAGCGAATCCATGATAATAGTTCGGTTCACGATATTTTCATATCGTTATTGATCTCTGTTCAGATCTTTTTAGGTGTGTGGTCTACTGCAATTACGGCAATTTCTCCTCCCGAACAATATTTTATGCTCGATACTTGGGCCAAAGGAGTAGTAACCTTTCAGCCCGATGCAGCATCGGTAATGGCACAGATGAGTTTGATTCATAAGCTGCACATTTTAGGAGGATTATTTATATTCATCTTATTTCCATATTCCAAACTGATGCACTTCTTGGTTGCGCCGATACAATATTTATGGCGTCGTGCAGAGCAATTGGTTTGGATGCGCAAGTCTTAAATCTTAAATCAAGAAATATATGTCGAAGCATGCAGGAGATTTAATTAAAGATATACTATTGGCATCGAAAGTAGATCGTATCTGGGGTATTACAGGAGATAGTGCAAACTTTATTACAGAAGCAGTCTGTAAAAGTTCAATTCGGTTTATCCATGTGAGGCATGAAGAAACGGCAGGTTTCGCATGCGGAGGAGAAGCATTGATGAAAGACGAACTTTCTGTTTGCATCGGTTCGTGCGGACCGGGAGCATTGCATCTGATCAACGGGCTTTATGATGCCAATCGTAATGGAGCTCCTGTATTGTGTTTAGCTACCCATATTCCAAAAGACGAGATTGGAACTCAATATGTGCAAGAAACAGATCCGATGAAACTCTTTGCTGATTGTAGTGTCTTTTGTGAGTATGTACAGTCGGTGGAACAACTGCCTCGTATGATGGGAATCGCTATGCAAACAGCCGTAGCACACAAAGGAGTTGCGGTGATTATAATTCCGGGTGATATTTCGTCAAAGACCTTGGTATCCGAAGCCAAAGTGCAAAAGTATGTACCTCACTATTGTTGTCCGGTTATAAAACCCGTTGAGGCGGAAATCAAGCAGTTGGCAGATATACTCAATGCTGCAACAAAGATTACAATTATCGGAGGCCAAGGATGTCGATATGCACGTTCGGAGGTGAAAGAGCTTTCGCGCATATTAAAAGCCCCATTGGGATGGAGTTATCGTAGCAAAGAATACCTCGATCACAACAACCCTCTCGCTATAGGGTGTGTAGGGAAATTTGGTAATAGCAGCACAGATGAAGCAATCGAGAAGTGCGAAGTGTTGCTTTTGTTGGGGGTTGGGAATGCTGGAGGGCACATTTATAATACCAATGCCAAGATTATACAAATCGATGTCAACGGTTCGGCAATAGGACGTAGGCATTGGATTGATTATGGATATAAAGGGGAAGTTCAAGACACCATATACGAGCTATTGTCTTATTTGAAAGAAAAATTCGATACAACTTTTGCAAAGGAAGTTTGTCAATGCTATAAAGACAAACAAAAGCAATATGCTGCAAACTCCGAAAAGAAAACAACTGAAGAGGGTAAGATTATGCCGGAGTATTTGATTTCTTTGATAGATGAGAAAGCTCCATTCAATACTTGTTTTTGTGCCGATACCGGTACGCCATTGATATTAATGGAACGATACATATCATCAGGAGATAAACGTCGTTTCTTTCATTCGGCAGAATACGGATCGATAGGCAATGCATTACCTACGTCAATGGGAGTAAGGAGTGCAACAGTAGATCGTAAAGTTGTTGCGTTGTGCGGAGACGGCGGATTATCCATGCTACTTGGCGATTTGCTTACGATCGTACAAGAGAAGTTTGACGTGAAAATGATTGTATTTAATAATGCAACTTATGATTTGGCTGCAATGAATACAATGGTGCGCGGAAAAACTCCTATTAACACGGCACTGACAACAACGGATTTCGCAAAAGTGGCAACGAGTTTAGGTATTCGGGCACGTCGTGTAGAACACGTTGAAGAACTAGCAGAAGCTTTAGATGAACTACTCAATTCTACAGAAGCATATCTGCTCGACGTAAGAGTGGCTGCCGTATCTGAATTACACCAATGTTTGCTCAACAAGAATAAGAATCTGTAATTATACAACGAAGATGAAAGTACAAGTAAGTGATATCATAGCTCAAACATTGGTTGCAGCTAATGTGAAGCGAGCATACGGCATGATTGGATACGGAGTTGATGTGTTGATGGATTCTTTAGCGCAAACCAATATTCGCTTTATTAGCGTAACAAATGAAGAAGCTGCCGGATTTGCAGCTGGCGCCGATGCTCAATATAGCGGGTGCTTAGGATTGTGTTTAGGCTCTACCGGACCTGGTGTTGTTCATTACCTCAATGGAATTTACGATGCGCATCGCAACGGAAGCCCGGTGCTTTTTATCGCAAGTCAGGTAAAACAAAATGAAATAGGTTTAAATGCTGCGCAAGAAGTAGACATTCGCACCATCTTTACTCCGTGTAGTTGTTTTTGCGAAGCAGTTCAAACGCCAGAGCAACTTCCTTTAATACTGGGATTGGCCATGCAAACCGCACTCATGAAGCGTGGTGTTGCAGTTGTAATTATACCGGAAGATATGATGAGTATGGAAACAGAGTTTGACAAGCCACGATACATTCCTCATATCTCGAAGTCTGTAATTATGCCTTCACATGATGAGATTGTCGATATGGCAACCATGATAAATGAAGCAGACAAGATTGTGATCTTTGGCGGAAAGGGGTGCGAAGGAGCGCATGATAAAGTAATGATACTCGCACGGAAGATAAAAGCTCCTGTTGGTTGGGCTTATCGAGGGAAGCATCTATTAGACTATGACAATCCGTATCCGATAGGGATGAACGGGCTACTTGGAGATAAGTCTTGTCTTGAAGCTATAAACGAATGTGATCTGTTGTTGCTATTGGGGACAGACTTCGCTTTTTCTACGTTTTATCCCGATCATTGCAAAATTATTCAGATCGACATTGAGGGTGCGAACTTAGGGCGTAGGCACTGGATCGATTATGGAGCGGTGGGCAGCATTGTAGACACTCTGGATGAACTGACACACTGGTCACTTGAGAAAGACGACGATAGTTTTGCCCGTAAAGCTACAAAGACTTATGCCGAAGTAGAGAAACATTTGGCTAAGCTTACCGTACAAAACAACGAAAGCAAGCACCATATTTATCCGGAGTATCTATCGGGAATGCTCAATAGGACGATTGATAAAGAAGCCTTTATTGTTGCAGATATTGGTACACCTTGGGCGTATATGGCGAAGTATATCGAGAGTCATGGTACGCGCAAGTTGTATCATTCTTGTTTGCACGGGACAATGGCCAATGCACTTTCAAGTGCAATCGGATTGCAGGCAGCCTTTCCCGATAGTCAGGTTGTAGCAATGTGTGGTGATGGCGGCTTTACGATGTTGATGGGAGATGTGCTTACATTGGTAAAGGAGCAACTGCCCGTGAAGATTGTGATCTTCAACAATGGTCGACTCGACTTCGTTGCGCTGGAAATGAAAACCTCCGGGCTAATCGATTATGCGACCGATTTATGCAATACCAACTTTGCTGCATTTGCAGAGGCGGTAGGAATAAAGGGATTTCGAGTAGAGCAACCCGGAAACCTACAACAAGCAATCGAAGAAGCCTTTGCGCATCAAGGGCCGGTTATTGTAGATGTGGTTGTTAATCCAGACTCTCTGCTAATGCCTCCCGAAATCACATTCGATATGATGCGTAACTTCTCCGAATACATTTGGAAAGCATTTGTATCGGGCGAAAAGAAAACATTAAAAGAAATGCTGGAGGTAAACTTACCAAGGCAATTATAGAAATAAACAATCCTGCTCATCATCATTACGAGGGCAGGATTTTTTTTAAATGCTGAGGCTGCAACTTAATTAAGAAAGCTTGATAATCTGGCAAGCATGTAGGTCGAAACTCTCTATGATTTCGGGCAAAAGACTTAATCGGACTCCCAGACGTAAATCACAACACTGCATGATTGCAAAATGAAGTAGAGGTGCATATCCTTGGTTGTTGAGTTCGAGCTGACCGATTTCATCAAGCCAGAAAGTGTCGGAACAAAGAAGCTGTGGCATGGTTTGGTTAATCGCCTCTTGAAACGTTGAGGCGGAGAATGTAAAACGTCCCAGTGTTGTCGTATCAAGCGTTTGCAAGTCATCAAGATGATTGAGGGTACGACATAGTGGCATTTTTACCAGAGATGGTAATAATACCATGTCATATCCGGCAACAAGGTTGTTGCGGATTATTTTCTGAGATAGTATGCCGCAACCTTCGGGGCTTTTAGTATACCAGTTCTGGAGATAAGAAGACTTTCCACTGTCTTTTTCTCCCGTAACGATGGTGATCATAACAAAGGGGGTTAAGGTTATAAAAACCTCACATATCGAAGCATTCTTCGCTTCGATATGTGAGGTTGATACATCTATCTGCTTTATTTTTTATTTAGCAGCGAAGAATGAGTAGTTTGTTGCAGCTTGTTTGAAAGCCATAACGCCTGCAGCGTTCAACTCTACCTTCATTTCATCACCATCAGGAAGATACATGATCACTTCGTTGTTTTCAGTAAACGACATTAGTTTTGTTGTAGCTTCTTCTGTTTCGATGTTCCAAGTTTTATCGTCTTGGTTAAACACAAGATCAATACCTTTGTCTTCTCCTTCTTTTTGGATGTGGTAACCGTTTTCTTTTGTTTCAACAAGGAACTCTCCGTTCTTTGTAGATACTTTTTCTACTTTACCCGCATCAGCAACAGGGTTATCACCAGACCAGAACTCGATGGTGTTGATAACCAAAAGGTCTGCAATTGCCGAAACTTCATATACAGGAACAATCCAGAATGCAATAAAAACAAGCTCATTAATGAATTTGCTATCGATTCTATTGTTCCAAGAAAGTAGCTTATTGGTTAAGCTAAAGGAGCCAATACATGATGAGAAAAGGATGCTGCAACAAAGAGTTGATGCAACCAGTACTGTTAGACTTTTCTTTTTCATTTTATGCTTAATAATTAAATTAGTTTGTTTTCCACCTTAGCAAAAGTAGGAATAATTTGATGAATTTTAATTCGTTAATTCACATGCATTGAAAAAAATGTTTGCATTACCATACAAATGCGTTGTATCTTTGTAAGCAAAAAGAACAATATATATGATCTCTATAGACGCTCTCACGGTAGAGTTTGGCGGATTCACACTGCTCGACGAAATATCGTTTGTTATAAGTAAGAAAGACCGTATCGCACTTGTTGGTAAAAACGGGGCCGGCAAATCTACATTGCTTAAAATACTAGCCGGAGTACAGTCTCCGACCAAAGGAGGAGTAAGCCTTCCCAAAGACGTAACCATTGGATATTTGCCACAGCACATGAAGTTGCAAGATACACGTACCGTACGTCAGGAGGCCGAGTTAGCGTTTATGCACATCCATGAAATGGAGCGTGAATTAGAGAAGTTGAATAATGAGCTAGCCGAGCGTACCGACTACGATTCCGAATCTTACCATAAACTGATCGAGAAAGTAACCAGCCTTACAGAGCGTTTTCATATGATGGGTGGAGCAAATTACCATGCGGAGTTGGAGCGCACCCTTACCGGACTCGGTTTTAAGCGTGAAGACTTTGACAGACTCACCTCTGAATTTAGCGGTGGATGGCGTATGCGTATCGAGTTGGCAAAGTTGTTGTTGCAACATCCCGATATCCTTTTGCTCGATGAGCCTACCAACCACTTGGACATCGAATCCATTCAGTGGTTAGAGAATTTCCTTTCTACGCGTGCCAATGCCGTTGTGCTGGTTTCGCACGACCGTGCCTTTATTGATGCCGTTACCACACGTACGGTAGAGATTTCACTAGGCAATATATACGACTACAAAGTAAACTATTCGAAATACGTAGAGTTGCGCAACGAGCGACGCGAGCAGCAGTTGCGTGCCTATGAGAATCAACAAAAGAAGCTTCAAGATACCGAAGCCTTCATCGAGCGTTTCCGCTACAAAGCAACCAAGTCTACACAAGTACAATCGCGCATCAAGCAAATGGAGAAGATTGATCTTGTCGAGATCGACGATATCGACAGCTCGGCCCTGAACTTGAAATTTCCCCCTGCGCCACGCTCGGGATCGTATCCGGTTATTTGCAACGAGGTGGGCAAGCGTTATGGCGATCACCAAGTGTTTGAGCATGTAAACCTGACCATCAATCGTGGCGAAAAGGTGGCCTTTGTGGGTAGAAACGGTGAAGGTAAGTCTACGCTTGTGAAGTGTATTTTAGGCGAAATCGACTTCGACGGCGAGTTGAAGCTCGGACACAATGTGAAGATCGGATACTTTGCGCAAAATCAAGCCGACATGCTTGATGAGAACCGTACCGTATTCGAAACCATTGATTATGTTGCAGAGGGAGACATTCGCACCAAGATTCGTGACATTCTCGGTGCCTTTATGTTTGGTGGAGAAGCTTCAGACAAGAAAGTAAAAGTATTGTCGGGTGGAGAGAAAAGCCGTCTTGCTATGATTCGCCTACTACTAGAGCCTGTGAATTTGCTTATTCTCGATGAGCCTACCAACCACCTTGATATGCGCTCGAAGGATGTATTGAAAGAGGCTTTGCGTGAGTTTGACGGAACGGTAATCGTGGTATCGCACGACCGTGAATTCCTCGACGGATTGGTCGATAAGGTATATGAATTCTCCAACGGAAGCGTAATCGAGCACCTTGGCGGTATCTACGAATTCTTGCGCAACAAACAACTCGATTCGATGCGCGACTTCGAGGCCGGCGACAATGTAAAGAAAGGTTCGGACGAAAGCAAGGAGCAAGCTCCGACGCAAAACAAGCTTTCGTACGAGGCGATGAAAGAGCAAAACAAACAGATCAAGAAACTAGAGCGTGCTCAGGCTGCAACCGAAAAAAAGATCGAAGAGATGGAAGCTTCGATTGCTAAGCTTGAAGAGCAAATGGCTACGCCAGAAGGTGCTGCCAATGCTGCCTTGTTTCAAGATTATACCCGTGTAAAGAAAGAACTCGACGACGTGGTTGCCGAGTGGGAAAACATATTGATGGAATTGGAGACATTGCAATCGTAATAGTTGCAAGCTTTACAGAGAGGACGCGGCGCTTATTGATCTTAACCGATCGGTAGGCGTCGTTTAGTTTATACAGATGTATGGATTAGGGGAGGTTGTAGCGATAATTAAACCTTGTGTGGGCCCAGCCCCGTCTTTGTGTCGTCCCACACAAATACGAACCACGACCCACAACCATATTTGCGTGGGCCCACGCAAGGCTTACTCTATATGAAAATAATACTTGTGATCTACAGTTTGTATGGTTGCTTATAGCAAAGAGATCTGTAGAAAATAGGGACGAAAAGATTTATTTGTTGTTGAGGCGGCATTTACGCAACCTTAAAAATGATTTTAGTGTTTGAATAGTGTGCTTTCAAGGCACTTATACAATACAAACAATTAAATTAAACTCACGTATGTCACTTGTTACGATTACGAGCCACCGATTGGTGAAAAGCGAAGATCTGAATCACCATGGCACTTTGTTTGCCGGCCGAGCTTCCGAATGGATCATTGAGTCGGGTTTTATTTGTGTTGCTTCACAGTTGCCGCCCAACAATATTGTTTGCTACAAGGTCGACGGGCTCAACTTTTTTCATCCCATCCGTCTGGGGACAGTGTTACGCATTGATGCTTCGATCGTATATGCGGGGCGCACGTCGCTTATGGTCAATGTGAGCGTAACGTCGACGAAAGATCCCGAACGAGTAATCTGCGAGGCGTTTATGATCTTTGTGCATGTAAACCAGCACACAGAGCCTACGCCACACGGACTTAAGGTAGATCCCGAAACCGAACAAGAAAAAGAACTTTGCCGCAGAGCAAAAGAAATTTATAATAAATCGAAGGACGCATAACGGTATAGTTGTGTGTACTGATGAGCAAGACCACAAGAGTGGGAGAGCAGTAAAGCTGCAACTCACTCTTGTGGTCTTTGTCGTTTCTATGCATCTGCGGCATAAAACGATAAACGTTTGCCGGGAAGTATCAATTAATAGAGCAGAGATTGTACTTTTGAAGTATGTAAAAACAAAAACCATAAAGATATAAGCTTAAAATTGTAGGTATTATGGCACCATCACATGTATACAAAAACGCGCCGGGATTTATACTTGTAGCCCGTGCATTGAACATCATCGTACTGATAAGTAGTATTCTCATTCTATTGCTTCTGTCGGTAGAGATCTTGCAAGCTCCCTTTATCATTCCGCATCAAACGTACCTGAATATTCAGTTGGTAATTTGTATCATCTTATTGATCGACTACTGTTACCTGTTTTATTTAGCGCCCAATAAGTGGAAGTATTTTTGCAACTACTTTATATTATTACTGGTATCGATTCCTTATTATAACCTCATAGATCTGTTTGATATTCCGGTGTCGCCCATTCAAAGTGTATTGTTGCGTGCTATTGTTTTTATCAGGGGTGGTTATGGATTGGTCGTAATGATCAATTGGTTTACCAAAAGTAAAGCGACCAATTTGATGATAACATATTTAATTATGCTTGTAGCCATGGCTTATTTTGGCAGTTTAGTATTCTACGGTCTCGAGAAAGGTCTCAATCCTTCGTTGCATACCTTTGGCGATGCTATTTGGTGGGCCTCGATGGATGTAACGACGGTGGGTTGCGCCATTGAGCCGGTTACAACGAGCGGACGCATACTTGCCGTGATTCTTGCTGTAATGGGGATGAGTATGTTTCCGATTCTAACGGTTTATGTTACCAATTACTTCCAAAATCATATGCCCGCTAAAAAAGAATAGGTTGCGAATAAACATTTCGAAGGTTTAATAATAACTAGATCGTCGAACTGGATACATTTCATTTTTTGTTTAATTTATGTTGAATTGAGGTGTAATTATGGCGTAACTTTTTAAAAACACTTATCTTTGTAGCTTAAGGTAATAAAAAATATTGTATTTGCGTACAACAAACAGTTTTCGTTATGAAAAACAATTTAAGTTCTCAAATTACACTAAATCGCATTCCTCAGAAGTACTATCGTCCTGAGAATGCGTTCGAACAGTCGGCATTGACTCGTTTTGAGAATCTTCCTGTTGATATCTACGAAACATCAACAGAAGGCTCAGTTGTTATTGCTAAGGAGATTGCTGCCCAAATCAAGCAAAAACAAGAAATCGGTGCATTCTTTGTAATGGCAGTGTCGGGAGGAAACTCTCCACGCGAAATCCTCAAAGAACTAGTTCGCATGCACAAAGAAGAAAAGCTTAGCTTTTCGAATGTGATCGTATTCAATATCTACGAATACTATCCATTGCAATGTGCGGCAAACAGCAGTACTCAAACAATCAAAGAATGCTTTGTAAGCCTAGTAGACATCGCTCCTGAGAATTTCTATTCTCCTGATGGGACAATGGCGAAAGAGCAGGTTCTTGATTTCTGCCAAATGTATGAGCAACGTATTCAAAACGTTGGCGGTATCGACTACATGCTTCTAGGTGTAGGACATGCAGGAAACATTGGCTTCAATGCTGCCGGTTCGCCAATCAATTCATCAACTCGTCTTGTGTTGATGGACGAAGGCATGAAAAAAGAAGTTGCTAAAACATTTACAACAATCGAAAGCGTTCCTTATAGCGCGATTACAATGGGTGTTTCTACTATCCTAAAAGCAAAACACATTGTGCTTACGGCTTGGGGTGAAGATAAAGCTCGTGTAATTAAAGAAACAGTAGAAGGTAAAGTAAACGCAAACCTTCCTGCTTCATATTTGCAAAACCACTTAAGCGTGAAAGTCGTTCTTGATCTTTCGGCTTCATTGGATCTTACTCGCATCAGCCACCCTTGGTTGGTTACTTCTTGCGAATGGGATAGCAAATTGATTCGTCGTGCTATCGTATGGTTGTGTCTTGTTACTGACAAGCCAATTCTTAAACTTACAAACAAAGATTATAGCCAACACGGACTAGGAGAGCTTCTTGCTCTTTACGGTTCTGCATACAACGTAAACATTAAAGTGTTTAACGAGTTGCAACATACCATTACCGGATGGCCGGGCGGAAAGCCAAATGCAGACGATACAAACCGTCCTGAAAGAGCGAATCCGTTCCCTAAACGTGTAATCGTATTCAGCCCACACCCTGATGATGACGTAATCTCAATGGGTGGAACATTCAAACGTTTGGTAGATCAAAACCACGATGTATATGTTGCTTACGAAACTTCCGGTAATATCGCCGTAGGTGATGAGGAAGTAGTACGTTACGTATCGTTGATGAAGCACGTGTGTGCGAAGTATTCTCCGGAAGACAAAGCAATGATCGCTAAATGTGACGAAATCAAAAACTATCTTCTTAACGAGAAGAAAGAAGGCGATATGGATACTGCTGACATCTTGTTCATGAAAGGACGTATCCGTCGTGAAGAAGCTACTACGGCTTGTCGTTATATCGGTGTTCCTGAGTCGCACATCAACTTCCTTGACCTTCCTTTCTACGAAACAGGTAAAGTGAAGAAAGGTGATCTTTCTCAAGCAGACGTTGATATCGTAAAAGCGCTTCTTCAAGAAGTGAAACCGCAACAAATGTTTGTAGCCGGTGACCTTGCCGATCCGCACGGAACTCACAAAGTTTGTCTTGACGCAGTTCTTGCTGCTATTGACGATCTTAAGACTGAAGAGTGGATGAAAGAATGTCGTATCTGGATGTATCGCGGAGCTTGGGCAGAGTGGGAAATTGACCACATTGAAATGGCAGTTCCAATCAGCCCTGAAGAATTGCGTCAAAAACGTAACTCGATCTTGAAGCACCAATCGCAAATGGAAAGTGCTCCTTTCTTGGGTAACGACGAACGTTTGTTCTGGCAACGTGCCGAAGATAGAAACCGTGCAACTGCTGAGCTTTACAACAAGCTTGGTCTTGCATCGTACGAAGCTATCGAGGCATTCGTGGAATATCTTCCATTGTAATTGACTTCTGCATCCTTGATGTAGAAAACATATAAAAAAGGCGTGTTAACTTAGTTGACACGCCTTTTTCTGTAGATGTAAATATATTCTTACAAACAAGCTGCCACGCGCTTGCTGTCTGTTACGTCTCTTTCAAATTCGGATGTTGTGGTGCATGAGCCCATCGGTACGTTTTCGTTACGATAAATCATACCGCTATATACACGACTGCGTGCAGAGGTGTGAAATTCTTTCGCCCCGGTTACATTGGCTAGCTCTGCAATGTTGTCTTCATTTACACCGCAGCCCGGCATAATGATGATACGACCATCAGCTTTTTCTACCAATTGCTTTAGCATATCGATACCTTTGAAGGCTGTAGATTGCTGGCCCGAAGTTAGGATACGGTCACAGCCTGCTTCGATGATTTCCTCCAAAGCTTTGAATGGATCTTTGCATACGTCGAATGCGCGGTGGAATGTAACGGACAGTTCCGGTTTGGCTGCATCCATCAATTGCTTTAGCATTACTTTGTCAACCTCACCTTCGGCAGTAAGACAGCCGATCACTACACCATGTACGCCTAGTTGCTTGCACAACTCAATGTCGTAAAGCATTGCTTTGAGCTCGTTTTCGGAATATAGAAAATCTCCTCCACGCGGACGGATGATTACGTTGATGGGAATTTGGATACTTTCTTGTGCAACCTTGATTTCACCATAGCTCGGAGTCGTTCCTCCTTCAGGAATTGCCGCGCAAAGTTCAACACGCGATGCTCCTCCTTTTTCAGCTTCGATACAACTTTCGGCCGAGTTGGCACAGATCTCAAGGATTCGTTTTTGGCTCATATAGTTTTTGTTTTAATTTCTTATACAACAAAGATATATCACGTAGGAGGATGATACGGTTATTCTGCGTCTATTTAAATGCTGTTAACATGTTGTAGAGAATACTTGCATTTTCAGAGAGGACACGTTATGCTTTATTTTTATCTTTGTTGAAGTAATTATCGCGCTGATATTGTTTATATAATGTGGTAATTTCATTGAGAAATGAAACAGTTTTGAATATTAAGATAAATAACGAGAATTAAGATGATTTGGTTACAACTTTTGGTCGTATTAGTCGCCATTATTATTGGTGCGCGAATTGGTGGTGTCGGATTAGGAGTAATGGGGGCAATCGGCTTGGCAGTACTTACATTTGTATTTGGCCTTCAGCCAGCGTCTCCTCCTATCGACGTAATGTTGATTATTACGGCAGTGATCACAGCTGCAGCAGCGATGCATGCAGCGGGTGGACTTGATTACTTGGTGAGTGTTGCTACAAAGATCCTTGTAAAGCATCCAAGCCGTATTACGTATCTTGGTCCTGCAGTGACTTATTTGGCAACATTTGTAGCCGGAACAGGTCACGTATCATACTCTCTTTTGCCTGTTATTGCAGAGGTTGCACGTAAAACAGGTATCCGTCCCGAGCGTCCGCTTTCAATATCTGTAATTGCTTCCCAACAAGCAATCACGGCTAGTCCGGTTTCGGCTGCTACGGCTGCAATGATTGCTTTGCTTTCTCCTATGGGAATTATGACTTATCATATTTTAGGAATATCCATTCCTGCTACTATAATAGGTGTTTTTGCCGGAGCTTTCTTTGCAAGTAAAATGGGTAAAGAGCTTAAAGATGATCCGGAATATCAAAAACGACTAGCAGAAGGTGTTTTCGATAATGGTAAACAAACCGAAATTAAAGATAGTACACCGGCAGCAAAACGCTCGGTTCTTATTTTCGTATTGGGCGTAATCGCAGTGGTTGTATTGGGTAGTATTCCTTCTTTGATGCCAAGTTGGACAGTCAACGGACAGACTGTAACATTGAGAATGACCGAACTGATCGAGATTGGTATGTTGTGTACAGCAGCGCTTATCGTAATCTTGTGTAAAGCAAAGGTTGATTTGATCGGTAAATCTTCTGTGTTTAGTGCAGGTATGCAAGCGGTAATTGCGATCTTCGGTATCGCATGGATGGGGGATACGTTTATTGCAGCAAACCTAGAGTTTCTTAAAAATGGTCTTGTTGATATCGTTCAGCAATATCCTTACTCATTTGCATTGATTTTGTTTGTGATGAGTATCCTGCTATATAGCCAAGCAGCAACTGTAAAAGCATTGCTTCCTCTAGGTATTTCTTTAGGTCTTCCGGCGGCTTCGCTTATTGCAATGTATCCGGCTGTAAATGGTTATTTCTTTATTCCGAACTATCCAACCCTTGTAGCGGCAATCAACTTTGACTCTACAGGTACTACTCGTATCGGAAAATATGTATTGAATCACAGTTTCATGATTCCGGGATTGGTCTCTACTGCTGTAGCAATTGCGGCCGGTTTCTTGATTGCTTCTGTGGTGATGTAGTCTTCTCTAAAATTGTTGTAAACAATAACTAGTAACTGGAAAAACACAGGCGAATGAATAATGAAAAGGTTAAGGGACATATTATTATATTGATAGTAAATGTCATATTTGCGATAAATATCCCGATTACTAAATCTTTGTTTCCCGATTGGGTATCGCCCCAAGGGTTGACATTGATGCGTATGTTATTTGCCTGTGTTATGTTCTGGATTGTATCATTTTTTGCTCCAAAGGAAAAAGTGGATATCAAAGATTTTAAGCTATTGATTGTGTGCGGACTTTGTGGTATCGCACTCAATCAATGGTCTTTTATAGAGGGATTGAATGCGACCTCTCCGGTTGATGCTTCTATTATTACAACAGGAACTCCTTTGTTTGTAATGCTTTTTGCTGCAATCATATTGAAAGAACCAATTACCATACAAAAAGCCGGCGGTGTATTATTAGGTGCATCTGGTGCAATGCTTTTGGTGTTTTCTAGCACAGCCTCACAAAGTGGCAACTCAAGTGTGTGGGGAGATTTACTTGTAATCTCAAGTAGTTTTATTTATTCTTTTTATTTGGTGTTGGTAAGACCACTTACCGAAAAATACTCTTCCATAACCATGATGAAATGGATGTTTTTGTTTTCATCACTGGTACTTCTTCCTTTCGGATATAAAGACGTTCTTAATGCTCCCGCATTTACAGGAACGATCGAAACAACTACTATTTTACGAATATTTTATGTCCTTTTTGGCGCTACATTTGTTACATATTTAATGATACCAATGGCTCTGAAACGAATTAGGCCTACAACGGTGAGTATGTATAATTATGTGCAGCCGATGATTGCCTCTTTTATTGCAATTGTAATCGGACAAGACTCTTTTACGCTTACAAAGCTTTTCTCTTCAGTATTGGTGTTTACAGGAGTATATCTTGTAACTCAAAGTAAGTCGAGAGCTGATCTTGAGGATGAGAAACTTGATGGGCAAACTGTAATGCAGAAAGATCGTTGATCTTTTGTGCAGATTGTCTCAGATGTCTTCTTTTTAGTATTAATTTGAAATAAGAAGGGACTTATTTGTTGATTCTTGGTCGTTATTGAAAAATAATTGCTAATATTGCATTATAATCTTTAGAATTATTGCGAATAAGAAATGAACATTGACTACGCTTATACTACTTGGGCGCTGACCATGCCCCTGCAGGGGGTTTAATCTTTACTACTTACAAGGTGGAGTGGTGCTTTGCCTTGTTGTGTCCGGACGGATGCACTGCTTTTATAGCCACATTTTTCCATTCCTTTTTATTCAACATTATTATTCCAATCAAATACCGATGAAAGTATTGAAATTTGGCGGAACTTCTGTAGGTTCCGTAGACAGTATCTTAAGTGTAAAGAAAATTGTAGAGTCGATCCATGAACCGGTTATCGTAGTTGTTTCTGCTTTGGGTGGAATCACAGACATGTTATTGTCTACAGCTGCGCTTGCTGCTAAGGGTGATTTGGCTTACGAAGGTCAGCTTGCTGCAATAATCTCACGCCACCTCGATGTGATCGAAGGGGTGTTGCCTTGTCCTCAAAAACGTGCGGATGTTCAAAAAATAGCTGTTTCACTTCTCGAAGAGCTTGGAAACATTTTCCGTGGTGTTTATTTAATCAAAGATTTATCGGTTAAAACCTCAGATACGATTGTGAGTTATGGAGAACGTATCTCATCGGCTATTGTTGCAAACGTAGTGGATGATGCTGTCCTTTTTGATTCGCGCGAGTTTATAAAAACCGAACGACAGTTTAACAAGCATATTGTTGATTTTGAATTAACAAATCAATTAATAAAAGATACATTCGCTCAATTGCCAAAGGTTTCGTTGGTTCCCGGTTTTATTTCTAGTTGTAGAGATACGGGAGAGGTGACAAACTTAGGTCGTGGCGGATCTGATTATACTGCAGCTATTCTTGCGGCTACGCTAGATGCGGATATTCTTGAAATTTGGACAGATGTGGATGGTTTTATGACAGCCGATCCTCGTGTTATTAACTCTGCTTATGTTATCGATAAGTTATCTTTTATTGAGGCAATGGAGTTGTGTAACTTTGGTGCGAAAGTGATTTATCCGCCAACAATCTATCCGGTATATCATAAGAATATTCCGATTAAGATAAAGAATACATTTAATCCAGAGGCTCCGGGTACGCATATCTCGAATGAGAAGAGTGAACTTGAGGGCAAACTGATTCGTGGTATTTCTTCTATCAATGATACTTGCCTTATTACGGTTCAAGGATTGGGAATGGTTGGTGTGATTGGTGTCAACTACCGTATTTTCAAATCATTGGCTAAGAATGGTGTGAGTGTTTTTATGGTTTCTCAAGCTTCATCTGAAAATAATACTTCATTTGCGGTGAAAAACCAAGATGCAGATACTGCTGTAGAGGCATTGCGCCACGAGTTTGCTTTAGAGATTTCTCAAGGTGAAATTAATGATATACAAGCCGAACGTGATTTGGCAACAGTTGCTATCGTTAGTGAAAATATGAAACGTACGCCTGGTATTGCCGGTCGTTTGTTTGGAACACTTGGTAAATCTGGCATCGGTGTAAGAGCTTGCGCTCAAGGGGCGTCTGAAACCAATATCTCTTTTGTTATAGAGGCTAAGTATCTGAAGAAAGCATTGAATGCGATTCATGATTCTTTTTTCTTGTCTGAATATCAGAAGTTAAATCTTTTTATTGTCGGAACCGGAACGGTAGGAGGGAGCCTTATCGAACAAATTCGTAACCAACAACAAAAGCTAAAGGCGCAGAACGGACTTAAAATAAATGTAGTTGGTATTGCGGGGAAAAGCAAAGCTTTATTCAATCGCGACGGTATCGATTTAAATAATTACCAAGAATTATTGGCAACAGAAGGAATGGATTCTTCGCCGGAGGTCTTATTGCATGAGATCTTGGATATGAATATCTTTAATTCTGTATTTGTTGACTGTACTGCGAGTGCCGGTATTGCAGGTTTGTATGAGGAGTTATTATCGAATAATATTTCGGTAGTTGCTGCAAATAAGATTGCGGCATCCTCTTCTTATCAAAACTATTATAAGCTAAAAGATATTTCGCGTCACAAAGGTGTAAAGTTCTTGTTCGAAACAAATGTGGGTGCTGGTTTGCCTATCATTAACACGATGAACGACCTTATTAACAGTGGTGACCATATTTTAAAGTTAGAAGCAGTACTTTCTGGTACTTTAAATTATATATTTAATACGCTTAGCAAAGAAATAACATTGAGCAAAGCGATTAAAATGGCTAAAGATGCCGGATTTGCAGAACCTGATCCTCGTATTGATTTAAGTGGGACGGATGTAATTCGTAAGTTGGTTATTCTTGCTCGTGAAGCCGGATATATGGTTGAACAAGTAGATGTGGAATCTAACTTATTTATTCCGGAACAATATTTCAAAGGTTCTATTGATGAGTTTTGGAGTACAATCTCGCAACTAGATGCAGAGTTTGAAGCTAAGCGTCAGATGTTGGAACAGGAGGGTAAAAAGTATCGTTTTGTGGCAAAGATGGATATGGGTAAATGTGATGTCGGACTTAAAGAGGTTGATTCGCACCATCCGTTTTATGACTTGGAAGGTAGTAATAATATCATTATGATCTGGACGGAACGATACTCTGATTATCCAATGATTATCAAAGGATATGGGGCAGGAGCTGATGTGACTGCGGCGGGAGTTTTTGCTGATATCATGTCGATTGCAAATATTAGATAAACCTTTATTTCTCGATAAATAAAAGAACGGGACAGTCGTACATTCTTGATGTAGCGGTTGTCCCGTTTGTTATAATGTAGTTTAAGTTTCTTTTTCAAGCAAGAATAATTATTTTTACGAATAAAATTGTCAGTTATGAGATTCTTCAAATTAAACAAAATATTAGCTCTTATTGCTACTACCTTTTGCGGCTGTTCTTTGTTTGCTCAAAGTAATGTGCCTGAGATTTCAGTTGATGACTATAAAAATAAGTATGCCAAAGACTCTACGGTGATTGTGTTGGATGTACGCACGCCAGATGAGTTTAAAACAGGTCACCTTCCTAGAGCTATAAATATGGACTGGTACGGTGCCGATTTTGGAAAAAAAGTTGCAGTTATTGATACTTCACGTACAATTGTGGTGTATTGCCGTTCAGGAAAACGTGCTGGTAATGCCATCGAGAAGATGCAAAATATGGGTTTTAAACATCTAACCAATCTAAAAGGAGGAATACAGGAGTGGATTAAGACAGACTCTGTAGTAACAAATCCTTAAGGGGATTTTACAAGCAAGTCTGTTAATGCTGTTTTTAATTCAGGATGCAAAAATTGATAACCAAAGTCAATTAATTTCTCCGGAATTGCACCTTGTCCGTTGGTCAAGACCTGTGCACCATCTTTAAGTAATAGCTTTAAGATAAATGCAGGTGTTGTAAAAAATGTAGGTTTATCTAATACCTCTCCAAGTGTCTGCATGAATTCTTTATTAGTTGTAACAGTAGGGGAGGTTATATTGACGATGCCTTCTATGTTGTCGTTTTCTAGACAAAAGAAGATAGAATTTACAAGATCATCTATATGTATCCATGATATATATTGATTTCCATTGCCAATTTTACCTCCAAGGTAGTAGTTAAAAGGAATTCTCATGCGAGGTAATGCTCCATCTTTTGAAGACAAAACAACTCCAAAACGCCCTATTATGCATCGGACTTCGCTACTAATACGTGAGGCCTCGGTTTCCCAATCAACACAGACTTTAGCTAAAAAAGATTTTCCGCTTGTTGTCGTTGACTCGGTATAGATTCCATGATCAGGATAGAATCCCACTGCTGATGTCGAGAAAAATGCTTTAGGCTTTTGCTGCATACTGCTAATTGCGTTTACAATAGCTTGCGTTGTTTCGATTCTACTATTATAGATTAAATCCATATTTTTTTTAGACCATCTACATCCAATATTATATCCTGCTAAATTAATGATCGCATCACATCCTTCCATCCTTGCTGCTAGTTGAGGTCGGTATTCTGTATCATAATCAGATCGCTGCAGTTTCACAACTTCTATATTTCTTTTTGTCGCCTCATGTATAAGTGCACTACCGACCATTCCTGAAGCTCCGCTAATAGCTATTCGTTTTGGTTTCATATGTAATCGTTATTTTGAAACTATGTATAGAGTAAACAAGGTACTATGCTTTTTTTATGTGGTTTTTTATAAGTTTCGATAGTATCTGTTTGTGTTTATAACATCGTTTAACACACGATTGTTCGATGTCACTGTGTCTTTAACATGACAATTTACTCATTTTTCAAGAAGATGAAAATAAAAAAATCCCTTTGTTCAACGTTTATGAAGTATCCTCATAAGCTAGTTTTATGATTGAGGATTATTCTATTTGAACAATGGGATTTCTTAAATGAGATAAGTTTACAAGGAAAGCCAAGCTTCTTCTTCTGTTTCTTCTCGTGTAAGAACTTTATATGTTTTTACCTGTGTTGCAATAGCAATTGGTGTTGTAAATATAATACCGATAAATAATAAAAGAATACCTAGAATGCTTAATCCTAATTGTGTGAGATAAATAAGAAAAAGCTTCCATGCATGTCCTTTTGTTATTTTCCAGCTATATTGTAAGGCCTCGATAGGGTTCATATTTTTATCAACAATCGCTATTAGATAAAACTGAAGTCTTAGCATAATGTATATGCCGGGGATAATTAGTAATACTAGTCCTATCATAGCAGCTATGATAAATAATATAGAAGAAATGAATAGATTCAGGATACGACCCGACATTTCACCAAAGGCCTTAAATTGGGGTTCATCTCCATTAAAGGCTTGCATGATATTCTTTAGATATCCTCCGTAAAAAAGAAGGGTGACTACATACACCGCGATATTAAAGAAAATAAAGCGAAGTGAGGTATAATCAGATCCTGCAAACAGTTGAATTACTTGAGATAAAACCATGTATACAAAAAACAAACCAGAAAGAATCCAGATATTTGCTTTTACGGCTATCCATGAACTTTTTAGAATGTAGCCTACAGTCAGTTCCTTATTCATAATAGTTATAATTAAATGTGTGTCACGAATATAACTATTTATTGAATATTTTTTCTGATTTCTTTAAGATAATTTTTTATTTCATCGCTGTCTTTTGCCTTGATCATTTCCAAGAGTCTAGATAGTGAAGCTTGGATATTTTCAAGTTGCTCGGGAGTGTGTGGGTTAAGTAAAATCTCGCTTAGCAAGAAATCATCCTCACTCAAAAGACCTCTAGCAATAGCCATATGACGCTTAAAGGTTGTGCCCGGAGCATCCTGGTGTTTCATAACTGCTGCGAATGCAAGTGTAGAAGCAAACGGGATGGATAATGAATATGCAATTGTATTATCGTGTTCATCAAATGTATATTCAAAAATATTAAGCTTCAATGAGGCATATAGGTCTTTGAAAAATACTTTTCCTAAATGATCCGATTCTGAGATTATGATTGTATTTTCTGATGATAAATCATGCAAATTTGCAAATGTAGGACCGAACATAGGATGGGTAGAGACATATGGGAATCCGCTTTCTTCATAAAACTCTTTCAATCCTGTTTTGACAGATGAGATATCTGAAAGTATACATGTGGATGAGATGTATGGAAGAATTTCTTTGAAAGCTTGAAGTGTGTACTTTAAAGTTACACAGTTAATTACCATCTCTGGATTAAACTCTTTCACCTCTGCCGGATCACTCATTCGTACAGTATTATATGTAAAACGCAGTTTTTGAGGATCCTTTTCTAATATTGCGACTTCATGATCAAAGCTTAGCAGATCACAAAAGAAGGAGCCCATTTTTCCGGCTCCTATGATTAAAATTCTCATCTGAATTATTTGTTTAAGATATCTAATTGTTGGCGTACAGACTCTTCGTGTATCTCTTTCCAGATTTGTTTCACGAACTCACTATTTAAATCTAATGCTTCTGCCAATGCACCACGTTTGTCTAGTAATTCTCCATAACGAGGTGTTTGTAAAATAGAAATGTTGTTTTCCTTTTTAAATTGACCAATCTCTTTTGATACACGCATACGTTTAGCTAATAATTCGAGTATGCTTTCATCTATCTGGTCTATCTGACGACGTAAGATTGTAAGACTTTCGGTTGTTTGATTTACATCGCGAATCACCAACATATTTAGAATGTACTCTAGTGCATCTGGGGTAACTTGTTGATCTTTGTCACTTAGAGCATTGTCTGGTTTACAGTGCGTCTCGATGATTAGTCCGTCGAAGTTCAAATCCATTGCTTGTTGAGAAATTGGAGCGATCAGCTCTCTTTTACCTCCAATGTGACTAGGATCACAAATTAAAGGTAATTCTGGTAAGCGGCGACGAAGTTCGATTGGAATATTCCATTGAGGAAGATTGCGATATAGTTTCTTATCGTAAGTGCTAAAGCCTCTATGAATTGCTCCAATACGTGTAATTCCGGCATTATAAATACGTTCAATAGCTCCAATCCATAACTCAAGATCTGGGTTTACAGGGTTTTTGATCAATACAGGAATATCAACACCTTCTAATGAATCGGCAATTTCTTGTACGGCAAAAGGGTTTACAGATGTTCTTGCTCCGATCCAAAGGATATCAATATCATGAGCAAGGGCTGCTTCAACATGGTTACGAGTTGCTACTTCTGTTGCAACATACATGCCTGTTTCTTTTTTTACTTTTTGCAACCATTCGAGGCCGATGTTACCAACTCCTTCAAAGCCTCCTGGTTTGGTACGTGGTTTCCAAATTCCAGCTCTGAAGACTTTAACGCCTTGTTTGGCTAGTGCATGTGCGGTTTCTAATACTTGTTCTTCAGATTCGGCGCTACAAGGTCCAGCAATAACAAGTGGTCTTTTTGCGTCTATTCCAGGTAATAAAATTGATTCTAGTTTCATTTGTTCTATGTTGTTTTATTTTTTACTTTCAATAATTCTGTTTAATGCTTTTTGGAGTCCCTCTTCAGTGCAACAAAGTGAGATACGAAGAAATCGATCACCATTGCTTCCGAAAATAAATCCAGGTGTGATAAATACCTTCGCGTTGTGAAGTATTTCTTCCGAAATAGCTTCAGCAGACTCGTAGTGGTCAGGTATTTTACCCCAAAGGAATAAGCCGCTTTGTGTGGGATCGAATGTACATCCCAAAGCTTTGAATATTTCTTCAGCGCAAACTCTTCGTCTTTTATATACTGAATTCATCTCTTTGTACCAAGTAATGTCTGCATTCAATGCTTTTACACAGGCAAGTTGCATTGGTTTGAATTGTCCTGAATCAACATTACTTTTGACGCGTAATATCCATTCAATAAATTGTTTGTTCGAAGCAAGCATTGCCATTCGCCAGCCCGGCATATTGTGCGATTTACTCATGGAGTTTAATTCGATACAAATATCGCGCGCTCCCTCTACTTCAAGGATACTGAGAGGAGTCTCATTGAGTATAAAACTATAAGGATTATCATTGCAGATTACGATTCCATGTTTCTTGCCAAAATCAACTAGCTTTTTGAATAATGCTTTTGTTGCTTGTGCTCCGGTTGGCATATTTGGATAATTAATCCACATTAGCTTCACACGGCTAAGATCCATCGATTCTAATTGTTTAAAATCCGGTTCCCAATTGTTTTCTTCTGTGAGATCATAAGGTATGGATTTGGCTCCGACAAGTTTGCTAACTGAGCTATAAGTTGGATAGCCTGGGTTGGGTATTAAAACCTCATCTCCTTCGTTTAAGAATGTCATGGAAATATGCATGATTCCTTCTTTTGATCCAATCAACGGTTGTATTTCAGTATTTGGATCAAGAGTTACTCCATACCATCGTTGATACCAGGATGCAAATGCATTTCTGAGTTCGGCAATTCCTACATAAGGTTGATAACCGTGAGTGTCGTGTTGGCGAGCACTTTCACACAATGTATCTATTACGTCTTTTGAGGGAGGAAGATCTGGACTTCCAATTCCAAGATTGATGATTTGCATTCCCTGAGCGTTCATTGCCGCTATTTCTTTCAGTTTACGTGAGAAATAGTATTCAGTAACGCAGTTGACGCGATGTGCCGGCTTGATGCTAGAGATCTGATTTTCCTTCTGCATATTCTCCTAATATTTTAAAGTCTTTGGTAAGAGGGATTAGAGCATCTAATGATTGTTTATATCTCAAATAATCATTGTAGGTTAGATCTACATAAAACAGATATTCCCATTCTCTTCCAATGATTGGTAGCGATTGTATTTTTGTTAGATTTATTCCATAAAAAGAAAGAATTGATAAGACTTTGGATAAGCTACCTTCTGTGTGAGGTAAAGCAAAAACGAGAGATGCTTTGTTTTTATGTACATTTTTCAATAGATCATCAACATTCCATCGATCTGCAATAACTAAAAAACGAGTGAAGTTACGTTTGTTTGTTTCAATTTCTTCTGCCAGAATTTCAAGTCCGTAGTTTTCGGCAGCTTGTTTTCCACAAATCGAAGCGTGGCCGGTAAGTTTATTGTCACTAATCCATTTCGCACTTTGAGCAGTATCTCCTTTTTCTACGACTTTCACTTGTGGTAGCGTGTCTAAAAAGGCCTCACACTGCATGAGTGCTATAGGGTGAGAGTTAACCTCTACAATATCCTCTAGTTTTTGTCCCGGCAGTACCGCAAATGAATGTGAGATACGTAATTTATATTCACCTACAACTTTAAGTTCGCTTTCGCGAATTAACTCGTGATTTTGTAGTAAGCTACCAGCAATGGTATTTTCAATTGCCATTAATCCAACGACACTTGGATCTTGCTTTACCGCAGCAATTACATCTTTAAATGTTTTGCATGGAACAATCTCCACAGTTTCATTCTCAAAATAACATCTGGCTGCTATATCATGATAAGAACCGGCAATTCCTTGTATGGCTACTTTCTTCATCGTATTTGTGTTTGAAAAAAAAAAAGTCCTGCCTTATTCAGGCAGGACTTCTGTTTTTATGATTGATTATCCAGTTTGTCTATGGTTTTTCAATTCTACATACAATTTCCTGCCTTCACCGTTTTAAAGTAAAAGAAGTAATAATAAAAGTATGTAAAGCTGAAATTAGTCATTTTTCTTTCTTGTTTTATGCTCGCAAAAGTATGCTATATTTTTTAATGAGCAAGCAAAACGGTAAATTATTTTTCACTTTATTGAAATTATTCCGTTTTGGTTGACAATTGTTTGTTCCAGATCGATCATGTATCTTATAACTGAAACACATAAATCTTTATGGATTTGAGATTTTTCTATCAACGAATTTAACTCTATTGATTCATGTTCTCTTGCTATATTTAGTATGATATTCTTGTACTTATTATAATCATAGTTGCTAAGTCCGCTTTTGTTTTTAGAGATACAAACGTCACAGCTTCCGCAATCTTTTGCATCCTTTTCTGCAAAATATGAAAGTAGCATTTTGCTACGACAGGTATACTCATCATTGATATATTCAAGAACTTTGAGAATTCTATGCTCAAAACGTTTGTACCGATCTTCATATACTGCTTTTGGTATTGTCAAATACTGAAGATCTTCTCGAGCTGAGCGATAAATGATGAACGGGGTTCTTTTATGAGGTATATAGTGTAGGATATGATGATTTGAAAGAGATTTCAACACTTCATAAATAGCCTGTTGGCTCATACCACTTCGCGTTGATAAAAGTCTTTCATCAATATAAACATAGTCGCTAAATAATCCTGTATAGGAGCGAAGTAATGTTTGAAGAACAATATTTACGTCTCGATCATTATTATTAAGTCTGTATAGTTCATCCCTTGTCATACTAAACATAATACGAGAAGCGCTATCCACTTCTTCTGTGTATTCGATGTATCCAGCAAGTTCAAGCAATTTTAAAGCATAGTGAGTCTGTAGTATAGGAAGTTTAAATACAGAGCAAAACTCATTAAGTTTGAAGTCATGTATGGTAAACATGCCATAGCCTACAGCTATTTGATAATAATTACCAAGAGCCTCATAGACTCTTTTAATAAAGTCTTTGTCCGGGAACTCATCACTCAGACGCTTTTTTAATTTTGCGGTGTCTGTTTTGCTGCAAAGAGCAACAGCATAGGCTCTTTTTCCATCACGACCAGCTCGTCCAGCCTCTTGATAATACTCTTCTAAAGATCCTGGCATCTCCATGTGTACAACTACTCGCACATCTGGTTTGTCGATACCCATACCAAATGCATTCGTTGAAACGATGACGCGACATTCATCTTTTTTCCATGCATTTTGCTTGTTTACTTTTTCTTGTTGATTAAGTCCAGCATGGTAATAATCGGCATTAATACCCGCCGATTTTAAATCGAGAGCAATTTCCTTTGTGCTTTTGCGATTACGGACATATACAATTGCAGTACCATCTACTTTACTCAGGATATGGACAAGTTCTTTGAATTTGTCTTCTGTGCGTCGAACAATATAACTGATATTTTCTCGTTCAAAGCTTTTTTGAAATACATTCTTTTCCTTAAAACAAAGCTTTTTCTGAATATCATCTACTACATCAGGTGTTGCAGTTGCTGTAAGAGCCATTACCGGTACTTTGGGTATTAGCTGTCTTATTTCTGCAATATTAAGATATGAAGGACGAAAATCGTATCCCCATTGCGAAATACAATGAGATTCATCGATGACCAGTAAGCAAACATTCATTGCTTGCATTTTGGAAATAAACAGCTCTGTTTTTATCCTTTCCGGAGATATATATAAGAACTTGTAATCGCCGAATATACAATTCTCGAGCTGAGTAATAATCTCATGTCGTGACATTCCGGAATATACAGCCGTTGCTTTAATACCTAAATTACGCAGGTTGTCAACCTGATCTTTCATTAGGGCTATTAGAGGGGTTACAACAATACAAATTCCTTGCATTGACAATGCGGGTACTTGGAAGGTGATTGATTTACCACCTCCTGTAGGCATTAGTCCTAATGTGTCTTTCCCGGAACAAACAGAGTGTATAATCTCTTCTTGTAATGGGCGAAAAGACGAATAACCCCAATATTTCTCAAGTATCTCAGTATAAATACTCACTATAGCTCTTCATTCTTGATGCAGCTTGATGTCTTTTATCATCAGCTGAATTGTTGTATTACCATTATAGGTGTTTTCTTCTACAGTGTAACAGATATCGAAAGGTTTATTACTTTTGATATGTTTGCTATGTCTATGCATTCCAAAAGCAATCCCATGTACAGGAATATTTGCTTCTTCGTCTATGATTTCTAACTTGATATGTTCAAGCTCACGACCTACTAACTTACTGGTGCCAAAGTCTCTTACATTGCGAGTACAGAAAATTGGTTTCTGATTATCGGGGCCAAAAGGACTCATCTTCTTAAGGTCTTCGACAAAATCTTTAGAGATGTCACTTAAATCAAGCTCTGTGTCAATATCAATCTGAGGTATCATTTGCTCAGGTTCGATATTTTCAGAAGCTAACTCTTCAAATCGTTGTTTAAAAGCTTCAAGATTTTCTTCTTTTAAAGAAAGACCGGCAGCATAAGTATGCCCTCCAAAGTTTTCGAGTAAGTCTCGACAGTTTTCGATTGCTTTGTAAATATCAAAACCTGTCACCGAACGTGCGGATCCAGTTATTAATCCGGTAGCTTGAGTTAAGACAACAGCAGGGCGATAATACTTCTCGGTAAGACGGGACGCGACAATACCAATAACACCTTTGTGCCATTCTGGGTTAAATACAATAATTGCCTTACGGTCTTCGATGTCGTGAAAATTATTGATGATCTCGTTTGCTTCATCTGTTATTTTCTTGTCAAGTTCACGACGTTCTTTATTGTATTGATCAATGCTGCGGCTTTTTTCACGGGCTACGTCTTCTGTTTTTGAAAGCAGTAGTTCTACCGCCTCCTTGCCATTCATCATTCTACCCGAAGCATTGATGCGTGGTCCTATTTTAAAAACGATATCACTGATTGTAATATCCTTTCCACCTAACTCACAGATGTTGATAATACCTTCTAGTCCGGTGCTCGGATTTGAGTTGAGTTGTTTTAATCCATAATAGGCTAGGATGCGATTTTCTCCTGTTATAGGTACGATGTCAGAAGCAATACTTACAGCAACAAGATCGAGCAAGCTTTCTAAATCCATTGGTTCAAGCGAATTGCTTTTGGCAAAAGCTTGCATAAATTTAAAACCAACACCACAGCCAGAAAGGTGGTCGTATGGATAGTTTGAATCTTCTCTTTTCGGGTCGAGTACAGCAACTGCATCAGGTAATATTTTATCAGGCATGTGATGGTCACAAATAATGAAGTCAATGCCTTTGGTTTTTGCATACTCAATTTTCTCAATAGCTTTTATGCCACAATCGAGAGAAATGATAAGAGAAACACCAATTTCAGCAGCGTAGTCGATTCCTTTAAATGAAATACCGTAACCTTCGTCATATCTGTCCGGTATATAGAATTCTAGTCCGGATGAATATGGGCGTAAGTATTTAAAGACTAAAGCCACGGCTGTAGTTCCATCTACATCATAATCTCCATAAATCATAATTCTTTCTTTGTTACCTATCGCTTTATTCAAGCGAGTAACAGCTTTATCCATATCTGGCATCAAAAAAGGATCATGCAAGTCTGCTAGATTCGGATGAAAGAATTTGTTAGCCTCCTCTGCGGTGCAAATGTTTCGTTTGATTAGTAACAAAGCAACTATTTTATTTATACCTAGTTGTTCTGCCAACTCATCAGCCCGAGACAATTCATCTTGAGAAGGGGTTTGAAAATTCCATTTGTTGGTCATTATATTATTTTTTTTTTATCAGAATGTTGCGATTATCATCTCCGAAGTGAGACCGATAATGTTGTGGTTGAAATTTATTCCATGGAAAGGTTTTTCCTTTATAGTGGACTTTTCTTTTCAATCTCAACGAACTCTTTTATACAAATTTGTTCGTGCTAGAAAAGAGATTCAACTCGTAAAGTTAAATAAATAAAACCGATATTCGTCCATCGCTATCCTATTTATTTTATATTTGTGGTATATTTTAGTAGACTATGAATGATGAGATTAAAAAGGCTTGTGAAATAATGCAAGCTGGTGGTGTAATCCTTTACCCCACAGATACCGTATGGGGAATTGGTTGTGATGCAACGAACCCCGAGGCTGTAAAAAAAGTTTATGAAATTAAGCGCAGAGCCGATTCTAAATCCATGTTAGTATTGATCGATACTTCTGCAAAACTTGATTTCTATGTGGATGAAGTTCCGGATATAGCGCTTGATCTTATCGAGCTTACTGCAAAACCTCTTACAATTATTTATTCTGGTGCAAGAAATTTAGCTCCGAACTTAATTGCTACAGATGGAAGTGTTGGAATTCGTATTACGAACGAACAGTTTTCAAAGCGTTTATGTGAACGTTTTAGAAAGCCTGTTGTGTCAACTTCAGCAAATGTAAGTGGAGAGCCTACTCCATCCATTTTTTCTGAAATAAGTGATGAAATAAAGAATGCAGTTGATTATATTGTTGATTTTAGACGCAATGATAATCAAAAAGCACAACCATCTGGAATTATAAAGTTAGGAGCAGGAGGCTTGGTGCAAGTCATCCGCGAGTAGTCTGTTTATTTTAATCAGGGTTTGAGGTGTCAAACCCTTACTTTTGTTTTTTGAATTATGGGGAAAGAAAATATCTTTATTCGTTTTCTGATGTGGCGTCAAAACCATATCAAAGAGAAGCATTTCATATTGTTTGTCAGTTTTATAGTCGGACTACTAGCTGCGGTTGCAGGTATAATACTGAAGAATTTAATTCATTTTATCCAGCATGTATTAACTCACAATTTTAATATTGACGGAGCCAATTATCTTTATCTGCTTTATCCGGTAATTGGTATTTTATTAGCTGGATTATTTGTGAAATATATTGTTCGCGATGATATAGGTCATGGTGTTACAAAGATTCTTTATGCTATCTCTCAGCGTAAAAGTCGTATAAAGCCACATAATACATGGAGTTCTATTGTTGCAAGTTCTGTAACAATTGGGTTTGGTGGTTCTGTAGGGGCTGAAGCACCAATTGTATTAACGGGTTCGGCTATTGGGTCAAATCTGGGACGACTTTTTCGACTAGAACAAAAGACTCTGATGCTTTTAGTTGGATGTGGAGCTGCAGGGGCGATTGGTGGTATTTTCAAAGCACCTATTGCTGGTCTTGTATTTGTGATTGAGGTGTTGATGCTTGATTTGACATTGACGTCAATACTTCCATTGCTTATTTCATCGGTTACAGCTGCAACAGTTTCGTATATTGTTACCGGGCCAGAAGCTATGTTTCGTTTTTCGCAAACGGATGAGTTTTTAATGGGGCGTATTCCTTATGTTTTACTACTAGGGGTGTTTTGTGGTTTATTGTCTCTTTATTTTACGCGCACAACTATTTGGATTGAAGGTGTGTTTCGTAGTCTAAATACCTATTGGAAGAAGTTTATTCTTGGAGCCACAATGTTGAGTGTTTTAATATTCTTAATGCCTCCGCTATATGGTGAAGGGTATGAGATTATATCAGCATTGCTCAACGGTCAGTTTCTGGAGGTTACAGAACGGAGTTTCTTTTATGATTATACTGGCTTTTATTGGACAGTTATAATCTTTTCAATAGCGATTATTTTGTTAAAGTCTTTTGCAACAAGTGCTACAAATGCCGGTGGTGGCTGTGGTGGTATTTTCGCGCCAACCTTATTTCTTGGATGTATAGCGGGTTTCGTGTTTTCTCATACGTCTAATTATTTTGAACTCACGATGTTTCTTCCTGAGAAAAACTTTGCTCTTTTAGGAATGGCCGGAATGATGGCTGGTGTAATGCATGCGCCACTAACAGGGGTATTTCTAATTGCAGAGTTGACTGGTGGATATGACTTGTTTTTACCATTAATGATTGTCTCAATCAGTGCGTATCTTACAATTATAATGTTTGAACGCCATAGTATTTACACAATTCGCTTGGCTCAAAAAGGAGAGCTGATTACCCATCATAAAGATAAAGCTGTACTTACGCTGTTAAAAACTGATAGCGTTCTTGAAACAGACTTTCAAACTGTAGAGCCGGATATGACGCTAGGGGATGTGGTTAAGGTAATTGCTCTTTCCAGTAGAAATATATTTCCGGTTGTTGATTCTGACGGTATGTTTATAGGGGTTGTTATGCTTGATAATATACGAAATATCATGTTTAGACCAGAGCTTTATGAGCGTTTTCATGTTTCGAAAATTATGGTTTCTTCACCTGTGAGAATTACGCTGAATATGCCAATGGAAAAGATTATGCGTATCTTTGAAGATACGAAAGCTTGGAACCTTCCGGTTGTAGATGAATCAGGTAAATATGTAGGGTTTGTTTCTCAATCGAAGATTTTTAATGCATATCGAGAAGTCTTGGTTAATAACTTCTCAGAAGAGTAATAACTTCAATGAATTTAGTAGATATGGAAAAAAAAGATTTGCGAATAGTATATATGGGGACTCCCGATTTTGCGGTAGAGTCTTTAAAAGCATTGGTGGAAGGCGGCTATAATGTTGTCGGAGTTATTACAATGCCTGATAAACCAGCGGGACGTGGACACAAAATACAGTATTCACCTGTAAAGCAGTATGCTCTTGAGGTTGGTTTGCCTTTGTTGCAGCCTGAAAAACTAAAAGATGAATCATTCTTAACAGAGCTAAAGGCTTTGAATGCTGATTTACAAATTGTTGTTGCTTTTAGAATGCTTCCAGAAGTTGTCTGGAATATGCCGCGTCTTGGTACATTTAATTTACATGCGTCCTTGCTACCACAATACAGGGGAGCGGCTCCTATAAATTGGGCCGTGATTAATGGAGATACAGAGACTGGTATCACAACATTCTTCTTGACACATGAAATTGATACAGGACGCATTATTAAACAAGAAAAAGTTGCGATTGAAGAATCAGATAATGCGGGAATTGTACATGATAAATTAATGGAGCTTGGAGCAAGACTCGTTGTAGAAACTGTTGATGCTATACTGGATGGTTCTGTAGAGTCAGTTGAGCAAAGCAATTTTTATAGCGACGAATCTGTACTAAAGACTGCTCCGAAGATTTTTAAAGAAACATGCTTACTTGATTGGGGATTATCACCTAAGCAGGTATATGATTTTGTTCGAGGTTTATCGCCGTATCCGGCTGCATGGACTGAGCTTTTATATCCTGATGGAAAAATTGTTTCGACAAAAGTTTTTGAGGTTGCTTATAGAAATGAACAACATGAGCTAGCTTTGGGTGCTATTGTGACAGATAGTAAAAATTATGTTGATGTTGCTGTCAATGGAGGTTTTGTTTCTTTGATCGAGATTCAGCAGGCTGGAAAGAAAAGAATGGGGGTGAAGGATTTTCTTCGTGGTTTTCCCCTTACAAATGAATATTGCTTTCTAAATCAAGTTGATCATCGTAGATGTTGAAACCATTATATATTGTATTAGGAACTTTCTTCCTTATACTTGGTGGAATTGGGTTGGCGGTACCAGTACTGCCAACCACTCCCTTTTGGTTACTTTCATGTTGGTTATATGCAAGAGGCTCTAGACGTATTTATGAACGAATAATCAATAATAAGTTGATTGGTAGTTATGTTAATGATTATCTAGAGCATCGATCTATGCGTCTAAAAGCTAAGATTGTTGCGATATCCTCAGTTTGGATATCATGTATTATATCTTGCTGCTGGTTGATTGATCTCTTTACAGTTAAGATTTTTCTGATAATTGTTGCGGTTGGTGTTACAATACACCTAAGCCTTATTCCTTTGAGAAAATAGGTGTGATTAAAGGAATAAGTTGTTTTGAATATTTTTAAAAAGCGAATAGTCAGGTGTTTATGTTTTTTATTTTGATGTTTGCACTGGATTAACACGTTGATTATTAGGTTTTTGATGTGTTTTTATTAAAAATGTTTTCAAAAAAGTATTAGACGTTTTTTGATGTCTGTATGCTATTTTTATTTTAATGTGTTGAAAATGAGATGTGTTTCAGACGTGTTCAATCCCCTTATATTGTATGAAATTTCAGAGTTCAGTGTAACCTGTTTACATATGAGTATTTAGGTGGAATCGATAACAGTTTGATATCTTGTATTTAACTATTCTATTTATTTTCCTATATAATACATGGAGCTTTTTAAAACCATGCATGGTTCTTGCAAAAAGGTTACTAAGTTTTTGTAAGAACCTTATTTGGTTTTTAGAGAAACCTTGCATAGTTTATTGCCTTATTTTGCCTCTTATCCGAATGAATTCCGTTTGAATCATGCTTTTTTTTGCGTTAATCATGCAAATAAGATGCCGTGTTTTCATAAAGTGTATATGATGTTTTGTATTATATGTTTTTTAACACGTGTGTAAGTTGCTTTACTTCAGTTGTTAATCTACAGACTGATGAAAATGCCTCAAATTTGTTTCATAAAACATTTGGAGTAAAAAGAAAAAGCACTACTTTTGTATCCGCAATCGAGAGTGAATGCAACGAAAGTAAAAATGCTGAAGATGCTGCGGTTTAGAAACGAAGCGGTGAGGTTGACAACGTCAAGCAAGAATCCAAAGCGAGCTAAACGCTGAAAAGAAACTTTGAAAAAAAAACTTCGAAATTATTTGGAAGTTTAAAATAAAAGTTCTTATCTTTGCATCCGCTTTCACAAACGAAGCGCGTCAACAACGGTTGGTGAAAAACAAGAACAAGAGCGATCTTTGAAGATATTAACATAAACGATAAAGTAGTACAAGACAAGTAAGAAATTACTTGGGTAAAATGTACCGTCAAAAATAAAAACAGGATTTCTGAGCAAAGA
>JBOFPV010000018.1:0-6326 GCA_051660585.1 Tannerellaceae bacterium
TGCTAACAAATACTCTGTCCTGGTCATATATAATTGTCTTTGGAACTCCACCAAAATATTTAAATGCATGATCATGTGCTTCTATTGCAGTTTTTGTAGTAAATGGTTCACTTACAAAATATACAAATTTCATTTTGCTGTAACTCATAATCATACAAAAGAAATAAACCCTAACATTGTGTCCGTACATATTTAAAAGTTTAAACTGTCCAAAATCAACCTGTGCTTCTTCACCTGGTTTTGGAACTTCTCTTGATGTATATACTCTTTTATTAGGATTAACAAAGCCACTCTCTTCTCGAATACGTTTCATGTATCGATAGAAAGTGGCTCGTTTTAATTCATGATTTGGAAATTCTTCTCCTAGTCTATACCAAATTACGCTATCTTTTGTTTGTGGATAAAACTTAATGATGTTTAAAATGTAACCACGGTAACAATCTGGTGTATTATCTGTAATACTTGCAATAAATGCTCCTTCTGTTTGTAGAAATACATCCGTTACTTTGTTGTAATACACTCCTGTTATTTTTGATATCTTATTCTTTGATAAACCTAGTTTTTGATACTCTTTGATTTGTCTAAATAATTCAATATCTAGCATTGCTTTTCTCCTTTCAACTTTTAGTAGTTATCTTTCTATTGAACAATCATCGGCATCAACTCCTTTCATCCAATAAATTGTAAATCAAATTATTTACGGTTAATTTGTGAATGCTAATATAAAAGTTCCCATTCACAGTTAATTCGTATTTTGGCATATACGCATATACCGACATCCCTATTATCAGACCATTTGTCTAACTTTTAGATGTCGGTATAATAAAGCCTTTAAATGTTATTATTACTTCACTCCATATGGTGTTGATTCTTCAGCGACCATACTTAATGCTTGTGGATCTTCTCGTAAATTAGTATAAGTATCTTCTAAGAACACTTGCATTAATTCACGTTTTTTCTCATCGTTATCTAGTAACAAGGTAAAGAAGTCTTGGTTTTGTTCGTAACCCTCAAGCAGTGCACTTTGAACAGCATCAAAATATGCAAATCTAAAATCTTTCAATGTGTTGTTTTTAGCACTATCTTTTAAGTGTCCGTTTTTAAGGAGTAAGTCTCGCATTTGAAAAGCTGACTTTGTAGCTACATCAACATCAAAGTTTTTATTGTATGATGCATTAATTTCATCAATAATTTCAGAAAGTTTTTTCTTTACTTTTTCATCCATCATTATTGAGTTCGCTGTTGGTAAAGCTATTTCTGGTTTAGATTCAATATCACTTGTTTCTTCACCAGTCTTTTTTTGTTTGAAATTAGAAGCTGTGATTTTATCTGCAATATCAAAATCATTACCACCTCCACCAACTTCAATTTCTTTGACGAGGTATGACAGGAAGTTATACTTTTTATGCAGACTAACACTTTCAAAACAAGTAGCTTGTATTAAAAAGCTGTAGAATCTGATAAATCTTTTTATAGTTGCTTTTATTTCATATTTTTCGATTTCAGAGAACTGATTTATAATTTTAACTGACTTATCTAACAATGACCACATTTTTGCTTTGTCTCGTGCATTTCTTTTATCCTGATATAAATACTCATTAAAAGTTTCAATGTCATCAATGTCTAAGAAATTATATTCATCTACCTGTGCTTCAACTGCACGAATGTCCGATGGTGTAATTGTTTCAGCTAATACAGTTTCTGTATAGAATGGTGCAAATGAGTTTTGAATATCTGCATATTCATTTTTAAAATCAAGAATAAATGTCTTTTTATCATAAGGAGCACAAATACGATTAAGTCTTGATAAAGTTTGAACAGCATTTACACCACGAAGTTTCTTATCAACATACATTGCACATAGCTTTGGTTGGTCAAAACCTGTTTGATATTTATTTGCAACCAATAATACTTGATAGTTGTTGCTATCAAAAGCTTCTGGCAAATCATTTTCAGTAATACTATTCATTACTGTTTCCGTATATTCTTTGCCATCAAGTGTAATTTTACCAGAAAAAGCTACCAATGCTCTAATTCCAGTGTATCCATGCTTTGTAATATAATTTTCAAATTCATTCCTGTACTTAACTGCAGCTTGGCGTGAAGATGTGACAACCATTGCTTTTGCTTTGTTATCGAGTTCAGCCATAATTCTATTTTTGAAGTGCTCAATAATAATCTCTACTTTTTGTGCAATATTTGTATCATGAAGTTCAATATACTTTGCTATTTTACGTTTTGCCTTAATAGTTTCTAATTCAGGATCATCTTCAATAGCTTTATTAATTTCAAAGTAAGTTTGATATGTTACATAATTTTTAAGAACATCAATAATAAAGCCTTCTTCAATTGCTTGTTTCATAGAGTAAAGGTCAAATGCAACTTTTTGTCCATTTTCATTTAATGAGCCAAATAGCTGTAATGTAGTTGGCTTTGGTGTTGCTGTGAAAGCAATCATAGAGACATTATCTTGTTTACCACAACGTTTAATTTCATCTTCAATTAAATCTGACATTGATTTTTCGCTATTGTTTTCTGTCTCAGATAAAGCATGAGTAACTGATTCCATAGCAGCACCAGCAGTAGAAGAATGTGCCTCGTCAATAATTACAGCAAATGTTTTTGATTTCAACTCATTAACCAGATCGTTGATGTACATAAACTTATGTATCGTTGTAACTACGATTTTTGTATTGCCATTAAGGGCATCTGCTAAATCTTTTGATTTACAACTGTCATCCATAACCTTAATAAGACCTGCTTTATGCTCCAATGATAAAACTGCATTTTGCAATTGTCTGTCTACTACAATTCTATCTGTAATAATACAAACTGTGTCAAAAACAGGTTTATCATCTGCATTATGAAGCGATGACAAACGATGAGAAAGCCATGCAATCGTATTTGTTTTACCACTACCCGCTGAATGTTCAATTAAGTAATTTTTTGAACTGCCATTTTCGCTAACATCATTCACCATTTTACGAACAGCATTAAACTGATGATAACGAGGGAAGATTAAAGTTTCTTTGTTTTCTCTTTTGCCTGTATCAGGGTTTTTCTTTGATTCTTTTTGTAAGAAGATGATTTTATCAATCAAATACAACACTGTATCTTTTTTTAGGATATCTTCCCACATATACGAAACATTAATACCATCATCATTATGAGGGTTACCTTTGCCAGAGTGTATACCAACGCCACAACCTTTGTTAAAAGGCAAGAAAAATGATGATTTCCCTTTTAGGTTAGTACACATATAAACTTCGTTTAAGTCCATAGCAAAATGAGCAAGACAACCTGCTTTAAATTTCAGTAGCCTTGTTTTATGGTCACGCTCATATTTATATTGGCGAATAGCATCTTCGTAGTTTTGTCCACTTGTATTGCATTTAAGCTCAAATGTGAAGATAGCAATGCCATTCACAAATATAACAAGGTCAATTCGCTCGCCATCTTTGTGATAAACTTCTTCCATAACTGATAGAACATTTTGATTATACTGTGCCTCTGCTTTTGAATTAAACGAAGTAGCAGGTTTGCGATACATCAATGTAAGGTTAACGCCATTGTCAAACTCAACACCATGCTTTAGAACATCAAGTAAAGAACGAGTTTTCTTGTTAATCTCGTTATTGATATAGTTGAGAACTGTTTGCTGTGTTTTTTCTTTATATAGTTTTTCAAGTTTAACCATAGATTCTTCTTGGGTAGCATATAAAAACTGAAATAACAATTCTGTATCCATTCCATAACCAGCATAAAAAGAAGTGGCTTTGCGTATTTTGTAGTTATTTTCAGTTTCAAGCATTTCTAGTATATATGCTTGATAATCTTCTTTTTCTCTAAGTTGTCCGCTTTTAATTGCCATTGTTCATCACTCCTTTCACTCTTTTTTTGCCTGTTACATATTCATATATTAAAGACTTTTTATGCTCGATGATTTTTGTTAGCTGCTCTTTTTTGCTTTCGATAATTGAGTCGATTTTTGAACATTGGGTGTCTAGATAGTTTGCTATTTTGGTTTGTTCGTCAAAAGGTAAACTAAGCATAGGCTCATTTTTTATTTTCTGTTGACTTATATTGGGTTGTCCACCACCAAACGATTGTTGGATTAAATCATCTTTACAATGAACTAGCCAATAATATAGGTATCTAACATCTCCACGATCGACAACTGATAAGACACAGCAAGCTTGATTTACACAAGCATTAATCTTAGAGATTGCGACATTTCCTACAGACGCTCCATACATTGCAACAACAACATAATCATATGCATATATTTTTAATGTTGAGTATGTTTTTATTGCTAAATTAGTTATTGTTTTTTCTGTCTGTTCGATAACATTTGTACCATATAAATCACCACTCTGAATCCAGTTGATTTCACCATCATAAAAATCATAATTGCTAGACTCAGGTGTTGTACCACTTCCTATATTGCTACAGCTGTGTTTTATCTTTTTCACTTCCCAATGCATAGGTATTTTACCAATCCACTCAATACCGCTATCTTTCATGGGCACAGATTTATCTAGTCCTTTTGTTACTGTTTCGGTAATAAGGGACTTTTTATATTGCCCTAAAATCTCTATTTGCTTTTCAATGTCAGCTATAATACTATCAATTTTGTTACATTGCTCATCAAGAAAGTTAGCGATTAGAGTTTGTTCTGTTAATTTTGGAAATGTATAAGTAAATTCAGCAAAGTCATTTTGATACAAATGTATGATTGTGCTATTGCCAGCATTTTTCAATCTAAACCATGTCCAAAATTCTTCCGATAATAGAACCCAATATAAGAATTTTCTATCGAAATCTGCTTGTGTCCTTATTACAAGTACACCACTATTTAACGATGCCAAATCCTGTAAATCTGAAACTATAGCAACCTTACCCACAGTTCCGTCTTTTGTTATTAAAAGGTCACCATTTTTTATTTGGATTTCTTCTGCTTCTTCCCATCTGTCTTTTGAAATATGAACACAACTGTCCCAATCAACTTTTCCATTTTTGAAGTCTATTCCTGTAATTAGATAAGGTCCTTCATCCATATATTCATCTGAAGTAAGACCTTGCCAACCAATTCTACCTTTTAAAGAGGCTAAGTATTTAACCCTTTTCATACACCAACTTTCAGGAATATCACCAATCCATGCAATACCACTAGGCTTCACATTTTCTATCATTACAAAACCTCGCTTTCATTAAGGCTTTTTATTTTGTCAGCTAAGCTTTTTTCAATCTCCATAAACTCTGCAAGTAAATCATCTGCCTTTTGTGGCTCTTTGTACTCATAGAAAAAGCGAGTAAATGGAAATTCTGCACCAAGTTTTTCTTTATTAGTTGTGCTTTCTTTCTTGTTAGCATCAAACTCATAAAACCATAATGCGTCAGATACATGAGGATAAACTTCTTCACTGAAATATTCTTCTACATCTTTAGTAAGTTTAATTATTTCGGTATCCTTAGTAGTTTTATCAAGAATAATTTCACCTTTTTTATCTTTTTGAATAACAGCAGTTTTATCAATTTCACTCATAATCATAGCAATAGAAGTAAGTCTGCTTGCAGAATAACCATCAATCTTAGAAATAACATCTTTTATAGATTTTTCAAACTTTGCATAATCATTGTATTGTTTATCTGAACTGTTATTTTCAAGTGCTGTGATAACTTCCTCTACAAACTTTTTGCCAGCAATATATTTTTGATATTTCTTTTCATCAGCACTGCTACGGGGATTCATTTCTTCTAATGTGTCAAACTCAGTTTCATTAAATACAGATGAATTGCTTGTAAAATAGCTGCTCGTTTTAAGTTTTTCTATTGTTTCAGCGTTAATATATCCGCTACGTTGCAATGGCTGATATACTGCATATTCTTTATACATAAATTCTTCATTCGAGAAAATTTTGCAATACTTTCCTTCTTCAAAATCATGGTATATCTCTGTGATTTCTTTAATGCTGTCTCGGTCAATTTCTCTACGTTTTTTACCAAGTGATTTTCTAAGAGGCTTCCACATATCAACAGCATTAATAAGTTGAACTTTACCTTTTCTATCTTCTCGTTTATTTTTTGAAAGAATGAAAATATAAATTCCAATATCTGTGTTATAAAAAAGTTGTGATGGAAGAGCAATAATTGTTTCTATTAAATCTTCTTCAAGCATTTTTCTTCTAATTTGACTTTCACCACTTGTAGTACCACCTGAAAACAATGGTGAGCCATTAGTAATAATTGCAGCACGACCTTTTTTATCGTCTAGTTTATTGATTGCGTGTTGCATAAATAGAAGTTGTGCATCTCCTGTACCAGGC
>JBOFPV010000019.1:0-11995 GCA_051660585.1 Tannerellaceae bacterium
CTGATTCCAGTCCCATGAACGGATTGCACCTACGTTGTCTTTATAGCGTGTGCTCAACGACTCGGTTCCGGTGAGTAAGACTTCTTTGTAAGCATCATAGCCTCCCAGGCGAAGTCCGTTGCCGAAACTACAGTAAAGCATAAAGCCTACGTCGTGATTGTTGGTCGTATATTTCTCGCGTTCGATTCGGGCTGTGTACATGCGCGCCCACTCTTTTAGTTCGGGATCATTCGTACCCTCGTATACGTACCAAAGCACTCCGGGAAAGAAACCGCTACACCACCAACGTGAATCGGAGGTCGATAGTTTGCCTTCTTTATCTGTCGATTTTGGCAAACGACCCGGTTTATCTTTTAAGGCTTCAGCCATCAGTATGGATTGTTCTTTGGCCCGATCAAGGCCCAGACTTATAACTTCCGACATTTGCATCGAAGCTATTTTTGTAGCATCTGCTGCGAATATTTGCAGAGAAAATGCTGTTGTAGCAAGAATAGTTAGAAAAGCTTTCATGATTCTTCTTAAGGTAATTCTTGTAAGACATGAGCCGGAACCGAAGCGTATGCTTCGATCCCGATTATTGTCTTAGGTGTGTAAAAGGTAATTAGGTTATAGTTACCAGCAAGATTGTTGTGTTTGAAAATCAAATTATCGGATCGACACTTCGATGGGAGCTTGTTTGCATTGCGCAAAACTATCTAAGTAGGCTTGCCATGACGCTGCCGTCGGATATCCTCCTTGGCTCCAGCCTCCGCCACAGTAGTATGAATAACCAGAGTTTGAAGGCGTTTCTCCAATCATCAACAAGTGATCTTCGGATGTTTTAAAGTCACTAACCGGAGAATCGGCCACCAATGAAGTATAAATCACTCCATTTTTTGCATCTTCTGGCTCTGCATAAAATGCATACCCTTTCTCTGTATTGATTACTGTGCTTCCGGCATTCTTACGGGTAATGAGTCCGGCTGCTACAGGAATCGGAGCTCCGTCAAACTGATACGTAGTTGTTACTTTATTTAAATGACTTCCGGCATCAAGCGAAATGAAACGCGTTTCTTTCACATCTATATTTGCCGCTTTATACGGTGCATATTGCAACACAACAGACGTACGAAGCGGACCGTTATCAATGGTTTTGTAGCTTGTAAAGTTGTTGCCCAATCGAAGCGAGTCTCCTACGAACGGCGCCATTGCTCCCGCTCCCAGCGTGCGACCAACTTTGTAAAAGTCTAGTCCTTCGCCATGGTTTGCATGATAGGATGCTTTGCCCGAAAGGTCGTTTGCATACCATTTGTCGATAACAAGGTTAGGTGTACACTTTACCCAAATATCAATACCGTTACTAATCTCTCCTGTTTTTTCAAGCGTTGGGCCATATACACGAAAAGCGACTTTATCGTTTTCCCATGTATAATCGTCTTTTCTTTCGGGTACAAAACGACCATATACCTTCGAGTCTACCTGGGTTGCTGCCGCCTTCCCTATGGTGTAATCAACTTGCTTTGTAGCTGGTACTGTTGCCTGAATTAGCAGAGCAATAGGAGTTCCTGTCTGGTCGTATGATATTTGAGATAGGACAACCTCTCCTTTATCATTCTTCACCTCATAACTCTCTCCTTCTTGTAATACTACTTTACTGCTAATTTCGCTCAAAGGTATTTCTACAACTTCCGCTACACGATCGATAGCCAACGGATTGGTAAGTGATATGGTTGTTGTATGATTACTATTGCAAGCTACTAATATGTACGATGCAACTAATAATAAAATCTTTTTCATAGGTTGTATGTGTATCTTTTATGCTTCGTGCGAGGCTTTTCCTAATGATGCTAGAATACCACCATCTACATAAAGCACGTGTCCGGTTATGAAGTCTGATGCTTTTGAAGCCAAGAATACGCAAGAGCCGGCAAGATCTTCTACTTCACCCCAACGTTCGGCCGGTGTGCGACGGATGATGAATTCATTGAATGGATGTCCGTCTACGCGAATAGGTGCTGTTTGTGCTGTTGCAATATATCCCGGCCCAATACCGTTTACTTGTACATTGTATTTTGCCCATTCGGTAGCTAAGTTTCTTGTAAGCATTTTAAGCCCACCCTTTGCTGCAGCATATGCAGAAACGGTATTACGGCCAAGTTCACTCATCATCGAGCAAATATTAATGATCTTACCCGAACGACGTTCGATCATTCCACGAGCAACAGCTTTCGCCACAATGAATGGAGCCGTAAGGTCGATATCTACAACTTCACGAAACTCGTCAGCAGTCATTTCTAATGCCGGGATGCGTTTAATAATACCTGCATTGTTTATCAGTATATCAATCGGCCCCACTTCTGCATTGATCTTTGCAATAGTTGATTCTACTTCTGCTTCGTTGGTTACATCAAATCGATAACCAACAGCATCAATTCCTGCTTCTTTATATTCAATGGCTGCTTGTTCTAGCTTTTTAGGGTCACGTGCGTTGTATACTACTTTTGCTCCAGCTTTACCTAATGCTACGGCCAATCCCATTCCGATACCGTGCGTTGCACCTGTTACCAGTGCAACTTTTCCTTCTAAAGAGAATAATTGTTGTATCATCGTAGTTCGGTATTTTTGCAAAAGTCTTGATCACTATAGTCTAGGTTTTCCCCAGCCATAGCCCAAATGAATGTATAGTTTGATGTTGCTGCTGCGGAGTGAATAGACCACTCCGGAGAAAGAACAGCTTGTTCATTGCTCATCCAAATGTGACGTGTTTCGTTTGTTTCGCCCATAAAATGGCACACTGCTTGCGATTCCGGAACTTCAAAATAGAAATACGCTTCCATACGACGCACGTGAGTATGTGCCGGCATCGTATTCCAAACACTACCCGGTTTTAACTCGGTCATCCCCATTTGCAATTGACATGTTTCGAGCACTTCACGAACAAGCATCTTATTGATGCAACGATGGTTGGAGCCCTCTAATGATCCCATTTCTGCAACAACTGCATCTGCTTTTGTTACCAAACGATCGGGAAATGTTTTATGCGCAGGCGCCGAACAGAAGTAAAACTTCGCCGGATTAGCAGCATCTTTGCTTTTGAATACAACCTCACGATCGCCTGCTCCTAGGTAAAGGGCTTCTTTATATAAAATAGGAAACTCTTTGTTTCCAACCAACACCATTCCATCGCCACCTACATTGAAAATACCAAGTTCACGTCTATGCAAAAAGGTTGGAGCCTTTAATGGCTCAATTGCCTTTAATGTTAACTCTTCTTTTACGGGCATTGCTCCTCCTACAATCATACGATCATACATTGAGTAAGTCATATTAACTGCATCATCACAAAATAAAGACTCGATTAAAAAGTCTGCGCGCAAACGCTGCGTATCGTATACTTTTGCATCCACCGGATTAGCAGCATACCTGATTTCATAATTTGTCTCCATGATATATGGTATATTGACTATAAATTAAATTATATATTCTATGTATTAATTTTATGCTTGAAAGGTAAATATAATCTTTTAAACTTTTGCCTTTTGGTTAATATAAGACAATAAATAGTCTTTTTAGACAAGTTTCGATACGCTTTATTTATAAAAAAGCAGACTCATCAGCCTACAGCAATACCCAACCATACTAAATACCTATGAGTGTTGCAGATAAAAAAAAGAATCCCTATCTTTGCCCCGCTTTTAGCCCCTTACAGTGTGATGGGAAATTAGCAACGTTCTAATTTTGAGTAACACAATTAATTTATTTACAAGATGAAATCATTTCAACTAACTGGTTCTTTAAGAACAGAGACAGGTAAAAAAGCTGCAAAAGCTATCCGTAACAACAGCTCTATTCCATGTATTATCTATGGTGGAGAAACTGTAACTCAATTCACAGTAGAAAAAGAAGCTGTACGCAAATTGATCTACACTCCAGAAATTTTCTTGGTAGAGCTTACTATCGATGGCAAAACTTGCAAAGCTATCATGAAAGATCTTCAGTTCCACCCTGTAACTGACGCTGTTCTTCACATCGACTTCCTTGAAGTATTCGAAGAAAAACCAATCGTTATCGATGTACCAGTTGTTCTTGACGGTCTTGCAGAAGGTGTTAAAGCCGGTGGTAAATTGAGCTTGGAAATGAGAAAACTTCGCGTTAAAGCTCTTTATAACAACGTACCTGAGCAATTACACATCAACATCGAAAACCTTGCTCTTGGTAAAACTATCCAAGTTGGTCAAGTTGCATTCGAGAACCTTGAAGTACTTAGCGGTAAAAACAACGTTATCTGTGCTGTTAAGTTGACTCGTGCTGCAAGAGGTGCTGCTGCTAAAGCTGGTAAGTAATTCTGAACTCATTCAGTACATTATAAAGGGTAAAATGTTTCCACTTGGGGATATTTTACCCTTTTATTTTTCATTTTAAATATAGCATTATGAAATACTTAATTGTTGGACTAGGTAACATTGGACCAGAATACCATGAAACTCGCCATAATATCGGTTTTATGGTACTTGACGAAATGGCGAAACAAGCCGGAGCAACATTTAGTGACAAACGTTACGGTGCCATCGCTGAGTTTAAGATCAAAGGCAAAACGCTTATATTACTAAAGCCTGCGACTTACATGAACCTCAGCGGAAACGCAGTTCGCTACTGGATGCAACAAGAGAAAATAGATCTTCAACACTTACTGGTTATTGTAGATGATCTGGCTTTACCATTTGGAACCTTGCGATTAAAACCCAAAGGTAGTGATGCCGGACACAATGGCTTAAAACACATCCAAGAAACCTTGGGTACACAACAATACAACCGTTTGCGCTTTGGTATTGGGAATGAATTCTCAAAAGGTGGCCAAGTCGATTACGTTCTTGGTAAATTTTCAAATGAACAAATGGAAGAAATGCCTGCTAAATTAAAACGAGGCGAGGAGATTGTAAAAAGCTTTTGTCTTGCAGGTGTTCAAATCACAATGAATCAATTCAACAACAAATAAAAAGGAGTCTTCAAACAATGGCGGAAGTAAGAATTGACAAATGGCTATGGGCTACCAGAATTTTCAAAAGCCGTAGCATTGCCGTTGAAGCCTGCAAAAAAGGTCGCATCATGATTGGTGGAACAACGGTAAAAGCATCGCGAATGATTAAAATCGGTGATGTAATCCAAGTAAAGAAACCTCCTATCGTTTATTCGTTTCAGGTTCTGGATATAACCGAACGACGCATGGGGGCCAAGCTTGTTCCAAACTTCCTTAAAGACGTAACACCAAAAGAACAACTCGAAATCTTAGAGTTGAGCAAAATCACCGGCTTTGTAAACAGAGCCAAAGGCACGGGACGTCCTACAAAGAAAGACAGACGAGAGCTTACAGACTTTACTGAGCCAATCTATATAGATGATGATTTTGACTTCGAGTTTGATTTTGAAGGTACAGATGAATAAGATAAACAAGATTATGAAACTACGTTATACTATTTGTTCAATTGCATCAGCAGTTTTATTGATTGGTGGAATTAGCTGTAAGTCTGTAAAGCAAGTAAAGAGCTTTGCAAAGTGCCAATATTCACTCGGTCTAAAGTCTGAAGATATACAGCCCGTGAATGCTATTTATCTAGGAGGGACTGAGTTTTCTCTTGATTCACAAAAAAGCGGACTTGGAATGATATTGGGGGGGCTACAAGCATTAAATAACCTTACTAGTGGCAATCCATCTGTTAGTATCGGACTAAACATGGTTGTAAAGAATCCTTATGATACAAAAGCATCTATTGATGCAATGGACTTTGCGCTTTTCTTGGATCGCAATGGCGACGGCAATTTCGACGATGCAGAACAACTAGACCTAGATGTACAGTTGAATGCATATCCGAGTAAGAATCTTCTTGAAAAACTAGCGAAAGAGTCGACAAAGAATAAAGACAAAGTAAAGCATGCTAAATTAGTAAAACCATTCGCTGTAAATGCGAATTCTACCGAAATCTTACCTGTTGTTATTGATATTCCTAATATCTTGAGCTATATCAACGACACAGCCTTAGCCTCATCACTACTTAAGGCTATTACACAAAAAGACTTGAGTCGCTTTCAAGTAAAGATTCGCCCATACCTATGGGGAATACCGTCTCCAATGTGGATAACACTAAATACAGACAAATTCTCGGATCGATAAACACTCCTTGAAAACAGAAACATCCCTTTATCTCCTCGCTGCCGTGGATATAAAGGGATATTTTTATTGTTTATAACGCTGAGTCCATTGTGTGGGCGTCATGTTATGCTTTCTCTTGAATGCCGCATAAAAAGCAGATGAACTATTGAATCCTACTTCTTCGTATAACTCGTTTACCTGAGCTTCTTTTTCGAGTAACATACATTCCACCTCTGTCAATCTACATTCATTGAGCAAGTCCGTGTATGAACAGTTATAATGTCTTTTAATTGCTTCTCGCAAATAAGTCTCATTTGTAGGAACCATACGAGCTAAAGATGATAAGGTTATATCCGGGCTCTTATATACTTTCTCTTCAAACAGCAAATTATCAATTCTCTCAATGATAAGACGCATATTATCCGACTCTTTAACTTGTACATCTTTGACGATAGCCTCAGGATCTTCAGAACAGTCTTCTATTGAAGGATCAACAAGAATAGCCTTCGCTTTAAAAAGGCCTTTTAATTCAATATAAAACAAAAGAGCAACTAAAAACGATAAATAAACATACGAGGCAATAACATATATAGTTTGATGATTCAATAATGAATAAACCCACAGTATTCCGGCCGAAACACCCAGTAACCAACATCTCACAACCGGCAATCTATATTGACTTTTACCTTTACTTTGCGAAATAGAATTTATCATCAATAATACTGTATAGAAACCAATCTGCAAAAGAAGAATTGTAATATAAGAATACTCTAATGCTTTCCAAAAGGATACATAATTAAAACTCCCCCATTGAAAAACCTGAGTAGTCTTCGACACAATAATAAAGAACACCCACAAAAATAATAAGCACACAGGAAGTAGTAAGTTCATAGCATATCTTTTAAAACAAGCAACACCTCCTAAATACTTGTTTGACGCATATAAATATAGAAATGGGATTATAATAATAGCGATAACAGCTTTTAAGGATCTAAGAAAGAACCCTGAATGCATTGCTGATTCATTAATACGAAGAACAATCAGTATACCAATCAAAATAGCCCATACTATATTTGTAAGACCAAGCTGTGGCTTAGTAAAAGATACGATTTCCAGATCTCTCTTTTCATTTATATTAAGAAGCACGAGTCCTGTGGTCAACAATACAATCACAAACACAGACGCTACAATCACCATTAACATGTCATCTATTTATAGAAGTTCATTATCAACACAATCTATTCGATGCCCAAGAAGCTATCAACTAATGCAAAGATACAACAATTAATAACAACCTAATTTGGAAACAGATATTTTCACGGCTCTATTCTTCCATATTTTTCAATGTATTGTTTAGGAGTCATCCCTGTATACACTTTAAACCAACGATAAAAAGATGCTTGAGATGCAAATCCTGAACGCAATGCCAAATCTTGTATATTGTCTTCTTTTATTATATTTTCAACAAAATAACCTACTCGATATCGATTGACCCATTGACTGAAGTTTTGTTTCGTAAACTGATTAATCGCAGCAGAAACATACGATCGATTTGATCCAATTTTTTTAGAAAAATCATCAAGATTAAGGTCTTTATCCATAAATAACTGCTCATCAATCATTATTTTTTCTATTCGCTCAAAAAGCTGAGCCTCTTGCGTTGTATTGTTTTCTAATTCTGTTTTCTTACTTAACTCCTTAATCTCTTTATCTTTCTGCTCAATAGAATTAAGCAAACGTTTTTTTTGCCTATATAGCATAAATACACCGAATAGAATCACAATAGAAAATAAACAAATCACCAAAATAAGAAGAATTAATCGATTTGTTTGCTCAAGCTTCATACGTTGTTCTTCTACCGTAAACGACAGTTCTTTACCCCTAAGCTGTCTGGCGAGATCCTCCTTACGTTGTTCTTTACTCAATATTTCATAATTGGTATAGAGCGAATCATATCGAGTCCAAGCATTCATAGCTTTTGTAGGTTGACCAGTTGCTAAATAGTATACATTTAATAATCGATAAGCTTTCAACTTAAATTCTGAGGAACGAGATTGTGACTGAGCTACATTTACCGCTATTTCTAAAAAAGAAATAGCCTTATCAATTTCTTTATTTTGCCAGGCCAATTCACCTAGAGCTGTATAAACGTAAATTGCCATAGCCGGCATAGTCGCTTGATTCCGCTTCTGAAGCGTATACTCGCAGTCGTATAATGTTTTTTCATAATAATAAATAGCAGAATCCCTCATTCCATCTTGAACATACAAATCAGCAAGACGTCTATATTGAGGGAATCTATTGCGTTCACTTGAATAGTCTTCAATTATCTTATAGGTATAATATCGTGCTTTATCAAAGTTCTTAGTTGCAGAATAATAAATAGAAACCGTTCTGTAGTACCTTGCTGTGTCGATTTTGACATCCGTTATTTCTAATACCTGATCACACCAGCCTATTGCCTCATTATATTTTTTTTGACCATATGCGCAGTTAGCCAACAAATACAGAACACTTTCTAACTGTCTGTTTAACTTATTTCGTTTCACAAAATCGAGCGTAGCAACATAAGCCTGCTCTTGCTCTTCTTTTTGCTTCATAAAGCCATGTATATTCCCAAAAAACCGAAGCATCTCAAATTGACCATCTACATCATTCGTCTCTTCATAGGATTTATGTGCCCGTCTAGCATATTCAAGAGCTCGTTCATATTCTCCAGTCATACTATATATAACTGCTTTTTGATGGAAGAAGGAAGCCTTTTGATGAGATGTTACAATATATCTTTGCTCAATATCAACAATAACCTCTGATAATTGCTCTGTTACATCTGCTTTTCCTTGGAGCAACATATACACGTTCATCAATTTCATTTTCAAATCGAAAAGATAGTCTGATGGAGCAACTTCAATTGCACGCTTAAGATATGAAACACAACGTAAAAGATTACTTGTTGTAGGCTCTTTTTTTGACAACTCGTCTACAAGCTCTTTATAGATCAATGCTTTTGTCTTACCTGAATAGCTTAATTTACGCACTTGCAACAAAACAGAGTCGCAAGCAATAGAATCTTTCATATTCTCTAAGACTTTAGCACGCAAAACAACAACGTCTGTAGCATTTCTATTACCACAAGCGTATGAAAACAAAAGGAATAATGACAAAATGGAAATATACAAATAAAGTCTCATCCAAGTAAATCTATCTAAAAACGAATATCAAAAAACAATTCCTAAGGATAAATCTAATGCTAAGTGTCGATTTCCTTTGTAAGAGGTAGTTGTAACTTGTTTAAAAAAGGCAGAACAAGAACCAAACACAGCAACATCTCTATTGAGTTGATAAAGGTATCTACCATATAAATTCACATTCCAGCTCGTTGCTGTATTATAATCAAATTCCCGAGTTAGATTATTCAAGTCTTGCTTTAGCGTAATCTCGGGGACTTCCTGATCTTCAAGCATCTCTTTCCTCAAGGGATTCCCACCTCCGAATTGAGTATGTAAAGAAACTGATAAATTCAATACGGACTTATCAAACTCTTTGTTTTTTTTGCAAAATGAACCAATAAGATATTGTGAATAATTTTGTTTATACTGCAGCGGATAGATCAAATAATATTTATTTGTATTAGACAAGTGTCCAAACACACCAACTTCGCCACTGTTCATCCATTTCGAAGCTGGTTTTGCAAGTGAATAGCTAAATCCTAAATCCTTGTCAACAATCTCAGACTTCTTAACTCTTCCATGTTGGACCCATTTAGTTACACCATCAACAACTGCTAATTGCTGGATATTATCAAAACCATTTAAATGAGAGCTTTTAAGGTTAACTCGAAGGTTATGATGCAACGACTCAAATTTCGACTGTATCCGCCCATTTGCAGCAAGGAAAAAACCCTCGGTCTCTCCTCCTCTCTCGTCCATTACTTTATTATGAAAAATAGACTGAGTCTCCTTTCCTCCTTTCAATTCAATGGCATATTGAGTTAAACGAGTAAAGTCTGCATTCCCCAAAAGTAAAGCACCACCAATATATGAACGATCATAATAGCGTCTGAGACCACCTTTCTGCAAAGATTCAGACTTATAAAACCATAAAGGAAAGATACTAAACACATCCTGCTCTCGGTCTCCATCCTTCATATAGGAGACATCCTCATTAGCATAATGATAAAGCAACGTTGCTCCAACTTGAATACAACCACCGGTATACATGAAACCAGGATTCATCTGAATACAGATACCTTTATTACCATTACGAGGATCGACCTGTTTATTATTTGTGAATGCTAAGTAGTCGAGACCGATACCAACAGACCAGATCGAATTGATCTTACATCCAACTTCTGCTCCAAGTAAATAACGTTCCCCTCGTTGTAATCCAGATATTGAATCACCAATACCAATTAGATACTCATTATTCATCATGCTACTAGACCATGAAATATTACGTCTATTCACAAATTCAAAACCTGCACTACCTCGCAAATAAAAATTGCCTTTTTTAAGATAAGACAATGCTCCAATGGCATAAGAATCTCTATGCCCTGAGGCGTTTACATTATGATAAGCTCCTTGATCGTTCTTAAATTGCATCTGTGCAGTATTAAATCGACTAAATTCATTAAATATCAACTTTGTCGGGTTTGCTAATCCCCAATAAATATTGTTCTGTTCCAACACATCTGGTGTTATTAAAAAAACAGAGTCTACAACTGCACTTACACGCATTGCTACAAGTAAGAATAAAGCAAGTAATCGCGATCGGTTCATTGGTTATTTCTTTAGGGATGGTATCACTTCCTCAAAATCTTCAAAAGAATTATTGGTATCTTGCATAAGTATATCGCCATCATTTGTTACTATACTACGTCGTCTTAGTGCTCTACCGCTATAACGTCCGGCAGCCATATATACTGCTTCAACATCTAAAGACGCGGGAACTCGTTTGTTATTTTTATTGGATATATCTTCTACAATATCAACACAGTCAATGATCATCTCTCTCGGAATCATTAGATAATAAGAAGAAGATGTTGGTCTACCTGGTTCTTTTTGCAGATTCTCAGGATTCTTTGCAAAATCAGTTGCCAAAACATCCTCAAAGCGAAAAACAACAAACGTAGGACCCTGTACAGCAATTGCATAACTTGTAGAAGTCCCATGCTTCCAAAACATATTTAAAGGTATTACACCTGCATTGATGTCATGTTTAAGAGATGAGTCCCAAAAAGCCCAGTCGATCTCAGACAAATCTACAGAGTTTGGATGATTATAACCTCCGGCTTGATGATTTACAGCATTATTTGCAATCACAACCTCTTGTCCCGGTAGCAAAGGATATTCATATCCGTTTCCAGGGAATTGCCAAGCCATATAAGCAATTGGAATAAGCCCCATATCTGTAGCATTCATCCACGAGGATGGCTTGCTTGCAACAGCCGGAGCAACAGTTCCTACACAAAGACCATCTAGATATACAATATCTTGCGTATTGTTATAAAGGGCAATATATTGATCTTTCATATAATTCTCCCCTTTATTTCCTTTGCAACCCGCATAATAAACCTCCGAAATCACAATTGCACTTTTGGATGAGTAGTCTAGATATAATTCAACCTCATGAAACTCTTTTTCTGTTGACAAAACTTCAACTTGATTAAGCCTACCATTATAGATGTATTGTATCGCTCCATCAATATATTCATATTGAGCTTGCACACTATAAAAACCGCGCTCAACAGCTAAATACGCACAACCATTATCATCACAGTTCGCATTATAAACAACACCAGACGCAGTATTGGTCATTTTAACCTGAACATTACTTATTGAAGGAAGCTCGCTTTTTTCCTGAATTCTT
>JBOFPV010000020.1:0-7263 GCA_051660585.1 Tannerellaceae bacterium
TAAATGTAGCATCCCTAGGATTGGTGCGGAGACCGCACTCTCGTGAAAATAAGCCCTGTTGGTTTGCTCAAATCCCCATTACGTCTTCGATGAAAACTGTTTTCAGTTACGGTGAAGAGTGAAATCACGCTTCGTTGAAAACGAAATCACGCACGCATGGTGAGTGAAAAAGGTATTCGTGGTGAGTGAAAATAGACTATTCAAAAACCAAGAATGGTTCTTGAAAGAAGCAAATAAGGTTTTCGGAAGAAGTAAACGAGCTTTTTGTCCGAACCAAGCATGGTTTCTTCGATAAGATTGGCTAAAAACGGCAAAAAAGCCGGTCGGTACGTTCATAAACGATGTTGTGGCTTTCTGAAAACATGATTTTCTGAACGTGAAAAATCAGTCTGTTTTGGCAATCTAGCGCGAAAACTGGCTTTAAAAACTTCAAATAACGGTCTCGGAAACTACGAGATGAATGCTTGAAAATCAGGCTTAGTGTATAGAATAATAAAAATATGAATCGTTAGTGAAGTCTGAATTAATTTCTTTTTCTTTGTTGCGAAGCATCGAAAAGACCAATGCATGCTTCCTATTCGTAAAGCGAAAAATACCATGTAATCGCTTCATCTTGTTTGCGTCATGCAAGCGAGACCAATTCTCAAACCTTCGCTTGGTTAGTGACGCAGTTTATGTGGTGTCTTGGAAATAATTTGTATCTTTCGGGCAAACAGTTTGATACTGACCGATGCATCATTCCGTTTTAAGGATGCCAATTAAGCTAACGGTTGGTAAGTCTTAATCAATTTTGAAAAACAACATGGATAGAAAAATGATTTTGTGTACAGGGCTGATGTCTTTGGCAGTAATGCCCTGTATGGCCGGCAAGAAGTCGGACAAAGAGGCGAAGAAGCCGATGAACATTTTGTTTATAATGAGTGACGACCACTCTTATCAAACAATTAGTGCGTATGACAAGCGTTATATCAATACGCCTAATATTGATCGCATCGGCAAAGAGGGGGTGATCTATACCAATAGTTTTGTTGCTAACTCGATAAGCGGGCCAAGTCGGGCTTGTATGCTTACCGGAAAACACAGCCATAAGAACGGCTTCATCAATAACTCGAAGCGTTTCGACGGTTCGCAGCAAACGTTTCCAAAATTGCTTCAGCAAGTAGGTTACCAAACTGCCGTGGTGGGTAAATGGCACCTTACTTCAGATCCTACAGGTTTCGACTATTGGAACATTCTTGTAGGGCAAGGTGAATACTATCAGCCTACATTTATCGAAAACGGAATAAAGGGAATTCGTCAAGGTTATGCAACCAATGTGACCACAGACATTGCTCTTGACTGGTTGGATGAAAAGCGCGACAAAGACAAACCTTTCTGTTTGCTTTTGCACCACAAAGCACCACACCGCACATGGATGCCCGATATCAAGTATTTAGGAGAGTTTGATGATGTAACATTCCCGTTGCCGGATACCTTCTACGACAAGTATGAAAACCGTATCGCAGCTCAGCAACAAGAGATGAGCATTATTGAAGATATGGACTTGGTGTATGACTTGAAGTTGGCGGATAAAGAGAATGAAATCCATACTGCTGATAAAGGTCTTGAAGGCGCTGGGCGTAGCATGTACAACAGCCGTATGACTGCTGAGGAAAAGAAGGCATGGGATGCGTATTACGATCCGATTATCAAAGAGTTTAAAGAAAAGAAACTTACCGGTAAAGCGCTTGCAGAGTGGAAATACCAACGCTATATGCGCGACTACATGAGCGTGATCAAGTCGGTAGATGATAACATCGGTCGTGTACTTGAGTATCTTGAAAAGAACGGATTGCTTGAAAACACATTGGTGGTTTATACTTCCGATCAAGGCTTCTACATGGGAGAGCACGGATGGTTTGACAAACGTTTCATGTACGAAGAGTCGTTCCGTACTCCGCTGTTGATGCGTTATCCGGGTGGTAAGAAAGGTAAAGTTGATCAGTTGGTACAAAACATCGACTACGCTCCAACGTTTTTGGAGGTTGCCGGAGTGGACGTTCCGGAAGATATTCAAGGAAACTCGGTACTACCATTGCTTGAAGGCGAGAAACCAAAAGACTGGCGCAAGTCTTTGTACTACCACTTCTATGAGTATCCTGCCGAACATGCGGTGAAACGTCACTACGGTGTTCGCAACGACCGATATAAATTGATCCACTTCTATAACGATATCGATACGTGGGAGTTGTATGATTTGAAGAAGGACCCGAAAGAGTTGAATAACCTTTACGGTGCTTCGGGATACGAAAAGATACAAAAAGAACTTCACGCGGAGCTTGACCGACTACAAGATATGTACGAAGTTGAAGAACGCTAATTAGCAGAAACGCCGAAAGAACTCATCTGAGCTTTTTCGGCGTTTCTCTTTTATGCAAGATCAAGGCTGCATATTCTTTTATTGTGGTTCGTAGATAACAAGGATCGGATTGTCTTCTTCCGAGATATTGGGAAACAAGTCTGTCTCTACGGCTTTGAATGCTTGGATATAGGAGATAATCGTTTTCCCATCGGGTGAAAATAAAGGAGTCTCTCCGTTTATAATAAGCTCTTTACTTTTCGGATCATTGATCACGATGTTAGCATACGACTTGTTTGCCTTTTTATCGTAGAGAGCAAGGTAATAAGGATTGTATTCTGTTATAGAACTTCCTAAGCTGTAACAGACAAAATTGTAGCGATCTGTATTTACAAAGTTTGTTGTAAATGCACGCGGTTGAGATGTTTTTCTTATAGGCTTACCGTCATCGTCGTACGTTAATTCTTCGTAGTCGAAATAAAGATCTTTCATGTTTACAAAACCTGCAGGAGTAAGCTTGTTATCAGGCTGCACGTGAAAGATAGTATCGTTGAAGTAGTGGTAAAGATAAATATCTTTATTGATCGAACTCATATAGGTGTAACCCATCATTCCTTCCCCGTAATTCATTTCTCTGTCGGGTTTACTAATGGTATCGGTTTTGAGATCGGTTGCATCTACTTTGATCAAAGCCGGTGCGACGCTATTCTCTACTCCGTAAAAATAAAGATTGCCATCTAAAAGAGAGAAGCTTATTATGTATTGAAAAGGAGGAAGCGGAAACGTGCGAACAAACTTTCCGTTCAGATCATACACAACCATCTTGCGTCCGAAGTAGTCCATTACGAAAACGTTATTGTTGGCTTCGTCCACTTGTACCCTTTTTGCCGAAATATACTCTTCGGGGCCTTGTCCTTTTTGCCCAAATTTACCGATAAACTTTCCTTGCTTATCAAACTTCAGAATAGTCCCACTACCTACAATCCAATAAGCATCGGAAGTAGTTTCGATTTGTGCGATCTTAGCCACAACGCTCGAATCAGTCGTCTCTAAAGGTAGAAAGGTTTGTTTCCAGCCTAATGCTTCCGCTTCCAACTCAACCTTTTTATGGATATCCGACATCGAATTCAGGTCGATAACAGGAAGACTTGATTCGTTAGATGTCGTAGTGCAAGCTGTTGCCAGCAGAGCAGCCAGCGCTATTGAGAGTGTAGTTTGTGCTTTCATCGTATGATTGCTTTTATGATTACATTGTTTTAAACATTCGTCAAAGTGGTGCTCAAATTTATAGATTGTATTTTAAATAAAATATATTTGCACAAAATATAATCACACAAAACAAACCATGAGGTGCGTAATCATGGATTACGGATAAAACCAGGACTAATTCTTAAGACAATGAAAAGAGCTATTTTATTGATGTTTCTATTTGTTTCGGCTATTGTAAGGGGGCAGGTAGTGAAAGGCGTATTTGTAGATGAGCAAGACTCGCCACTTGCCGGAATAAATATAACGTTGCAAACACTAGACAACCAGAAACAAATCGGTGGAACTTCGACGAATGCCGAAGGTGCGTTCAGTATTGAATGTAAGCAATCGGGCAGTTATCTGCTTCGGGCCAGTTGCATTGGTTATCGCAGCTATGCAATGGAGTTGAAAGATATTTCGGGAGTTGTCGATTTGGGTCGTTTGCAGCTTGCTGAGGATCCGGTTGCACTAGGAGAGGTGGTTGTTGAGGCGGCTTCTACCATTCAGAAGGTTGATGGTCAAGTGGTGTTTCCTCAGAAACAGCAGATAGCGGCGGCTACCTCGGGGTATTCCTTGCTAAGTCTATTGGCCCTGCCCGGAATCAAAATAAATGAGATGTCGCAGTCGGTCAGTACACTTACCGGCACGGGAGTGGTGCAGTTACGCATCAACGGAATCATTTCGACAAAAGCCGATGTGACTGCATTGAATCCGACAGAAGTATTGCGAGTTGAGTATATAGAGAACCCGGGCATTCGTTATGGAGATGATGTAGGAGCAGTGATCAACTTTATCGTAAAGCGACGCAACAACGGCTGGGTCGGAGGCGTGAATCTAATGAACGCTCTCACAACCGGGTTCGGAACAGATCTAGTATACTTGAAGTACAATCATAAACGAAGCGAGTTTGCCTTGAATTATTCACTAGATTACAAATCCGGCTTAGCAGAGAAAGTTGATGAAACCGTGCGTTACCGTTTTCCGAATGATACAGAGCATTCTATTGAGCGTACCGGACTACACGCAACAAATACCTCTCAACTTCATGCATTGCAGCTGAGTTATAACCTCAATTTAAACGATAAACATGTGTTTAATGCCGTGTTGAGTGGTTCGCTTCTGCATAATCCCGTAAATATACTCAATCAAAAAGTAGAGGAAACCGGAAGAGATGCTTATCTGGCAACGAGAGAAACAGCCGATAAGTTTAAATCGCCTTCGATCGACCTTTACTATCAAGCAGCTTTGCCACACAAACAATCGCTGACGATCAATGCAGTGGGTACCTACACAACATCCGACTACGATTATCACTACATAGAGAATGAATCAAACGGGGGACAAGAGCTTTCCACTTACGGATATACGACAAAAGGAGAGAAGTATGCTTTCTTGAGTGAAGCAATCTACGAGAAACGATTCGCCCCCTTTGCTTTGTCGGCCGGCATACAATACGCGCAAAGTTATTTAGAGAATACGTATTTTACAGAAACGAATACGGTAAACGAAATGCACAACTCCAATCTTTATACCTATGTACAGTTGAAAGGAAAAATAGACAAGCTGAACTATATGCTCGGAGTGGGCATGAGCCGTCAATACAACAAGCAAGATTCTCTGGGCTATGCCTATTGGTCGTTTCGTCCTTCCATTACGCTTTCGTATCCCTTGTTTAAAGGAGCCAACCTGAATTATCAGTTTAGTGTGAAACCCAATCTGCCAAAGTTGTCGATGCTAAGTGATGTTGCTCTGCAGCGCAATGAATGGGAAATAATTGTGGGGAATCCGAATCTCGAACCGTTTCGAAACTTGATTAACCGTCTTACGTTTATGTATCAGCATCCACGGTTTACCATGCAACTGGTCGGAGTATACATGCATAGCAACGATGCCATTATGCCTACTGTAAATAGAGTTGAGAAAGAAGGCAAACCATTGTTTGTATTCAGTGGCGAAAACCAAAAGAGCATGAATCAGCTTCTCGGGCAAGCTTATATGCAGTACAAGTTAATACCGAAGCGACTTACATTGGTCGGTTATGGCGGAATAAACCGTTATTTCAGTAACGGCAATGCATACACGCGACGCTATACATCTTGGTTTGGCGGTGCGTCGGCAATGGTGTATGCAGGCAATTGGAACATGCGGGCAGGGGTAGACAGCAGATACAACTCTTTGTTTGGCGAAACAATCTGGTACAACGAATACAGCAGTAATATCAATGTGTCGTATAAGTTTAAAACGGCACAAATAGGATTGGGATGGATGTATCCTTTACAACCCAAGGGAAGAAGCAATGGTGAAGTGTTGCAAGATAACTTAGTTTCTAAACGAACTTGGAATACAACCGAAGCCTACGGTAACATGGTTACGCTCAATTTAACGTGGAATTTTAATGCCGGTCGCAAATATCAGTCGGTCGATAAATCACTAGAACTGAAAGATACAGATACCGGCATTGTGAAATAACATCGTATTGTCGCAATACGATCTACAGTTTCAGCACCTCAAAAGCATGCTCTTTTGGGGTGGTGTCTTCAATGATCTTGGTGATTACACCTTGCGCGTTTACAACGAAAGTCTTGCGTTGGGTAAACAATCCGCTTACACCAAATGCTTTGATGATCTTCTTGTCCGTATCGGCGATAAGCGGAAAAGGTAAATCGTATTTAGCGGCAAACTTATCGTGCGATGCTTTGTCGTCGGCACTCACTCCGATTACTTGAAACCCTTCGCTCATTAGCTTTTCGTAATTATCTCGAAAGCTGCAAGCTTGTTTTGTACATCCCGGAGTATCATCTTTGGGGTAGAAATAAATCACATACTTGTGTCCTTTTAGCGAGGCAGTACTTATCACCACGCCTTTGTTATCGACTCCCGAAAACTCCGGTGCTTTGTCTCCCACTTTAAGTTCGGCTTGTGCCGTTGCAACTCCGAAGAATAGTAATACGGATGCTAGCAATCTTTTCATAGCTTCTTTATATTAGTTATTAATAGAACAGAAGGTAATGAAGATAGGTTGTTGTTTTGGTGTCATGAAGATACGATATATTCTGAAAAAAAGATACCTTTGAATCGCTAAACTTATATATAACTTTAATCCATGAGCGAACACTTACTCAAGTCGGAACGTCTTGACGTTGTCGATGCATTGCGCGGTTTTGCGCTATTGGCGATTGTGTTGTTGCACAATCTAGAACACTACAACATTTATCACATCCCGGAAGGATTGCCCGACTGGCTTCTTGCCTTTGACAAAGGCGTATGGGATACAACGTTTTTCTTGCTTGCGGGAAAGGCATTCTCTACCTTCTCTCTTCTATTCGGATTTAGCTTTTTTATTCAGATGGACAACCAAGCGCGCAGGGGCAATGACTTCAGAGGTCGTTTTGCGTGGCGGTTACTCATGCTGATGCTTTTTGCGCAGTTGCATGCCTTGTTTTACAATGGCGACATCCTAATGTTGTATGCCGTGTGCGGCTTTTCGCTTTTGGCTGTGTGCCGACTTTCCAACAAAGCCGTATTCATCATTGCAACCATCCTGCTGTTACAGCCTTTCGAGTGGGGACGAATGCTTTATGCACTCATCGATCCGTCGTATACAACCAAGGTTGGTTCGCTTTATGCCAAGTGGGGAGACCTCTGTTGGCCGGTAGGAACATCGGGAACTTTCCTTG
>JBOFPV010000021.1:0-14825 GCA_051660585.1 Tannerellaceae bacterium
TTTGTCGAGGTACCAGGATTCGAACCTGGGACCCTCTGTTCCCAAAACAGATGCGCTAACCGGGCTGCGCTACACCTCGAAAAGTTTTACTTTGCAGATTATAAAAAGATCATTTCTTTGTCGAGGTACCAGGATTCGAACCTGGGACCCTCTGTTCCCAAAACAGATGCGCTAACCGGGCTGCGCTACACCTCGATAAAATGATTATCTTTACATATTGTTCAGTACTATAAAAGATCGCTTCTTTGTCGAGGTACCAGGATTCGAACCTGGGACCCTCTGTTCCCAAAACAGATGCGCTAACCGGGCTGCGCTACACCTCGAATGTTTGTGAGAATGTTTCGTTCTCAAAAGCGAGTGCAAAGGTAAAGCTATTTTTTTAATATGCAAAGTTTGTCGCATTTTTTTTCAAAAAAAGTGTGCGAAGCATCCTTATGTTTTAATTTTACACTACTTTTACACCAGAGAAACAAACATATATACACTTTCTATAATTATGTACAGAAAACAGACCTGCGGAGAGCTAAGATTAGCGAATGTAGATAGTATCGTTACATTGGCCGGCTGGGTGCAACGCGCAAGAAAAATGGGCGGTATGACATTTGTTGATATCCGCGACAGATACGGAATTACGCAATTGGTTTTTAATCAGGACGTAAACGCTGAGTTGTGCGAAAAAGCAAATAAACTTGGTCGTGAATGGGTAATTCAGGTTACCGGAACTGTTAAAGAACGTTCTAGCAAAAACTTAAATATTCCTACAGGCGAGATCGAAATCATTGTCTCAGAATTGAATGTATTGAATGCGGCAGAAACTCCTCCGTTTACAATCGAAGACGAAACAGATGGTGGTGACGACATCCGTATGAAATATAGATATCTTGATTTGCGTCGTAATACTGTACGTTATAATCTTGAGCTTCGTCACAAAATGGCGTTCGAAGTACGTCGTTTCCTAGATGAACAAGCATTTATGGAAGTAGAAACTCCGGTGCTTATCAAATCTACTCCGGAAGGTGCTCGTGACTTCGTGGTTCCATCACGTATGAATCCGGGTGAATTCTATGCATTGCCTCAATCACCACAGGTATTCAAACAATTGTTGATGGTATCAGGATTTGACCGTTACTTCCAAATTGTAAAATGTTTCCGTGATGAAGACTTGCGTGCCGACCGTCAGCCTGAGTTTACACAAATCGACTGCGAAATGTCGTTTGTAGAGCAGGAAGATGTATTGCAAGTATTCGAAGGATTGACAAAACACCTTTTCAAGAAATTGAAAGGAATCGATATCGCAGACTTCCCTCGTATGTCGTATGCGGATGCCATGAAATATTACGGTTGCGACAAGCCTGATACGCGTTTCGAAATGAAATTCGTAGAGTTGAAAGACTTGACTACGGGTCGTGACTTCGTTGTATTTGACGGTGCGGAATACGTAGGTGCAATTTGTGCCGAAGGTTGTGCAAACTATACAAGAAAGCAACTTGACGAACTTACCAACTTCGTGAAACGTCCGCAAATCGGAGCCAAAGGTTTGGTTTACGTGAAGTGTGAAGAAGATGGTTCTTTCAAATCGTCGGTAGATAAATTCTACACACAAGAAGATTTGAAGGCTTGGGCTGATCGTTGCGGTGCAAAAGCAGGCGACTTGATCCTTGTTCTTTGCGGCGAAACTGAAAAATGCCAAAAACAATTGTGCGAACTTCGTCTTGAGATGGGTGCTCGTCTTGGTCTTCGCGACAAAGATACATTCTCTTGCCTATGGGTAGTAGACTTCCCATTGCTAGAGAAAGACGAAGAATTGAACAGATTCTTTGCAAAACACCACCCATTTACAGCTCCGAAACCAGAGGATATTCCATTGTTGGAAACTGATCCGGGTGCGGTACGTGCCAATGCTTACGATATGGTAATCAATGGTGTTGAAGTCGGTGGCGGTTCGATCCGTATCTTCGATAGCAAATTGCAACATAAGATGTTTGAAGTGCTTGGCTTTACTCCGGAAAAAGCAGAAGAGCAGTTTGGCTTCTTGATGAATGCATTCAAATATGGTGCTCCTCCTCACGGTGGTTTGGCCTTCGGTCTTGACCGTTTGGTTTCACTATTTGCGGGTCTTGACTCAATTCGTGACTGTATCGCATTCCCTAAAAACAACTCGGGACGCGATGTGATGATCGATGCTCCATCTCCAATTGATCAAGTTCAGCTAGATGAACTGAATCTTGTGGTAGATATCAAAGAGTAAGATTCAAAAGAAATATACACACTGCTTGATGATGATGAGTACTCTCATGATCGGGCGGTGATTCCCTTCAAGGATTTAGTATTAAGAATTACAGATAACGACGAAACGGTTGTCTTGGGGAAACTCGAGACAACCGTTTTTTGTTACTATATTAGCTGTTCTGTCCAGAGTGGGCTCTGCAGAAAGGCAACACGAATACGATCTAAATAATAATTCGATATGAGAATCAAAGATGTCATTCGGGAAATAGAATTGTTTGCGCCTCCTCAATTGCAAGAGAGCTATGACAATGCAGGCGTACAAGTGGGCGACGTGTATCAGCAAGCCAACGGCGTACTTCTTTGTTTAGATATAACAGAGGAGGTTGTCGAAGAGGCTTTGGAGTTGGGATGTAATCTGATTATATCGCATCACCCGTTGATATTCAAGCCGCTCAAATCTCTTACCGGTCGCAACTATATTGAGCGTTGTGTAATCAAAGCTTGTCAGAATGATTTGGTAATCTACTCGGCTCATACCAACCTGGATAGTGTGCAAGGTGGCGTAAGTTTTCGCATTGCCGAAAAACTAGGCTTGCAAAATGTGCGCGTATTGAGTCCGCGAAAGCAGGCATTGCTTAAGTTGGTAACGTTTGTTCCTACCGATCATGCCGAGCAATTGCGTCAGGCTTTGTTCAATGCCGGAGCCGGACACATTGGCAACTACGACTCGTGTAGTTACAACGTGAAGGGTGAGGGTACCTTTAGAGCCGGAAGCGGAACCGATCCGTTTTGCGGTAATATCGGAGAGCTTCACAACGAAAAGGAAGTGCGTGTGGAAGTGATTTTACCGGCATTCAAACGTGCGGCGGTGACCAGAGCTTTGCTTTCGGTGCACCCCTACGAAGAGCCGGCTTATGATTTCTATGCATTGGCCAACGACTGGAGCCAGGTGGGATTTGGTGTAGTAGGTGAACTTCCCGAAGACGAAGAAGAGATTGATTTCTTGAATCGAATGAAGGCTGTATTGCATCTGCAATGCGTGAAGCACTCTACGCCAATAGGTCGTAAAGTAAAAGAGATCGCTATCTGCGGTGGTAGCGGTGCATCGTTGATATCAGAGGCTATGAGTTATGGTGCCGATGTCTATATTACAGGCGAGGCTAAGTACAATGACTACTACGATGTTGAAGACCGTATGTTACTTGCAGTGATTGGGCATTACGAATCCGAAGTGTGTACAAAAGAGATTTTTTATGACATAATTACGGAAAAATTCCCTACATTTGCAGTTCATTTTTCTAATGTAAATTCAAACCCAATAAAATATATATAGGATGGCTACAGAGAAACAATCTGCTGAAAAAGAATATTCGGTAGAAGAAAAGCTTTACGCGCTGTATCAGCTTCAAACGGTTGTATCAGAAATTGATAGAATCAAGACTCTTAGAGGTGAGCTTCCACTAGAAGTTCAGGATTTGGAAGACGAGATTGAAGGTTTGGAAACTCGTGTTCAAAATCACGTTGATGAGATCAAAGATCTAGAATCGTCAATTGTACTTCAAAAGAACAAAATCGAAGAATCGAAAGCTCTTATCGAGAAGTACAAAGGTCAATTGGACGACGTTCGCAACAACCGCGAATACGATCACCTTACTAAAGAGATCGAGTTCCAAGGACTAGAGATCGAATTTGCTGAAAAGAAAATCCGTGAGGCGAATGCTGCCATCAAAATCAAAGATAAAGAGGTTGAAGATGCTAAGCACGCGCTTAACGAACGTAAAGCCGACTTGAAACAAAAGAAAGACGAGCTTGACGAAATCGTATCTGAAACAAAACAAGAAGAAGAAAGACTTCGCGAAACAGCTAAGCACATCGAAACTACAATCGAGCCTCGTTTGCTTACTGCATTCAAACGTATTCGTAAGAGTGCAAGAAACGGACTAGCTGTAGTATACGTACAACGTGATGCTTGTGGTGGTTGTTTCAACAAGATTCCACCTCAAAAACAAATGGATATCAAACTTCGCAAGAAAATCATCGTTTGTGAATATTGCGGACGTATCATGGTAGACCCTGAACTTGCAGGTGTAGAATAATACAATACCTACCTAATCATAGAAGGCATGCTGAATAGGCATGCCTTTTTTTTGTTTTTGTTATAGGAGTTAGCCTCAATTTTTCACATCTCTTTTTGCGTATCGATTGTTTAAATAAGAAAGAAACCTCATTTAAAACCACAGAAATTATGGAAACAAGAGAGCACGCCACTAAAACAAAGTGGATCATTGATCCTGCACACAGCAAAGTAGGATTTAAGGTAAATCACAACGCGATTACATATATACAAGGCGAATTCAACGACTTTACGGCAAGTATCTATACCCGGGGAGAAGATTTCTCGAAAGTAGAGATTGATTGTTCGATCGATCCGGCATCGGTACATACCGGAAACGAAGAGTGGGATACTTATATCAAAAGCGAAGCATTCTTTGATTGCAAGGCATTTCCTCAGATTCACTTCGAGGGTAATACGGTAGAGCCGGTAGACAACGACGGTAGTTTCTCGCTTTATGGCCAACTTACACTCAAAGACATGACTCATCAAATCAAACTCGATGTCGAATTCAGAGGTCTCGATCGCGACCCATGGGGAAATGTAAAAGCGGGATTCGTATTTCATGGAAGCATAGACCGTGGATTGTGGGGAATGGAGTGGGATAAAATGCTTGAATCGAGTGGCGTGAAACTTGATGATAAGATATTGGTTTATTCCGAAGTGCAATTGGCGGAAGAGTAGATCGTATATTCTAAAATTGTTTGTATAAGAGAGAAAGCATATTGCCTGTTGCAATCCTTTCTCTCTTTTTTTTGTCGCTACTACTGCAAATTACATGGCGTAATGTGGCAAAACGTTTTCATTGAAAACGCAAAATCGTTTTCGTCGAAGACGTAATTCTCTTTTCAATGAAAATAGAAAACAGTTTTCATTGAAGAAGTTTTTCTCGTTTGATCGAAACGTATTATATTTAAGCCAAACCTTTATAATACATTATACTATGCGAAAACACATCAGGCAATTAGTGCCATTATTGCTTTTTTTCTCACTGCCGATGTTGATATGCGCACAGAGCAATACCTCTTCTGTGGCGAAAGCAACCGTTCGTATCAATGCCAACAAACCGATGCAAACCATCGAAGGGTGGGGTAGTTCGCTCTGTTGGTGGGCTGCTCAGGTTGGAAACTGGGACGATGATCAGATTGATGAGATCGTGAATTTGATGGTAAGTCCCGAAGGGCTCAATATGAATATCTTCCGATACAACATTGGCGGAGGCGACGATCCGTTACATGCCGACGGACACATGGTGAAGGGCAAAGGCAAGCGTGCCGAGATGGAGGGTTTCTGGCCGCATCCGGATAGTGCCATGAACTGGAAAGCCGATGAAGCGCAACGCAAAGTGATGCTCAAGATCAAAGAACTTCGTCCCGATGCGGTGTTTGAAGCATTCTCTAATTCTCCGCCCTATTGGATGACCTATAGCGGTTGCGCAGCCGGACATGAAGACCCCTCAAAAGATAACCTTCGCCCCGAATATTACGATGCTTTTTGCGACTATCTGATCGAAGTTTGCAAGCACTATAAAGAGGTATATGGCATCGAGTTCAAAACCCTTGAACCGTTCAACGAATCCCTGTCGAGCTACTGGAACAATCAAGGTTCGCAAGAAGGTTGTCATTTTGATCCCGCTACTCAGATTACGATTATCCGCAAATTGTATCCGATGCTCAAGAAAGCAGGACTGAGCAACACCGTGTTGGCAGCGTCTGACGAAACCAACCTGGCCTCGGCTATCCGGATTGTAAAAGCGTATGATGAAGCCGGAGATGTCTTTTCGAAGCTTGGACAGTTCAATACCCACACTTACTCGGGAACCAATGCCGAGCGTGAAGAATTGCATCGACTGATGGCGGGTAAGAAGATTCCATTTTGGCAATCGGAAACAGGGCCAAGCGGAGGTGTCGGTTTGCAAAGCAATTTGCTGCTTACCCAAAAGCTGTTTGATGATATGAAGATCATGCAACCACAAGCGTGGCTCGACTGGCAAATGATGGAGGAGCACAACAACGAGTGGTGCCAGTTTAGAGGAAACTTTACCACACACGATTACGAAGTGATCAAGAACTATTATGTGCGCAAACAAATCACGTCGTTTTTTAAGCAAGGCTATACGTTGCTTGAAGCAGATCAGCCTCAGGTAATGGCTGCGATGAGTCCCGATAAAAAAGAGTTGGTCGTTGCGGTGGTAAATACCGATACGGTTCCCATGCAATATACAACAATGGTAGAGGGCGTGTTTCCTCGCGACTATCCGCGGGCTTACCGCACATCGGCACAAGACGATTGCAAACTCATTTATCCCGATATTCAAGATCGGGGTTCGGAGTGGATCTATACGGCACCGGCGCAGAGCTTGACAACCTTTGTGATTCCGTTGTAATCAAAAAAAAAGCAGCAAAGCCTCCCGGACGAAAACAGCTCGTCGGGAGGCTTTGCGTATTATGTCGGTTCAGCGTCTTAGACGCACTGTTAATATCTATTTTACCGGCATGGGCTTGTGTTCTTTCAATGCTGCTTTTGCATCAACAGAAAGTTGGCGAAGTGCTTTTGCTTTGTCGGGATTCGCTTTGGATAAGTCATTTTGTTCTGACAGGTCGTTTGACAGATCAAACAACATATCCTCTTTGAAGCGTTTGCCGTCGGCAAGGCACAGTTTCCAGTTGCCTTGTGTTACACTTTGAATGTTTCCTTTTCCGTTCATGCCATAAAATACCTCATGCGAAGTGGTTGCTTTGCTATCTCCGCTGATGATGGGCATGATGTTTTTCCCGTCAATCACACGATCGGTAGGAATGCTACCGCCGGCAAGTTCAAGGAAAGTGGTAAACAAGTCGAAGCCTGCAATGCGGGTATCGCACGTAGTGCCCGGCTTGGTAACACCCGGCAGGCGCATGATACAAGCTACGCGCGGACCACCTTCAAATCGGTTTTGATATTTACCTTCGCGCAATACGTGTGTGCGATTGGGATCTACGTATCCGTATTTACCATAGCAGGCATAGAGTTCTGGATCGTAACCAATTAGCGGACCATTGTCTGAAGAGAACACAATGAGCGTGTTTTCTTCTATGCCCAGTTTCTTGATGTAATCAAGCACAATACCTACCGAAAGGTCCATATATTCTACAGCATCCCCAAAAGCTCCGGCCTTGGATCTGCCTTCGAAGCCCATCGGAATAAACCAAGGTGTATGCGTTTCGATGTTTGACCATTGCAGGTAGAATGGCTTCTTGGCTTCTACACTGTTGCGCATAAAGGTACAGGTCTCACGTACGAAGAGAGCCGGGAGTTCGGCTAGTTCATAATTCTCGCAGCGTTTCACCAGTTGATCCTGATCATAGAGGGCAACTTTGTCATATCCTCTCGATCCGGTTCCGGCCAATCGCTCGGGGGCATGGTCGTTGGGATAAACCGTTCCGATAAACCGATCAAATCCATGATAAGTAGGAGTGTAGGGAGGGATGCAGCCGAGGTGCCACTTGCCAACCAATCCGGTTGTGTAACCTTGTTGTTTCAATAGTTTGGCCAAGCAGATCTCTTGATCCGGATCAAGTCCGTCTTTGCTGTTTGGGAAAAGCACTTCGAGCCCCTTGGTATTATTCATTCTGCCGGCATATCGTCCGGTAAGCAGGGCTGCTCGTGTTGGGGTGCTGGTAGCATGCGGGGCCATAAAGTTGGTAAAACGTACACCCTCTGAGGCTAGTTTGTCGAGATTGGGTGTTTTGATGTCTTTTGATCCAAAACAACTAAGATCGTCATAACCTACATCATCAACAAGGATGTGAATGATGTTGAGTGGTTTGTTTTGGGCTGTGACAGCATTGCCTCCAGCAAGTAGAAGTGCTGAAGCGACGGTAAATTTTGTTTTCATGGTATATGTGTAGTAAATGACAAAAGGGTTACCCGAATAATCAGGTAACCCTTTTGGATATTTGTGAGTTAATCTTCGTCTTCTTCTTCAACTTCGACGCCATCAGATCTTAGACATGTTTTGATGTAGTCATAAAGATCTTCTTGTCTGTATTTCTTTATGTCATCAACTGTGACATCATCGTATGCCAGTCTGGCGTAGTAACGTGCCTGTTCGTAGTAAGGAAGTGTGAGTCTTCTGAAAAGGTCAAAGAATTCAGCGCGAGCACCTTCTACGGTATCGTTATCCTCTATTAGTTCGGCGTACGCGTACTCAATGAAGCCATCGAGTGTGTTGTCGCAGCAAGAGCTGTTCGCTAATAATTTATTGCACCCACCGAGACTCTCTTTGGGTGATGAAGCTTGGTTATGGACAAGTCTAAAACGTTTAGCTTTGATTTTGCCTACGTTGTTTACATCTTCCAACCATTCGATTGAGACATCTTCTGGGTTTTCAATAAGCATTCCGCAAGTATCACAATAAAACTTACTTAGCGGCTCGTGGATGGTTTCCATTAAAAATAATAATTTAAAAGTTTATGCTGTAAAATTAAACAAAAAACGGTTTTTGCAAAATGTTGCATTTGAAAATTTGATACATCAGTGCAATTTATTTATCACAAGCTACAAAAAAGAACCAAGCATACTTTGCTGAAAAAGTAAGTTAGGTTTTTGTGAAAACCAAACATGCTTTGTAACAGAACTAAACAAGGTTTTTTATCTGATATATCAAGCAAAAAACAGTGGTGAGGTAAAGAATGTTTAGCATGGATCTTGTTTTTTTAGCGCAAGAATGTAATGAATGCCGTGTTTTTATTTCTACTTATCTGTTTTTTAAGGTTATTCTATTGTGAATGAAAGTATCTGTTTTTGCTAAAAAAAGATAATAGAACGCTTTAGGATGAGCAAAATTTGCTCTAGTTGGTTCTACATACATGTAAAGCAAGTGCTGACTCCTGAACAGTATACACAGTTTCTCGAAAAACTTGTAGCGGGTGAATCGGGAAAATAAGATATCCGATACGATCCAAAACTAAATCGATTTTTGTTAGTTGTTAATAATTTATGTAGTCGTCCTGTATGCAATTCCTGCATGCGGGACGATTTTTTTTATTTACTATCGGTAGAAACAAGAAGTTCTACTACCTCCGAATAGTTTTGAAGTCCCGATGGAATGTTATTGCTTTGCAGGTAATAGTTGTAGAGATGGTCTTGGATTTGACCAATCAGCGGAGAGTATAGATTGTCCCAATGTGTACGTGTATAACGCAGTATTTTGATGATGTTGGGATCTACCGATTCGATCAACGTTTTGTATTCGTTTTCAGGCATACATCGGCCTGCATTGTTGAGCACATGAGGCAAAAGGGAGTAATAGGCCGAGAAGCGAAGCGCATTGCTATTTGTTTTTGTCAGAATTTTAAAGGCATAGAAGTTGGCCTCTGCTTCGCTGGTGATGCCGGCAAGATGAGCCATTTCGTGCGCATAAGTAAATGGAATCTGATGAGGCAACAGGTTCGGATTCAGATGAGCTTCAGAGAAAAAAGGTCCGTAATAACCGAGTATTCCCATTCCGGCATAGGTGTTTCCGAAGAGCATTTGCTTGGCACGCGCAGAATAGGGTATCGTATTGATCACATACTCTTTGTTTAGGTTTCGATAACCGTTTTGAGTAAGGATGCCCAAGGTACGTTCGTTAGAATCGAAAGTTTGCTGAAGCCATACATCCATCGAGTCTACTTGAGTGGTATCGAGATGCTGAAAAGTATGATTCATCGCCTCGATGTAATCGGTTACATACGATTTGTATGCGATAGAGTCGGGCGTACTTCGTGCAATGTTGTTGCGCGTAAAGAAGTCGGACGAGAAGTAATTAATCCCCCACGAAAGTTCGAAGAAGATCATCAACCCTACACCGAATAAGCCTAAATTGAGTAGAGCCGAAGCCCACTTCTTTCTGAAAAAGAAAGAAATTTGCCAAAAGATAAACACAATGCCAACAAGAATAAACACATCGTAAAGTGAAAAAGGAAACACCGACGACATACCATTGAGCACAACCATGATGTTTCGATATACAGTCGTAAAATAAGTATCGGCAAAGGCAGGGTTGCGTTTGCATACTTCAATCACGATCAGAAGCAAAATAGAAAAGGCTAGTGCGATAAGTCGTTTTTTAGATGGTTTTATACCTGTTGACATTGGGTTGTGTTATTGTATTTTGAATAAGCCTTGTTCGAACGATAAGGGCTGGTAGTTGAGTACCTCTTGCGCTTTCTTGATCGAAAGTCCGCTGTACTGCGGGCGGGGTGTTTTCTCTTTCATCTGCGCTGTGCTTACGGGCTCTATCAGCGAACTGTCGAGTCCGAAGTGTGCAGCTACCTTAAAGGCGATATCGGCAATACTCATGTAGTCTTTGCCACACAAATGGAAGATTCCGTTCTGGTCGCTTTCGAGTAGCGAAACAATTCCCTTGACAATATCACCAACGTAAGTAGGAGTGCGGTATTGATCGTTTACAACGCGTATGGGTTCGCCGGCTTCAAGTCTGTTTTTTACCAGCAAAACAATGTTGGAGTGTTGGCCCGGAAGTGGAGTGCCGTATACCACTACCACACGAACGATAGCGTACGATTTGCACATTTCCATAACTAGGTCTTCGCTGTCCGACTTGGTTTGTCCGTAGAAATTCACCGGATTCTTTTCGTCATCTTCATTGTAAAGCTGATCTGTTTTGCCGTCAAATACAAAGTCGGTAGATATGTGAATCAGTCTGTTTTTGGTGACTTTGCAATATTGAGCCATCTGTTTGACGGCGCCAACATTGATGCGCTGTGCCATATCCTGATGTTCTTCACAAAAGTCGACCGCCGATAACGCAGCGGCATTGATAATGATATGTGGCTGAACGTTGTTGAGCAGCTTGTCTGTTTCTTCGGCACTACTCAAATCACAAATCAGAAAGTGATAGTTTCCACTCGGATTGATGTCTTCGTGATGCGATGTAGCATAAAGCTCATAGTTCCCTTTTTCGAGTGTTTGAAGCACCTGTCGACCTACAAATCCGTTTGCGCCGACTACCAATATTCTTTTCATAAGCTTAAATGGATTATTGTTTGCGCTTGAAAATGGAAGAAGAGGCTTGTGCTGCCGGTAAGATCATTAAGTCACTGATGTTGACATGTGCCGGAGCTTGTACCATGTAGTAAATTGCATCGGCAACGTCTGCTCCCGAAAGTGGCTCAAAGCCTTCGTATACTTTTTGTGCACGATCTTCGTCGCCTTTGAAGCGAACCAAAGAGAACTCTGTTTCTACGGCACCCGGAAGTACTTGTGACACCTTGATACCACTAGCATTCAAATCCATGCGCATGGTTTCGGTAAGTGAAGATACCGCATGTTTGGTTGCGCAATATACGTTGCCGTTTGGATAGTTTTGTACACCAGCAATAGAGCAAACGTTGATGATGTGTCCAAAGCCTTGTTTCACCATCAAGGGTGCAATTACGCGTGTCACGTATAATAAACCTTTGATATTGGTATCGATCATTACATCCCAATCATCCAAGTCTCCGTTTTGGATTGGAGATAAACCACTAGCCAGTCCGGCATTATTGATCAATACATCAATGACTTCTCCATTAATAGCCAAAGAGGAAAGCGTATGGTGAACACGGTCTTTGTCTCGTACGTCAAATGCCATAGGTAACACCTCACAGTTGTAATTTTGTCTCAGTGAGGATGCCAACTTTGCAAGGCGTTCAGCTCTGCGACCGGTAAGAATTAATCTGTGTCCTTCTTGAGCAAAGCGTATCGCTGTTGCCTCTCCAATACCCGAAGTTGCTCCGGTAATCAATATAGTCTTTTTCATGACAGGTCTATGTTGTTTTCGTTTTTTGTCAAATATCCTTATGCAAAGTAACAATTATTCCCCTTTAAAAGACGCTAATATGCCTATAATTTTTTTTACAGATTCACTCAATAATACCATTATAGAGCTCCATAATTCGCAGATAAAGTTATAGATGTTGTTCAAGTAATGTAACTTTTTAGACATATTAATGAAATAGCAGGCTTTTACTTTTGTGATATCGAAATTGAAAAACAAAGAATAGATGAATAGGTTTTGCGTTTGTGCGATAACATTGCTCGTATCTGTAAATAGTTATGCAACCGATGTATTACGCGGTGTGATTCGTGACGCTAACACGAAAGAAGAACTAATCGGTGCTACGGTTGTAGTAAAAGGTAGCGAACAAAAAGGTGCGGTTACCGGTCTCGACGGCTCTTTCTTGTTGAAGAATCTCCCAACTGGAAAAAATGTAATATTAGTATGTAGTTATGTGGGGTATCAGCCCAAAGAGGTAAGTGTATCGTCGAAGCAACCAAAGATTGAAGTGCTTTTGAACGAAAGCGAAGTGATGCTCGAGAATGTAGTGGTAACGGCTCAAATGGTAAAGAATACCGACAATGCAGCACGCTACCTGGAGCAAAAAGCTCACAATGTAATGAATGTGGTAAGTGCGAGAGCAATCGAAGTATCTCCCGATTTAAATGTAGCAAGCGTACTTCAACGCGTATCGGGTGTTACGATGGAGCGTAGCAGTTCGGGCGATGGGCAATATGCCGTATTGCGCGGAATGGACAAACGCTATAACTATTCATTGGTAAACGGAGTAAAGATTCCGAGTCCGGACAATAAAAACAGATATGTACCGCTTGATATTTTCCCAAGTGAATTGCTCGACCGTTTGGAGGTGGCAAAATCCCTTACAGCCGATCACGAAGGAGATGCAACCGGAGGAGCCATTAATATGGTGATGAAAGATGCGCCGGCTCGTCGTAGCATACAAGTGAATGCCTCTGCCGGATACAATACATTATATATGGATAGGGCATTTAATCAATTCGACTTCAAAGGGATCACCAAAGAGGCACCACGCTATCGCTATGGAAGCGACTACAACGCAACGGCTGCCGATTTTACCAAAGCAAGTGCTACGCTGAGCAATAAAAATGCGGCGGTAAACATGCTTGCCGGAATGATGTATGGCGATCGCTGGTTGGATGATAAGTTTGGAATGGTCATTGCCGGAAGTTTTCAAAACATGAACAAAGGCAACAACAGTCTTTTCTATACCGATGTAATGAATCAGACCGAAAACTCGGTGCGATTGTCGCAAAAGAAAGAACGCGAATACTCCGAAAATCAAATGCAGTTTGGGGTGCATACCAAGTTTGACTACCGTTTTACGCCACATCACAAACTGGCTCTGTACAATGCCTATATCAACAGCCGCATTACACAGGTACGTAATACAATAGGAACTAATTTGTCGCTCAATTACGATCCTGAAAATGGAAATGCACTGGAGAATTTAGAGTTGCGTACTCGTTATAACAGACAGCAGATTTTCAATTCAACACTTCAAGGAGATCACGAATGGGGCAAGTTGTCGCTTAATTGGTCGGGTGTGTTTTCTACCGCATCCAATAATAAACCGGACAATACCTATATCAATCTCGAAAACAATAGAAATAATTACATAGACCATGTTACGGCCGATAATTCGGAACGCAGATGGGAAGACAATAGCGACCGCGACCTTGCCGCTTATGCAAATCTACAGTATGCATCCGATTTTAGTTTTGCTTCGCTTCATTCCAAACTAGGAGGTATGTATCGCGATAAGGCGAGAACGAACAAATATGTATCCTATCTCTTTACACCGGCTTCTTCTTCTCGCCCCGTGCAAGGCATTGACTTTAATACACCGGATGAGATCGAGTGGAAGATTAGTGCTCCCAAAGGTAGTGTAGGTCCGCTCAACTACGATGCGGCTGAGAAGATCGGTGCGGTTTATTTGATGGAGTCATTGAACGGAAACAACTGGACCGTTATTGCCGGACTTCGTGCCGAACATACGCTGCAGTCGTATACGATGGAGTTTCCGGCTGCCGGAGACGATCCGTATGGAGAGCAAAACTACTGGGATCTGCTTCCTTCCATCAGCGTGAAGTATTCACCGATTGAGAAGATGAATCTGAGAGCTTCTTACTTCAAATCGATCAACAGACCGGGCTTCTTTGAGATTGTACCTTACTCGATTATCAACGAAGATTACATGGAGTTTGGAAATAAAGACCTGAAACGTGCCAAGATTGACAACGTGGATTTACGTTGGGAGTATTTCCCTTCGGCTACTGAGCAAATCATGGTAGGGCTTTTCTACAAGAAGATTCAGAATCCGATTGAGTTTGCTTACTATACGGTCAATAACAGACAGTTTGGTTACGGACCGGCCAATCTTGGTAACGCTACCAACTACGGCTTCGAGATTGATGTGATTAAGTTTATGCGCAACGTAGGGGTAAAAGCCAACTATACCTATACCCACTCTGCGATTACTACACCTAAAGTAACTTATGGTAGAGATGAGGCGGGTAAGCTGGAGCGCAGAAGTGTAGATCAAACGCGTCCGCTTGTAAATCAAGCTCCTCACGTGGCAAACGTAGCCATTATGTACAAAGATACGCGCAACAATTGGGATGCGCAGATTGCGGTAAC
>JBOFPV010000022.1:0-65574 GCA_051660585.1 Tannerellaceae bacterium
AATTTCTTACTTGTCTTGTACTACTTTATCGTTTATGTTAATATCTTCAAAGATCGCTCTTGTTCTTGTTTTTCACCAACCGTTGTTGGCGCGCTTCGTTTGTGAAAGCGGATGCAAAGATAAGAACTTTTATTTTAAATCTCCAAATAATTTCGAAGTTTTTTTCAAAGTTTTTTTTTCAGCGTTTAGCTCGCTTTGGATTCTTGCTTGACGTTGTCAACCTCACCGCTTCGCTTCTAAACCGCAGCATCTTCAGCATTTTTACTTTCGTCGCATTCACTCTCGATTGCGGATACAAAAGTAGTGCTTTTTCTTTTCCCTCCAAACATTTTGTTCAACTAAATTCAAACATTTTCACAACGACATAGATTAATCACTGAAATAAAGCTGGTTATATATATGTTAAAAAATAAACAACACATAAAAATGTATATACTTTAAGTAAACACGGCATCTAATTTGTACGATACACGATGAAAATAATAAGATTCGTCCAGATTTTATTCGGATAAGATATAGATATGAGAATAAACCTTGCTTGCTTTTTCTAAAAAGCTAATAAGGTTCTTTCAAAAACTTAGTAACCTTTTTGCATGAACCATGCATACTTCAATTTATTGATAATAATATGAATTATACACCTCTAGCTTTATACATAAAAAAAGCACTATACTTCAAGATATAATCATTAGTAAAATATTAGACATTACGGATGCAAAAACCATAATGAATAATATAAGTAAAACACCGATCGTAAGAAAAATCCATTTTAACAGGAATAAAATACGCGCTACGTAACGACTACGATCTTCAACTCCCATTTCAACAAGGTTAAGTACGGCAGCTCCAAGAATAAACAAGTCATCTATCCATCCCAGCACAGGAACATCTGGAATAAGATCAAAAGGCAACACTGAATATAAAATGGCAAGAACAAGCCAAAATATCGCCTTACTTCTTCTTGTTTTGAGAAAATACCCTCCAATATGTTCTATCATCTTTATCATCATCCTTGCTATTTAAAACTTATAGTTGTAACAAATAAAAAGAAAGAAAAGAATTAAAGCTAGAATTTTTTCTCTAAAATAAAAAAACCAACCATTTGCCTCTATCGACAAACGATTGGTTTTAAAGTCGGGGTGACTGGATTCGAACCAGCGACCACACGCCCCCCAGACGTGTACTCTAACCGGGCTGAGCTACACCCCGAAACTGAGAACAAATTTATTTAATATTGACTAAAATCCAAATGAATCTCTATAAAAATCGAGCGACTCATCTATTAATTTACGATCAACATTTTGATCAATCATCACCTCTCCTACATCTTTGAGCAGAGTAAAGTTAATTACACCACCCTCATTCTTCTTATCATGAAGCATATAAGCATATAGAGTGTCAAAATCGGTACAATCAAACACAAAAGGAGGATAAAATTCTTTTACAAAGGAAACAACCTTTGATAGAACATCCCCAGGAAAACCACACAGTTTGTACGAAAGATATAATTCACAAATTAGTCCGGCTGCAACAGCATGACCGTGTAATAGGGGCTTATCCTTTTTAAACGACAAGCTTTCAAATGCATGACCTATAGTATGACCGAGATTTAATGCTTTGCGAATACCTTTTTCAAACGGATCTTCCTCTACTATGCGTTCTTTTACTTCAACCGATGTTACAACCAACTCTTTAAGCAGAGCCAGATCTGGAGTATTCAAGTCGAAGCTCAATGTCAAAGCTAGGGTTTGCTGATCACTCAACAAAGCGTGCTTGATCATTTCACTATAACCAGACAATAAGTTTTCATGATCAATCGTCTTGAAAAATTCAGTTTCAATAAATACACACAAAGGAGGATAAAACGATCCAACTTCATTTTTGAGTCCATTGAAGTTGATTCCGGTCTTTCCACCTACTGCCGCATCAACAGCAGCCATTAGTGTAGTAGGAATATTGACCGACTTCATTCCTCGCTTGAATGTAGCAGCAGCAAATCCACCCATATCGGTAATCATACCACCACCAAGGTTGATCATCAGTGAACCCCGGGAAGCCCCTCCATTAGAAAGGAGCTCCCAGATTTCACTTAATTGATTTATATTTTTGTTCAAGTCGCCGGCTTTTACAGTAATAACAGTTGCATCTTTTATTTGAGAGACATCCTTAATAAGCGGAAAACAATATTCCAATGTATTCGTATCCGTCAACACAAACAATCGATCATACGATGTTTTCCCTAAAAACGCTGCAAGATCCTTTTTAAGATCAATGCATCTCACCACACGACTAAACTTTTCCATAATTTACAAACCTGCTTTTTCAACAATTTCATCTACTGCGATTGACAAACCGCTTGCATCTTTACCTCCGGCTGTTGCGAAGTGAGCTTGGCCACCGCCACCACCTTTGATGTGTTTAGCACCATCTCTCACCAATTGAGATGCATTTTTACCGGCAGCAACTAAATCATCACTCATCATTACTTGAAGAAGTGGTTTACCATCGGTTTCTACACCTGCAACGAAGATGAATGATCCTAGTTCGCCTTTCAATTGGAATGCGATATCTTTCATTACATCAGCACTAGCATTACCTTTGAATACAAGGAGTTTTGTTCCGTTTACATCTTTAGCCGATGCAACGATCTCTTGTTTCAATTGTTTTGCTTTCTCTTTTGCAAATTCAGCCATTTGTTTTTTCAACTCAGCGTTTTCATCAAGAGACTTCTTCACTGCTTGAACAAGATTTGGCATGTTATTCATCATTGCACGAAGCTCTTTCAATACATCTTGCTGAGCATAATAGAAGTTATCAGCAGCTTCTGCAGTTACAGCTTCAATACGACGAACACCTGCAGCGATTGAACTTTCTGCAACGATGCGTAATGAACCGATATTTCCGGTTGCCGAAGCGTGCGTACCACCACAAAGTTCTACCGATGAGCCATATTTAACTACACGAACCTCATCTCCGTATTTTTCACCGAATAGAGCCATCGCACCCATTTCTTTCGCTTCTGCGATAGGTAGATTACGATGTTCTTCCATCATGAAGTTGGCACGAATCTTTTCACCTACAATCTCTTCAATCTTACGAAGCTCTTCATCAGAAACTTTTTGGAAGTGAGAGAAGTCGAAACGTAGCATCTCTGGAGAAACAAACGAACCTTTTTGTTCAACATGTGAACCAAGAACTTCTCTCAATGCCTCGTGAAGCAAGTGAGTTGCCGTGTGATTACACTCTGATTGTTCGCGTTTCTTTTCGTTGATTTTCGCTACGAATGTTGCCGTTGGATCTTGAGGCATTTTTGCCAAGATATGCACAGCAAGGTTGTTTTCACGTTTCGTATCTAAAACTTCAACAGTTTCAGTTTCTGAAATCAACCATCCCGTATCTCCTACCTGACCACCCATTTCTGCATAGAAAGGAGTTTTCTCTAGAACAACTTGGAATAATTCTTTATTTTTTTGTTTGATCTTGCGATAACGAAGAATCTCCGTTTCACATGCAGCAAGATCATAACCTACGAATGTGCTATCTCCATTTTTCAAAGAAACCCAGTCTCCCGTTTCAATAGCAGCAGCATTTCTAGCTCTTTCTTTTTGCTTTTGCATTTCGGCATCGAACTCTGATACATTTACAGACATTCCGTTTTCACGAAGAATAAGCTCTGTAAGGTCAAGAGGAAAACCGTATGTGTCGTAAAGTACAAATGCATCAACACCGCTCACTTCTGTTTTCCCTGTAGCTTTTGCTTCATCCATACGTTTCTCCAACAAACGAATACCGGTTTCAAGAGTGCGAAGGAATGATTCTTCTTCTTCTTTGATAACCTTTTCGATCAATGTTTTTTGAGAAACAAGTTCAGGATAAGCATCACCCATTGTATCGATCAACGCAGGAATCAACTTGTACATGAATGATTGATGCTGACCAAGGAATGTATATCCATAACGTACGGCACGACGCAAAATACGACGAATTACATAACCGGCTTTAGCATTTGACGGAAGTTGACCGTCTGTAATAGAAAATGCAATTGTACGAATATGATCGGCAATTACACGCATTGCGATATCTTTTTGCTCGTCTTTGCCATATTCTGTACCAGCCAGCGCTGCCATTGCTTTGATAATTGGTTGGAATACGTCTGTATCGTAATTTGACAATACGCCTTGCATTGCCATACACAAACGTTCAAATCCCATACCTGTATCAATAACCTTAGCTGGAAGGCCATCTAATGTACCATCTGCTTTACGGTTGTATTGCATAAATACAAGGTTCCAGATTTCGATAACCTGCGGATGGCTTTCATTTACCAAAGTAAGACCATTTACTTTTGCACGTTCTTCGTCCGGACGAATATCAATGTGGATTTCTGAGCAAGGACCGCAAGGACCTGTATCACCCATTTCCCAGAAGTTATCTTTTTTGTTACCGTTGATAATTCTATCTTTTGGTAAAAACTTTTCCCAATATGAAGCAGCTTCATCATCACGAGACAAACCTTCTTCAGGGCTACCTTCAAATACGGTTGCATAAAGTCTGTTCGGATCAAGCTTAAGTACTTCTACAAGGTACTCCCAAGCCCATTCGATTGCTTCCTTCTTGAAGTAATCTCCAAACGACCAGTTACCAAGCATTTCGAACATGGTATGGTGGTATGTATCGTGACCTACTTCTTCCAGGTCGTTATGCTTACCGCTTACGCGCAAACATTTTTGCGAGTCGGCAACACGTGGATACTTAATAGGAACATTACCAAGGATAATGTCTTTGAACTGATTCATTCCGGCGTTGGTAAACATCAAAGTCGGATCGTCTTTAATTACCATCGGAGCAGAAGGAACAATCTGGTGTCCCTTAGAAGCAAAGAATACTTTAAATGATTCTCGAATCTCTTTTGCTGTCAACATAAATACTTATATGGTTGTCGTTAATATTCTGAAATGCAGTTTGCAAAAATACGGCAAATAATTATTTTTGCCACAAACACTTCGTTAATTAATTTATCAGTCGACCACAAATGCGCAAAAAAACATACTTTCTGTACAATCCGAAAACTTTAACGTATGAGCGGGTCTATCCGTCATTCAAGCAAAAGATGTTTGGAGTTATACGCCATTTGAGTATCGGTATCGTGATCGGAGTTGGTTTATTTTTCGGTATTACCTACCTTTTCGAATCTCCACTCGAGAAGCAACTACGCAAAGAAAACAAGTTGCTTCAAACGCAATATGAGGTACTTTCACTGCGACTCAATAGTGCGTTGGAAGTTCTTGACGACATACAAGAACGCGACGAGAACTTGTATCGTGCCATATTTCAAGCTGAATCGATTCCAATCTCGGTACGCAAGTCGGGCTTTGGAGGTGTAGACCGCTATGAGCATCTTACTAGTTTGTCGAATCCGGACTTGGTTATTTCTACAACCCGTAAGATGGATATGCTTTCGAAGCAATTGTATGTACAATCAAATTCCCTCAACGAGCTCGTTGATATTGGAAAATCGCAAGAAGAACGACTGAAATGCATCCCCGCAATTCAGCCTGTTTCAAATAAAGATCTCACCAGACTGGCTTCGGGATATGGTATGCGTATCGACCCGATTTATCGGACTCCTAAATTTCACGCAGGGATGGACTTCACTGCAAAAAAAGGGACTGATGTGTATGCAACAGGCAATGGAAAGATTACCTTTGCAGGATGGAGACAAGGATATGGTAATTGTATCATTGTCAATCATGGATTCGGTTATGAAACCCTATACGGTCACTTAGATAAAATCAAAACCCGTGTAGGAAAAACCGTAACTCGAGGTGAAATCATTGGAACCGTTGGAAACACAGGCAAGTCTACCGGCAACCACCTTCATTATGAAGTACTGGTTAGAGGTAAAAATGATAATCCGGCAAAATACTACTTCATGGATCTTACCCCTGAAGAGTATGAACGCATGATTCAATTGGCTGATAGCCGTGGACAGGTTATGGACTAATTAAATTGGACTAAAATTATGGCACTAAATAAGAATAAAGATCTAAAACTATTCTATTCGATTGGTGAAGTAGCCAAGATGTTTGGAATAAATGAGTCGACACTCCGTTTTTGGGAAAAAGAGTTTGACATTATCAATCCACGTAAATCGGGGAAGGGTACTCGATATTATAAAAAAGAAGATATTGAGAATGTACGATTGGTCTTCCATCTGGTAAAAGAGAGAGGTCTTACTCTTGCCGGTGCCAAACAAAAAATCAAAGACAATCCTGAAAACACGAAGAAGAACGAGGAAGTTGTTGCTCGACTAAAAGGTATAAAGGAAGAGCTCCTTGCTCTCAAAGATATCTTTGATGCAATCGACAAAGCATAATAAAAGATCAGCTTAAAGAAGCGATCATCAGAATAAAGAAAGCCCGGTTATTTGTATTCAAAAAATACAAATAACCGGGCTTTTATGTATACATATTCTTCTTGTACTTATTCGGCAACCCTAGCTACAGATTTCACATTTTCAACCTTTGCTAGTCTATTGCAAATATTCTGAATATCTGAGATATCATGCACATACAATTGTACTCTGCCTTCAAAGAATCCATCTTTTGCTTCCAAAACAATCTTTCGCATATTGACAGAAAACTCTTCAGAAATCGTACGTACAATTATATTTAGAATACCCATCGCGTCAATTCCTTTGATTTCTAAGGTAGCCGGATAAGTAAAGCTACTATGATCTGACCATTCGGTAGTAAGGATTCGTTCTCCGAAAGAACTCATTAATCGCAATCCAATAGGACATGAACGTTTATGAATAGTGACCGAATTGTCGTCATTAAGAAACCCAAAAACCTCATCTCCCGGTATCGGTTTGCAACAATCAGCAATTTGGTAATTTCGTTCAAAGGCGATCTCCTTCAATTGATAGATCTTCTTCTTATCGATTTTTTGTTGTGATAAATCGCAATGTGGAAGTTTATCTGCTTCTTCTTTTCCTCCAACTCCAAATGCTTGTTTTACGTAGTTGAAAAAGCCGCTTTTCTTCTTATTATAATTAAGAACTTTGGCTAGATTATCTGCAAGTTCTATATCTCCTTTTGCAACAGAGCAGAAAAACTCATCACGCTTCAAGAACGAATAGTAAGTGGCCAACTTATCGAAATTCATAAAATTGGCTTCCATCTTATTCCTTTCCAAAGCTTCGGTTACAATATGCTCTCCTTCTCTGGCCAACTCTTTACGCTGCTTTTTGAGTGCATAATCGATCTTAGCTTTAGCCTTTGCTGTAGTTACAAAGTTGAGCCATTCGGCCTGAGGAGTCTGTGATTTTGAAGATAAGATCTCAACTTGATCTCCACTTTGCAACTTATGGCTAAGCGGAACCAACTTGTGATTCACCTTTGCTCCAATACATTGGTTTCCTAGATTTGTATGCAATGCATAAGCAAAGTCGAGAGCAGTAGCCTCTTGCGGCAATGTTTTAATATCCCCACGAGGAGTAAACACAAAGATCTCTAATGCAAATAGGTTTAATTTGATTGTATCGAGAAAATCGAGTGCATTGGGATTTGGATTCTCTAGTATCTCGGTAATGGTCTTTAACCATTTATCCAACTCTGTATCTTCCTCTACGTTGTGTTCTTTGTATTTCCAGTGTGCAGCAAAACCTTTCTCTGCAATGTCGTCCATTCTACGGCTACGGATCTGAACTTCTATCCATTCACCATCAGGACCCATTACCGTTACGTGCAAAGCCTGATAACCATTAGCTTTAGGCCTGCTTACCCAATCACGTATCCGATCAGGTCGCAGCTTGTAGATATCGGTGATCACCGAATAAATATCCCAACATTGATTCTTTTCGTCTACACCATTAGCCGGATCGAAAATAATACGAACAGCAAAAATATCGTAGACCTCTTCGAAAGAGACTCCTTTCGCTTGCATTTTATTCCAGATAGAATAAATAGACTTTACACGAGCTTTCATCTCGTAGGCAACACCCAACTTATTCAATCTTGCTTCTAGCGGCTGAGCAAAGCGTGCAAATGCATCCTGACGCATATTTTCGGATGCATCAAGCTTCTCTTTTATCTGTCGATATTCTTCGGGGTGTTCATACTTGAAGCTAAGATCTTCAAGTTCGGTTTTGATCGAGAAAAGACCTAAACGATGTGCTAAAGGAGCATATAAGTATAAGGTCTCTCCGGCAATTTTATATTGTTTTGAGGGCAACATTGAGCCCAGCGTACGCATGTTGTGTAGTCTATCCGCTATTTTAATCAAAATGACACGGATATCATCAGACATGGTAAGGAGTAACTTTCTGAAGTTTTCTGCCTGAGCCGAAGCCTGCTCTCCAAAGATACCTCCCGATATCTTTGTTAATCCATCCACAATCGTAGCAATCTTCTCGCCAAACATCGCTTTAATATCCTCGACTGTAAATTCTGTATCTTCAACGACATCATGCAATAACGCTGCACTAATCGAAGTCGAGCCCAAGCCAATTTCACTACAAACAATTCGTGCAACAGCAAGCGGGTGCATGATATATGGTTCGCCGGAGCGACGTTTTACCCCTTGATGTGCCTGTTTGGCAAAATTGAAGGCTTTTGTTATGAGCTCAACCTTCCGTCTGTGATTTGAATTAATATAATCTTGCAACAGAGCATCAAACTCTTGTTGAATAAGTAACTCATCAGACTCAAATTCATTTTTGATTTCATCCATAACACAAGCCTCCATTTCTAATTAAGAATTCAAAGATAACTAATTTTTTATTCTTTGATTACTACTTCGAGGGCTCCCAATAGCATCTTTTTGGCGATACGATTAGCCCTTGTTCTTTCAATTCTTTCATTGCTTTATCTACGTCTTTCTTTGTAAGACCTGAAAGCTCAACAATTTTTCCGGCATTTAGTGGTTCTCCGGCATTTTTCATCACATCAAGAACTTTGTCAATTGAGTCCATAGTTACTAAATTATCTGTTAAACAATAGGAATTTTCAATGTTTGTCCGGGCTTAATACTACTTCCTGCAATTCCGTTTGCTTTCTGAATTTGAGAGGCGGTAACACCTGGATATTGTTTTGATATTGTGTAAAGAGAATCTCCTTTCTTCACTTTATAATAACTAAAGTTATCGGAGCCTTGTTCACTTGATGCCACTTTTGACACCACCTTTTCTTCTTTCACGGCCGAAGCTTGTTTCTTCTCTGCCAATAATACGCCTCCATTATCTACATGAATCACGAGTTTCTTGCCTGTAGGAACACGGGAAGAAGAGAGGTTGTTCCATTTCTTAATCTGACTAGAGGTAACTCCATACTTATTCGCTATTGACATAAGCGTCTCCTTCTTACCTACAATATGAGTTATACGCTCTTTATCGGCCACATTACCGGCATTATTAGCATTCGGATTTATATTTGCGAAAAACGTATTAAAGTTGTAGTTATAAATAGAGTCTCTTTTTTCGCTAAAAGTCAGAGCTTCGGATACAGGCAAATTAAGAAGATATGGTTTTCCATGACCCGGAATAATATCCCGTTTGTATTGAGGATTTAATGCTCTAAGCTGTTCTATATTCAATCCCAACACGTCAGAGACCTGCTGCAAATGGAGCATTTTATCGACAACAATCGTATCGGTTACAACAGGTAAAGCTGCTTGCAGCGGACAGATATTGTGGTCGCAATAGTAATTCATTACGTAATTTGCAGCAATAAACAATGGAACATAAGAGCGTGTTTCACGAGGAAGGAACTTATATATTTCCCAGAAATCCTTATTACCACCTGCTCTTCGAATAGCCTTATTTACGTTACCCGGTCCACAATTATAGGAAGCAATTACCAGATTCCAATCTCCGTACACCTCATACATGTCTTTAAAGTATTTACATGCTGCCTCTGTGGCTTTTTGCGGATCACGACGTTCGTCGACAAGACTGTTTATCTCTAAACCGTAAGCACGTCCGGTAGGAAGCATAAACTGCCACAGGCCACTTGCTCCCATACGAGATAAAGCAAACGGATTCAGAGCTGACTCTACAAGGGTTAAATATTTAAGCTCCATTGGCAGACCATTTTTATCAAGCACCTGCTCGATCATTGGAAAGTAAAAGTCTGCCATACCTAGCATATACTGCACCAATGTACGACGACGACCTGTGTATAAGTCAATACACTTGCGCACGTCTTCGTTGTAAGTCATCGGGATTACATGTGGAAGTCTGTTTAATCGGTCGATATAAACAGAGTCTGGTATATAAAAGTCGTATTCATCGTTGTAGCAAGATTCGATTCGCTTGGTAAAGTATTTAGTATGCCAAGAAGACATTAAACTATCAAGATCAGCATCCAAACTTTCGGGCAGAAAGTTATCTTCAATACTATTAAATAACGAGTCGCTTTCCTGAATATTTTGTTCGCCAGATTGAGCACTCAAACTTGCGAACGCTAAAATTAAACTACTTACAATTATACAACCTTTTCTTTTCATTATTCTGATTTAGAACTTAATACTGCAATTCACGCCCACTTCACGCGTACTCGTTTTCGAGTAATCGTTCATGTAAGGCTCTACTCGCATAGAAAGATCGGGCGACACATCGAAGTCAAATAACTGAGCATCGACATATGCATCAATCATACACAATACATAAAGACCTACGGTACAAATAATACTAAGGTCTCGATTGCGTCTGAAAAAATCTTTCTTTCTCTTTAAAGAACTCTGCAACCAATCTTTATCGACTGTTTCAGGAGTTTGACCTGCAGGAATAAAATTCTCCCAACTATTTCGGTTTGGATCACCACTCACGATATCGCTAAAAGCATTTGAATAGTCGGTATAATTTCTATTATTCCATGTGATAGCATACGTACACCCTACAAATCCTCCGTATACAATAGGTAGTTTCCAATACTTACGATTGTAAATTTGGCCCAACCCCGGTAAGATTGCAGAATATAGGACAGCTCTAGTTGGATTTGGTTTAAACGGCTTAAAAGCTTTGGCCAGATCTTCGGGCTTTGCAACAGTCATCATCGATGCAATTCGGGCAGTATCTTGTACAGCCATCGAATCTTGCAAAGCTACTGCTTGATCTTGTTGAGCTGCTGCATTCCATGTAAATAAAAACAGGAACAGCAACAAGGATATCAATAATTTACATCGAGAACGCACTCTTTCCAAATTTATTTTTTTAATGTATCAAATAAGGCAATAATCTTTTCAAGCTCCTCTTCCGATGCAAAAGGAATCGATATTTTACCTTTTCCTTTTTCATTACATACGAGTTGAACATTCGTACTAAAAAAGTTTGAAAGATGTTTCTTCAACAAAACAAACTCTTCCGAATTTGCTTTCTTTTCAACTGCCTGATTTTCTGTTTGCACAGCAATCTGTTCGCCATTAGAAGCAGCACGAGCCAGCTCCTCAACATTGCGAACCGACAAGCCTTTACTCAAGATGAGCTCGTAAATCTCGAGCTGTTTTGCCGGATCTTGAACCGAAATAATTGCACGAGCATGCCCCATGTCAATCAATTTGTTCTTCAATCCCATCTGAATTTCGGCAGGAAGTTTCAGTAGTCGAAGATAATTGGCAATCGTAGTACGCTTCTTACCTACCCGTTCGCTCAATCGTTCTTGTGTAAGTCCATACACATCGATCAGTTTCTGATAAGTGAGAGCAATCTCGACAGCATTCAAATCTTCGCGCTGTATGTTCTCGATCAAAGCCATCTCTACGACATGTTCATCTGCCGCAGTACGGATATAAGCCGGGATAGCAGTAAGTCCGGCCATTTTAGAGGCACGGTATCTACGTTCTCCCGATATAATTTGATATTTATCGGTATCAATCTCACGCAACGTTATAGGCTGTATGACACCCAGCGACTTGATTGATGCCGACAATTCATTTAAAGCATCTTCGTCAAATACTGATCGGGGCTGATCCGGATTGGGCATAATCTTTGACAGTTCTACCTCGTTGATCGAAGAAGACCCCCCGGTTTTCACTTCATCAAACGTGATCAGAGCGTCAAGACCTCTTCCTAATACAGATTTCCTTTGTAATGACATAGAGTATGATTTCTTATATTATTTATTCTTATCGATTAATTCTTTGGCCAACTGCATGTGATTTAACGATCCACGCGACGAGGCATCATATAAGATCACCGGCAAGCCATGGCTCGGAGCTTCACTTAGTTTGATATTACGCTGAATTACGGTATCGAACACCAAGCTTTGGAAGTGACGTTTTACTTCTTCGTAGATCTGATTGGCTAGTCGCAAACGAGAATCGTACATAGTAAGAAGAAAACCTTCAATCTCGAGTCCCGGATTCAGTTTTGACTTGATTATTTTAATCGTATTCAATAGTTTACTGATACCCTCGAGTGCAAAATACTCGCACTGAACCGGAATAATTACAGAGTCTGCCGCAGTAAGAGCATTTACCGTAATCAATCCCAGCGAAGGAGAACAGTCGATTAAAATATAATCATATTGGTCCTTTACTTTCGCCAACGCCTCTTTCATCAGGCGTTCTCTGTTTGGCAAATTAAGCATTTCTATTTCGGCGCCTACCAAATCTATATGAGAAGGCAAAATATACAAACCTTCCACTTCGGTCGGTAACACTGCCTCTTCGGTCGAAATACCGTTCACAATACATTCGTATATCGAAGCTTTCACCTCACGAATATCAATACCTAAACCGGAAGATGCATTGGCCTGCGGATCGGCGTCAATCACCAATACTTTTTTCTCCTGCACAGCAAGAGAAGCTGCCAGATTGATCGTCGTAGTTGTTTTACCTACACCGCCTTTTTGATTTGCTAAAGCAATTGTCTTTCCCATAGCACTAATTTAAAAACAGCGACAAAATAAATAATAATAAAAAACTATACAATGCTATCATAGTCAAACTATAACTTAGCTGTTGATAACTTACAGTTTCTGTTAATAAACCCACTGCTTTTGGTTTATTAAAATACGAACAAAAGAAATCAAAAATTGGCTAATACATTAATTATCCGCCCATTATTATCATATTTTAAAACAAATCACACTTGTTTTGACTCCTTTTTCAATAAAAAGGAACCTGAAAGCAATATCAAGTATAATAACAACAAAGGATGATCTGCAATCGATATAACCATCGTGATAAAACATTATCTTTACTCGAAAATAGAAACGATAAACTATGAATAACGATACAAAAAAGCCACTTATCTTGATCACAAACGACGATGGCATAAGTGCAAAAGGAATTAACGAACTCGTAGAAGCAGTAAGAGAACTTGGAGAAGTCGTTGTATTTGCACCCGACGGACCTCGCTCCGGTATGTCTAGCGCCATTACCTCGATTCACCCTATACGCTTCAAAGAAACACGCAAAGAAGAAGGCGTTACCTATTATAGTTGCACAGGAAGTCCGGTCGATTGTGTCAAACTATACATGCATGCATTCCCACAGCAGAAACCCGACATTGTATTATCCGGTATCAATCACGGCGGCAACATGGCCGTAGCCGTAATCTACTCCGGCACCATGGGCGCTGCAATGGAAGGCTGTATCTTTGGCATCTCTTCCATCGGATTCTCCATCACCGATCACCACTCTAATGCCGACTTTACCGAATCGAAACGCATAGCCAAAGAAATCACAGCTAAAATCCTTGCCAATCCACTACCCGAAGGCATTTATCTAAACGTGAATATCCCTGAAGGCAACACTGTGAAAGGAATCAAGATCTGTAAGCAGGCTAAAGGAAAATGGGTAAATGAATACATGCAGGGAGAAGACCCTTCGGGCAATCCTGTATACTGGCTCACAGGTGAATTTAGAGACTCAGATCCCGACAACGAAGCAAATGACACTTGGGCTCTCGACAATGGATATGCCTCTGTTGTTCCGTGCAAAATCGATGCCACCGATTACGACTTTATGCAACATCTCATGTCTTGGGAAAACCAATAACCTGCCAATCCGGAAAACCTATGAAGTATTATATTATAGCAGGAGAAGCATCGGGCGACTTACATGCCTCTAACCTAATGGCTGCCATTAAAGAAAACGATCCCAATGCGTCGTTTCGCTATTTCGGAGGTGATCTGATGCAGCAGCAGGGAGGCACCTTGGTAAAGCATTACCGCGAAATGGCATTTATGGGCTTTGTGCCGGTACTGCTTAACCTCAAGACGATACTCCGCAACATGCAACTGTGCAAAGACGACATCAAAGCCTTTGCTCCCGATGTGGTGATCCTGGTAGATTATCCCGGTTTTAATTTCAAGATCGCAAAATATGTAAAGCACCAGTTACACATTCCGGTAGTCTATTATATATCACCCAAAATATGGGCATGGAAAGAGCATCGCATCAAGAACATCAAAAAAGATGTGGATAAGCTCCTGTGTATCCTTCCTTTCGAGGTAGACTATTTCAAAAACAAGCACCAGCTTTCGGTAGATTACGTTGGGAATCCGTCGGTAGACTCTGTCGCATTTCGTCCCGATAAAGACGAAACGTTCGAAGCATTTACCCAATCCAACTCTCTCTCCCGCAAGCCCATCATAGCACTGCTTGCAGGAAGTCGGAAGCAGGAGATCCAAAACAATCTGCCTGTAATGCTCGAAGCGGTAAAAGGACTCGACTCGTACCAAATGGTTCTTGCCGGTGCTCCGGGTATCGATCGCAGCTATTACAATCAGTTCATCGATGCGGATTCGTGCAAGATTGTTTTCGGACAAACGTATCGCCTGCTTCAGCAAGCTCAGGCTGCTCTCGTAACCTCCGGTACTGCTACACTCGAGACTGCCCTGTTTAAGGTTCCGCAGGTGGTTTGCTACAAGACTCCGCTCAAACCAATCAGCAAGTATGTATTCAAGTATTTCTTCAATATCAAATACATTTCTCTGGTGAATCTGATTGCCGACAAAGCAGTAGTTACCGAATTATTTACCGATAATTTCTCACCTGTGAATATTCGACACGAGCTCGATAAGCTCCTTTTTGATCCCGCCTACCGCCAACAAATGCTCGATGGATATGATGATGTAATCCGTCGCTTGGGAAGCCCGGGTGCTGCTCAAAAGGCTGCACAAGAAATCGCACAGTTCCTTGCCGACAAACAAAACCTGACGGCTTCGCAATCATAAACCGATCTTTTACGACGATCGGTCTGCAAAGGGTCTAAAGCATGCAACTCATGCCTTAGGCTCTTTTTTTATGCATAAATAATCCTGAATATACCGCAAAATAAACCTTGTGTAGTTCTTCCAAAAACCAAGCAAGGTTCTTCTCAAAACCTTATTTGGTTTATAAAAAAAGGAAGCTTGCTTTTTGTAGCTCCTCTATTTACGAAGACCTAATCTGATTTTAACAACTTTAATTTGCAGCGAATTTTCAAAGTGCTTCATCTTTCATTATGTACTGACAAATAAATGCAAGATGAAAAAATTTAGTTTAATGCTTCTAACGGGAATGCTTTTGTTCCCACTGCTTTTTAGCGCCTGCAATGATGACGACGGCTACTCTCTTGATAGCTTTGTTATCGATATTGCCACAGTAAACCCTCTTCCACAGGGCAACTACGATCTCACGTTGGACAACGGACAAAGACTCTGGGTTGCAGCAACTGCAATTCCGGGATATCGTCCTATACATACTACCCGTGCTATGGTGAACTTCACCCTACTTAGCGACACCATCGGAGATTACGATCATTATGTGAAAGTAAACTACCTCGAGCCCATTTTGACCAAACCAATTGTAGAACTGAATGCAGCCAACGCGGATAGTATTGGAAACGACCCTCTGCTTGTCGACGAAATGTGGATAGGAGACGGATACTTAAACATCTCTTTTAGAATGAGAACTAGTGGTACAGGAAAGCCTCACATGGTAAACCTAGTTCAAGACATCGAGTCGACAGACCTAAACACCCTTGAGTTTAGACAAAATGCTTTTGGCGATAACTACGGAAACCTTGCCAACGGCATCGTTTGCTTCGACCTTGAAAAGCTTATTGCTGAAAACGAAGGAGCCGACTCTTTCAATTTCATCGTTAAAGTAAATACCTTCGACGGTGAAGAATCATACGAGCTTACTTACAAGAATAATGGAATGAGCTCTGACACCTCAAATATTCCGACTATGACTTCAGTTGTTGTTGAATAAATACGTTGTGCGCCTCTTTCATAAACTCTTATCCCCTATAGAATTAAAACATCCTCTTGAAAGAGGACGCAACAAAATATCCCTCCCGAGTAAGAAAGTCTCTCTTTCATACTTAGGAGGGATTTTTTTGTTACTCACAACAACGACTTACGACGCTGTGAGCCTATACGTTAAGAAGAACAGAGTCTTTATTCTAGAGAAGAACCTAATCTTCCTTAGAGTCTTAAATCAAGTAAATAAACAACAAGGGTATTAGGATACCAATCACTAACTCGATACCGCCTCGACCCCAAAGGCCCTTATTACCTCTTACTATAAACAAGCCACTTATGGCAATAATAATAAGAGCAGAGGCAAAAACATCAGAAAAGATGGTCCAGCCTTTACCCGGATTGTAGTGCAAACGATTGAGCACGTGCAATACCGGACGCTTTTTGATCGACTCATACACCGCGTTTCCATTGTTCATATTCACAACCACCGAACTACCACCTTTGATAAATACCTTCATCGACTGCTCATCGGGAAAGTAAAACTTCGTAAAGTTGTTCTCCTCATCAAAGCGTTTCAACGTTGCGAGCACATAGTCTTTATTGACTGCTTCTTTTGCCATTGGGAACACTCCTTCAGCAACAAACGACTCTTGTTTTACGATATAATCTGAGTTAAAGTCTTTCTTATGGTTCAAAGCTATCCCCGAGATAGCATACACTAAAATTACACCTGTAAATAGATACGATAATTCACGATGAATATTTCGACACCATTTACGCACTGTTTTCATTTCCATTCCTAATCCTTTGTTAATCTATAATTTCGTAGCTATCGGCTACAATGTGATAAAATGAGAGGTAGTTCTTACCATCTTGCTGGTTACGGTCCTTAATTTGCGCTCTAAAATTATCGATACGTTGTTGGTCGTTATTGGCCGGAGCTTCATTGCGTGCCGCCTGCTCTGTGGCACAACCCGCACCGCCTTCGCCATGTTGCTTAGCCGTTTGAGCTTTGATTTCTTCCTCCCAGTTTTGCAGGTAAGCCTCATCGATACGCTCCTCGACCAACTTCCCATTTACACGAACCATTGCATTCAAAGTCTCCGGAGAGAACTTAGCCAACTTCTTATCCGCTTCCACCCTGATGATCTGCTTATCGCTATCACCCATCAGAAATATCTTTGTTCCTCCGTGTTTACAAATATGCGTACACAAACCTTCTACACTCACTTCTTCATCAATAAGCAAAGGCGCTTTTTCTAAAAGCTGAGCAACAGTAAGCACTTCTGCCGATTGCGCTTGTATACTCTCTCTTTGTTCTGATTTTGTTTTACTGCTGCAAGAAGCTATTGTTAGCGTTGCAACCATCAATAAAAGATAGTAAATCGACTTCTTCATGACTTCTAGTATTATTTGTTCGTTGTGATTTATTTATCGGTGCAAGTTACTAGCTTTTTTAGAATAAAAAAAAATGCCAGTCTTACATTCGCTGTAAGACTGGCACTAAATAACCAATGAAAAACACCTCTTGGCTTTTACGTTAGTCCAAGATTTTTACTTTTATGTTTCTAAACCAAACATCATCACCATGATCCTGAAGACCGATGTAACCTTCTCTGGCAGCACCGCCACAGTTTGCCAACAACTCGTAAGCCAAAGGCCATTTCTCTTGGCTAAACTTACTAGCTTGCAACATATCGTCCCATTGCTTGGTCCACAAGTGATACTCCACTACAGGTTCATCGTTTTGATAATGCACTACTGTACCTTTGTACACCATGATCTTCACTTTGTTCCACTCACCCGCAGGTTTCGCGTTTTGAGGTTTAGCCGGAATCATGTCGTATAACGACGAAGACTTACGGTTACCATCTTTTCCCATTTTAGCATCCGGATGATTCTCATTATCGAGCACCTGACACTCTGGAGCTGATATATAAATAGGCTCTCCGTCTACTTCCTGAGCCAAATAGAAGATACCTGAGTTAGAACCTTTTCCAACCTTCCATTCCATCTCTAGTTCGAAGTTTTTAAACTTGTGCGCAAAGACAATATCTCCACCATCTTTCGCACCGGCTTCGCCTTCACCCGAACCTTTAATCTGGATTGAATTATCATTAATAATCCAAGCAGCTGGCATATTATCTCGGTTATATCCTCTCCAACCTGTAAAATCTTTACCGTTGAAGATCGTATACCAACCATCTTTATCTTTCGGATATTTAGTAAGATCAACCTGCGGACGATCTGTTACTTGATATTCCACCTGCACAGGAGGAGCTTCTGCCGAACCTGCAGCAACCGATTCAATAGGAGCTTGCGCTTCATCCGCAGCTTTTTTACCGCCATTACAAGCTACAAGTCCACTCATTGCTATCACTGCGCTTAAAAGTACTACATTCTTTTTCATCGTAATATATATTTCTAAAATCAACCTCTTGGCATATCCGGCAAGTTCCAGCCCTGACGGTAGTTATGCTTAATCAACTCCTGAGCAAATGCTTGCGCATTGATCGGATCCGTCATTGTCTTATTAAATGAAGGGTGACCATCTTTGATCGTAAAGCCATCTTTAATCACAATACTCAATTGTTCGTTTGGAGAGATGTTGGTAAACTTCATGTTTTCGCCATCCCAAAGAAGCTCTTTGTTTAGGTTTTGAAGACGAACTGCCAATACTCCCATCACTACCATTTCGTTGAACGGACCAGCTTGACTGAATGGAGAAGCCGTTTCTATACGGTTTTCAGGACTTTCTTTACAAGCTCTGATCCAGTCTTGTTCGTGGCTTGTTTCTACGCGACGAAGTGTTTTAGGCACATCCGGTTTACGACCCGACAACAACCACGGATTCACACCGTAACAACCACAAATCAACGTATCTTTTGTTCCGTGGAAAATTACACCACCACCTTGGTCGTTCATATCTTTACCTTCCGGCATACCAGCAGGACGATTTGGTTTCAAGCCACCGTCGTACCAGGTAACCTCTACTTCCGGCATCGCTACCTTTGGCATATTATCACGGGCAGGGAACGTCAATTTCACCATCTGAGCCTGTGGTGCGCAGTCGCGAAGTAGTAAGGTAGAAGAACCTTGTACCTTTGAAGGATAATTCAAATTCAACGCCATAAATACAGGATGTAGAATGTGGCAAGCCATATCTCCCAACGCACCTGTTCCATAAGGCCACCATCCACGCCAGTTCCAAGCATGATAGATATGGTTGAACGGTCTCATCTCTGCCGGGCCTGTAAACAAATCCCAGTTCAATGTAGACGGAATTTTATCAGCTTTTTCCGGAGTCATCAAGCCTTGAGGCCAGATAGGACGGTCGGTAAATGCTTCTACTTTTGTAATTTCACCAATCTCACCATTCCAGATCCATTCACAAGCTTGTCTTACACCTTCGCCCGATGAACCTTGGTTACCCATCGAAGTAGCCACTTTGTGCTTATCGGCAAGCTTAGTCAGCAAACGAGACTCATACACGGAGTGAGTCAATGGTTTTTGCACATACGCATGTTTACCCATTGTCATCGCATCCGCAGCAACGATCGCGTGTGTATGGTCGGCAGTAGCCACCATTACCGCATCGATCGACTTCCCTAGTTCATCGTACATCTTACGATAATCCCAGTAACGTTTAGCATCCGGATATTTATCAAATGTGTTTTTAGCATACTTCCAGTCGATATCGCAAAGTGCCACGATATTCTCTGTATTCATGTTATTCAAGTTAGCAGCTCCCATACCACCGATACCAATACCGGCAATGTTTAGCTTGTCTGATGGAGCCGTGTATCCATGGCTTTTCCCTAAAATAGTACTCGGAACAATTGTTAAGCCTAATGCCGCGACCGATCCCCTTTGTAGGAAAGATCTTCTTGAAATCTTAGTCATAGTAGTTATAATTTAAGTTAGCAAACACCTGTTAGTTAATGACATTGAATTACTTCAACTATTGCAAATATAAGCAACTAAACCAAACAAGGAAAAATATTTATAAAAACTTTTTATACAATATTATGCATTATATTCACATAAAATAGATAACATAATTAAAGAGTAATCCGCCACATAAGAGACCAAACAAGGGTATACAACAACCTAGAGCAAACAATTAACACCCAAAATTCAAATTATACTTCAAAATGAGATTGATTTTTACTATTTCGTCCCAAACAATGCATACAAGAAAAACTAAACTATTTTACCTCTTTGTTTTTTTTCACCCCTCTATATTTATTTTCCCAAAAAGCCATCCCCCATCATTACACATAGAAGCACTACGTATTTGAATTGGTTCTAAATTTGGAAGAATAAATAATTTTATCGAATATTGTATGCTAGAATAATTCTGTACTCAGTTCACAAATCAATAAAGCACATCCGATCTAAAACAAGTAGGCAGGTAAAGATTCAATACAACCTCCAACTTGGCTTTTACATCTATTATTTTGCATGAACAAACAGAACTTTTCGAAAGTATAAGATGTTTACAACTAGAGTAATAATGTTAATTATGAATTATTTTCACAGAATAGTCAACTTCTACATCGAAGGATTTAAAAACATGCAGGTAGGCAAGACGTTATGGCTTATTATAGCCATCAAACTCTTCATCATGTTTGCCATACTCAAGGTCTTCTTTTTCCCCAACTTCCTCAACGAAAGGTGTGAGAGCGACGAAGACAAGCAAAACTTCGTATCAAATGAATTAATAAAAAGAATAAACCCATAATCTCTAAACGTATGATAGAAAGTATTACAACCAGCCTCGTTGACTGGTCAAGAGCACAGTTTGCTCTTACGGCAATGTATCACTGGATCTTCGTTCCACTCACACTTGGTTTAAGTTTCATCATGGCAATTATGGAGCTGATCTACTACAAGACAGGCTCCGAATTTTGGAAGAAAACCACCCAATTCTGGATGAAGTTGTTTGCCATCAACTTTGCCATCGGTGTAGCCACCGGTATCATCCTCGAATTCGAATTCGGTACCAACTGGTCCAACTATAGCTGGTTTGTAGGAGACATCTTCGGAGCTCCGCTAGCCATCGAAGGCATCATGGCCTTCTTCCTCGAATCCACCTTCTTTGCCGTCATGTTTTTCGGATGGAACAAGGTAAGCAAACGCTTTCACTTGGTTTCTACCTGGCTCACAGCCATCGGAGCATGCCTTTCGGCACTCTGGATTCTTGTAGCCAACGCATGGATGCAATATCCTGTAGGGATGGAATTCAACCCCGACACCGTACGCAACGAAATGGTAGACTTCTGGGCAGTAGCACTCTCACCGGTAGCAATCCACAAGTTCTTCCACACCGTACTCTCATCTTGGGTATTGGCAGCCGTATTCGTAATCGGTATCTCCAGCTGGTATCTACTCAAGAAACGCAACGTTGAGTTCGCAAAACAAAGCATACGCATCGCAGCTTCATTCGGTATGTTTGCCGTGATTATCACCGGTCTTACAGGTCACGGAACAGCCGTGCAAGTATATGAAAAACAACCCATGAAGCTAGCAGCCATGGAAGGGCTTTACAAAGGGGGCAACGGTATGCCGTTGATGATCCTCGGAATGCTCAATCCGGCAGAAGACGCCAACTATACCAATCCCAATCCGTTCTTCTTCAAGATAGAAGCACCTAAAATGCTATCTTACCTAGCCACCTTCAATACCGAAGCCTACGTGCCGGGGATCATCGACATCATCGACGGAGGTTATCCGATGCCCGATGGCAAGATTGCCCCATCTACCCTTGAAATGATGGAGAAAGGACGCACCGCGATTGACGCATTGGCAAAGTATCGTGCAGCCAAAGAAGCCGGCAACACAGCCGATGCAGAGAAATACCTAACCACACTTCGCGACAATTACAACTACTTCGGATACGGATACCTGGATAAACCAACCGACATCATTCCGCACGTACCGGTGGTATTCTACTCGTTCCACATCATGGTATACTCGGTTGTACTATTCTTCCTCGTATTCTTGATCTCATTGATTTATGTACACAAAAACAAGATCGAACAAGTAAGATGGTTCCAATGGGTATGCCTTCTCACCATACCGATCGCGTATATTGCCTCACAAAGCGGATGGGTAACAGCAGAAATGGGTCGTCAACCATGGACCATTCAAAACATCCTGCCTACCAATGCCTCTGTATCACAACTCGCTAGTTCGTCTGTACAGATGACATTCTTCATCTTCCTGATACTGTTTACCGTACTACTGATTGCCGAAATCAGCATCATGGTAAAAGCCATCAAGAAAGGTCCCGAACTAAACGACAACAACTAATAAAATACGCATCATGGAATTAAGTTATATATTACTTCAGCACTACTGGTGGTTTCTTGTATCACTACTAGGAGCACTCCTTGTCTTTCTAATGTTTGTGCAAGGAGGTCAAACACTGGTGTTTTCATTGGGTAAAAATGAAACCGAGCACCGCCTGTTGATCAACTCAACCGGACGTAAATGGGAATTCACCTTCACCACACTCGTGGTATTCGGGGGAGCATTCTTCGCCTCCTTTCCCCTCTTCTACTCCACCAGCTTCGGCGGAGCCTACTGGCTGTGGATGTGCATCCTGATCTGCTTTGTGATTCAAGCCGTATCGTATGAATACCAAAATAAAAAAGGAAACGTATGGGGCACCAATACCTACCGCATCTTCCTATGGATCAACGGACTCTTTGGTCCGCTATTGGTAGGGGTAGCCGTAGGAACCTTCTTTACCGGAGCCGACTTTGTGGTACAAAAAGGCAACATCACCGATGTCACCATGCCGGTAATCTCAACATGGCAAAGTCCGCTTCATGGCCTCGAAGCCTTGGGCAACATCTGGAACCTGCTACTCGGTATCGCCATCGTATTCCTGGCTCGCGTATTGGCCTTACTTTATTTCATCAACAATGTCGACAACGATGATATCAAAAAGAGAGCACGCAAATGCCTCATCTACAACACCGCATTTTTCTTGGTAGCCTTCCTTACGTTCTTGGTAAGAACCCTTGTTGCAGATGGCTATGCTGTAAATCCTACCACCTCCGAGGTGTACCTGGAACCACACAAATACCTGACCAACTTCATTCAGATGCCGATTGTACTCATCGTCTTCCTGATAGGAGTATTGCTTGTATTGTTTGGAGTTATCAAATCGATCTTCTCCTCTACATTCAACAAAGGAATCTGGTTTGCCGGCGCCGGCACCGTACTCACCGTACTAGGTCTGTTGCTCAACATCGGTTACAACAACACCGCCTATTACCCATCATCGGCCAGCCTACAAAGCTCACTCACCATCTACAACAGTAGTTCGAGCATGTTTACACTCGAAGTAATGAGCTACGTATCGCTATTGATCCCCATCGTATTGGCCTATATCTTCTATGCATGGAGAGCCATCGACCTTCGCGGCACCTCTGAAGAAGACATCAACAGCTCACATTCGTATTAATAATACGTATCGTCAATAAAATCAATCCCCTTATTTTGCGCCTCTCGCCCCAAGCGATCGGTGTAAAATAAGGGGATTTTTCAGTTATTTATACCTTAGCAATGACGGATTTCCCCTGCTTCACCATTCTTAATCGAGCGAATGGGTTTTGTCACACTCCACCATCTTCTCGGTTACTTGCAGTGCTTCGTAGCGCACTTGATCTCGCACTTCGAGCAGGGAGGTACTGGCTCGGAATATCACTTTAGGCTTCTTCATCAGATGGGTTTTAAACTCCTCTTCCGAGGCTACGCCCTGGCTTCCCGATTGCAAGCGCAGGTTGCCAAATCCGTTGATTACCACCGTTTCGCCACGCAGCAACGCCTTCTTGGCCATTGTCACCATTGCGCTCACCACCATCAGCACGTCGCTCGCCGTAGCCGAACAGTTGTCCGTGATGTCTTTACACAATTGGTCAAACGAGTACTGAGCCGTAACCACCGTAGCCCCGTAGAGTAATTTTGCACCTTCCTGTGCATCCTTTCGCATGTCTTTTTTCCAGACAGTTTTGTAACGTAGTGCCATACAAAATACATTTTATAAAAGTGAGTACCTATTACGCAATCATCTTGATTACACTACGAATATACAATGGTGGGCAAAGGCGATTCGGAGCTTTCGGCACCTTCTCTCCTATTCATCATGCTAAGGAAAACTAAGCTTGGTTTGTAGTTCGCAAAACAACGAACTTATGATATAAAAAAAGGGATCTTACTTATTTGTCGGCAGGGAAATAGCGACGGGTGTTATTGGCTACACGTACCAACAGCAGCATCACCGGTACTTCGACCAACACTCCCACTACCGTAGCCAGTGCCGCGCCCGACTGCAAGCCAAACAATGAAATCGCTACCGCCACGGCCAATTCGAAGAAGTTGCTCGCCCCGATCATTCCGGCAGGAGCAGCAATCGAATGAGGCAATTTTGCATAACGTGCCCATCCGTAAGCCACAAAGAAGATCAGTACCGTCTGAATAATCAACGGAATCGCGATCAGCACAATGTGCATCGGATTGGCCAGAATCGTTTCGCCCTGAAACGAAAACAAGATCACAAGCGTGAGTAGCAATCCGCCGATGGTAAACTTGTCGAACTTCTTCACAAACACGTTGTTGAAATACTCGGCCCCCTTGTGCTTGATTACCGTAACACGCGTAATAACGCCTGCTGTAAGCGGAATCACCACAAACAACACTACCGACAAGAAAAGGGTATCCCACGGAATCGTCACCCCTCCGATGTTGAGCAAGAAAGCCACTATAGGAGCAAAGGCAACCAGAATAATCAAGTCGTTTACCGCCACCTGTACCAGCGTATAGGCCGCATCGCCACGCGTAAGGTAGCTCCATACAAATACCATTGCCGTGCAAGGTGCAGCGCCCAGCAATACCGCTCCGGCCAGATACTCGTGCGCCAGCGTTTCGGGTATAAATGCCTTAAACACCACAAAGAAAAAGAACCAAGCGATGGCAAACATCGAAAACGGTTTCACGAGCCAATTGGTCACACACGTAATCAAAATGCCTTTGGGTCGCTTACCTACGTTTTTCACACTCTCGAAATCTACCTTGAGCATCATCGGAAAAATCATCAGCCAAATCAAGATCGCCACCGGAATCGAAACATTGGCATATTCAAACCTGCTCAGCAGCGCCGGAACAGCCGGCAAATACTGCCCTATCGCAATACCGACCACAATACACAAGGCCACCCAAAGGGTGAGGTATCGCTCAAAAAAGCCGATACCTCCCTGTTCTTTATTTGTCTCCATCACGATCCAATTCAGGCTTCATTTCACTGCTATACAACGCAAAGAAACGCTCCTTGATCTCGTCACGCACTCTGCAAAATTCGCTCTCTACATACTCCGGAGTACCCGTCACGTGTGAAGGATCGTCGAAGCCCATGTGCAGACGATGCTTTACATCTCCCACGAAGGTAGGACACGTCTCGTTGGCCCCGCCACATACGGTGATCACATAATCCCACTTTTCGTTCAGGTATTTTTCTACCGCATCTGAAGTGTGATTGCTGATATCGATACCCACTTCGGCCATCGCTTTCACAGCTCCGGCGTTGAGTTTGCCTGCCGCTTTAGTTCCTGCCGAGTGCACATCCAGGCGCTCGTCAAACGATTGTACAAAACCATGTGCCATCTGGCTACGGCAACTATTGCCCGTGCATAAAATCAATACTTTCATACTTTAAATTTATTTTGTTCGTTATCAAAAAACCAACTCATACAATCAACAGCAGCCTGTCGATTTGGATTGCATCGCAAACAAGGCGGCGAAAAGGCGTTGAGCCACGGCCCAGTTTTCCTTGTTGATACAGTAGCGCACCTTGGGCGGCTCAATCTCACCCTGTATCAGTCCGGCCTCTTTCAATTCTTTTAAATGCTGCGAAACCGTAGCCTTCGCGATAGGAAGCACTTCGTGAATTTCGCCGAAAAAACAACTCTCTTGCTTGAGCAAAAACTCCAGAATCGCTATGCGCATGGGATGTCCCAGGGCTTTGGCAAAACGAGCAATCTGCTCTACATCATTCAAATGGGGTGTTGACATAATACGATCTCCTTATTATTGTTCGCAAATCTACGAACAATCTTTTTACAACCCAATACCCGACAAGAAAAAAAAGAATAACGTCCCCCTAAAATGCTTGCGACCTCCCCCAAAAAGCATGCAAGGTTCCTCGAAAAAGCTTACTTGCTTCTTGGAGAAACCTTGCTAAGTTTTTGGAAAAAGCAGGCATGCTTTTCTCAAAACAAAAACAGCTTACAACTTTGATTATTAATACATTATTCGTATATTTAAGTGTATTAAAAATCTAAGAACATGAAAAACGACGAACAACCTTTTCGCATCAGGGCCTATGCCTTTACCGAGTTAGCACAACTGTATTTTATCGGCAGTGCGCCTTTGATGGCCACCAAAGCACTGGGGCGTTGGATAAACAGCACGCCCGGACTTCGCGACGCACTTCTTGCCGCAGGTTGGCGCCCGTACATGAAGATACTACCGCCCAAGGTGGTTGCCTGCTTTGTCAACATCCTCGGTGCTCCGTGATATGGAAACAGCCAAATAGTCATATAGCCACCCCTCTTATTTTTCGATTCTACACCCTATTCGATCCTATGTTAGTGCATAGATCCTAATGGATAATATAATACATATACCACAAAACAAACGAACGTGTATATTCCAAAACAAGAACCCCTCTTTTGCGTGGCTATTTGACTATTTGAGACAAAAACACTCATCTACCACCATTGCAATCAGCCACTTAATCCACCTCGACCATATAGCCATCTATATAGCCAAATACAGCCATTTCCATAGGGTGTGTGTTTTCATAATCCATTATTTTACCTTCCGATACACCCCGTGTTTCTGTTTCACGATAACACCGGATTTGGTCTGAGTGGTGACAAATCTACGACACGACGTCTCCGACTTCCCAAGTGCCTTATACACTTCCAGCAGGTCTTTCTTGCTGAAGGTATCGGGGAGTTTGGCGAGGATCTCTTCGGCACTGCTGATTCCTTTTTTGAGACCGCCCGAGAACTTATCTTGCACCTTGAAGCCCGAAAGCATCAGTTTGCTGTGCTCCAAACAGACCCTGCTGATGGCCAGTGCCGACTCAAAATCGTTGTCGTTGCAGTAAAACTCACTGCTGCCTATCTCACGCTCGGCACGGCGCACCGCACTCAGCGTCATTGCCACGCGATATAAAATAAGTCCGAGACGCTTTACCACACTGGGTTCGTTTTCGAAACCAAAGTCCTGCGCTTTGTCGAGCAGCGGTTCCATCTCGGCATTGAAACGTCGCCACTGCGACTCGGTCAAATGAAACTGTGCCGGATGTTCGCGCGAGAAAAAGGCATATTGTGCCATGGTTTCGCTCAAACGGGAATAGTATTGCTTGAAGTTTACCCCCTGCGACGAAGGTGCCGGATTGTGCCACCCTTCGCGCTCGCTATAGGTATAAATGCAAAAGCGGCTGTAGAGACCGTTTTGGGCATCGCCCATGAGACGGACAAACTGGTCGGGCGTGCCGGTAACGAAGATGGCAAAATGGGGTTCGTCGATCTCCTCGAAACCATCCTTTTTGCCGTCGCCACTGCGTGCCATCGAGATGCGTTCGTGATGAAAGGCGGCACGAAGCAGTAGGCTGAGATCGCCCCAGTCGGTACTCTTATTGACCGACAAGGCATCTGCCTCTGTCTCCAACACAAACGATCCGAGGCGACCGTTGTAAACCACTTGCTTGATAAACATCGCCCGACTGATGTTGGCCGGTATCCACGGCATCACCGGGTTGGGTTCGATGGGTTCGCGACTGGTATCTACCGGCTTACGCTCGGCTTTCATTTGCAGGCAATAGGCATCGTAATTGGCTTTGTCTTGGGTGTACTGAGCTATTTTACGTTCGCTTTCGGTCTTGAGAATGCTCACGTAATGACGCGCCATCTTGAAGGGTTGCGAAGCCATGTTTTTACCATTGGCAGCCTTTGCCACGATAAAGAAATAGAGGTGCGGACTGTATTCGCAACCATCGTAAAGACCGGTGATTCCGGGCATACAAGCACTTACCACCGTGAGTGCCGAGGCTAGCATGATATCGCGCTGCCTGCTACTGCGCTGTGGCTTTACGGCATCTTGAAAGAATTGCGGCAACTTCTCAAAGATGGTATCGGGCAGCAGGGGTGTGTACTCATACAACTCGTCGCCCGTGGGTAGAGCTTCTCCTTCGCCCCCGACTCCGCCTTCGCCAAAAGGGAGGTTGTGCAACGCCTGAGCGGCCTGTTGCAGTCGGTCCGAATCCCTGCCAAAAAGCGTTTCATTGCTACTATAGGCACTGCCAAAAGCAGAGATCACCTCACCCGACTTGAAGGTTTCACTTCCATAGCGTTCTTCGGCCCAGGCTTGTGCAATGGGACGCGGAATTCCGCATTGGCAGGCTTTGCAGGCAAACTTGAATACAAACTCATTGCGTGCTCCGTCCTTGAAGCAAGCTCTCGACTCGAGGTGCATGCTGAGTGCTTCGCTGCGTCGCCATTGCAGGGCGATAAAATCGTCGGCTAGTTCGCCCAGGGAACCACCCACGCTGCTTGCATTTCCGGTACTCATGCGCAACTTGCGCATCACATGGGTGGGAATCCCTTTGATCCTTCCACCCTCTGTAGTCGGACTTGATTCGTAGGTTGCCACTTCCGAAGGGTCAGTTTTCGAAGGCTTCACTACCGGAGGTGCTACTGCGGCACACGTTCCGATCTGCGACAAGTCGAGCGGTTGTGCATGCTCGTTGTAATGAAGCTTTTCGTTCGAAAACAGAAAACACAGACGAGAGATGTCTTTTCCACTTTGGTCTACAGTGAGATTCAGCAACGATTCGAAGTATTGGCTGGTATAGGCAAATACCTCCGGATGGCGCGAAGGGTCGTGATCGGTACATACCACCACTTTGATCCCTCTGCCCGTAGGACTGGGCGCGGCCATCACCACCGAGGGTTGCTCGCGCAAAATGCGCAAGGCTGTTTCTACCTGCTCCGGCGTGAGCTTGTCGAAGTCGAGCACCAACAAACCGCTCCCTGCTACGAGATTCTTCACGGCATGACCTCCCCGAAACAATCCTCCAAACACCACAGCCGGCAGCGTGCGTTTGAGCCGATCGGCCTCGTCTTTATCACCCCTGCTTGCGGCAGCTTCTATTTGTTTAATTACCTGCATGTGCTTTGCTTCACCGGCACGCGCTCGTACCTCTTCTAACGTAATTTCTTGTTGTACTTTCTGCTTGCAATTGGCAAAAAGTGACACTTTTCTCTGATTCATAGTATTTATTTAAGTTCACTGTTTGGATAACGACCGCAAGGTAGTGCCTTCGCCTCGTATCCAAATACCACCCCACCCTTGACTACAACAAGCTGCTAATAAGCATATTAACGAGAAAAGCAAATCAATTTTACAACATTTTAACAGTAAAGATAAAGCCTTGCTTGTCAAGTGATTATCAAAACAAAAAGGGCATAACAGGGGTAAAAACAACTGGTAAATAAATATTTCACCCAAAACATTTCACCTTTATTAATATTTACAACAGTAATAAACAACTACAAATGCATATAGTTACGCCACGTCTCCGACTTGAGAAATGTACCATCACTTAACTCGAATTGCGAAAGCACCTTTGCCCACGCTGTTTTTGCACAGGTAATAGAACCGTCGTTCATCGCGTCGGAAATAATGATCGCAAAATCTTGTGGGTTCTTAATCAAACTAAGCTGATTTTCGGGAGCGGACAAATACACTCCCCTGATCGAAAAACGCAGGTGCAGCGGACATCTTTTATTGTATTCGTGAATAAGTTGATTCATATTACTGCAAATTTCCTCACGAAACTGAACCAATTCTTTTATGAACTCCTTTGTAAACCATTCTTCTTGGCTCTCGGGACAATCGAGGTAACTGATCATTTTTTCTGTTTCAAGTCTAATACACACGCCGTGCTTTCTGATTATTGCCAACATTTAGATAAAACCTTTGGTTCGTTAATTTTTAAATTTAGAAAACACAAAGAGACGAAATAAACCCCATCTTTTAGTCCGGCTATTTAACAGATCCATCCAGTATATTAACCAAAAAAGCCACCCTTATATAAGGATGGCTTATGTGATGTTTTGTTGTAATTATCTAGATTGCTACAAGCAAGCTTCTTTGTGCTGCAATGCCCACCCTACAAGGGCCTGTATATGAGGAAGCAAAGTCTTTCCGGCTTCCGAAAGACTGTATTCTACACGTGGCGGAACCTCGGGATATACGGTGCGTGTAATAAGTTTGTGACTTTCGAGCGAACGAAGGGTTACGGTTAGCATCTTTTGCGACACATCGGGAATACTACTGGCCAAATGAGTAAACCGCATGGTTCCTCCTTTTTCCAATTCTAGCAAGATCAAAACCGACCATTTGTCGCCAATGTGATCTAAGATATCTCGCACGGGACAAAAATTTTCATTTTTCTTCATCTCTTCTCTTCTTGATTTCCAACAATACTAACCTCGTGGTAAGTTGCTTACACCAAAGTACCGTATTGCATTGTTAATGAGCTAAATCTACATTTGCCTTTACAAAAGTAACAAACTTTATTTTAGTAACTAATACGACAACTTGTATGAAACATCAAAAAGCAACCACTCAGCTTGCTGAGGGTACAAACTTTACAGCTGTAAGCACCGGTACACTGGAGCATCTCAACGAATACAATCTGGTGCTTGGTCCGGGAGTAGAGATTCCGGGGAAGGTATTTGCAGGAGCTGATCTTAAAATGACGGGAGCCGAGGTCTCTCTTCAGGTTTTTCAGCCTAATAGCGGTGTGGCGTTCTTGCATACGCACAAAACTCACGAAGAGCTTTATCTATTTGTAAAGGGCAAGGGTGAGTTTCAGGTAGACAGTACCATCTTTGCTATTTCGGAAGGGGATCTAATTCGAGTAGCTCCCAAAGGAAAACGATCGGTACGAAACAACGGCGACGAACCGCTTATTATGGTGTGCGTGCAATACAAGGCAAACTCCTTTGATGTGCAAGATGCAACCGACGGAATCATTTTGAATGAACCGGTGGCTTGGTAAAACTCTCACCTACAGAATATTGTTTTTCAGTGCATAGTAGAGTGCTTCATTCATACTTTGCACTGATAACTTCTTCATGATATTTTTCTTATGATATTTGATCATATTAATATCTAATCCGGTTTGTTTTACCATAGTACTCTCTCGGGCACCTCTGCTTACAAGTTTAAGAATATGAAGTTCGATCTCTTTTAGCATCTTACGCTCTTGCAGCACAAATTTACCCGTATAGGTATCAAAAACATAACAAGTCTGCTTCGAAAAGAAGTGTATTTCGAATTTGCGCTTGAACTTTTCCTCCGTTTTTCGAACATAAGATAACAGAAAATTGGGCTTGTCTTTAAAAAATCCAACCGGTAGCATTCGACACTCCAGATGGATTAAAGTGCCGTCTTTATGATAAATCCGATAATTAAAGTGAACCGAATAATCACTTTGCGACTCATTATGAAATGGAGCTAATTTATTACTCGACAAATTCTCTTTCAATTGCTTTATATAAACCAGGTCTTCCGGATGTATAATTTCATATAAAAAAGGAAATCCTCCTGCAGAAACTTCGGCTTCAGTGTATCCTGAGAGCTCCATATAAGACGGCGACATATAATATAAGTTATAGTCATTGAATCCGGTTATATGCATGGGAGCATCAAGCACTCTTCCGGCTACAATGCTGCTATAAAGCAGCTCCATCATCATGTGTAGCCTTTCTTGAATCTCCTTTTCTTTGATTTCTTGCAAATAACTTCTAAAATATTTTCGAACGTGTTCCATCATTTTCTCAAAATCTAAATAAGACCTTTCTTGTATGCATAAAAAATAGCTTCGGACAGAGTCTTTACATCAATCTTGTCCATCAATGCCGCTTTCTGTCTTTTAAGATTGGCCAGCGTCACACCTAATTCGTCTGCGATCTCTTGCTCTTTTTTACCTTCACCTGTTAGGCGTATAATTTTCAAATCGGTAGGACTCAGATCTTGTTTCTCTTCTTTTACAAAACGCTTGTAAACGCGAGAATAAATAAATGATTGATTCTCTATGATCTTTTCATGACGAAGTATCGGCTTTCCGATATAACTGATTGTTTCGAGAATACAGATCGTCGACACAAGACATCCATCTCTATTATATACTTGCGGATATATTTTTAAAGCATATCCATGATCGTAATCTGTCAATGAATTATTACCGATGATTGTGAAATAAGATAAACGATCTTTTTTATCCCTTCGCTCTAGTGCATATGAATTAATCACCTTAATGTATTGATTGATGATCTGTCTATCCTCTTCAGAGAACAAATGAAACACGCTATTGAACTTACCGCTTTCAGCGCCTAAGGTAGTTTGAAGCGTTGGATCATAGTTGTAGAAATAAACTTCCTGATCTCTGTGTACAAACAAAATTGCAGACTTTTGCTGCATATAAACTAAACCTTGAAACCGAGAGCGAATCTTTTCGGTTGTAATAATTGGTTTTGATTTAAAATCCTGATCTTTAATTAATAAATTGGATAATATCATTCTTATTATTTATTCGACAGCATATCGTATACCACTGTTCATTACACACCTTTCAATCCCCTAATTAGGAGGCTTGTTACACAAATATAATAAAAGAGTTAACAGTGCGCAATTTTAACAAATGAGACATTTAAAACATTTTACACCTAAAAGAACTTCCTAACATCCAGGTTAATATATGCGCTAACACCTGAAAACAAAGGCAAATTGATTGATTTATACTACAAGAGAGAAGGCCTCAATCATCTAAATATACTACCTATAAATGTTTTAATTTAACATTAAAACACAGACATAACCGATCAAGAAGGTCTTCTAAAGCATACGTAGTTATAAGAAATTATACTATCTAAACGCTCAAAATAAAAAAAAGGCATCTACTTGCTTGAGCAGATGCCTTTTTTGAATCGTGTATGTTGCTATCGCTTATACCAGTTTGGTTTTGATCAGCGATCGTATGTCGTCGTTTTCGAGTAGGAAGGATTCCATGTGACGCTTACGCTTGTCTTCAAGGATATCGCAAATGGTGATCAAGATTCCGGTCTCTTCAACGTTTCCAAATTCGTCGTTGATAGCTGTACCGAATACTTTCATATTAGGCGAAAGACTCATATAGGCACTAACCAAAGGGGGAATGTTGATTCCGAATTTACGCACTTCGGTATTGAGTACTTTATAATTGTCTTTGTAATTGTCTTTGCTGAATAGTGCCTCCATCTTGTTGATGTCCATTTGCGTTGGCAATGGCTGAATCGGAACCACCAAATTATCCGGATCCGGAAAGTGTTTCTTCAGGAAGTAAAGTACCATATCACGCGCATCTTTGTTGTAAGTGTCGTACATGGTCATCTTGCCAAAGAAGTACTTGAGCGAGGGGTCGATTACCGAAAGCGCACCCAGTCCGTCCCACAGATTGTCGAGTACGAATACTCCTTTCTTGGAGTTGAGCGTAGACTGAAACTCGAGCGTTACGAACGAACGACCTAGCTCTACCGTGTGTGGCAGATAGTCTTTGATAAACTCTTCGGAAAAGTCAAACATGTGTGAGGTGGCCAAATAAGGCTGCCCGTTTTCTTCGAAGATCACGTCGCTACCGCAAATAAATCGGTAACCACCCAAGATCTTTTCTGACTCGGGACACCATACGATCAACTGACGGTAGGGAGCCTCTTCGTTGGTATCGTATTCGTCGATGTCGACTTCTTGTCCGGTACCTCCACCATAGAATCGAAACGCGATCTCACGAAGACGCCCGATTTCACGCATCACATTTGGCGAATCGTGATGGGTTACGATATATAGTTCGTTGTTTGCCTTGTTTGTTTTTCGTAGAAATTTGTCACTGGTTAGTTCAGACTTTATCAATTCTACATCAACAGGTTTAATGATATCTTGCATAAACAGTTTATTTGCTGAGATTGTAAACGATTTCTTTCACCCAAGCAGCCCACTGCTTTTGAGTCTTCGACTCATCAAAATGTTGCCATGGAATGGGTTTGCCAAAATGGATACGAAATGTATTGCCGCTGTTTTTAAACATTTCATCGGGCAATAGAATCATTTCATAATTGAGCTTGATGCCTAGTTTCTTGCGAAGATTGGCTAGTGAATAGAACATTCCGCTGTTTTTGGCTTCGAAATAAACCGGGATTATATCTCTTTGATATTCGATAGACTTTTGAATAAAAGATTTTTTCCATTCCATATCTACAATCTTTCCGCTCGTATTGCGAGACACCATTCCGGAAGGAAACGTGATCACCTGATTGTCTGACGCGTAAGTGTTGTTGATTAGATCGGCGGCCTTTTTTGCTTGCGCACCGTGCTTGTTGACCGGGATGAAAATGGATCTTAGATTCGGAATAAACATCAACAAATCATTGACTAAGTATCGCACATGACCGTTGTATTTAGCTCCTAACACAGCAGATAAGCAAATCCCATCCAGCCCGCCTAGCGGATGGTTGGATACAAAAGTGAATTTGCCTTCGGCCGGTATATTTTCTTCGTTTACAATTTCGAGATTGAGTTTAAACTCCTCCACCATGGCTTGCATAAACGCAACTCCATCCTTGTCTTTATGGGTAAGGATAAGGTGATTTAGCTCGTCTTGATGAATCGTCTTCTTCAATAAATTGAAAACGAAATTGGGAATCTTTTTGTACGCAGCCGGAGCCTTTTTAGCAACCACCTGCTCTATATTTATTAATTGAACGCCTTCTTTTTCCATTATTTGGATCTATTCTGCGACGACAAAGATATATTTATTAATCGAATGCGCTATAAATGATATGTTTTTTTACGTGAAACGGCTGTGATAGTAACAGATCTTCAGGCTCTACAAGGATTCAAATACGATTTTATAATCTTTTGTTTTTCAAGATGTTGAAATATTATACATCTTGTTGATAACTTTAAGGAAAAATAATTTGTTATTTTATGGGGCTAACTACAGAAATGCTTAATTTTACAAGCTATTCTGTGCGTTTTTTGTGTAAAACTGTTATAGACTTCGTGAAAAATTATACAGAACGCCTTATTTGTAGCGTATTGAATACGAAACAGATAAAGGCAAACAACAGTACACTTTGTGTATATTTTGAGAATTACGATTTGGTTTTCAATACGGTATTTCTTCAATAAGATAAAAAACAATGGCAAACAGCAATTCAACTATAAAACCTATCAAAAAAGAAGAGGGTTATCACAAGCCTGTTCTTTTACAAGAAAGCGTAGACGGACTCAATATCAATCCGGAAGGCGTATACATCGATGTTACCTTTGGCGGGGGCGGTCACTCCAAGGAGATTGTAAAGCAACTGAGCGGAAAAGGGATGCTCTATGGCTTTGACCAAGATGCGGATGCCGAACGCAACATCATCGACAACAAACACTTTACCTTTGTACGCAGCAACTTCAGATACATCGAAAACTTCATGAAGTATCACCATGTGGAAGGGGTAGACGGTGTACTTGCCGATCTTGGTGTTTCATCTCACCACTTTGATGCCGAAGACAGAGGCTTTTCGTTTCGTTTCGACGGAGCGTTGGATATGCGTATGAACATGCGTTCGGGAATGAATGCATCGGATATTCTCAACACGTATTCGGCAGAGAAATTGGCAGATGTATTCTTCTTGTACGGTGAGATCAAAAGTTCGCGCAGATTGGCTAGCGCAATCGTTGCTCAACGCGAACAGCAAAAGATCAAAACCATTGGTCAGTTTCTCGAAATCTTGAAGCCTTTTGTGGGTAAGGATAAGGAAAAGCGCTTCCTCGCTCAGGCTTTTCAGGCTCTACGCATCGAGGTGAACGACGAAATGGGTGCGTTGAAAGATATGCTGGACCAATCGAAAAAATTACTTAACAGAGGAGGCCGTATGGTGGTGATCACCTACCACTCTCTCGAAGATCGCTTGGTGAAAAACTTCCTTAAAGCAGGTAATTTTGAAGGTAAAATTGAACAGGACTTCTACGGTAGAGTACTCTCTCCTTTTAAGTTGATCAACAATAAGGTAATTGTACCAACGAAAGAAGAACTGGAGGAAAACCCGAGATCTAGAAGCGCGAAACTTCGTATTGCTGAAAAACTATAAATTGTAACATATTATGGAAACAACACAGAGAAACAGACGCACCGGCCGAAAGAAGGAGAAGCGGCTTAGTCCTTCTTATGTGTTGGGGGGCGGTTTCCTCAAAGAGGATTTCGTATTAAAGCATACCAAAATGATCGTACTGATCGTGGTTCTCACGTTCTTGATGATTGCAAATCGATATGCTTGCATGCAAAAGCTTCGCGAAATCAACAAATTGGAAGTGAAACTGAGAGATGTAAAGTTCCGTGCATTGTCTTTATCGACCGAACTTACGGGTAATAGTCGTCAGTCGCAGATCGAAACATTGCTCAACAATTACGGAAGTGATTTACAAATTGCACCCTCTCCTCCTATCGAAATACATAGGTGAACATGGAAAAAGAGAATCAAAACAAGGATAACCGCATGCTCAGAAACTACTTTATCATAGTGATCGGGCTTATGATTGTGGTTGTTGGGATTGTTCTTAAGGCATTGCAAGTTTCGCTTGTGGAGAGAGACAAGTGGCGCGAACTGGGCGAAAAACAAAAGGCTGTCAAAGTAAAAGTTTATCCCAATAGAGGAAATATCTATTCGTGCGACGGTAAATTAATGGCCACAAGTGTACCACGATACTACCTGTATATGGATTTCAAAGCCGACGGACTCAGAAAAGATACGTTGAATAAGTATATCGATTCAATGTCTTTGGCTCTTTCCCGCAAATTTAAAAATAGATCGGCTGCTTCCTACAAACAACATATTCTGAAAGGGTATAACCGGCAAAGCCGTAATTACCCACTTTATGAAAATAAAGTTTCTTATCTGGACTTGAAGGAAGTTCAGACTTTTCCGTTTTTCAACAAGGGAAGAAACAGAAGTGGTTTGCACTATAAAGAGATGGTGCAGCGCCAAAAACCGTATGGCACACTCGCCTCTCGTACGATTGGTGATATTTACGGAGAACTTGAAGAAGACGGAACTAGTAAAGGTAAGAATGGGATCGAAATGGCTTACGATTCGCTCCTGCAAGGACAACACGGCTATGCTACCCGCATCAAACTGGGGGTTGGCTGGGCTCGTGTAATTGAACAAGAGCCTGTTGATGGGGTCGATATTCGTACTACGATCGACTTAAAACTTCAAGATATTGTAGAAAAAGCGCTGATGGATAAGCTTTCGGAAGTAGATGCCGACTATGGTACGGTAGTACTGATGGAGGTAAAAACAGGCGAGGTGAAGGCCATTTCGAACATGGGACGGGTACGCGAAGGGGTGTATGCCGAAAGTATGAACCACGCAATTGCCGACGAGGTGGAGCCGGGATCTACTTTCAAGGTAGCTTCGATGATGGTGGCTCTGGAGGATGGGGTTGTAACTCCGCAAGATTCTGTGGATACGGGTGCGGGGATCTTTATGTACAAAGGTGCTAAGATGACCGACCACAACTGGAACAAAGGGGGATATCACATGCTTACCGCCGAAGAGGCAATCTGGAATTCTTCGAATATCGGTACGGCCAAAATCATTTTGAAGGCATATGAGGATGATCCGGAACGCTTTGTACAGAAGATTCAGGATCTTGGTTTTGCTCAACCGATGGACTTGGGACTTCCCGGTGCCGGTAAGCCGAAGATCAGACGTCCGTCTGAGAATCCGCATTGGTCAAAACTGTCTTTGCCTTGGATGTCGTTTGGCTACGAAACACAAGTGCCTCCAATATATATGTTGTCGTTTTTTAATGCCATCGCGAATGATGGTTGCATGGTGAAGCCTTTCTTTGTAAAGGATATCCAAAAAAACGGGCGCATTATCAAGGCATTTAATACCGAAACTATAAAAAACTCAATTTGCTCGGATAAAACATTGAAGCAAATACGATCGATGCTTGAAGGGGTGGTTGAAAACGGAACCGGCAAGGCTGCAAAGTCGGAGTTGATCCAAATTGCCGGAAAGACGGGTACTGCTCAAATCTCTCAAGGAGCTCTGGGGTATAAGGCCGGTGGCAAAAGTCACCAGGTTACTTTTGCGGGATATTTTCCGGCAGAGGAGCCGAAATATTCATTCATCATCACCATGAGACGTCCACGCAAGGCTTATCCTTCTGCAGGTGGCATTTGTGGTCCGATTGCAAAGAATATTGCAGAAAAGGTGTTTGGTAGTAATATTAAACTGAGACCTTCGGATCTGGAACCCGATACGGTATGGGCTCCGCAACCTCAGATAAAGATGGGTTACTACAGCAAACTGGAATATGCTCTGGATAAGCTCAACGTACGTTGTAACGACGATGATGTGGAAACCAACTGGGTAGATGTAGATATGCCCGAGGATAAAGCGATATTAACTGATCTCAATATAAGTGACGAATTGGTGCCTAAAGTTACGGGAATGGGAGCTACGGATGCTGTCTATGCATTGGAAAGCATTGGCCTAAGGGTTTCTATCTCGGGACGTGGCAAGGTGGTTTCTCAATCGATTCCGGCCGGTCGTAAATTTTCAAAAGGACAATCAATTTCATTGACTTTAAAATAAACTCTTGTATGATGAAATTAAGCGTATTAATCGAAGCAATTAAAGAAAAAGTGATCCATGGTGGACTGAATATCGACATTTTCGGTTTAGACTCGGATTCTAGAAAGATTGAAAAAGGTCATTTGTTTGTTGCCGTAAAAGGAACAGCAAACGATGGACATGAATATATTAACAAGGCTATTGAACAAGGTGCAACTGCTGTGGTATGCGAAGACCTTCCTACTCAAATGGAGGATGCAGTGACGTATATCCAAGTGAAAGACTCGGCCGATACGCTGGGTAAATTAGCTGCTCAGTGGTATAGTAATCCTTCGGATCGCCTTACACTAGTGGGTGTAACGGGGACCAACGGTAAAACAACTATCGCAACCTTGTTGTACGACCTGTTTAGAAAGCTTGGTTACAAAACCGGATTGCTATCTACGGTATGCAATTATGTAGACGATAAAGCTGTTCCGGCTACACACACTACGCCAGATCCGATTTCCCTCAATATGCTGCTTGCCGAAATGGTGGAAACCGGATGTACGCATGCATTTATGGAAGTGAGTTCGCACTCGGTAGACCAAAAACGAATCAGCGGTCTGAACTTCGACGGGGGAATCTTTACCAACCTGACTCGCGATCACCTAGACTATCATAAAACGGTAGATGCGTATTTGAAGGCGAAGAAAGGCTTCTTTGATCAATTGCCAAAGTCGGCTTTTGCATTGACAAACCTGGATGACAAATCGGGCATGGTGATGCTTCAAAACACAGCTGCACGCAAACTTACTTATTCGCTTCGCTCACTGGCAGATTTTAAAGGTCGCATCCTTGAAAAGCTTTTTGAAGGAACGTTGCTTGAAGTAAACGGGACTGAGGTGATGGTACACTTTGTAGGAAAGTTTAATGCGTATAATCTTCTGGCAGTCTATGGCGCCGCTGTGGCTCTGGGAGAAGAGCCGAATGAAGTCTTACTACAAATTAGTACACTTCATCCGGTATCGGGTCGTTTCGAAACGATTCGCTCTGATAAAGGTTTTACGGCTATTGTAGATTATGCTCATACTCCGGATGCACTGACCAATGTACTGAACGCAATTCATGAGGTGCTTAGTGACAAAGGACGCGTAATTACGGTAGTAGGTGCCGGAGGAAATAGAGATAAAGGAAAACGTCCTTTGATGGCAAAGGAATCGGTTAAATATAGCGAACAAGTGATTCTTACTTCTGATAATCCACGCTTCGAAGAGCCGGATGCAATTATTGAAGATATGACTGCCGGACTAGACAACAACGAGATGAAGAAGGTGTTGTGTATTACCGATCGTAAACAAGCTATTAAAACGGCTATTATGATGGCAAATGCCGGTGATGTTATTTTAATTGCAGGGAAAGGACATGAGGATTATCAAGATGTGAAAGGTGTGAAACACCACTTTGATGATCGAGAGATAGTAAGAGAGTTTATTTGAGCGAAAGAATCTGTTTGTTATGTTATATTATCTGTTTAATTATCTAGATCAGTTGGACTTGCCGGGAGCTGGTATGTTTAAATACGTATCGTTTCGTTCGGCTTTGGCGCTGATTTTCTCTTTAATGATTTCAACTATTATAGGACGAAAAATAATCAATAAGCTTCAGTATCTTCAAATTGGTGAAACAGTGAGAAATCTGGGACTTGAGGGACAGATGTCGAAGAAGGGTACCCCTACAATGGGTGGGGTGATTATCATTATTTCGATATTAGTACCGACTTTACTTTTTGCCCGTTTAGGAAATATATATGTGATCTTAATGCTTGTCACTACATTATGGCTTGGTGCGCTAGGCTTTGCAGATGACTATATTAAGGTATTTAAAAAGGACAAAGAGGGGCTTCACGGTAAATTTAAGATCATCGGACAAGTAGGTCTTGGTCTTATCGTGGGTGTGACGCTCTATTTATCTCCACAAGTGGTGATTCGTGAAAACACGGAGGTTATGAAGGACGACGTGGTACATCATGCTACGTTTCATTCCGTAGATACTAAATCGACGAAAACGACCATCCCTTTTTTGAAGAATAACAACTTTGATTATGCTGAATTGGTAAAGGTAGCCGGAGACTATCAAAAAGAGGCTGCCTGGGTCTTATTCGTTTTGGTTACGATATTTATTGTAACAGCTGTATCGAATGGAGCGAACTTAACAGACGGACTAGATGGCTTGGCTACAGGTAGCTCGGCCATTATTGGAGTCGCATTGGGGATATTGGCTTATATGTCGTCGCACATACAATTTGCTTCGTACCTGAATATCATGTTTATACCGGGTGCCGAAGAGCTGGTGGTTTTTGCTGCTGCATTTATCGGTGCAACGGTAGGGTTCTTATGGTACAATGCCTTTCCGGCACAAGTATTTATGGGAGACACCGGTAGCCTTACGCTAGGTGGTATCATTGCTGTTTTTGCAATTATCATCCGTAAGGAGCTATTGATTCCGATTTTGTGCGGGGTATTTTTGGCCGAAAGTTTGTCGGTTATGATACAGGTGGCTTATTTTAAAATAACAAAACGTAAAACGGGCGTGGGTAAACGTGTGTTCAAAATGACACCGCTACACCATCACTTTCAAAAGCCGGGCAATGCCGGAATTGATGCGTTGATACAGAGCCCGATCCAAGTAATTCCCGAATCAAAGATTGTAGTTCGCTTTTGGTTGATCGGAATTATTCTGGCAGTATTGACAATCGTAACCTTAAAAATGAGGTAAAAAATCTAGGTGATATGAAACGAATTGTAGTGTTGGGTGCCGGAGAAAGTGGAGCCGGTGCAGCAGTTTTAGCAAAAGTAAAGGGATACGAAGTTTTTGTATCCGACTTATCTGCCATTAAGGATAAATACAAGCAATTGCTTGATCAATATAATATAGCATGGGAGGAGAAGCAACACACGGAAGCTCTCATTCTTAACGCGACAGAGGTGATCAAAAGTCCGGGTATTCCAGACAAAGCTCCGATGATCAAAGCGATCAAAGCGGCCGGTATTCCGATCATTTCTGAAATTGAGTTTGCAGGTCGATATACTTCTGCTAAAATGCTTTGTATTACCGGAAGTAACGGCAAAACAACGACAACAATGCTTTTATATCATATCCTGAAGTCGGCCGATTACAATGTAGGCTTGGCCGGGAATGTGGGTAACAGTCTTGCATTGCAAGTAGCTACAGCAAACTATGATTACTACGTTGTGGAGTTGAGTAGTTTCCAACTCGACAACATGTACCAGTTTAAGGCTGACATTGCGATCTTATTGAATATTACTCCGGATCACTTGGATAGATATGAGTATAAGATGCAAAACTACATCGACTCGAAGATGCGTATTACGCAAAATCAAACAGAGACTGATGCTTTTATTTTCTGGAATGATGATCCGGTATTAAAGGTTGAAGTCCCTCGCATACAATCCACTCCAGCTCTTTATCCTTTTGCCGAAACAAAAGAGAAAGATGTATGGTCTTTTGCTACCGAACAAGAAATTGAAATCTATGTAAAGGAAACTTCGTTCTCGATGCCTCGAAATGAGTTAGCTTTACGTGGCAAACATAACTTGTACAATGCGTTAGCAGCTGCAACGGCTGCAAAAATTACAGGTGTCGATGATACGCAACTACGGATTGCTTTGTCTAACTTCAACGGTGTAGAGCATCGCTTGGAGAATGCGGGAACAGTAGATGGCATTGAATATGTAAATGACTCGAAAGCAACAAACGTGAATTCGTGTTGGTATGCATTACAAAGCATGACCAAACCGGTGGTTCTTATTCTAGGAGGCACCGATAAAGGTAACGATTACTCGGAGATTGAGGAGTTGGTTCGAGAAAAGGTAAAACACCTTGTTTTTATGGGTGTAGATAATACGAAACTTGTTCAGTTTTTCGGCTCTATGGATATTCCATATACAGAGGCCGGATCGATGAACGAGTCTATTGCTGAAGCTACAAAAGCAGCTCATAACGGTGATTGCGTATTGCTATCGCCATGCTGTGCAAGCTTCGACTTATTCAAAAATTACGAAGATAGAGGCGAGCAGTTTAAAGCTTGTGTCAAGAATCTATAAACCCATTCGATTATGGATTTAGCCAATAAATTATTCAAAGGAGACAGAGTGATTTGGATCATTTTTATGTTCTTGTGTCTGACTTCTATTATTGAAGTATTTAGTGCAACTAGTACAATTGCATACCGCAATAGCTACTTCTGGGGACCAATTGTAAGACACACCACTTTCCTTTTGATTGGATTTGCTTGTGTATTGGTGCTTCATAATATACCATATAAGTTTTTCCGGGGGTTGGTAGCGATTCTTCCCCTCTCCTTGTTCCTGATTATGGCGGCAATGGTATTTGGTGAAAGTGTGAATGGGGCAAGCCGTTGGCTTACAATATTCGGGATTTCATTCCAGCCTTCTGAGATAGCAAAAATATCACTTATTGGATATGTTGCTTTTATATTGAGTAAACGTTCTGAAGAGGAGCACGATAAAACACTTTATTGGCTAATTGGCGGGATTCTTGTAACATGTGCGTTTATTTTGATTGATAACTTCTCCACTGCATTTATGCTGTTTGTGGTATGTTTCCTGATGATGTTTATAGGAATGGTTCCAATCAGACAACTGCTTAAGTTTGGAGGTTCTTTAGCTGCTTTAGGAGCTTTAGCGCTCTTATTACTTCTGGTTCTTCCCGAGAATGCTGTGGCTGTATTACCTCGTGCTGTGACTTGGAAGAATCGTATCGAGTCTTTTACCGAGAAGCATGAAACGTCCCCTACTGGAGAAGTAAAAATTACAGATGAAAACTTCCAGGTATCACATGCTAAAATTGCAATAGCCAGAGGTGGCGTATTTGGACAGATGCCGGGGCATGGACAACAAAGAGACTATCTACCCCAGGCTTATTCTGACTTTATTTTTGCAATTATCATGGAAGAGCTAGGGCTAGTTGGTGGCTTTGGAGTTCTTTCCTTATATGTATTTTTATTGATACGTGTTGGATTGATTGCTAGAAAGTGTGAAACTCGTTTTCCGAGATTATTAGTCTTGGGATGCGGCTTACTCTTAGTATTGCAAGCGTTGACAAATATGTCTGTCGCTGTAAACTTAATTCCGGTAACCGGTCAGCCGTTGCCATTGATTAGCCGAGGTGGTACTTCTACAATTATTACATGTGTCTATTTTGGAATCATTTTAAGTGTAAGTAGATTTGCAGCCGGTATTGGAGATAAGGAAGAAGAAGATGACGATGAAGGGCTTCAAGAGACAGAACTTTCACCCGTATTCGAATCCGTAGAACAACAAACAACCGATGAGAATGAAAAAGTATAAACTGATTATAAGTGGAGGAGGTACCGGTGGGCATATCTTCCCTGCTATCTCGATTGCAAATGCTTTTAAAAAGCGCTTTCCTGATTCGGAGATTTTATTTGTAGGTGCAGACAACCGTATGGAAATGGAAAAAGTTCCTGCTGCCGGTTATAAAATCATTGGTCTACCAATTAGTGGATTTGACAGAGCAAATAAACTAAATAATATAAAGGTACTGATGCGCCTGTGCAAGAGCTTATTTTTGGCCTCTAAGTACATCAAGCAGTTTCGCCCGGATATTGCTGTAGGTGTAGGCGGATACGCCAGTGGTCCTACCCTTAGGGTTGCCGGATGGATGGGTATCCCCACTTTGCTACAAGAGCAAAATTCGTATGCAGGAGTTACCAATAAGCTTCTAGCAAAGGTGGCTTCAAGAATTTGTGTAGCTTACGATGGTATGGAGCGTTTCTTTCCTAAAGACAGAATTGTAGTTACAGGAAATCCAGTAAGACAAGTTCTAGAAGACAGCCGTGTAGATAAAGCTGAAGCATATGCGTATTTCAAACTGGATCCAAATAAAAAAACTATTCTGATTCTTGGTGGTAGCCTCGGTGCCCGTACAATCAATCAGAGCGTAATCAAGCACCTAGATAAGCTGGATCAATCAGAAGTCCAGATCTTATGGCAAACGGGAAAAAATTACTATGAAGAAGCACTGAAAGCTTTGAAGCCTTTCCACGGCATTCCGGTAAAAGCTCAAGACTTTATTACTCATATGGACTTTGCGTATGCAGTGGCAGACTTGGTAATTTCACGTGCAGGAGCTGGTTCTATATCTGAGTTTGCTTTATTAGGTAAATCTGTGATATTGGTTCCTTCTCCAAATGTGGCAGAAGACCATCAGACTAAAAATGCTTTAGCTTTGGTAAAAAAAGACGCAGCAGTGCTTGTTACCGACAAGGAAGCTAAAAATATATTAATTGATACAGCATTGAAGGTTGTAGCCGATAATAACAAACTAGAAACTTTATCACAAAATATTAAAACAATGGCTCAGCACAAAGCGGCTGATCGAATTGTAGACGAAATCATAGCAATCATAGAAAAGAAATGATAAATCTGAATACAATAAAATCATTATATTTTATCGGAGCTGGAGGTATTGGTATGAGTGCCTTGATCCGATATTTTCTTGCCAAAGGAAAGTTCGTAGCCGGATATGATAAAACGGCGACTGATCTTACTTTAATATTAAATGAAGAGGGGGCACAAATTCACTATGAAGATAATGTTAAGATGATTCCTGCGTGCTGCCTTGACAAGGAAACTACACTGGTTGTGTATACACCCGCAGTTCCTCAATCTCATACTGAATTTACGTATTTCAGAGAGAATGGATTTGAGATTCTGAAGCGAGCACAACTACTCGGTCTTATTACAAATATATCAAAAGGATTATGTATGGCTGGCACACACGGAAAGACAACTACATCTTCTATGCTTGCTCATATCTTAAAGTCTTCTCATGTAGACTGTAATGCTTTCCTTGGCGGTATATTAAAGAATTACGGTAGTAATTTAATGCTCTCTGACAAAAGTGATCTAACAGTGATAGAAGCAGATGAGTATGACCGTTCTTTCCACCAACTCTCTCCCTATATGGCAGCCATCACCTCTGTAGATCCAGATCACTTAGACATCTATGGATCTGAGGAAGCTTACCGAGAAAGCTTTGCTATCTTCACATCCATGATTCGCCCCCATGGAGTCTTATTGATACGTAAAGGAATTGATTTGCAACCTAGATTGCAAGAAGGCGTAAAGCTTTACACCTATTCTGGAGAAAATGAAGGCGATTTTCATACAGAAAATGTTAAGATTGGAAATGGTGAGATAATTTTTGATTTTGTTACACCAAATTCAAAAATTAAAAACATAATTTTAGGCGTACCTGTTAAGATAAATATAGAGAACGCTGTTGTAGCCATGGCTATGGGTTGGCTCAATGGTGTGAAAGACGAAGAGTTACGAGATGCTATGGCTTCTTTTGCCGGTGCTAAACGTCGATTCGACTTCTATCTTAAAGACGATGATATTGTTTTGATCGATGACTATGCTCATCACCCATCAGAGCTTGAAGCTAGCATACAATCGGTAAAGGCATTGTATCCGGATAAAAAAATAACGGGGGTTTTTCAACCTCATTTATTTAGTCGCACCAATGACTTTGCCTCTGAATTTGCACACAGCTTATCATTGTTAGATCAATTAATCTTATTAGATATATATCCGGCTCGAGAAGAACCAATTCCTGGAGTAACTTCTAAGCTGATATTTGATCAGGTTTCTATATCTGATAAACAAATGGTAAAAAAGAATGATCTATTGTCTGTTATGGAGAATGGAGACTACCAGGTAGTATTAATGATCGGAGCTGGCGATATTGATCGATTAGTGGTTCCAGTAAAAGAAATTCTTGAAAAGAAACGATGCGCACATTGACTCTTATAGTATCTGTAGTATTGACTTGCTACATTCTTATGGTTGCTCTATTTTTTTCAGATTATAGAGCCGAAGGAGAATGTGAGGGAATTCATATTGCGATACTGGATAGTTTAGACAAGCGCTTTGTGAGTGATAAAGAGATACAGGGCTTTTTAAAAGGCACAAATATCAATCCAAATGGAAAAGATATGTCGTGTGTCAATACGGAAGATATTGAACAATCTTTACAAAAGAATCCAATGCTTAGAGAAGTCGAGGTATATAAAACACCATCTGGCAAAGTCAGAGTCGATGTGATACAAAAGGTCCCAATAATGCGTATTATGGGTATTCATGGAAACTTTTATCTTGACAAAGATGGTGATGTTATGCCTACATCTTCCCGTTTTGCTGCACATGTGCCTATTGCAAGTGGCTATGTAGAAAAAGAGTTTGCAAAACAACAGTTATACGACTTTGCTAAATTCTTACAGGATGACCGGTTCTGGCGATCACAAATCGAACAAATTTATGTAGATCAGAATCTGGATGTGGAACTGATACCCCGAGTGGGTAGCCATCAGATCATTCTAGGAAGTTTAGATAATTATCATGAAAAACTAAACAACCTGATGCTCTTTTATCGACAAGCCGTGCCTTATGTGGGGTGGAATCGATATAGCACAATTAATTTAAAGTTTAAGAATCAAATTGTTTGTACCAAAAGAAAATAAAATATGGACTATACAGATTTTATTGCAGTAATTGATTTGGGAACTTCCAAGCTGGTTGGCATGGTTGGGAAAAAATCACACGGGAAGCTTTCGATCCTGGCTATTGAAGATGAAGGTCCTGCCTCTTGTATTAGACGAGGTTGTGTTTACAACGTCGAAGAAACAGCAGCAAAGATCAAGAGACTTATACAGAAACTTGAAAATAAGCTGCGTGGCGGCAAGATTGCAAAAGTATATGTCGGCATCAATGGACAATCTATTCGCACGATGGAGCATTCTGTGTCGAAGATCCTAGGTCCTGATGAAACCGTAACAGAAGAGGTGATCCGCTCGTTGTATCATGATTGCATGAACTTCAAGCCTGAGATGAACGATCTTTTGGATGCGGTATCACCGATGTATTATCTTGATGACAAACCGGAGATGAATCCGGTCGGTGTTATTTGCAATAAAATCGAGGCTCGATATAAGTTAATCGTAGGCAGACCTAATCTGAAACGTAATATAATAATGAGTCTGGCTGAAAAAGCTAAAGTAGAAATAGCCGGATTTATTGTTACACCATTAGCTCAAGCAGAAGCGACTCTAACAGAAGATGAGAAACGTCTAGGATGTGCTCTGATTAACTTTGGAGCTGGAGTTACTACTTTAGCTGTATATAAGGGGGGGTTATTACAAACAATTTCTGTAATACCTTTGGGTGCCCAATTAATTACAAAAGATATTACTTCTTTAAATATATCTGAATCTGAAGCTGAACGATTAAAAATCCGTTTTGGAAGTGCAATCTCAGATAAGGATAGTAGTGAAATTGTAAAAGCATCGAGTATCGATGGGTTCAGTATTCAAGATATTTATCTCAGCGAACTGAATACCATTGTTGAAGCTCGAGCTGCAGAGATATTCGAAAATGTTTGGGCACAAATCGAAACCACAGGTTTAGTCAATAAACTTGCTGCAGGAATCGTTATTTCAGGAGGCGGAGCAAACCTTAACAATCTTAATGTAATGATTAAGAACCGCACGAGTATGGATGTGCGTCTGGTTGCCACTAGGAAAGGATTGGTTGAAAATGCTGAAAGTATTTCGCAGAATCCTTCATTCTCTCAAACGCTTGGCTTACTTATGATGGGTAATGAAAGCTGTGCTAAGATTGTCAAAATAGAACCGGTAGCAGAACCGCAAATTGAGAAAGAGGTAAAACCAATTACAGTTGTTACACCTCCTAAAATTGATGTGCACGAAGAGATCAAAGAAGAGCCAATAGCTGAACCTAAAAAGGAAACAGCAAAGGAAGAATCTAAATTTGAGCACGAATCTGAATATGTTGCACCTAAAAAGAAAGGATTTGCCCGTCTTTTTGATAATTTTGCCAAAACATTGTTTGAGGATCAGGAAGAGAGTATTAAGTAACCACCTTTGTCAATAATATAAATATGGAGGATAATAATAGATTGTTAAGCTTTGATTTGCCTACTGAAACTCCATCAATAATTAAAGTTATTGGTGTTGGCGGGGGTGGCGGTAACGCTGTGAATCACATGTTTAAAGAAGGGATTCACGATGTAACCTTTGTGTTATGTAATACAGATAATCAGGCTCTAAACCGTTCTGACGTTACGGTTAAATTGTCGTTAGGCCGAGAGGTAACGCAAGGATTGGGTGCAGGAAATCGTCCAGAACGTGCACGTATGGCTGCTGAGGAAAGTATCGATGATATCAAACGTATGCTCAATGACGGAACAAAAATGGTATTCATTACTGCCGGAATGGGTGGTGGTACCGGAACCGGGGCAGCTCCAGTCATAGCCAGAGCTGCAAAAGATATGGGTATACTGACTGTAGGCATAGTAACTATTCCTTTTGTATTTGAAGGTCATCGTAAAATCATTCAAGCGTTGAATGGTGTAGAAGAGATCAGTAAAAATGTGGATGCTCTACTTGTCATAAACAATGAGCGACTACGTGAAATATACAAAGACCTGACAATGGTTAACGCCTTCGGAAAGGCCGATGATACCCTTACGATTGCTGCAAAAAGTATCGCAGAGATCATTACATTACCGGGAATAATCAACCTCGACTTTGCGGATGTCAACACAATCTTAAAAGACGGTGGTGTAGCAGTAATGAGTAGCGGTTTTGGTATCGGAGAAGGACGTGTTCGAATGGCTATCGACGATGCCTTAAATTCACCACTGCTAAATAATAATGATGTTTTTAGTGCGAAAAAGATTCTATTCAATGTATCCTTCAGTCCTGAATCTGAATTGATGATGGAAGAAATGAATGATGTGCATGAATTTATGTCTCGTTTTAGTAGTGATATTGAAGTTATTTGGGGTACTGCATTAGATGACTCTTTGGGCAAGAAAGTAAAAATGACAATCCTTGCAACTGGATTCGGTCTTTCATGTATTCCTCAAATCGAAGAGCGACGCAATGCAGAGCGTGCGCGCCAAACAGAAGAAGAAATACAACGAGAACAAGAGCTTATCCAAAAAGAGCGTGAAGAAATAGAACGTATCAGCCGCTTCTATCACAATGCCAATGTTGTGAAGCCTAGAATCATTTCTAAACCAGTTGTTTTATCTACAGAAGAACTAGACGATGATAGTATTATCGGCATCTTAGAAGATAACCCAACCTACAATAGAGATCCAAAATTGGTTTCTAATCTTAGAAGAGGTCCTGTTAAAGAAACAATTATTACAGCGAATAAACCATCCAATGAGCCTAAAAAGCCTGGAGGACCAATTATTAGCTTTAGATAAAAATAATAACCATCATGGATTTATTTGATCAAATCAGCAGTGATATCAAAGCTGCTATGCTTGCTAAAGACAAAGTTAAGTTAGAAGCTTTGCGTGGAATTAAGAAAGAGTTTATTGAAGCTAAAACATCAAAAGATAGCAATGGAGAGTTATCTGATGAGCAAGCTTTAAAGATCTTACAAAAAATGATCAAGCAACGTAAGGATAGTGCAACTATCTATACAGAGCAAAATCGCCCAGAACTTGCTGAAAAAGAGTTAGCTGAAGCTTCAATCATCGAAGCATATCTTCCTGAGCAATTAAGCCAAGAGGAGCTTGAAGCTATTCTAAAACAAATCATTGCTGAATTAAATGCTACAGCAAAAGATATGGGTAGAGTTATGGGAGCAGCGACTAAACAACTAAACGGAAAAGCCGAAGGCCGTACTATTTCTGCAACAGTAAAGAAACTGTTGAGTTAACGCTTTCGTATCAATACAACAACTTCAAGAGCGCCAGACTAACAAAAAGTTAGTCTGGCGCTCTTTTTTATAAAAAAGGAGAGATCTTATTTTTAAGATCTCTCCTTTTTGCTTAAGATATCATTTGCCTATTACGGCACTAAATTCTATCAAATTACAGTTGGAGCTTCTTCTCTTGCTTGCTCTTCACCTGAAGGAGTAATCAATTTATAACCCTTTCCGTGAATGTTAATAATTTCAATTTGAGGATCATCTTTTAGCAATTTACGAAGCTTAGTAATATATACATCCATACTACGAGCATTGAAGTAATTATCATCAACCCAGATAGTTTTCAATGCATAGTTTCTTTCAAGGATTTCATTTGCATGTGCACATAGCAAGCTAAGTAGTTCACATTCTTTTGTTGTAAGTTTTGTTGACTTATCACCAATTGAAAGTGTTTGCTTTTGTGTATCAAACAAGAAGTTTCCAAGTTTGTAGAAAGGAATATCTTTCATTTTTTTACCTTTCACACGACGAAGAATTGCTTCGATACGAAGTAGTAACTCTTCCATGCTGAATGGTTTTGTTAGATAGTCGTCTGCACCAATCTTAAATCCTTCAAGGATATCTTCCTTCATTGTTTTCGCAGTAAGGAAAATGATAGGTATATCAGGATTGATTGAACGAATTTCCTGAGCCAACGTGAATCCGTCTTTCTTTGGCATCATCACATCTAGTACGCAAAGATCATATTTACCTTTGGTAAATCCTTTATAGCCTTGTTCTCCGTCAGAGAAAAGATCTGTAGCATAACCTTTAGCTTGGAGGTATTCTCTCAATAGCATTCCAAGGTTTTCATCGTCTTCACAAAAGAAGATTTTAGTCTTGTCTTCCATAAATAACTATTTTATAAGTGGTAATGAAATAATAAATTTAGTTCCCATATTGAGTTCACTTTCGGCCTTAATTGTTCCGTTGTGATCCTCTACTATTTTACGTACATAGGCAAGGCCTAGACCAAAACCTTTTACGTCATGTACATTTCCCGAAGGAGCTCTGAAGAAGCGATCGAAAACTTTCTTTAGATATTCTTTTTTGATACCTATTCCGTTATCTTCAACAGAGATAAATAACTTTCCGTTCTCATTCCAAGTGCGCGCCATAAGCTTAAGTGGAACTTCCGGTTTGCGATACTTCACCGCATTATCCATTAAATTAAACAATACATTCGTGAAGTGCATTTCGTCAACATAGATTGTAGACTCGTCTGCCTCAAGATCAATATCTAATGTACCGCCATACTTTTCCACCTTCAAAACAAACGTATTTGCAATGTTGGCAAGCAAGTCATTCGCATCAATTTCTTTCAGCTTTAGCGAAGCTTTTTGTCGTTCAAAGAGCGACATCTGCAATACTTTCTCAACCAAGAAGCTCAATCGTTTCGTTTCGTCATGTATTACACCTGAGATATGTTTAAAAATTTCAGGCGACTTCGTTATATCCGTATCTTTCAACATTTGAGCAGCCAAAGAGATTGTTGAAACCGGAGTTTTCAACTCATGTGTCATATTATTGATAAAATCATTTTTCATTTCCGAAAGTTTTTTCTGACGGAAAACGATGTAAATCGTAAAGATAAATGTCATCAATAAAACCAATGTAAATGCTATTGAAGGAGCCAAAAACGTAATATTACTAAAGATGTAACTTTTCTGTGTTGGAAAAAATACTCTCAAATAATTTAGTTTTGATGGCGGATCATTTTGAAATAAAATCTGTGTAAATACTTCCGTATTTTTACCAGGTTTCATATCTGCATCTTGGTATACAATCTGATCATCTTTATTGATCACTGAAAAGTGGAAAGGAATATTAAGCCCGTTGTTTCTAAACTGATCGCGTAACAATACTTTGAGCTGATTAAAATCAATTCGCTCCTGAATAGGTTGCAAACTCGATTTATATAGTTTATTCCGAATCACTTCCGAAAGCAACATATGCTCATTGAGGTATCTGCGCAAATACGTGTCTTGTATTGAGCGAGAGGTTTTTTCAATAATATTTCGGTTCTGTTGTTGGGCACCGACAGAAAGATTCTGCTCTTTGTCTTGACCCGAATACGTTTTAAGTTCAACTTCAGATATAATACCATCGTTACCAAGTAACTTGAATTTGAGGTTTTCCTCTTTTACAATCGGACTGTTCAATACATTCGAATTGTTTTTGCGCTGATCATACAGCAACATCTTCTCATTCTCGTTCAGGTCTTCTTCAAGATACCTTGCACTCTCTTCTAGTTCCAAACTTCTGGATACCTGGTACAAACTAGTTTTCACTGCCTCACTAAATTGCTCATTTCGAGTTTTCAAAATGATACTTAGGTAGGTAATTTGTAAGTAAAGCAAACCTGCAAATGCAAAAGCCATTACTAAAGCCAGCAACCAGATCGTTGATTTTCTCATGCTATTTCGATACTTATCGTTTTAATCTATTCTAATTGTTTTCGATCTTCGAAAACAACAATCTATTAAAATGAATCTTATCCTTTTAATTAGAGGAACAAATAAACAGCGTTTTTGTTTAATATTCACACAAAAAAAGAAAAAGAGAAAGTCTTAATATTTAAAAAAACTTATCGTTAATTTCTGTTTCATTTATATATCAACAAAAATAAAATCAATAAGTTATTTATTATTTAGTATAATTGAAGACGGACCGAAAAACCCGTCGACATTGTATATGAAGGATATGAAAATCGACCTGCTAAAGGTTGATCCGCCTCCATGTTAAAATAGAAACTATAGGATATTGACCTACTTTTATCATAATCTGCATTTAATCTGATAAAATAGCCTTTATTGCCCAAAGTATAGACCTCACGAGTAACATCTTTATCAATAATACCACTCGTCATTCTTCTAGCTGCAGCTTCCAACTTAAGTAAGATACCGCCATCAGAAACCGAACCATATTTTTTGCCATTTTGTTGTCGATTTGCTACTATTTTGTAAGCCAATGCCATATTTATGTTCTGATTCACTCCGTTAATTAACTGATTACTTCCTTGATTTAATACAATGCTGTAAATTTTATTGTGCCCAATAGAAGCTGTAATACCATTTTTGAAGATTGCATCTACCCCAATTAATGGCGTAAACCCCTCCTTTACCCACAACTTTGCATTAATCATCTTCATATCAACAGATTGACAATCTATATTTCGTTCTCCAGTATGCATAAATTCAATAGTCTGAATACAAGAATAGGCATGAGTAAGAGACACATGCTTCAACACCTTTTTAATAAAATCATATCTGTTAAGACCATCGTAATAAACCTTCCAGTTTGGCAAAATAAGCGTCCTGCCAAATGGAGATATAAGACTATTTATGTTAGTTTTTTTACTCCCCTTTATAGTTTTTCTACGACTAGCAACTCCACTCTTAGATACTCGGCTTGTATAACTTGATTGAGAAATTGGGTTCAATGCTAGTTCCTCTCGACTCGTGTTGTCGGTAAGCCAGGTTAACTCAAGCCTTAGCCCTGATATAGGCCTTAATACCCCTTTCAATAACGAATACTTATTTTTAGATGTCATCGCCCGATTTGTCGTTTCATCTGAGAAATGAACATCGGCATTGTTAATAACATTGTTGATAAAGCGAGGAGATGTAATTCCTAAAGCAAAACCAATCCCTGGCAACAACCGGCCATCAACTCTATCTTGTCCTCCTAAATCTCTTACACCGTGCTTATAACGTGGAATATGAATCCCATTATTGGCTTTATGAACAACCTCGATGTGAGGTAAAAACTTCTTCAACAAACTAAGACGGATTACGTTACTGTTATCTATAGCTGCTGCAAGTTTAGAAAGATTGAACACTCCATTTATTCCGGTCGACGTATAATTCTTAATTATATTACCTCCATCACCAAGTATTGGATCATCATAACCTCTATCCCAAAAATAATCAGCCTTATACTGTATATTTCCTTTCATCCATCCAAGCCATTTATTCTTAAAATCAGGAAATTGAACATGTAATGCAGCTTGTTGTTCATAGCGCATTGGCCTTCCGAAGTCCTTGATACTAGTCCATACCGAATCGCGCCAGAAACGAAAACCATCAGGATCAATCCGTTTATTCACTTGCATCTCGGGCTCTTCAATTTCTGCATTCGTAGCAGTACGAATACGGAATTTGATATTCTTCAACAAGTTCCACTCAAGCATAAAAACACGATTCCAAAGAAACTCTTGCATTACAAAAGAAGCCCCCTTGCCATTATCAACATTATTAAGTCGAGACTTCGTTTCCGCATAGTTACGATAAAAGGAACTTTCCATAGAGACAAGTGTTGGCAGTAGTCGCAAACAAAACAACTTTTGTTTGCGCATCTCTTCATGTTTAATAAAAGGTAGCAACAGCTCATCCGGCGAATAGGTGTACTTTATATAGCCATTGTATCGTTTATTTCTGTCATAGTGAAGACTTGGAGATGCCACCGAAAAACCATCATAGATAAAACCCAAACGAAAATTATCGAGATCATATGGCATGGACCGTTTACTTCGTATTTGAAATCCCATTTGTTGAACAGCAATATTATGAGTTAACTGGGTACTGCGAGCCAATCGTCGTAAAGAGTCTCGGGCATATTGATTATTCTCTCTGGCCAACAAATCTTGAACTTTGATATCATCATCAAAAGGATTGTAATGTAAGTATTCTGTTTCTTTACTCCATTGCACATATACAGGCATGGTTAGCTTTAATACACTCGGTAGTAATTTGCCAAGCTCTACTCGAGAAGTGAACCCTATACGAAGCTTATCATTTTCCATTCGCTCCCTAAACCGTTGATCAATGCTACCGAATCCACGACTTCGAAACATCCCATCAACTGAAAAACGACCTATATCAGCAAGGCTATACTCAAGCTCACTTCGTACAGCCCAACCATTTTGTCTTTTTTGATGAGCCAATCGAATATCATTTATCCAAACTTTTGCAGATAGAACCTTATCCGAATTGTTGCGAACACCAATGACTAGGGTTGTAATCTCAGCCAATGAAGGATTACCTTTCACACTAATCGTATGTTGCTGATCTGTAACTTTGCTATAGAGCTCATTCTTTGGGATCCCCGATACATCTCTTTCTGTCTTGGCTGCGACGAGTGCTTGCAGTAGAATATCTAACCTATTGTTTCGAGGCCAAACCGTCTCTTTATCGCAAAACAATTCATTGTTATACTTCCCAGGAGGAGTCACTCTCATGGGTATTTCATATTCATAATAACTATTTCGTCCATCGTATCCCAGGCGAACAAACAATGAGAAATCTCCATCTGCAATAGGCCCACCGGTCGACAGAGATTCATGCACGTGCGAAAATAATTCGAGTGATCCGTAATTACGACAATCAAAATCGGTCTGTTTCCAAACCGCAACATGCTGATTGGGATGAAGTGATTCTACAGCAAACTCGAGAGCGTGTTCGTTTTCTCGCACTTGCTTGCGATTGTGCATTACAGTACGAGGCTCAATTCCATTGGGCGTTATATAATTTACTTCTGATAATTCTTTATTCTCATCCACAGATAAATATGCGAGATGTATCTGGTCATCATACCAATACAAAGAATCTGTTTTAGCATCAGGTACCCATTGCTGCCAATCGGATTTAACAAACCGAAGAGACGCAAACCGCAGATGAACGTCTTCTTTAAAGTCATGTAAAAAAAGACGCATGTGCCGAATCGATCTGAAATCAGAGATCGACCCGATACGCTTGTCATAGCGCTGCAAAGGAATCCTAAATAAGTACCAAGAAACAATACTCGTTGTTCCATCTGGAGTTGTCACCTCGGCTTGTCGCACTTCTTTGATCAATGCATTATCAACATTCAGTACCCCAGGAGACAAGTTTACTGCATATCTATAGAAATACTCTTCGGCAGAAAGTGTCATATCATTATCTAAATCTTCTGAATCAGGTTCATATTTCCAGAAAAACTCCTTCATAGCCAAACTCCCCGAATTACCTTCAGTACCATTCACCCCCTTCAACCGCTCATGAAATGAAGCATTGAAGTCGGTATATCGTTTGTCCGAAAACGGAATATAGCACTCTCCAGATGGAGACCTAACAACAGTTCTTGGATGTATTCTTTCTCTTTCCGAATTTAGATCTACTTTGGTATAATAGCGATCAACAAAGCTTTTATATGTATCGAACTCAGCTTCTTCATCCTTCGAAATGCCATTGAGTCCCACATCTTGCCGAGTTTTCATAGCCTCTCCTTCACCAAAAGCTTTTACACCGGTTTGAAATTTCGGAATCACGCCCCATACAGATGATACATCATTATCTGCTTCACCCAACTCGCTAACGTTGCTCTCGTCAGATAATAAATTATCTTTCAAGATATCTTCTGACAAAGAGCCAAGATCAATACTCAAAGTTCCACCTTGAGAAGAACTGCTATACAAAAAAGGATCTAGCAACCAAAACTCAAGATACTGTACTTGCTGAGTCTCGAAATCAGAAGCTTCGATCGAACGCATAATACCTCCCCAGCGTTTATGAGGATGCAACAAAAAACCCTCGGGGGTAATCTCTGAAGCGTCTAAATTATATGGACCGCGTTCGTTAGGATAAAATGAAAGATTGAACGACGAAATATAACGTTGGTCTGTATCATCTACATCACGATTGGGGAATAACTCTGATGCATGAATACTACGTACATAATGATGAGAAAGCTCCTCTTTGTTATATCGAAGATACTCTGGCAGATATTTGCTCCCCGGCTTTACAAAAGATGGTTCAATAGTATACCAATTGATCAGAGCACGATTAAATCCGGTTTCAATTCTATTAGACAATAAAGACTCCTCAAACAGGATTCCATCCATCGGTATAGAGCTTAAACTCCACTTCAAGGGCTGCGACAAATCGGCTGTTATATGATTGGCCTCAAAATCATCTATAAATAAAAAAGCATTTTTCGGAGCTGCACCTGAAACTAAGAATGCAACATCTGTATTCCAAACCAACGAATTCAGAGCTTGTATAGAATCCCCTCTTACCCTTGTCTTCCACGATTTGGCGTAACGAGAATGGAGACCATATATCATATTAGAGACAAAATCCTCCGCAGAAGCATAGGCATCGAAACGTGGTTTTGCTTGCACCATCATCCAAGATGCCCCAAGCGATAGATTCCTATTGACAACGTAATTTAGATTAAGCCCTAGACGTGTTTGCCTATTTCCATACAAAAAAGAAGACTGATTTGTTGAAATAGAGATTCCCACATTAGCCTGCAAATATTCCTCATTGATGATGGTTAGTATATTATTATCACGGTCAATCGTGTAATCAACATGCTCTATAAGCTCTTTATCTTGTACTTTAACAAGTAATGACCCGGAAGAAAGTTGATCATTTTTTAATTTATAGATCCCGCGTTGCTTCAATTTACTTTTGCCTCTCATTAATATTTGACGCGGAGATAATAACGAACGAGCTTTTATCAATGTAGAATCATATAGAGCCTGACAGGTATAAGATGAAGCAGAACCTGTGGTATTCTTGAGCAAATAATCTCCAAACGGTTCGGTCATGGGAAAAACGATACATCCTAAGTCTGAAAGAATAGTTACATCTTCAACGTAATCGAACCTACCATCAGGTCCATTTCGGTTATTAGGGCCTACCCTATCTAATTGTAAAATCTGCAAAAGAGTCTTCGTTCCCAACTGTTCGAGAAAGGGTGTGTAATCTGAGGCATCTTCTCTTCTCACGAGAACATCAAATTCAAAATCTTGCTTCTCTATTCCTCCTTCAGGCATTTTATATACATTCTTCATCATCAGCTTCCATGTATAATGAGAAGGGGCACTTTTTTCCGATTTCAACAAGCGAGCAAATATTGCCTCTTGCCGTGGAATCTCGGATAGATCACTCCATTCTCCAACCCGATATGTCTGACCTTTATAAGCATATTCGAAACTTACGGCCAATTGTTCATAACTCTTTAGCGGATGTTTTAAGGAGAGATATCCGAGTGCAGAATGCATATCATATTCTTCGGGCCGCAAGCGCCTAGCCTTTCGTATCACCTCACAATCAGCATTATAATACTGAATCAGGGATTGCAACTCTGAGGGATTGTCTACATTCCTACATATTGAGCCACTGTTGATAAGTTGTTGATAAAGCAAACTCCCCTCATTCATCTCCGGTTTATCGTACTGATTATCTAGATCGCCAAGTTGTGAAATAGCTGCAATATGGCGACTATCCTCAAGTACGCCTTGGGTATTTGTAATCCAAACTTCGATACGGGTTATCAACAAAGGAGATCTGTTTAGAAATGCTAGCCGCACATGATCTGTGAATTGGGAGCGAAAGAAATGCGATAAAAAGAAGTGGCGATTCTCATCATACCGATCTATTTCCAATTCCCAATTGCTGAGATGCCCTCTGCCTCCTTCTTCATGCAACACGACCGTGCTACTTTCACTGGCAGCCAAGAAGTCGACGGTTAATGGTCCTAATTGTATTCCCGCCTTGATTCCAAATAATGAAGAGGTCGAGTTGATTAGTTTATTTTCTGTAAATAGATTTACATTTCCAGCTTCTACGTAGCGAATTATTTCATCCTCATATCCTGTATATCCGAGATATAGGTTGTTCAATGTTTTTTCATTAAACAGCTCGGTCGTAAAGTGTGTTTTCATTTTGAGCTTCTCACCTAACGAGCCATCGAACGAAAGTTCGATGTTTTCATCAAACTCGGGAATTATACGTTTCCGCGAATTGTAAGGAAGATCGGGATTTTGGTAGTTAATGTATTTAACTCCTAAAGAAGCTTCGGCTCGTCCCTGAAGTTTAGCCTTGAGTTTACCGGGACCAAACCATTTTTCGTGTGATTTTAATTTGAGTTGCTTAGGTAATACAGCCGCGGAAAAAGCTGAGTCTCGCATTTCTCTATATTGTTTTAGGGCATAAGCGTTGAAAAGTGCACGTGTGTAAAGCGAATCCACTGTTTTAATCGAGTCGCTCCACGTTTGGGCACACAATACTCCTTCCCCTCCCAATACTGTTGTCAGTAAGCATATAAGAGCGATCAATAAAGGATTAGTATGGTTTTTCGAAAAGTACATTTAAGGTTAACAAGGCAAGCTTAAAGCATTCGCAGTGCTGTTTTGATAACTTGCTCTACCGTGAGAGTCGGAGTAGCCTTCAAAATTGCGGTAACAGCCTTTTGAGATGCCGGTTTGGCAAACCCAAGCATAATAAGTGCTGAAACAGCTTCGTCAGCAGTTTGATCTGCTGCTGGCAATGCAATATCCATTTGCGCTGCACCTGCGGTTAATTTGAGCTTATCCTTCAGATCGATAATAATACGTTGCGCAGTCTTTAGCCCTATTCCTTTTACAGCTTTCAAAGCATCTACTTTTTCCGAAGCAATGATGGTTTGTAGTTCATTCGGATTGTATGAAGAAAGAATCATTCGAGCTGTATTCGAACCCACTCCTGATACTGAAATCAATGCTAAGAATACGGTACGCTCTTCTTTCTCTGCAAATCCGTACAACTCGTGAGTATCCTCGCGAATGACTTCGTAGATATAAAGTTTTACATTGTTCTTGCCATTCAAAGCACTGTAAGTATTTAAGGAAATATGGATGGCATAACCAATTCCGTATGTTTCGAGAACAAGATCGGTCGGTGTAATCTCTGCGATGTCACCTTTGATATATTCAATCATGATTATTGTTTTTTTCTTTTGTACAAATATATAGATCGTCTGCTAAATTAACCTACAATACGTTGCAAATTTGAGACGAAAGGTTTCAATTAAACCTTTTGATTCAGAGACCAAAGCCACCAAAAAAAAGCATGCATGGTTTGTGGAAAAAGCTAGTAAGGTTTTTGAGAAAACTAAACTAGGTTTTTAAAAAAAGTATGCATGCTTTTTAAACGAAAAAAGGGAGAAACTTTCGTCTCTCCCTTTTCTGCTATTTCTCGCGAATAAAAATATTAATCGGTGTACCCGAAAGATTCCAATGTTCTCTTAATTTGTTTTCAAGAAAACGTCTATATGGCTCTTTCACCCACTGTGGCAGGTTGGCAAAGAATACAAAGGTTGGAATCTTTGTATTCGGCAGCTGGGTAATGTATTTGATCTTGATATATTTCCCTTTGTTTGCAGGTGGCGGATAGTTTTCGATAATCGGAAGCATGATCTCGTTCAATTTGTTTGTCGGGATCTTCGTGCTTCTTGTATCGTAAACTTCTTTCGCTGTTTCCAACACCTTCAGGATTCTTTGTTTTGTCAAAGCAGAGATAAACAAGATAGGGAAGTCTTTGAAAGGAGCTAAACGTTCACGAATTGCATTTTCAAAGGTCTTGATCACCTTATCGTTTTTATCTTCTACAAGGTCCCATTTGTTTACACAAACTACAAGACCTTTTTTGTTTTTCTGAATCAAAGAGAAGATATTCAAATCCTGGCTTTCGATACCTCTGGTTGCATCAAGCATCAAGACACAAACGTCTGCATTCTCGATAGCACGGATCGAACGGATTACTGAATAATATTCAAGATCTTCATGTACTTTCCCTTTTTTACGGATACCGGCAGTATCTACAAGGTAAAAGTTCAATCCAAACTTATCGTATTTTGTATAGATAGAGTCTCTAGTTGTTCCGGCAATATCGGTAACGATATTACGGTCTTCACCGATGAATGCATTTACCAACGATGATTTTCCTGCGTTAGGACGACCTACGATCGCAATACGTGGAAGTTCTTCGTCTGTTTCGTCTACAACATTTTCAGGAAGCTTAGCCACAATTTCGTCTAGCAGGTCACCGGTACATGAACCGTTGATTGCAGATACGCAACAAGGATCTCCCAATCCGAAGCTATAGAACTCTGCCGACTGATAGTGTAGGTCAAAGTTGTCTGCTTTGTTTGCAACAACAATTACCGGCTTCTCACAACGACGCAAGATCTGCGCTACGTGCAAGTCTAGGTCGGTGATACCATTCATAACATCAACAACGAACAAAACAACATCTGCTTCATCCATCGCGATTTTCACCTGCTTGTTGATCTCTTCCTCAAAAATGTCTTCTGAGTTTACAACCCAACCTCCGGTATCAATGATTGAAAACTCTTTGTCGAGCCATTCTACCTTACCGTATTGTCTGTCACGAGTTGTACCCGACTCATCGTTTACAATAGCCTGACGTGACTGAGTAAGTCGATTAAACAATGTAGACTTACCTACATTGGGTCTTCCTACTATAGCAACAATATTTCCCATCTTAAATTTCTGTATTGGCAATGATAACTTGATATGCAAGTTATCCTCATTGTTCTGTAATAAATCATTAAAAGTATACCGTTGTATACTCAAGTACAGCGTTTAGTCAAGTTGATAACCGTATCGTTTCAACAGGTTGTCTCGATTTCTCCAATCTTTCTCAACCTTGACATACATTTCCAAAAATACTTTCTTATCAAAGAAACGCTCGATATCTTTACGAGCCATTGCCCCTACCTTTTTCAAAGCTTGTCCTTTATGACCAATTACAATCCCTTTTTGAGAATCACGCTCGGCAATAATCAACGCTTTGATTGTAATCAGGTTTTCACCCTCTTTGAATTCCTCCACAATTACTTCTACAGAATATGGAATCTCTTTTTGATAGTAAAGAAGTATTTTCTCTCTGATAATCTCTGTAACAAAAAAACGTGCTGGCTTATCAGTCAATGCATCCTTCTCAAAGTAAGGAGGACTGTCTGGAATAAGCTGTTCTACGCGTTGTTTAATGTAAGCTACATTAAACTTGTTGATTGCTGAGATTGGAATAATTTCTGCGTTAGGCAGAAGTTCATGCCACTCTGCAACCACTTTCTCCAGGTTAGCTTGATCTGTTAAATCAATCTTGTTGATGATCAAAAAAACAGGACACTCAACGCGAGCTACCTTTTGAAGGAACTTTTCATTTTTGTCGATCTTCTCTACCACATCGGTAACATACAAAAGTACGTCAGCATCACCCAATGCAGATTCGGAGAAGTTAAGCATCGACTCCTGAAGTTTATAATTGGGCTTTAACACCCCTGGGGTATCTGAATAAACGATTTGCATCTCGTCTGTATTCACAATACCAATAATACGATGTCTGGTTGTTTGTGCTTTCGATGTAATGATCGAAACCTTTTCACCAACCAAGGCATTCATAAGAGTGGATTTACCAACATTCGGATTACCTACAATGTTGACAAACCCGGATTTATGCTTTTTTTCCGTCATATCCCCACTTTAAATAAATTGCACCCCATGTAAAGCCGGCGCCAAAAGCAGCTAATATGATATTATCTCCTTTCTTAAGTTTCTCTTCCCACTCCCATAAGCAAACAGGAATCGTACCGGCACTTGTATTACCGTAGCGATCAATATTGATCATTACTTTGTCGTGAGATAAGCCCATACGCTGAGCCGCAGCATCAATGATACGTAGGTTTGCTTGGTGTGGCACAAACCAAGAGATATCTTCATGAGTAAGGTCATTGCGTTCCATAATCTCAGCCGACACATCAGCCATATTCGAAACTGCGTACTTAAATACAACACGACCTTCTTGATATACACAGTGCTGTCTGTTATCTACAGTCTCATGAGAAGCAGGATGAGCTGAGCCTCCGGCAACCATATGAAGATGTGGATAGCCAACACCGTCGGTACGCAATATCACATCCATAATACCAACTTCTTCTTCCGTTGGTTCAATCAAAACCGCTCCACAAGCGTCACCAAACAAAGGGCATGTAGTTCTGTCTTCATAGTTTGTAATAGATGACATCTTATCGCCTGATACAACGATAACTTTCTTATAACGTCCAGACTTAACAAAGTTGTTCGCAACTTCTAATGCGTAAAGAAAACCTGAACATGCAGCACCCAAGTCGAAAGCAAAAGCGTTTTTGATTCCGTTTTGTTCGGCTACTAAAGACGCAGTGCTAGGGAAAATATGGTCTGGAGTTGATGTAGCACAAAATATAACATCAACATCTTCTGGCTTTGTATTGGTTTTACGCAATAACTCGGCTACAGCTTTCGTTCCCATATAGGAAGTACCTAACCCTTCACCCTTAAGAATTCTACGTTCTTTAATACCTACACGTGTCAAAATCCACTCCTCAGTCGTATCTACAATTTCTGAGAGCTCTTTATTATTTAAAATGTAGTCAGGAACATATGCTCCGATACCTGTTATAACCGCATTGATTCTTTTCATAACTATAAATTAAACGGGTAAAAGACCCATGAAAAAAAAATTGCCCTAAAAATAATATTTTAGGGCTATTTCTTTGTTCATTTAGTCAAAAATTAAATGAACTTTAAACAGCGGCTTCTTTTTCAATAGCCAACTTTCCTCTATAGTAACCACATTCGCCACATACAGTGTGGTAAACGTGCCATGCACCACAGTTAGGACAAAGTGCCAATGTTGGAGCTACAGCTTTATCATGAGTTCTTCTCTTAGCTGTTCTAGATTTCGATTGTCTTCTTTTTGGATGTGCCATTTTGTTATTTATTTAATTGTTATTATTCTCAAGTAAGTCTTTCAAAGCATCCCAGCGAGGATCTTGTGGAGCTTCATCAACAGTGTCTTCTTCGTATTCGAATCCGTCACCATCGACATCCACTTCTTCATCGTCTGCTTGACGAGCTGAATGCTTTTTAAGTTTTGAAGACATAGACTTGTTACACTTACCCGGAGCATGAACATGTTTCATCGGAATCGCTAATGCAACGAATTCATAAATAAACCATGCAAGATTAATTTCTCCTTCTTCTTCCGGAATAACAATAACCTCATCACTTTCTTCAGAATACTCGTGCCCAAACTTAATAATAAGTTTAGCAGTTGTGTCTATTGGTATTTCCACATCGTCCAAACATCGATCACATGGCACATAGGCCATACCTTCTAGTTTAAACGAAAGATCAAACATTAAGGGCGTTCTTTTCAGTGTCAATAACACTTTAACCTTCCCTTTTTGAACCTCAGTACCATCTATATCGGTGAAATACTTATTTCCTAATTGATACTCAAATTCATGAGTCCCAATTTCGAGGTTCTTCAAATCAATCTTATATGTATCAAATTTTCCCAAAGCCTTACAGTGTAAAAACTTTGCAAAGGTACAAAAAATCTAATTAGAATAGCAATTATCTATCAAAGAAATTTATACTATCTATCTTGTACCCATGCACAAACTAAATTAATAATTAATTATTCTCACTCAAATCGTTCGTCAAAGCAATTTATTAGATAACATAAATCACGTTATTAAGACGAATTAATTATAAAAGTAAAACATTCTACTCGGTCAAAAAACATAAAAAAACTTATCAATGGCACATCACACGCTATTGAAAACAAAATAAACGCTCAACTGTTCATCAGGAACAGAAATATATCAAATAAGTAAAATAGAAGTATACTTAATAAAGAAGAAAAAGATTGATTGAATTTGAAATGAGATCAAGGGTCATTTAAGCTTGTTTGAAGCCCACGAATTAAAAAATAGATAACTCTATAAGCAAACATCTAAAAGCATATGAAAGTCCATTATATCATTTTATAGGATACAAAAAAAGCGAGTCAATCTTTCGACTGACTCGCTCTACTATTTGCTCTCTGCGAGCTAAAACGGCGGCTATCTACTCTCCCACTATACGCAGTACCATCGACGCTATTGGGCTTAACTTCTCTGTTCGAAATGGGA
>JBOFPV010000023.1:0-11552 GCA_051660585.1 Tannerellaceae bacterium
TCTTTATTAATCGAGCAACGAATGCATTTGCAGAAGCATTTAATGCTAAAATTAAAGCTTTCAGAGCAAGCTTAAGAGGTGTTATTGATGTAAAGTTTTTTCTGTTTAGATTAACCAAACTATATGCATAATCCCCATGGTTTATCGGGTGAGCCCTATTCATCCCACAGAGAATAGAACTGATCTAATTTATTCTACGGCTTCTTGATCTGATCCCGAAATAGTTCTCCACTCTTTTCTATTTAATGCTTTTTGCAACTTATGCTCATTTTAAATGTTGTATTGAATATTGAAATATAAATCTACAATAGTAAAAATACTTTCTATTAGAGTGTCTTCATGTTTGTTGATTTATTGTTGTGTGTATCTTATTAATTATAATAGTTATTATGATGGATTTTCAAACCCCTAAAACCATTGCCGGAGCGATGCCACAAGATGTTGTAGGTAAGGCAGGTAAAAATGCAATATTTATTGTATATAAGTTGCTTGATAAGGAAGAAACTTTAGATTGTGTTAAAGATGTATGCGCTAATTTTTCGGCGCTAATTCGTAGTATGCAGAATCGCTTTCCGGAAGGAGGGTTTAGCGCTGTTGTTGGTTTTGGAGCTCAAGCTTGGGATAAATATTTTGCAGAGCTAGGTAATCCGAAAGAACTAGTTCCTTTTGAAGAGATTAAAGGAGAAAAATATACGGCAGTATCAACTCCCGGAGATTTGTTTTTTCACATTAGAGCAAATGAAATGGGATTATGTTATGAGTTTGCGTCAATTATTGATGTGAAATTAACAAATGTTGTCGAGTCTATTGATGAGACACATGGTTTTCGTTATTTAGATGGAAAAGCGATAATTGGCTTTGTGGATGGAACAGAGAACCCGTCTATTGATCTTGATCCATATTTTTTGGAGTAATCGGACAGGAGGATCAGCCTTTTGCCGGAGGAAGTTATGTGTTTGTGCAGAAGTACATCCATGATATGAAAAGCTGGAATGCAACCTCTATTTATGAGCAAGAAAAAGTAATCGGACGTCATAAATTTAACGATGTGGAGCTTTCTGATGCTGAAAAACCAGAGAATGCACACAATGCAGTTACTAACATTCAAGATGAAAAAGGTAATGATTTGAAAATAATTAGAGGAAATATGCCTTTTTCAAATACATCAAAAGGAGAGTATGGTACATACTTTATTGGATATGCGTCAACATTTAGTACTACTCGTAAGATGCTTGAGAATATGTTTATTGGATCGCCTAAAGGAAATACAGACAGACTTCTTGATTTTAGTACAGCCGTAACGGGTACGCTCTTTTTTGCTCCTTCGTATAATTTGTTGAATCAGATGGGCGAATAAATAAAGTCTTTTTTGATATAAAATAAGCGGCACAATTCTAGTACATAGAAATTGTGCCGCTATTCGCATAAGCTAGATTAATTTGTTTTTAGCAAATGTTTCACAGCCTCTTCTAGTTGTTTGTCTATTCCTTGTAGCTCTTCTTCCGGAGAATTGTAGACAAGGATATCTGGTTGAAGTTCTTTATTCTCAAGGTAGTTTCCTTCCATATCTTTTACCGCAACTTGAGGAATGCCAAATATAATAGAAGGATCTATTTGAGATTCCCACCATACAGCTGTCATTGTACCAGGTACAGGAGTTCCGATTAGTTTGCCAACCCCTAATTGCTGATAAACAAATGGGAAACCATGTGCATTGGAATAATTGTCTTCACATACCAATACGGCTGATTTTTTCAACCATTTATTGTATGGGTCGCTACCAATATATTGTCCGCGTGGTGCAAATTGTTGGTACTCTTTACCACTTAGCAATGTAACAAGATCATCATGCAGCCATCCGCCACCATTATGGCGTGTATCAACAATTACGCCATCCTTATTACGACAACGACCCAGCAATTCTGAATATGTTTTTCGGAAACTTTCACTATCCATTCCTTTTACGTGTACGTAGCCAAGTTTACCATTCGAAAGTTTATCAACCAGTGCACGACGTTGTTCCACCCAACGATCATAAAGCAGTCCGTTTTCTTGTCCGTACGAAAAAGGTTTTACTTGTTCATCAAAGCGTTTACCCGTTGCCGGATCATAAATAGAAAGCAAAGTCAGTTTACCACTTTTTCCTGCAAGTAGAGAATAGAAGTCCGTGTTTTTTAAGATTGGTGTGCCATCAATCTTTTCTATAATCATACCGTCTTTGATTTTTAGGCTTGATTTATCAAGAGGTCCTTTCTTTAGAATCTCCTTGATCAATAAACCATCACGGTCATAATTGTTGTCGTAAAAAGCACCAAGAGAGGCTGTTTGAAGAGTTGCGCCGCTACCACCAAAACGAGCACCTGTATGAGATGCGTTTAATTCGCCAAGTAATTCGCTTAGCATCTCCGCAAAATCATAGTTGTTGTTGATATGAGGTAAGAATTTGGCATAATCGTTTTTATACCCATTCCAGTCTATACCATGGATATTGGTTACATAAAACTTGTCGGCTACTTGCTGCCATGCATGATCGAAAATGTAATCTCTTGTTTCGGCCGGACGAGCCTTGAAAGGTGCGTTGTAGCTGATATTTGTGACTTTATTACCTACGGTTTCAATCTTTTTTAATTGACCATTGCTTGCCATATAGATGTTTTTACCATCCTTGTCCATTCTAAGACTGCCAAAACCAACCCCTTTGATGATTAGTTTAGTAGAATTGTCTTTGAAGTTGCGTTCCCAAAGATCGCCTCCTCCTTCAAAACTTGCTATGTAATAAAGCTTTTCACCATCAGGTGTAAGAACAGCATCACCTAGTGACGACGAATTGATGGTAAGACGCATTATACGGTCTTTTGCATTTACCAGATCAAATTGCAATAACTCAGTCTTTTGTTCCTCTTTTTTGACTATGTCCTTTTGGGAAATGTTTTTCTTATTCTTGTCTCTGTTAGGTTTCTCCTCATTAGAGGTTTTTTTGTCCTCTTTTTTTATCTCCTCAAAAAGCTGAGCTTCCTCTTTAGACATTCTAAACTTATCGAAAGCTTCATCTTCAAAGAACATGATATACATATCACGTTGAGCCCCCCAACTACCGTGGCTTCTAAAGCCTGCACGATCAGACGACCAGATCATCGCTTTGCCATCTAATACCCATTTAGGTCCGGCATCAGCATATCCGCTTTCTGTAAGATTATGAATTGTGCCACTTCCGTCGGCTTTGATCAATGCGACATCGGTATTATTCCATCCTCCCACGCCAATGTATTTTGCAAGAATCCATTTACTATCCGGAGACCATTGAAACCATTGATCTCCATCAGTATATGAATAATTGTATTTGCCTTCGAGGATAGTGCGAGTCTTTTTTGATTCAAGATTTATTACTTTGATGGTAGTGCGATCCTCTAAATATGCAATCTCTTTTCCATCAGGAGATATTTGAGGCTGGAATGATGCTATTTTAGCATTGGTAATCGGAGTCTCTTTTATTTCACTCGCATACGTAAAGTATTTATCCTTCCCATTGGTGCGTTCTGCTTTATATATATTCCAAATTCCATTTCTTTCAGAAGAGTAAATAATAGATTTACCGTCGGGAGAAAACTCGATGTTGCGTTCTTGTTCCGGAGTATTTGTAATTTGTTTTGTAGTTTCAAATTCGGCTGAAGTTACATATACGTCTCCGCGCAATATAAAAGCGATTTCTTTTCCATCAGGTGAAACAGCCATTTGTCCGGCTCCACTTTGAAGAAATAGGTCTTTGGGTTCATCAGTAATATCAGAAACAATATTGATTGCGACCTTTTGCGGATTACCACCTTCTTTTACGGTGTATATCTCTCCATCGTATGCATAGCAAAGTATTCCATTATTAGCTTTTGACAAAAAGCGTACCGGATGTTTTTGATGATTGGTTATGCGAATGTCCTTTGCGTTCTTATCGGTTAGACTTTTCTTATAAATATTGAAAGTTCCATCTTGTTCGCTTAGATAGTACATTGCAGTTTCATTATCTGTCCAGATACCGTTACGATCTTCACCTTTAAAGTGGGTCATTTTGGTAAAAGTCGGAGTGTTTCCTGAGATATCCATCATCCATACATCACGTGCAATAGAAGATTGGTGATGTTTTCTCCACGGATCTTCATAGCCTTTCTTATCCGTATACAAAGCTTTTTTTCCGTCTTTTGAGAAGCAGATGTTTTCCAAACCTTCCGATGAGTATAGTTTAGATCTACCTCCATTGGTACTCACTTCATAGATCTGACTGTAAACTCTAGATGGAAACTTGATGTGATTCACATCGTTTTGAATTGATGCAGAGAAAAGAACCTTATCGTTCAGATAAGCTTCGGGGTATTCATTTGCAGAATGAGAAGTTAATTGTGTGGGAACTCCGCCATTTTTCGAAACTGTGTAAACATCAAAACTGCCTTTTCTATCACTGGCAAAAGCAATATTATTTCCGTCTTGTGACCATATTGGGCGAGTGTCGTGCGCAGTATGTGTGGTGATCTGTGTAGCCTTTCCTCCCTGTGCAGGAACAGTGTAAATATCTCCTTTGTAACAAAAAGCAATCGTTGACCCGTCGGGCGAGATTGTACAATTGCGCAACCAAAGAGGAGCGTCTTGAGCATAGATGCTTGTTCCAATACAGGTGCAGGCAATTAGCGATAATAAAGTTTTTCTTTTCATGGATTGATATTGTAATTCTATGTTTTACCAAAGTGTTGCAAATATATAAATATATCAAAGGAATATTAGGCGTCTTTCTGGAATAAATTCGTGAGTAAAGATGGAATTGGGTAAAAGTGTTAGTGAAAATGATATTTTGCTTTCTATTTGAATAGGATATTGATTTGGAATGTTTATCTTGTTATCGAAAATAGATAAGGTCTTGTACTTTCCTTTGAATGGTTGTTTTGCAAAGTGATTTAAGCTTGTAACGTAATAAGTTATCGCTACATATATTCTCGTAAATACTAAAGCAATAGTTATTTGTAAAACAATCTTTAGAAGTGTATGAAGATTTTATTTTAAAGAAAATATTTATAGTTTTGCGACTACATCAAACTCAAACTCAAATGAAAAAAGATTCGCTTATTTTTGAGATTATCGGTAAAGAGTATCAACGTCAGTTGAAAGGTATCGAGCTTATTGCATCTGAGAATTTTGTTAGTGATCAAGTAATGCAGGCCATGGGCAGCTGTCTTACGAATAAATATGCCGAAGGTTATCCGGGCAAACGTTACTACGGAGGTTGTGAAGTTGTAGACCAAAGTGAAACGTTGGCAATAGACCGACTAAAAGAATTGTTTGGAGCAGAGTGGGCAAATGTACAACCACACTCGGGAGCACAAGCAAATGCGGCAGTATTCTTAGCAGTATTAAATCCGGGCGATACATTTCTTGGTTTGAACCTATCACACGGAGGTCACCTTTCGCATGGTTCTCCTGTAAATAGTTCAGGTATTCTTTACAAAGCAACAGAGTATGGCGTAAAAGAAGATACAGGGCTTGTTGACTACGACATGATGGAAGAAGTTGCTTTGCGCGAAAAACCAAAGTTGATCGTTGGTGGGGCATCGGCTTACTCTCGTGAGTGGGACTATAAGCGAATGAGAGAGATCGCAGACCGCGTAGGCGCTTTGCTTATGATTGATATGGCACACCCGGCAGGTCTTATTGCCGCAGGAATGCTAGACAATCCAGTTAAATATGCACATATCGTAACTTCTACAACACACAAAACATTGCGTGGACCTAGAGGTGGTATCATTCTTATGGGTAAAGATTTCCCTAATCCATGGGGTAAAACCACGCCAAAAGGTGAAATAAAGATGATGTCTCAATTGTTGGATTCGGCAGTATTCCCCGGAGTACAAGGCGGACCACTAGAGCACGTTATTGCTGGTAAAGCTGTTTCTTTTTTCGAAGCTTTGCAGCCGGAATACAAAACATACCAAGCTCAAGTACAAAAGAATGCGGCAGTGATGGCGCAAGCTTTTGTGGATAAGGGCTACAAGATCATCTCCGGTGGTACAAGCAACCATAGTATGTTGATCGATCTTCGCACAAAATTTCCTGATCTTACAGGAAAAGTTGCAGAGAACGTTTTAGTTCAAGCAGATATTACAGTAAATAAAAATATGGTTCCGTTCGATTCTCGTTCGCCATTCCAAACTTCAGGTATCCGTATTGGTACCGCAGCAATCACAACACGCGGATTGAAAGAAGATCAAATGGGCGATATCGTTGAATTGATCGATGCAGTACTTTCTAATCCTACTTGCGAAGCAACCTTCAAAGCAGTAAGAGAAAAAGTAAATGCTAAGATGGAAGATCTTCCATTGTTTGCATGGTAAATACAGATCAAAAACTTTAAAAAGAGAGCAGCATAATCTTACTGTTAGGTAACGCTTTCTTTATAAAGAGCGATTCAAAAGCAATAAAACTGTCTGATGTAAAGAATTTTCTTACATCGGGCAGTTTTTTTTGTTTACATATCTTCTTGATTCTGTAAATAAGCTAAAAGCCACTGTTTTAAACAAAAGCCAGAATATAACTTTAAAATTCGATTTATCTCAATCTATAGATATGATTTAAAACACGTTTCATCGGTGTATGAATAGAGAATAGTAATAAGCTTTTGAAGGAATTAAATTGTATATTTGCAGCTATTCTTAACAAACCAACTAATATTTTTTATCTATGACTAAAAAACTAGTTTCTTTCTTTGCTTCGGCAGCGATGCTTGTTTTGTCGTCGTGCGATGGAGAAGCAACAAAGGAGATGTCTTATAATCAAGGCATCAACATTGTGCCAATTCCAGCAAGTCTGACTCAACAAGATGGTAATTTTAAGTTTGATGGTAAAACTCAATTTGCAGCATCTTCGGCAGAAGCGAAGACAATTGCTGAGTTTTTTGCCTCAAAAATGAAACTTTCTACCGGTTATGACTTCAAAGTAGTAGATGCAACTCCATCTTCAAACTTTGTGTCTCTTGCAGTAGATCCATCTATCGAAACAGGTGACGAAGGTTATACGCTTGTGTCGGATAGCAAAGGAGTTACAGTAATCGGAAAAACACCTCAGGGTTTATTCTACGGTATGCAAACATTACTTCAATTGCTACCAGCTGAGGTTGAAAGCGCAACAGCGGTTAAAGGTATTGCTTGGTCTATTCCTGCGGTGACAATTAAAGATGAGCCTCGTTTCGAATGGCGTGGTATCATGCTTGATCCATGTCGTCACTTTATTCCTGTAGAAAACATCAAAAAACAACTTGATGTATTGGCTATGTTCAAGATCAACACATTCCACTGGCACTTGACAGAAGACCAAGGTTGGAGAATTGAGATTAAGAAATATCCTGAATTGACTCAAAAAGGAGCTTACCGTACAGAGGGCGAAGGTTACCAATATGGAGACTTCTATACACAAGAACAAATCAAAGAAGTTGTAGCATACGCTTCAGCTCGTTTTATTACAGTTGTTCCTGAAATCGAAATGCCGGGTCACGGTCTTGCAGCTCTTTTCGCATACCCAGAACTATCTTGTACAGGAGGTCCTTTCAATGTGCGTAACATTTGGGGTGTAGAAGAAGACGTATACTGTGCAGGTAACGACTCTGTATTTGCATTCCTAGAAGATATTATTGACGAAGTTGTTCCATTGTTCCCAGGTGAATACTTCCACATTGGTGGAGATGAGTGTCCAAAAGATCGTTGGAAAAAATGTCCTAAATGTCAAAAGAGAATGCGTGAGAATAACTTGAAAGACGAGCACGAACTTCAAAGTTATTTCGTACAACGCATGGAAAGATACATCAGCAGCAAAGGCAAAAAGATGATCGGATGGGATGAAATCCTTGAAGGTGGTCTTGCTCCGGGCGCAGGTGTAATGTCATGGCGTGGTGAAGAAGGTGGTATCGAAGCGGCAAACATGGGCCACGAAGTTGTTATGACTCCGGGCAACTGGTTGTATCTTGACCACTACCAAGGCGATCCTAAGGTTGAGCCGGTAGCAATCGGTGGACACACAACCGTAGAGGAAACATATAGCTATGAGCCAATTCCTGCTGCTATTGCCGAAGATAAGAAACACTTTATCAAAGGAGCACAAGCAAATGTATGGTCAGAGTACATGTATACAATCAATGAAAACTCTACATTGGACGAAAACTACAATGTAACAGGTAACTATCTTGACAGCTCTAAGAAGCGTCAATATAACAATGAATTGATGGAGTATCGTATTTACCCTCGTATCATTGCGCTTGCTGAGTTGACATGGACTCCAAAAGACAAGAAAGACTATAAAGACTTTGAGCGTCGTTTGCCAAATCAATTGGTACGTCTTGATATGCACGATATCAACTACCACATTCCATTGGTTGAGCAAAGAGGTGGTTCTAGCAACGTAGTTGCATTTGTAGACTCTACGATGATGGACTTTACAACAACACGTCCTATCAAGATCGTTTATACACTTGACGGAACAGAGCCTACAGCAAACTCTACAGAATACACTGCACCATTCAGCATCAAGGAAACTACAACAGTGAAAACTCGTACCGTACTTCCTTCAGGTAAAATGAGCCGTGTACGTACTATCCAAGTTGAAAAACAACCTTATGCTCCTGCTACAGAAGTTGCAAACGCAAAGAAAGGTCTTGCAATTAAGAGTACAACAGGTAAGTTCCAGGGTGTAGAAGAGTTGACAAAAGCAACAGACTGGAAAGAAGGTCGCATCGATTCTCTATATCAAATCAGAGTAACTAAAAACTTTGGTGAAGTAGATAAGAAACCGGCTTATGCTGTAATCGCTGAAGGTTTCGTAAATATTTCGGAAGACGGAGTGTATACTTTCTCTTCTGATAACGACCAAGTTTGGATCGACGGAAAGCTATTGATCAACAACAACGGTGAAACAAAACGTTTCTCTCGTCACGATGCATCAGTAGCACTAGCTAAAGGTCTACACCCAATCAAAGTTATCTTTATTGGTAACATTACAGGTGGATGGCCAAGCTACTGGAACGATGGAAACATTCAGTTCCGCAAAGCTGGTGAAGAAAAATGGTCTACTATCAAACCAGACATGTTATTCTATTAATAAGCATTATAGATACGATAGAAAGTCCCGGAAATAACTTCCGGGACTTTTTTTTTATGATTATGGTTGAAGTTTCGCACAAAATCGCCATATTTGTGCAGGTTAAATACAGAAATAAAGCAAACGCTAAACAAATTATTTATGAAGAAGTTTTTTTCTCTATTCATTCTATGTATGATCAGTGCGATGGCGATGGCTCAAACCGGTGGTGATGCACTTATCAATTGTGTTTGGAACAACACATCAGGCACCAACAAGATTCAGTTCTTCAAAGAAAGCAATGGAACCTATTATGCAAAGATCGTATGGTTAAAAGATGCTTTGGACAGTGATGGTACACCAAAGCTAGACACTAAGAATCCTGATAAAGCAAAACGTTCGCATAAGTTGATGGGAACCTCTGTTGTTTGGGGCTTGAAATATGAAGACGGCAAGTGGGCCGATGGAACACTTTACTCACCAACTAAAGGGATGATCGTAAAAGGTTCTGTAACGCTAAACGACAAGGGTCAGTTGATGCTTAAAGGAACAAAGTGGGGTATCTCACAAACAGAAACATTCAACAAAGAAGCGTTGAAATAAACATCTCGACAATTACAATATAAAGCCTTTATAATGCGTGATAAACTAGCATTGTAAAGGCTGTTTTTTTACCATGAATAAGTTATTGCAGCAACAAAAAAGCGAGCGGATTTCCTTTTAGGAGGAAGATCCGCTCGCTTCGTGTTTATATCCTTACAGAGTAATAGAAAGCAATTCTGCACCCAATTGATGCAATGCGTACTCCAGTTTTCTCACTTCAAAATGTCGGGCAACTCAAATCCTTCCTCTACCATGCTTTCAATATAATAATTAATAGCTTCCACCATGTTGGTTTTGATCTCTTCAATGGTTGCTCCGGTCGTAATAATGCCTCCTAGATCATCGTGATCAATATATGCGGCATAATTATTCTCGCTTTGTTCGATGATAATATTTCATTCATTCATAATAAACAATCTCTATGTATATAAAGGAATGATAAAGACTAATCAAATGAGAGTTATTTATTCCCGGCTTGTTTAAGTATACTTTTCTCCGTTCCAATAGGAAGGGTATCACTTAACTTTCCCCGAACGATAATAAAGAAACGACCTCCTTTCGTATATACTGTGAAACGATGTAAAAGTAACTATATTTCTATTACATAACAACGACCGTTGATTAATTCTTTATCAATATTTGCTGTTTATTATTCTTGAAATCATTATGTTGCGAAGCGATTACTTCGAAAGCTGGTAATTGTTTTTTACGTTGAAGGTCGCTGTTTGGCGGATGTCGTTGCTTGCTGCCCCGATCATGGCTTCAAACTCGCCGGCTTCTACTACCCATTTGTAATCACGGTTGAGCAGACGCAAGTCGTCGTTGCCAAGCGTTAGTTTTACTTCCTTCGATTCGCCCGGTTGAAGCGACACGCGTGCAAAGTTTTTCAGTTGCATGTAAGGCAATACTACAGACGCCTTCTTGTCTTGCAGATAAAGCTGTACCACTTCGTCGCCCGCTTTTTTGCCCGAGTTCGTCACCGTAACAAAAACATCTACCGATACATTGTCCGGAGTTTCATTTACCACAACACGCGGAGTGCCGTATGTAAAGTTGGTGTAACTAAGACCGTAGCCAAAGGGATAAAGCGGTTGTGCCGTAGACTCGATGTAGTCGTGGCGGCTTTTCTCTTTCGAGCTGTAGTAAACCGGAAGCTGACCTACGGTTTTCGGAATCGAAATAGGCAATCGGCCTGCCGGATTGTAGTCGCCAAACAAAACATCGGCAATGGCATTTCCGCCCTCACTTCCCGGATACCACGCATTAAGTATAGCAGGAACCGTTTCGGCAGCCTTGCTAATATCGAGCGGACGACCTTGAATCATCACCACAACTACCGGTTTGCCGGTAGCACGCACCGCCTCGAGCAGTTCGTTTTGTTTGCCCATCAGTGTAAGCGATACACGGTCAAACCCTTCTCCCGACTCCATATCGGCAAGTCGTTTGCTATTTGCGTTGGCAATAGCGGCGCCTGTTTCCTTGAACTCTACCTCAAAGTCGCGTGCACTCGATCCGCCCAGTACAACAACGGCAACGTCAGATTGCTTGGCAGCTTCTACCGCAGTAGCAATTTCCGTATGCAACGTATCGCGGATGGCGCAACCTTTTACGTAGTTTACCTTTGTCTTTGGAAGTTTATTCTTGATTCCCTCAAGCACCGTCACGATTGCCTCGTCGGGTTGAGGAGAAGTATAGTCGCCCAGTTGGTTGTACATCATGTCAGCATTTGGACCAATCACGGCAATCGATTTCAACTCTTTCGAAAGTGGAAGCAAGTCGTTCTCGTTTTTCAAAAGGATGATCGACTGCTGTGCAACCTCACGCGCCAAGTCTTTGTTGGCTTGTGTATT
>JBOFPV010000024.1:0-3197 GCA_051660585.1 Tannerellaceae bacterium
ACCGATATTATCGAGACTTTTGGAAACCTGGATTATGCACAAAACATGAAGGCAAATCTGTTCTTACAATGGTATCCATTTGCGAACAATCTGTTACGTCTCCGACTTTACACCGAAGTATTTCATCAAAGAAACAAGCTCGAAAACGCGGAATGGAATTATACCGGTTATCGTGTTGTTCCTTCGGCTTACCTAGCTTATAAAAAATGGGGATTCCAGTTGTTATATCAGTCCGAGAAGAAAACAGTAATAGGGCAAACCGTGCGAAGTAATCCAAGCATGGCATTTGCAGAATTATCTTATCAACCGATCAATGATATGACTGTAATGGCCGGTATCAGATATCCTTTTTATAACTCGTGGAAACAAACATCAGAGACTCGCGGCACTGATCTTATTACTCGCTGGGAAACAGAGCGCATCATTAATAATGCCAATATGGTATATATTAATTTTGTGTACAACTTCTCATTCGGAAAGAAGAAATCGGACGTAAAATTGAAGATGAAGAATGAGGATAAAGATTCCGGTATCCTTCTTCGTAATAATTAGTTACTAATATAATTATGCTTTAGAAAGATGAATTCAGGGTAAAATAATCTTACTATATTTACTCTGAATTTAATACTAAAAACCAATGCACCAAGCAAAACAATCAACAACTGTTGATGAACAAATAACGCTTCTAAGAAAAAGAGGAATGATTATTTCTGATCCAGAGCAAGCAGGTAATCAACTACTCGATTTAGGCTATTTTCGATTAGGTTTTTATTGCTTCCCATTTGAAGTAAATTATCCGAATAAAGAAAAAAGAGATCATATCTACAAACAAGACGTAAAATTTGAAGATATTATTGATTTATACTTTTTCGATAGTAAACTTCGAGAAATATTTAGTCGTTACCTTGCTAGGATCGAAATAAACTTTCGAACCAAACTTGTATATATTGTGTCTAACCACTATAAATCAAGTCCAGCTTGGTTCGCAGATGAAAATATTGTGAGCCTTGATTATGCTTTATCATTTAAAAAGAAGATCTATAATGAAGCTTTCAAGCAGAACACCACAATCAAAGAACATCATGTAAAATATGAAAAAGCTCAATATGCCCCTGCTTGGAAAACTTTAGAGTTCATGACATTTGGAAATATATTAACTCTATATTCTAACTTAAGAGAAAAAGATATCCAAAAGAATATTGCTCAACAGTATCACTTTAGATGTGAGAAGATATTTTTCAACTACATGGACACCTTAAGGAGAATTCGAAATTATTGTGCACACAACGGACTTCTATACGATTTGAACCTTCCTCAATCAATAAAAAATGGTCCGGCCGGTAAGCTCAAGGGTAATCAGCATAACTTAGAAGGGGTTATTATGATTCTAAAATATATCGTAGGTGTTATATCTTCTGACTTACAAATTGAATTTGAGAAAGAAATAGACAGCTTATATATGAATGCTCCAATCTCTATTCATGAGATTGTTTCTAAATGCAGAAATAAAACAAACTAATAAACCAGTTTGTAAATAAACTTGTTGTATATTTGTATTATAATAGTGCCGGTAATGGACATAGTCGCCGTATCTGCACTCTAAAAGATATAATTGCCTCTTCTTTAAACAGAAGAGGCTTTTTTTATATAACCCATTAACTTACAAGATGCACCCTCAATACAAGTCAGTTTGAACAATACTCTTGCCGACTAATAAAAACCATGCAAGGTTCTAAGAAAAAGTAAATGAGGTTCTTACAAAAACCTTACTTACTTCTTGGAAGAACCTTGCATGCTTTTTTTATTGTGCTTGAAAACATTTACAACACTGACTCATACCCATATATCAAATATTCACTTATATTTACAACCTGAAAAACGCAGCACGAATTATAGTATACTGTTTTTATAAATTGACCAAAGGAACTAATCCTCATACTTTAGACCATGAAGAGGCTTATACAATGGACATTTAGTATACAAAGCTGACTTTCTTTACCTTGAAACTTATCCTAATATATATGAGAACATACTTTGTTACAGTTTTATTATCAATCATCTTTCTGCCCACTCTTTATGCGCAGCATTCCTTTTCGGGCAAAATCAGTAATCTTAAAAGAGAGCCGTTGGATATGGCTCAAGTGGTATTGGCGGTGAATGACTCCATCCATGCGGCAGGTTTTACCAATGAAAAAGGGGAGTTTGCATTCAAGAACTTGCCTTTGGGTGATTACATTCTGCAAATCAGTGCGTTCGGCTATGCACCATTCCAAGAAAACTATTCGATCAACAGAGATATCAAAGCAAACTTCTCACTCGTTCCATCGGAAGTACAACTCAAAGAGGTCTTAGTTACGGCAGATCAAAGTCAACGGGTAAAGCGTACCGCTACAGGCGAAATATTCTACCTTTCGAAGGAGGCTAAGAGTAAAACGAATGCTTATCAGGCGTTACGTGAAATCCCCAAGTTAATAATAAATGATGCCTTACAAAGCATTACGATGGCAGATGGCTCTACACCCAAAATATTGATTGATGGAATAGCTTTGAATACAGGAGTTGCACCGATCAATCCGGAAGACATAGAGTCTGTAGAAGTTATGGACATTGTAACGGCTAGATATGCAAAAGATGGAATAAACAATATTGTCAACATAAAACTAAAGCAAAAAACAGCTCCGTATGTATATTTCGAGGCAGCAACAAGACATGATATCCCATTGCGCGAAGGATTTGGTGCAGTTTACTCTGAAGTAGGAAATCAAAAATTTTCGGTATACTTTAGAACAAGTGCAGATTACAATTATCATGATGATTATGATCAAAACGAATTACAAGAAGGAGAAAATTACAAAAAAGAGATCGCTAAGATATATAGAAAAGACGGCGTAAAATATGACGTTGATTTATTTCTGAAGTGGAGACCTACCCCAAAAGACTTCTTCGTCTCTAAGTTTTATGTTATCGTAAAAGACTACGATAGAAAAAGATGGGGCAACGGAGTGTATACCACACAAGCACCTAATCCATTTGTATTGAATTCTAAAGGGACCAATAACTCGTATGTTGCTACCGGAAGTCTTCTTCATCAACATAGATTTACCGACAAGAAAATACTCGAGACAACCTTATCTTTTAATCGAAATGGTGATAAAAATGAAAATGAATTGACTGAAACATATCCTGAGTGGATATAT
>JBOFPV010000025.1:0-7270 GCA_051660585.1 Tannerellaceae bacterium
TCTTTATTAATCGAGCAACGAATGCATTTGCAGAAGCATTTAATGCTAAAATTAAAGCTTTCAGAGCAAGCTTAAGAGGTGTTATTGATGTAAAGTTTTTTCTGTTTAGATTAACCAAACTATATGCATAATCCCCATGATTTATCGGGTGAGCCGATAGTATCGTAATAAAGAATACAATATTAAAGAACTGGAGTTGCTAACTTTATTCGGACATTAGGTTAAGGTAAAAAACTCAACTTTGCAGTATGGGAAAAAAACGTACACAGTATGATCGTAGCTTTAAAGATAATGCAGTCAAATTAAGCTATGAACGACAGAATGTAATTGAATTAGCGAGAAAGCTAGGTATTTCAAGTAATTTGATTTATCGCTGGAGGAAAGAGGCGGAAGAGTATGGGTACGGATCCTTTCCGGGTAATGGTATTCAGAAGATGACACCTGCAGAAAAAGAACTTGCTGATCTGAAAGAGAAAATGCGAAAACTTGAATTAGAGAATGAAATCCTAAAAAAAGCCGTGCATATCTTTTCACGAGACAATCGATAAAATATGAGTTTATCAAAGATCTTGAATCACTTTTTTCGATTACAATTAAATTGATGTGCACTGTTTTAAAGGTCTCAAGAAGCGGATATTATTATTGGATAAAGCATCCTAACGGCAAACGAGCTGAGCAAAAAGAAAGAATTGATAAGCAGATCAAAGATGCTTACTTTGAGAATAATGGTCTTTATGGCAGCCCTAGGTTAGCCGCGAAGCTAACAGCGAAAAGATCAAGAATTTCACGCATAACAGTTGCTTTGCATATGAAACAGTTGAATATACAGAGTAAAGTCCGCAGAAGGTTTAAGACTGCAACAGACTCAGATCATAAAGATCCTATCTGTGACAATCTTCTGAACCGAGAGTTTAAACCGGTAAGGCTATCTTTAAAGTGGGTTTCTGACATTACGCATATAAATACCTTGGAGGGCTTTTTATGCCTGACAACAGTTGTCAATTTATTCGACAGGAAGGTTATTGGTTGGAGTACGGGTACTAATGAGAGAGTTGTTCCAACGCTAAATATGGCTATTAAGGCACGTAAGCCTGCTAGAGATCTGATCTTCCACTCTGATCAAGGGGTGCAATATACCTCTTTCAAAATTCATAATGTATCAGTTCTCACAATATGACACAGAGTATGTCGAGAAAAGGAAATTGCTGGGATAATTCCGTTGCTGAGAACTTCTTTTAAGACACTGTAAACTAAACTTATTTATGTGTATAAACAAATAAGTAAAGAACAGATGAGACTAATGCTTTTTCAGCATATAGAAATCTGGTATAACCGAAAAGAAGACATTCGTTTCCGGGTAATCTTAATATCGAAGAGTTTTGGGAGCAGTATAATCTTAAAAATATGAATTTTTCAAATGTTGCTTAACTTTTTGTTCATTCAACATTAGCAAGTCCAGAGTCTATAGATCTAAACACTTAATACATTATCTTGAAATTATTCACTCTCCCAATCAAAACAATAAATAAGACCAAATGTTATTAATCAATACTAGCACATACTTACATGTATATCGTATCATTAATTAAAGAACAACTTAAAGCTATGAAACCTAGAAGTATTTTATTAGCACTTGCATGCTCCATCTTTATTGGTAATACATCATGCATAGACAACAACAAAAAAACAGATAATAAAGCTGTCCAAACTGCTTTTGAGAAGCAATATCCTAAAGTGAGTGATATTGACTGGAAATTGAAAGATTCATTCTATGTTGTGGAGTTTAAGCAAATAGGTATAAAAGAGGCTGAAGCTTGGTATGATAAAGAAGGTAAATGGTTACAGAGTGAATTTGATATAAAATTTGACAAACTGCCACAAATTGTACAAGAAGCATTTGGAAAAACTAAATATGCAACATGGAAAATTGACGATATTAAGATTCTCGAACGTTTGAATATGGATAATCTATGTATTATAGAGGTCGAAAATAAAGCTAATAACGCTGAAATGACCTTATTTTACACAGATTCGGGATTGCTAATTAAAGAGGAACCAGAATTAGACAATCAATACATAACACCATTTATTATTCCAGATTCAATATCTGTATTTATACAAGATAAATTTCCTAACGCGAAAATAGTTGAAACCGAAAGAGTATATGACAACCTAGAGATTGATATTATTTATGATAAGCAACCTATCGAAATTCTGTTCAACAAAGACAATCAATGGCTCTATAGCCAATGGAATATTAGCTTTGATCAATTACCTGATACTGTTGCTACTGAATTTAGAAATACTGATTATGCTAATTATAAAATTGACGAAATAAAATATAGAACGCAGCCTAACACAATTGCTCAATATCTATTTGAATTAGAAAATAACCATGGAGTTGAAGTCAATCTTACAATTAACGAAGAAGGTACAATTGTAAATAAATAATCAGGTATAATTAATACTCTAATAAAGAAACGGGGATTAATAGTGAATTAATCCCCGTTTCTTTTATAATTATCAGCGTCTAATCTGACGTATTAAAAGCTAGCCTTGACACAATCGATTATCTAAAATCTCTCAACTTATCTTGAAGAGTTTTACGTGCAAAAAAGATTCGACTTTTAATTGTACCTAATGGTAAATCAAGCTTATTAGCTATTTCATTATATTTATAACCTGTCAGAAACATCGAAAAAGGAATCTTTAGCTCATCATTTAAGTTATTGATTGCTTTATTTATTTCATTCATTGCATAAGCTCCATCTGGGGATTCAAAACCTGTCTCATTTGTAACATTCAAGTTATATAAATCTATCTCTTGATCAACAACTGTCTGAGTACGTAAAACTTTATGATAATTATTAATAAACGTATGACGCATAATTGTCAAAACCCAACCTTTAAAGTTTACATTATCAACAAACTTATCCTGGTTATCTAGAGCTTTTAATGTAGTGTCTTGAAGTAAATCTTCAGCATCATCCCTATTTGCTGTTAGTGTCAAAGCAAAACTCATCATGTTTCCTTGCAGACTCATTAGTTTTTGTTGAAATTGTTGTGCGTTCATATCATTATAAGTATAATGGTTTGTAATCTTGTTCTTAGAAATTTTCATCATTTATATTATTGATGACACTGCAAATATAGAGTCAAATTTTGGTCTATAAAAACACCTTCCGAAGATGCAAATACAGAACTAACTCAAAAGTCTATATCCTCAAAAGTCTAAAAAAAACAACAACACCAAACAACCATACAACTTTAAATAAATCAAACACTTACAATATTCCAGACTCTTTCCAGAATTCAAAATATTACCTAAAAAACAAAGTTTTTCATCTATTTTTTATTTCAGACTTGTTCACTAATCTACATTCTCATACAATAGAAACAAACTCATTCATCAAGTAAACATTAAGTTTATGAAAGAGACTTTTTATTATAATACTTCAAGAATCCAATCGTTATATTAAAGCTATCAATAATATTTTGCTCTGTAAAACCATCTACCTTCAACCGAATGATTGTTATTTCCACCTCTTTCAATTAATACTTCACCTCTAATGAAAAACTCTTCATAGAGCAGAGTAAATATACGTGCTACCATTAGCAATTTTTATTTATTATAAAACTAGACTCTTCTATTTGAGCAGTATATTCCATTACAGCATGGAAAAACATTCTAGAAACAAATACTGTTTTTCTCACAAGTACAAAATATGAACGCGTAAAACCTGTACCCCAAAACAAAAAGTTTCCGCAAATGTTTTGGTTATAGAATCAACTAAAAGCATTTGCGCTATGTGTACTAGAGCTGTTTATCACGGGCTAAATAATTTGATTATCACTGGCCGCACCATGGATTGGAAAGAAGATCTTCGGTCCAACATTTATGTATTTCCTCGAGGCATGCACCGGTCTGGTTACGACAAAGGCCCAACGATTGAGTGGATAGCTAAATACGGAAGCGTAATTACAGCAGGATATGACATTGGCACAGCCGACGGAATGAATGAAGCCGGACTTGTTGCAAACTTACTTTACCTTACCGAGTCGGAATATACACGACCAAACGATACGAGACCCATCATGGGTGTCAGCATTTGGACTCAATATGTACTCGACAACTTTGCAACCGTAAGCGAGGCAGTTCAAGAACTAAAAAAGGAAAACTTCCGCATTCATGCACCGCAAATGCCAAACGGAGAATTATCAACGTTACACCTTGCCATCTCTGACCCCACTGGTAATGCTGCAATCTTTGAGTATATCGAAGGAAAACTCGTGATACATGAAGGAAAAGAGTATCAAGTAATGACCAACTCCCCTATTTATCGCAAACAGATCACGCTCAATGAATATTGGAAGCAGATTGGAGGATTAGTCATGCTACCCGGTACCAATCGCCCCACCGACCGCTTTGTTCGGGCATCGTTCTACATCAATTCGATTGTTCATACCGATAATCCCTCACTTGGTGTAGCGGGAGTGTTTAGTGTGATGCGCAATGTATCGGTACCGTTAGGCCTGTCTACCCCTGATCAGCCTCACATTTCATCGACACGTTGGCGCACAGTCGCAGAGCAAAAGCACAAAGTATATTACTTCGAGTCCACCATCACTCCGAATATATTCTGGATTGATCTTCGCAAATTAAACTTTGAAGAAGGAGCCCCAATTCTAAAGCTCACGCTTTGCCATGGCGAGTTTTACTCCGGCGAATGCTCAAAACAACTGCATGAATCCGAGGCATTCAAGTTCATGCTCTAATCATTTACTTTTCGATCTTACTACTATAAAAGCGACGGCCTGTTACTCATTCTTTCGAGTAATGGGCCGTTTTTTATTCATTCCCTGTGAATACAAAGAAACTATTCCTACATTTGGATCATACAACTAAACCAATCTGATCCATGAAACATCAAATCTTGATAGGAACCCTACTTGCGGGAGGTTTCCTAATGAGTCAATCATCGTTTGCGCAAGTGCAACTGGTAAAGAACAGCAAACCTACCTCGCGTATTATTGTAGCCGGTAGTGACTCTACAGACATAAAAGCGGCAAGTTTATTGCAAGACTTCATTCAGAAAGTAAGTGGCGCACAAATACCCATTGTAAAGAACACAACAGCAAAAAAGAATGATATTGCCATTGGCACTGCCTCAAATCCAACATTAGCAAGCAATCGTAGCATAACAAGTCAGCTGAAAGAAGACGGATTTCTTATCTCTACAAACGACGGAGTATTACGCATCCTGAGCGGAGGAGATAAAGGAAGCATCTACGCCGTTGTAACATTACTCGAGAACGAACTAGGGATACAGTATTTCGGAGAAAACGAATACAGTGCGCCTAAGCAACAAACCATTGAAATCCCTAAGCTTGAAGTCTTAGACAACCCTGCCTTTCGATACAGACAAAGTCAAAACTACGCAATGGGAACAGACCCCGTTTACAAACTTTGGTACCGCCTCGAAGAACCAAGCGAAGTCTTTGCCGGCGGATACTGGGTACATACCTTCGACAGACTGCTTCCATCCGAGATATACGGAGAATCGCATCCCGAGTATTATTCATTCTTTAATGGCAAACGTCATCCGGGCAAAGCAAGTCAGTGGTGTTTGTCAAACAACGAAGTATTCGAGATCGTGTCACAACGCCTCGACTCCATCTTCAAAGCCAATCCGGGCAAAAACCTCATCTCTGTGAGTCAGAACGATGGAAACTATACCAACTGTCAGTGCCCCCAATGTAAAGCGATCGACGAAAAAGAAGGCGCGCTATCGGGCAGTGTAATTCATTTTCTCAACAAATTGGCGACTCGTTTTCCCGACAAAGAGTTTTCCACGCTCGCCTATTTGTACACGATGAATCCGCCTCAACACGTAAAACCTTTGCCCAATGTAAACATCATGCTTTGCGATATTGACTGTATGCGTGAGGTAGGACTTACCGAAAACAAAACCGGAAAAGAATTTGTCAAAGCACTCGAAGGATGGTCGGCAATCTCAGATAACCTGTTTATTTGGGACTACGGAATCAACTTCGACAACTACGTGGCCCCATTCCCCAACCTGCATATTCTCAAGGACAACATCAAGCTCTTTAAAAAGAACAACGCGACAATGCACTTCTCTCAAATAGCAAGTAATCGCGGAGGTGACTTTGCCGAGCTACGTACTTACCTCGTTTCTAAACTAATGTGGAATCCCGAGCTCGACACCGACTCACTTACACAAAACTTCCTCCAAGGATATTATGGCGACGCGGCACCGGCTATCTATAAATACATCAAACTAATGGAAGGAGCACTGCTTGGCAGCGGCGTAAACCTTTGGATTTATGACTCGCCCGTTACGCACAAAAACGGAATGCTAAAGCCCGAGCTCATGCGCCGATACAATCAACTCTTCGACGAAGCAGAAGCAAGTGTGGCCGATGACAACGTACTCCTTACACGCGTACGCCGTGCACGCTTGCCTATTCAATACTCCGAACTAGAGATTGCCCGCACCGAGCAAAAGAAAGACTTAAAAGATATCGTCAAGAAACTAGACTTGTTTGAAGAGCGAGTTACCGAGTATAATATCCCTACACTCAATGAGCGAAACAACTCACCGGTAGAATATTGCAAGCTATACCGCCAGCGTTATCTTCCGCAAGCTGCCACAAACAAAGCGGCAAATGCAAAGATTTCGTTCTTGAATCAGCCGGGACAACGTTACGTTCCCGTAGCCGAGCAGGCACTTACTGACGGACTTTTCGGAGGCTCAACCTTTGTAGAAAGTTGGATAGGTTGGGAAGGACAAGACGCCTCATTCATCATTGATCTGGGAAGTGAAAAAGAAATAAACTCAATCGAAGCCGACTTCCTGCACCAACTAGGCGCATGGATTCTTTTGCCTACGCAAGTAAAGTATTCGGTATCTACAGACAACAATACCTTTACCCAACTTGCAACGAAAGACATACCTGAAGACCGCTCGCCACAAGTAAAGTTTGTCGGCATTAAGCACGAAGCAGCATCACCTGTTTCTGCTCGTTACATCAAAGTGGAAATCACGGGAACCAAAACCTGTCCGCACTGGCACTACGGCGTAGGACATCCATGTTGGTTCTTCCTCGATGAAGTCACTGTTTTATAAAACTTCAATAGTTACGGAAGACAATCACCAAAGCATCTGAACCGGATACCTGACTTGAAAAGCGGGTATCCGTTGCTTCGTTGTGCGTACCTTGCCACCACGAAGTAAGGCGCCTGTCG
>JBOFPV010000026.1:0-27285 GCA_051660585.1 Tannerellaceae bacterium
CACCTTATTTTTTGTGTCTAGATGAAATGAATCTGGCTCCTGTTGAGCAATACTTTGCTGAGTATTTAAGTGTAATAGAGTCTCGTAAACTACAAGAAGACGGTACGATTAAAACAGATCCAATATTAGTGAAAAGTAAAGAGGATTGGTATAGGATATTAACATCTGAATTAGCAGGCAGTAATGATAGTTTAAGAACTCAATTTCTAGAAGAAGGTATTTGTATTCCTCAGAATTTAATTGTTATAGGCACAGTAAATATGGACGAAACGACATTTTCATTTTCGAGAAAAGTGCTAGATCGTGCTATGACTATAGAAATGAATGATGTAGATCTCAATTTAGGACTAGATTCTAGATATGAATATATTGGAGAATTGAGTAATCAAGAGTTGGTCGCTAACACAGTAGAAGGTGTGGATGTATATGCTCTTCACCAAGATGTATGCGATATTGTTTTAGACTACTTACAAGCCGTAAATAGTGAATTGCAAGGCACACCTTTTAAAATAGCCTATAGAACTAGAAATGAATTTTTACTTTATGTTGTTAATAATTTACCTTATAACAAGGATGACAATGGTCAAGAATTATCAACAAGAAAAGTGATAGTTCGTTCTCTTGATGAAATAACAAGTATGAAGATACTTTCACGCATTGAAGGTGATGAAACAAAGGTATCAAAGGTTTTTCTTGATAAATTAATTAAGACTATAAAAGAAAAACTGCAAAATATTCTCAACAATGAGCCTCTTGAGGAATTTATTTCATTAAATAAATTGAGAGATATAAAAGACTGTTTGAATTCCGGTTATACAAGTTTTTGGAGTTAATATGGAACTACTTACCATAAAGCATGAAGATTTTGAGATGACTATCGAGTGTACTCGATTCGAAAATATATGGAATAAGGCTAAAAATAATATTGGTAAAAATAATTTACTTACGACTTATTCATGGTCTGAAGGTGTGACTGCTGTTGTAAGAAAAAATATTAATAATCAAGATATACTTATAGAACAAGGGCAACAAGTTCCTGCCATATTTTTTGACAATACAGATTATCCTATATGGGTCGAGTTTAATAATGATGTGACGAATGCTCAGTTTGGTTCTATATTACAGAGTGAGAATGAGCGATTTACTTTTCGTCGCCAGATACTTGCCGGGTTTCTGAATTATCGGAATGATATAGGCCGAAGTGAGATAAAACTAAGTTATAAAGTAGATCATGAATTTCGACAATTTACCTTTTCATTTGAAGTTCTAAGTACAAAGCTTAATTATCACGAACATTGGCATACCATCATCGAGGATATTGAGAGAGAATACAAAATGCTTTCCCTAGACTATATGCGTCGAACTTTTCATGGCTTTTCTCCAGATTCAGAGGGCGAAAAGCCAGAGATAGTATGGTGGAGTATATTTGCGTGTGAACAAAAAAAATTTATTCAAGCTTGTAAAACTATTATTGAACGACCTAGACACAGATTGCATAAACAGAAGGTCTACCATAAAGCAGATAAACTAAAGTTTGTATCATCTAGAATAGAAAACGAACTTGTAGAATATCGAAATGAAACAGCTCATTTGTATAAAGCAGAAGAGCAAGTTCACACCAATGATACGCAAGAAAACCGCTTCTTGAAGTTTGCATTAAATCAGATAGTAGAGAAATATACATTACTTAAAAAACGCATTGAAAATATTAAGAACACGTCAGATATAATGCGAGAAGAGTTGCAAATTATGCAAAACTCATTGAAGTATTTACAGCATCATTCATTCTTCCGAACTATAGGTCAATATAAGGGAATGAATCAAGAAAACATAGTGTTACAGAAGGCTGTCGGTTATAATCAGGTGTATCGTACATGGAATATGCTTAGACGTGCTTATTCGTTAAATGATGGTATTTATAAGTTGCAAACTAAAGACATTGCCACTCTTTACGAGATATGGTGTTTTATAGAGGTTAGTCACATTGTAAAAGAGCAACTTCATTTGGAAGATACAGATGTCGACCATCGTAATCGAATGGAAATGAATGGTGCTTTTAAATGGGAGTTAGGGAAAGGTGAGTATTCGCGAATTTTATTCAAAAAAGATGGCATAGAACTGGCTGAATTAGTTTACAATCCTCAAAGTATAGGACGAGAGAATGATTTTGTTGGTGTTAAGAATTTAGTTGTGCCAACGGTTTCTCAAAAGCCAGATATCGTGTTGCAACTGACTAAAAATGACATTGAAAAAGGTATGAAGATGACTTATTTATTTGATGCTAAATATCGAATAGATGGTAAGGTCCAAGGAGTTGATGTACCACCTGCTGATGCAATCAATCAAATGCATCGCTATAGAGATGCGATATATTATAAACAAAATCAGGATGATGCGTTAAAAAAAGAAGTTGTAGGTGGATATATTCTTTTTCCAGGAGACGGCGAACCCGCAGATGTTGAAGTTTCTAGATTTTTCAAGACGATAGATGAAGTTAATATTGGGGCATTCCCTTTACGTCCAAAAGATGTGCGAAATCGTCAATTGCTTGAGAAGTTTATTGATGGGCTTATAAAAACAAAGTCGAGTGATACTATTTCAAGAGTAATACATCAGAAGGGAGCGTTTGTAGAAGTCGGTAATCGGGTGCTTATCGGTTTAGTAAAGAATAGTAGCCGTAAAGGTTATACACAAAGTTTTATAGATGGAACAGCTACCTTGTATTATACAGGACCTTTATTTCCTACAACAATAGCTTTACAAAATCTTCACTATTTTATACCCTATATAAAAGGAGAAGGGATACGCGATATTTATGAAATAATAAGGGTGCGAACCATAACCTCTAAGGAAGCCAAACAAATCGAGGGTGACGAAATGGAGAGAAACGATATAAGATTAGCTTTTGAGTTACGTTTTATTAAAAAGCACTATGCAAATTATCAATCTGTTGACACAAAAAGGTTTTCTAATAACACATTCCTTGATACTACGTTCGAAAAGTTGGATGAATATGTGATTTGAATACAGAAAAAACATGAAGCAAGTGGTTATTATATTAGACAAATTATATGCAAAAAAGAATATGTGAATTGTGAGTTTGCGAATGCTTGAAGGTATCTATCTTCTGCTTATATAGGAAACTAAAGCCGTATTAGCTAATCCAATTTTGAAATGTTTTAAAATGATTGATATTGCTAAACAAAAAAGAGACTTCAAATCGTCGGGTGACGGGGTTTGAAGTCTCTTTTGTTTTATGGTTGATACCGTTTATGGTCGATGCCATTTATGGTTGGTGACCACAAGGGTGGGGAGGGTTTATTTTCCTTGTTCTTGTAGTTTTACTTGCCAGTTCCAAGCGGATAGAAGGGTGTCTTCTACGCTTTCTTTTGCTGTCCAGCCTAGTTCGGTGTTGGCGAAGGTTGGGTTTGCCCATACTTTCTCGATATCACCTTCTCTGCGTCCTACGATCTTGTGGTTTACTTTTACACCTGTTACTTTTTCAAATGCGTTTACTAGTTCAAGTACGGTAAGTCCGCGACCTGTGCCTAGGTTGAACGTTTCTACGCTCTTTTTGCATTTGTGCTCTACGATGCGGTCTACTGCGATTACGTGTGCTTTTGCAAGGTCTACTACGTTGATGTAGTCGCGTACGCATGAGCCGTCTACGGTGTCGTAGTCGTTACCAAACACGCTTAGCTCTTGGCGGATGCCGGCTGCTGTTTGTGTAATGAATGGTACAAGGTTTTGTGGAACGCCGTTTGGAAGTTCGCCGATCTCTGCAGATGGGTGAGCGCCAATTGGGTTGAAGTAACGAAGGATGATGCTGTGGAATGGTGCGCCTGCGTGTGCTGCGTCACGAATGATCTCTTCGTTGATTTGCTTGGTGTTTCCGTAAGGAGACATAGCTGGTTTGATTGGTGCGTCTTCTGTTACAGGAAGTACATCCGGCTGACCGTATACGGTACATGATGAAGAGAATACGATACCCTCTACGCCGTACTGTGGCATAAGATCTAACAGGTTGATTAGAGAAACGAGGTTGTTTCTGTAATACAACAATGGTTTTTGCACCGACTCGCCTACTGCTTTGCTTGCTGCGAAGTGGATGATACCGGTGATGTCTTTGTGCTGATCGAATAGTTTTTTCAAACCATCGTAATCGTTACAGTCTAGTTCGTGAAACTCTGGTCTGATGCCTGTAATGCCTTCGATGCGGTCTACTACGTCAGCGTTTGAGTTTGACAAGTTATCGATGATGATAACTTCGTAACCTGCTTGTTGAAGCTCTACGGTTGTGTGTGAACCGATGTAGCCGGTTCCTCCGGTAACTAAAATTTTGCCTTTCATTCTATTTGATATGTGTTAGTATGCAATCTAAATAAGATATACAGTGGTTATACAATTCCTGAGAATCCCATGAATGCCATTGCCAGGATACCGGCTGTGATAAGGGCGATTGGAGTGCCTTTTACGCCTGCTGGTATCAGTGTGAGTGACAATCGTTCTCTGATACCTGCAAAGATAATCATTGCCAACGCAAAACCAATAGCGGTAGAGATGGCATACACTACAGATTGCAATAGAGAGAAGTCTTTTTGGATCACTAGGATGGCTACACCAAGGATGGCACAGTTTGTAGTGATCAGCGGTAAGAATACGCCCAATGCTTGGTATAGAGCAGGGGATACTTTTTTAAGGATGATTTCTACCATCTGTACCAACGATGCGATTACGAGAATGAAGCTGATGGTTTGCATGTAGCCCAGACCGAACGGATCGAGTACGAATTTCTGTATCAAGAAGGTTACGATGGTAGCGATCGTAAGTACGAAGGTAACGGCAGCTCCCATTCCGGCTGCTGTTTCTACTTTCTTAGAAACACCAAGGAACGGACAGATTCCTAAGAATTGCGACAGTACGATGTTGTTTACAAATACGGCCGCGATAAATATCAAGATATATTCCATGATCGATTCTTTTTGTTATTATGCTTTACGCATTTTGTTTACGATGGCGATCAAATAGCCTAGGGCGATGAACGCTCCCGGTGCCAATACGAAGATCAATGAGCCAAACTCTTCGGGGAAAACGGTGAAGTTGAAAAGTTTGCCCGTACCCAATAGCTCACGTACAGATCCCAATAGGGTAAGCGCAAGGGTGAAACCAAGTCCCATGCCTAGTCCGTCGAGTGCCGACATGGCGATGTTGTTTTTGGCTGCGAACGATTCGGCACGTCCAAGCACGATACAGTTTACTACGATAAGCGGGATAAACAAGCCCAGGCTTTCGTATAGGGCAGGAACGAAGGCTTCCATGCTCATTTGTACCATCGTAACGAAGGTTGCGATGATAACGATGTATGCAGGGATACGTACCTGATCGGGGATAAGGTTCTTGACCGATGATACTACCATGTTGGAACAAAGTAGTACGAAGGTAGTGGCAAGTCCCATCCCAAGTCCGTTGATTGCCGAAGAGGTGGTACCCAGGGTAGGACACATACCGAGTAGCAATACGAAGATTGGGTTTTCTTTTATGATGCCGTTCCAAAGAACGCTCAGGTCAAATTTAGACTTTTGCTCATTACTCATGGCTGCCTCCTTTTTTATCTGATTTTGAATTGTCTTGCTCGGTTGCCGATGTGGTGCCATCGTGCTGGCCGTTGTTGTCGTATGCGCTGTATGCACGGTTTACGGCATTAAGGAATGCGCGTGATGAGATGGTTGCCGCTGTGATAGCGTCTACGTCTCCACCGTCTTTGGTTACTTTCAACGGACCTTGTGCAAGATCTTTGCCTAGTACATTTTGTTTGTTTTTGTCTGCTCTGAACCACTCTTGCATCTTAGAACCAAGACCCGGAGTTTCGGCGTGTTGTAGTACCGAGTAGTTGAGTAGTTTGCCGTCTTTGTCGAGACCTACGATTACTTTGATCTCACCGCTAAAGCCTTTCTTAGTGTTGCTTTCTACGGCTACACCTACAAGGTTGCCGTCCATTTTGGCAGGGTAGATGATGAGTGAGTCGCCGTCTGCTGTTACGCCTTTGTAGGCTTCGGCAGATGGGTTGTTGTTGAACTCAGGTGTTACCTCGCGGATCGCGTTCTCGAGCTTTGCAGCTTTGGATGCGGCGATGGGCGCGGTAGTGAGCGTATTTACTGTCGCTAATGCCGCTCCGGCAATCAAGCAGATTCCGGTAAGGGACATGAGCATATTTGGTAGCGTAGATTTTAATTTTGCCATGATTACTTCCTTCCGAATAACTTAGGTTTACAATAGGTATTGATAAGCGGAGTAAGTGCATTCATAATGAGGATTGCGAATGACATACCTTCAGGATATGCTCCGAACATACGGATGATTACGGTGATGAGACCGATACCGATACCGTAGATGATCATTCCTTTTTTGCTCATTGGTGAAGTAACGTAGTCTGTGGCCATGAAGATGGCGCCTAGCATCATACCTCCCGATAGCAATTGTACCTCAGGACCTGCGTATTTAGCAGGGTTGACACCGTGCATAATGCCTGAGAAGATGATTACGGTAGCGAAGATCGATACCGGGATGTGCCAGGTAATGATCTTTTTCCATAGCATATAGGCCAGACCTAGCAATAGGCCGATCGCACATACTTCTCCGATAGAGCCGCCTTTGTAACCGAACAATAGTTCTTGGAAGCCCGGGATGTCTCCGCCGCCTGTTTTGATCAGGGTAAGTACGGTTGCTCCTGTTTCGGCATCCAGATAGGTTGTAGGGAAGTGGCTTGGTACGGGCCAGGTTGTCATTTGCGCAGGGAAGGAGATAAGCAGGAACACACGACCTACAAGTGCAGGGTTGAAGATGTTGTTTCCTAATCCGCCAAACGACATTTTAGCGATACCGATGGCTACCAACGAGCCCAACACGATGATCCAGATCGGTAGATTGGATGGTAGGTTGAAGGCTAATAGGAGTCCGGTGATCAGGGCTGATCCGTCTTTGATGGTAACGTGGCTTTTCATGATGAACTTCTCGATAAGGTATTCGAAAAGCAAACATGAAATAACGGCTGTTGCCGTAACGACAACTGCTCCCAGTCCGAAGAAATAGAACGACGCAAGTAGTGCCGGTATGAGTGCTATAACCACACCGTACATGTTTTTCTCAATGCTGTCGCCACTATGTACGTGCGGAGAAGGTGCTATGATTAATTTATTTTCCATTTTTTGCTAGTTTGTATTATGACTTTCTCGCTCTGATGATACCCATTACTTTGCTTTTTCCTACGCGGATGTAGTCGAGCAACGGACGGTGGGCCGGACATGTATAGCTACATGAACCACACTCGATACAGTCGGTGATGTGATCGCTTTCGGCTTTGTCCCATACTTCGAATGAAGTCTCGGCCATCAGTAGGTTGGGTTCTAATCCCATCGGACATACGTTGACACATTTGGCACAACGGATACATGGTTCCATTGGTTTACGTGCCGACTCTTTGTCTTCCATGATCAAGATACCTGAGCTTCCTTTGGTAGTTGGGATGTCGGTGCTTACAAGGGCTTTTCCCATCATTGGTCCGCCACCGATGATTTTACCGGTATTGGCAGGAAGGCCGCCTGCTGCTTCGATCAGATTGGTGATAGGGGTACCTACACGTACGAGTAAGTTGCAAGGGTTGGTTAGTGCTTTACCGGTTACGGTAACTACGCGCTCAAACAATGGTTTGTTTTTTTGTACGGCTTCGTATACGGCAAAGGCGGTACCTACGTTTTGTACTACGGCTCCTACGGCAATAGGAAGTCCGCCGCTTGGTACTTGCTTGCGTGTAACGGCGTCGATCAATTGTTTTTCACCTCCTTGTGGGTACTGCACTTTCAATGGCATGATTTCGATGCCCGGATATTGTGATGCAAGTGCCGACAGGTGTTTGATGGCGTCGGGTTTGTTATTTTCTACTCCGATTACGGCTTTGGTTACGTTGATGGCTTTCATCAATAGGGTGGTTCCTACCATGATTTCGTCGCCTTTTTCCATCATCAATTGATGGTCGGAGGTTAGGTAGGGTTCGCACTCTACGGCATTGATGATAAGGATCTCTGCTTTGGTGCCCGGAGGTGGGGTTAGTTTGATGTGGGTAGGGAAGGTTGCTCCTCCTAGTCCTACGATACCGGCATTGGCAATCTTGTCTACGATTTCTTTTGCCTGGTAGTCTGTGTTTTTATTGAGTGTGGCCGAACGGTCGATGGTTTCTTCCCATTCGTCGCCTTCTACGTCGATGATGATGGCCGGGCGTTTGTATCCGCTGGCGTCAAGCACGTCGTCGATCTTGTTTACTTTGCCGGATACGGAAGAGTGGATGTTGGCCGAAACAAAACCGCCTGCTTTAGCGATCATCGTGCCTACTTTTACTTCGTCGCCTTTTTTTACAATAGCCTGGGCCGGAGCTCCGATGTGTTGTGATAAGGGTATAATCACTTGCTTTGGTAGCTCGAGCGGAGTTATCTTTTTGCCTGCAGACAGTTTATTTTCGGGCGGGTGGATACCCCCGATACGAAATGTCCTTAACATAGTATCTTGAGTTTTAATTATTAGCTTCTGTTTGTTCTACTTTTTTCTTGGGAGGAAAGTTCAACTCATGGATGGCATGAGTAGGACATACGTCTACACATTTTCTGCACAAGCGACATTTGTCGGAGTCGATGTATGCAAGGTTGTTGGCGATGGTGATGGCTTCGAAAGGACATTCCTTGAAGCATTTTGAACAACCGATGCAGGCTGCATCACATGCTTTCTTCGCTACTCCACCTTTGTCTTTGTTGACGCAACTTACAAATACGCGACGTGACTTAGGACCTTTCTTACGTAGCTCAATGATGGCTTTAGGACATGCTTTTACGCAGGCACCACATGAGGTACATTTGTCTTCGTCTACTTCGGGTAGTTGTGTTTCGGGGTTGATGTGGATGGCATCGAACGTACATGCTTTTACGCAGTCGCCAAAGCCGTGACAGCCATACGAACAGCCGGTTTCGCCACCGTATAGAGCGGATGCTACCGCACAACTTTTGGCTCCGTCAAACTGGTTGGTGTGTTTTCTGTTTTCACAGCTTCCGTTGCATCTTACTACGGCGATCATGGGAGCTGATGCTGCCGCTTCTCTGCCAAGAATGGATGCTACTTGATTCATGGTATCGTTTCCGCCTACAGGGCAGAAGAGTCCGTCCAATGAGTCTGATTTTACACATGCAGCGGCAAAACCGCTACATCCGGGATAACCACATCCTCCGCAGTTGGCCGCAGGAAGAATCTCTTGTACTTGAGCTATTCGGGGATCTTCATATACCTCGAACTTTTTAGAAGCCGCATAGAGGACTACAGCCCCTATCGCTCCTATTGCACCTAATGAAATAACAGCTATAAGAATCATAATATCATTATTGATTTTGCTTTCTTATTTTGAATGTGAATCTCTTCTTTAGTTTGTTGCGGAAGAGATAGAGTACGCAATAATAGGGTATTAGTGTAGCTAGTGCCAATAGTGCTGCCGCTGTGTCGCTCATGCCGGCGGCAGAGGCCCCGAAGAGGGTGGAGAGGATCAGTACAATTGGTAGAGCATAGGCTAATAGAGAGGCCGTAAGTCCGGCTGATGTTTCGCCAATGACGGTTACAGTTTCTCCTTCTTCGAAGTGCTTGGAGGGGTCTACTATTGTGAGGTAGTGATCCTTCTTGTCCGACGAGGAGCATACTGATTTGGCATGACACTCGGCGCAGGCCGATTGTTGACAGATTTTTACTTTAATTATGTCACCGTCAATATGCGTGATAGTGCCGGTTTGAACGATTGATTGTGCCATTCTGTAATCTCTATATTGCAACTAGGCGGCAAAAGTAACCATTTGTTTGAGATTCGCAACTCTGATACATATTGTTTTTAGACATACTTTCTAAATTCATTATGATCTTATTTTTTTTATTGTAAAAAAAAGGCTTCGAATGCAGAGGTTGATTTCTGCTTTCGAAGCCTTTTGTGTGCTATGTGTTGGTGGTAATGTTACCACTTGTAGTTGAAGCCGAAGCTGAGTAGTTCGTTCACCTGAAGGTGTGTCTTGAAGTCTTCGTTCAACGGAACGCTGTCGTCGTAGCGTAGCGTAATCGAGATCATCGTTGAGAAGTATCTACTGATAGCCATGTTTAGGCGGTTTTCATTTTCAATTTCAATCTTTTCGTAGTTGGTGAAATACGAAGCTCTTGAATAGAATGAAATGTTTTTATTGATGTTGAAGTTTAGCTCTGCTCGTATGTTGGAACCGATTTGTGTAAGGTGTTTTTCCCCCTCGGGTATACCATGTTGTACTACATCTACATTTTTATTTGCAATGTATTTGTAGGATAGGGCAAGCGGGTCGAGGTTGATGTTGAAATTGTAGTTTCGTCCTTTTACTCGCTCTGATGCTTTACCTGTACTGTACTTCATACCGAGACCTAACTTCAAAATCATTGGCGATAGGAATGCGGCACGCAGTGTGTTTGTATTTTCAATGTAATTTTTGAAGACGAGTGTGTTGAAGTCGCAGTTGACGGTGTAATACCATTTGCTGAAGGCTTTGTAACCAAGGTTGCTATAAATGCGAAGTACATCATCTCCAATTTTAAATGAACGAAGGGAGTCTTTTGGGGCATTGAAGAAGCTGACTTTCCATTCCATTTCATTAACGAATTGCACTTTGTCTCGGTTGTAGTCGTAACGGAAAAAGTTGCGTGACAATAAGTTGATGTTGCTGCTTCCTCCTTTATACCAGTTGGGTGAGATGTAGTTTTGTGAGAACTGTAAACTGCTGTTCATGCTTGATGTCCAGTATCTGCGCTCGGGTATAAACTTGACCGGTGCCGTTACTTGATCAAGATCGCTGGTGTTGTCTACCGTCAGTATTTCTTCGGGCTTCTTTCCTTCGATGATGATGGGTTTAACAAAGTCTCCTCCTTTAGGGAAAAAACTCTGTGCATACTTGATGTCGTCTCTGTTGTTTTGCACGATATAGTCGTATGCAGTGTCTCTAAAGCGCTGCACGATGAGTCGTTCTTTGAATAAAGTGTCTGTTTTAATCCACGAGGTTTGTGGGAACTCTTGTTCGTGGTAGCGAATAGGAGCCCAGGTCATGGTGTCGGCAATAGACTTGCTTCTGAATACAAATGGCAAAAATAACGGATTTACAATAACAGTGTCTTGAAATGTGACGTATCTGTCGAATTCTTCCCAAGGTTCGAGACGCTTGTTGATCCAATAGAGTGCTTCTCTTGAGATTTCAAGTTTCTGCTCGGGTATAAATCCTTCAATCGCAACTGCGGTAGGTGCTATTTGCGGTTTGTAGTTTAAGTTTTCTTGTTCGTGAACTTGCATGAGTGTGGGTATTTTTTCCAACTCAGGATATTGATCGGGTGCAAGCTCTTCATTAGTAGTAGTGTTTGTTTCTTGTGCAACCAGGTTGTGACTAAATGAATTAGCAAAGATGATAGCCAATGTAACAAGTAGTACTCTCATATTTATGTAATTTGTTAGAGTTTTAACAGACTGCGAATGTAACTAAAAAACAGTTATTTTCAATCCTTTTTTTACAACATATAACATTGTTGCATTTATTTGATTTTTACGATCTTTTAGAGCCTTAAACTTTAAAAGCTTACGAAAAATCAAACGACAACTGGTGATAATGAATAAAAATATGTACCTTTGCCCTTTTGGGAAACAGATAGTTTTGTTGATTAATTAAATATATTATTGTCGTGGCAGATACTAAGTATATCTTCGTTACAGGCGGTGTTATCTCTTCATTAGGTAAGGGTATTGTAGCCGCATCGTTGGGTAAGTTGCTTCAAGCCAGAGGTTATAAAGTAACTATTCAGAAGTATGATCCGTACATTAACATTGATCCGGGTACATTGAACCCGTATGAGCATGGTGAATGTTATGTGACTGTAGACGGACATGAGGCTGACCTAGATCTTGGTCACTATGAGCGTTTCTTGAATGTGCCTACAACAAGAGCAAATAACATCACAACCGGACGTATTTATCAAAATGTAATTAATAAAGAGCGTCGCGGAGATTATTTGGGTAAAACTGTACAAGTGGTGCCTCATATTACTGACGAAATCAAACGTAATATGAAGCTTCTTGGTCAAAAGAATCAATTTGATTTTGTGATCACTGAGATTGGTGGTACTATTGGTGATATCGAGTCGCTGCCATTTATCGAAAGTGTGCGTCAACTTCGTTGGGAGTTGGGCAAAAACTGTCTGTGTGTTCACTTGACTTATGTTCCTTATATTGCTGCTGCAGGTGAGGTGAAAACAAAACCTACTCAGCACTCTGTAAAACAACTTCAGGAGTTGGGTATCCAACCGGATATTCTTGTGTTACGTACCGAACGTGAATTGACAAAAGAACTTCTTCGTAAAGTTGCTTTGTTCTGTAACGTGGAAGAGAGTGGCGTAGTACAATGTGTTGACGTTCCTACTATCTACGAAGTTCCTTTGGCGCTTCAAAAACAAAACCTGGATGCTTCTGTATTGAAGAAAATGGGTCTTGAAGTGGGTGAAACACCTGAAATGAAGCCTTGGAGAGAGTTCCTGAATAAGAAATATACTGCAACTGAGACGGTGAAAATCGGTCTTGTTGGTAAGTATGTGGAGCTTCCTGATGCTTACAAATCGATTAATGAGTCGTTGTTGCAAACTGCAACACAACAAAATAAAAAGCTTGATCTTCACTTTATCCACTCTGAAAAGCTTACGGCTGAGAATGCTGACGAGATGCTAGGTGGTATGGATGGTATCCTGATCGCTCCTGGTTTTGGTCAACGTGGTATCGAAGGTAAATTCGTTGCTTTGAAATATGCGCGCGAACACGATGTGCCTACTTTGGGTATTTGTCTTGGTATGCAGTGTATGGTGATCGAATTTGCTCGTAACGTACTTGGCTTTGAAGATGCAAACTCTACAGAGATGGAGCCGAATGCTAAATACAAAGTGATCGACATCATGGAAGACCAAAAGAACATTACCGATATGGGTGGTTCTATGCGTTTGGGCGAATATGATTGTACACTAGAAAAAGGTTCTTTGGCTGCTAAAGCTTACGGTAAAGAGAATATCCAAGAGCGTCACCGTCACCGTTTCGAATTCAATAGCCAATATATTGATCAGTTTGAAGCTGCCGGTATGAAGTGTGTAGGTAAAAACCCAGAAACAGGTCTTGTTGAGGTTGTTGAAATCCCTACGTTGAAATGGTTTATCGGTGTTCAGTTCCACCCTGAATACAATAGTACTGTACTTAATCCTAATCCGCTGTTTATGAGCTTTATCAAAGCAGCTACTGAAAACAAGAAATAATAATTAACAATGGACAGAAATTCACTCATAGGATTCATTCTTATCGGTGTTGTTATCTTCGCGTTCAGCTGGTTGAACAGACCAACACCTGAGCAAATCGAAGCGCGTAAGCAGCTTCAAGATTCGCTTGCTAGGGTAGAGGCGCTGCACTTGCAGGCTGAAAAGGAGATCGGCACGACAACAAAAGAAGTACTTCCCGCAACTGAAGCAGACTCTGCTACATTGTCTCGTATGCAAGAGGCGTATGGCGTATTTGCAGCGGCTGCAGTAGGTAACGAAGAGACAACTACGTTGGAAAACGATCTAGTAGAATTGAAGTTTTCGAACAAAGGTGGTCGCGTAATTTCAGCTCGTTTGAAAAACTATGTTACCTCAGACTCTCTTCCTTTGTATTTGTTTGAAAAGAATGGAGCAGATTTTAACCTGACTCTTACAACGGCTAGCAATCGCGTGTTGAATACATCTGATTTGTATTTTACTCCGATCAACAAAACCGCAAATTCAATCACGTTCCGTCTTGACGCAGGAAATGGCAGATACCTAGATTATATGTATACTGTTCCTGTGGATGATTATATGATCGAGTTTAAGATCAAGGGAAATGGTATGGGTGAAGTGTTGGCTGCCGGTACAAATACATTGGATCTACAATGGAACCAAAAAATCAGACAGCAAGAACACGGTCGTAAATTTGAAGAACGTTACACCGGTATCTTCTACAAGAATACTGCTGATGATGTTGAGAACTTGAGCGAATCACGCGATGACTCTAAGACTCTTCAAAACAAAGTGAAATGGGTGGCTTACAAAGATCAGTTCTTCTCAACAGTGTTGATCTCTGACGACAGCTTTGAGAATGCAAAAATGAGCTCTTCGATCTATAAAGATGGTGAGTTTTTGAAAAACTGTTCGTTGACGGCTTCTGTCCCTTTTGATGTGAGAGGTAATCAACTAGCGAACTTCAGATACTATTTCGGTCCTAATAAGTTCTCTTTATTGCAGGCGTATGACGATGATGCTACTGCCGACAACAAGCTTCAACTCGACAAACTTGTTCCTCTTGGTATGAGTGTGTTCCGTTGGGTGAATCAATATTTTGTGATTCCTATCTTCAACTTCTTCGGAAACTTTATCAATAACTACGGTATCATTATCTTTTTATTGACTTTGGTTGTGAAGATCTTCTTGTTCCCGCTTACATATAAGTCTTATATGTCGTCGGCGAAGATGAGGGTACTTCGTCCGCAAATTGAAGAGATCAACGCAAAACTTCCTGGTCAAGACAATGCGATGGCTCGCCAACGTGCTACGATGGAGCTTTATAGCAAAGCAGGTGTAAGTCCGATGAGCGGATGTTTGCCTATGTTGCTTCAAATGCCAATCTTGCTTGCGTTGTTTGCATTCTTCCCATCGGCAATTGAGCTACGTCAGGAAAGCTTCTTGTGGGCTCACGACTTGTCTACATACGATGCAATTGTAAGCTGGAATACATACATCCCAATCATTACTCCGTACTTTGGTAATCACATCAGTTTGTTCTGTTTGTTGATGACCATCACGAACGTAGTCTATACGAAGTTCAACATGGAGCAAACCAATACTGGGCAACAACAAATGCCGGGTATGAAGGTGATGATGTATATGATGCCGTTGATGTTCCTTGTGTTCTTCAATCAGTACGCATCAGGCCTTAGCTACTATTACTTTATTTCTACGTTGATTACAATTATTCAAACGTTGATCTTCAGATATACAATCAATGAAGATAAGCTTTTGGCTAAACTTGAAGCTAACAAACGTAAGCCTCGCAAGAAATCGGGCTTTATGGCTCGTCTTGAAGAAGCTCAACGCTTGCAACAAGAAGCTCAAAAACGTAAAAACGGAGGTCGCTAATACCTTCTCGTTTGAGTAAACGATAACGATATTTGAAAGCCCCAATCGGTTCTGAAGTGAACTGGTTGGGGCTTTTTTGTATCCATACCTGATGCTGCTGCATCGCTGGGGTAAGGATGTAAAAAAGGCTGTCCTCCCAAAAAGAACAGCCATCTCTATAATGCTTTTATTGCTTATACGCCTTTAAGGAATTGCTCCAGATTCTTGAATCTGTTTGCATAGTCTTCTGTAGAGCGTCTGATGATCTCATGAGCTTCGTCACGATCAAATACGTGTGTAATCTCAACGTTACGTTTTTCTCCGGGAAGATCTTTGTAAGTAAGGAAGTAGTGCTTCAAACGATCGATTACCATATCAGGGCAATCGGTGATGTTTTTATAACCACCATATACAGCATCGTTGCGCATTACCGCGATAATCTTATCGTCAGATTCTTTTCCGTCTAGCATACGGAATCCGCCGATTGGAATTGCACTAACCAAGATGTTACCATGAGGAATAACCTTCTCTGTCAAGACACAGATATCGATAGGGTCACTGTCGCCGGTAATACCTTCGTAAGCCGTTTTTTCCATTGTATAGTCTGCTACGCATTGTCCACTATAGGTTTGTGGAATGAAACCGTAAAGAGCCGGAATAACGTTTGAAAACTTCTGTGGTCTGTCGATACGAATGTAGCCGCTTGATTTGTCTACTTCGTATTTAACAGTATCAGTAGGTACCATTTCAATAAAACTGGTCACTGTATGTGGAGCATCGTCTCCAATTTCGACACCATGCCAAGGGTGCGACTTGTATCTTAATCCCATCAGTTTGCCGATTGGGTCCATTAATTGATTCATATCAATTGGATTGTTTTGTAATTAATGTTTTTTCTAGTGGCGGCAAAGATAGCTAATAATTATCCATTTATGCCGTTTACCTTATTATATTACGGTAAAATAGTTTGATTCAGAGTTAACTCAAGAGAGCGGATTGCTTCGTGTACGTAAGATTGATTGAGATCATCCGGCTTGAGTATTGCATCATTCCAGATAACAATATCAATGTCCATTGGCATGTTGCCAAGAGCACGTTGCTCTGCATTCCTACCCAAATCACGTTCGATTTGTTTGGTGAGTTGTTTGATAAAATCAAAATCTTTGTTCGACTCGAAATACCCGACCTGATTGGTAAACATACACGGTTTTGACCAGTTTACCCCTTCGCTTTCCGTTTGATCAGCAAAGGCAATAGGGCCAAGTTCTCTTTTTAAAACAGCTTTCGCCTTTTCAATGTTTATACCTGCGTCGAAGTTTGAGCCGATGCAAATAACAACTTTGTTCGTCATCTTATATTAATTGTTGGAATGTTTTTCAAGTAAATCACTCATTACATGCACCAGACTGTAAATCTCTTTAGGGATATCGTTGTTGATCTGATCTTTGATAGTCAGAAAAACGGTATCTGTAGCTGTGGCAAGCGAGAATGAATGTACAAAGTCGGAAGTAGCCTTTCCGTCAAAACCGTAGTGAGGCTTGAGGTCTTCCAGTTGCATCGATTCGAAAATAGATGCTTTCAGTTGTTCGGTCTCTTTTTCAGATAATGCAACCTTTAGCGATTTGGGTTTATAATCGGGATTATTCTTGTTCCAAAACAGATCGTGAGCCGTTATTTCAAAAGCGTTTGTATGATTGAAAGTACAAGTTTGCTTGTACACACCGGGAGATTCGAGGGTATAACGAAACTCAAAAGGGGCATTGTGCGATGCCTCGGGCATTACAAATGCGTAGATCAATACCGAATATACGGCCAATACGACTAGACTTATAATTGAGATACGTTTCATACAGTCTCTGCAATAAAGTATTTGAGTCGCAATATACAAATTCCATATTAATTACTTTATTAATGTGGAATTTATTTAGATTTGTGTATTCTATAAACTACACATACAATGAAAAAACAAATTGCGACCTCTTTGCTATCCGTACTAGCTTTCCCCAGCCTCTTTGCTGTTACAACGGGTGAAGCCAGATTGCTTCGTTTCCCTTCAACCAATGGTTCGGAGATTGTATTCTCTTATGCCGGAGACTTATACGCAGTGCCGGCTTCGGGCGGAGAGGCAAGACGTCTTACCTCTTTCGTAGGCTATGAAATGTTTCCGAAGTTTTCACCCGATGGAAAAACCATCGCTTTTACCGGTCAGTACGACGGGAATACCGAAGTCTATACCATGCCTGTACGAGGCGGAGAACCACTTCGCATTACCTACACAGCAACTAACAAGCGCGATGATCTTGGCGATCGAATGGGGCCAAACAACATTGTAACCGGATGGACTCCCGACGGCTCTCGTATTGTATACCGCAATCGCATCAGCGACGGATTCTCGGGCAAACTTTACGAAGTGGATAAGGAGGGCGGACTCTCACAGGTGATTCCTTTGCCCGAAGGTGGCTTCTGTTCGTACTCACCCGACGGAAAGCAACTCGCCTACAACCGTGTGATGCGTGAGTTTCGTACCTGGAAACATTACAAAGGCGGAATGGCTGATGATGTATGGATCTACAATCCGGAGGCCAAGACTGTAACAAACATCACAGACAACGTAGCGCAAGACATCTTCCCGATGTGGATTGGCGACGAGGTGTATTTTATCTCCGACCGAGATAAGATCATGAATTTGTTTGTGTATAACACCAAAACCAAGCAAACCTCTAAAGTTACCGACTTTAAAGAATACGACATTAAGTTTCCGAGCAGTCATGGAAACACCATCGTATTCGAAAACGGCGGATACATTTATACCTTCAATACCGATACCAAGAAAGCCGAGAAAGTAAACATATCACTCGCATCAGACAATGCGTTGGCCCGTAACGAGATCAAAGACGGTGCCAACTATATAACGGCCGCAACAGTGTCTCCCAATGGCGAGCGCATGGCAATTACCTCTCGTGGCGAAGTGTTTGATGTGCCGGTGAATAAAGGTGTGACTAAAAACATCACCCGTACTCCGGGAGCACACGAACGCATGGCACGTTGGTCGCCCGATGGAAAAAGTATTGCGTATATATCAGACGCAACCGGCGAAACAGAAGTTTACCTTCGTGATGTTGCTACAGGCAAGGTGTCGCAACTCACCAAAAACAACGACACCTATATCAACTCCCTTACATGGAGCAGCGATGCCAGTAAGCTTGCATTTACCGATCGTAAAAACCGAATCAAGCTCATCGATGTTCCTTCGGGAAATGTAACCACACTGCTTGAGACTCCGACAGGAGCAGCTCGTGGCATCAACTTCTCGCCCGATAGCAAATGGATTACCTATGCGCGAGAAGGCGACAACAACTTCTCGATGATTTATGCGTTGAATCTGGCAGATAAGAAAGAGATCCCTATTACCGACAAGTGGTACAGTTCGTACAGCCCGGTATTCAGTACCGATGGTAAGTATATTGTCTTTACGTCGGCGCGAGACTTTAATCCTACCTACGGACAGCTCGAATGGAACCATGTATATAATAATATGGGGGGCGTGTACATTGCCTTGCTTTCCAAAGATACCCCTTCGCCTTTTCTCGAAAAAGACAGCGAAGCAATAACGAAAGATAGCGATACCGCAGTGAAAGAAGGTAAAGCTGCAACGAAAGATAGCAAAGGAGCCGCAAAAGATGGCGCGGAGGCCAAAGCAGATCAGCCTGCTAATGCTGTAAAGATTGATGCCGAAGGCATGGATCAGCGCATCATAAAGCTTCCATTGCCTGCCGGTTATTACGGCAATTTCTATTCAGATGGTAATACCATTCTTTATAGCACACAAGGGGGAACAAAGATCTACAACCTCAAGAATCAGAAAGAAGACTTGGTGGCCGATGCCGGCATGATCGTGACTCCGGGGAGCAAGAAGGTTGTATTTGAACGAGGAAACCAATACTTTGTAACCGACATTCCTTCGGGTCCGGTAACGTTGTCTACGCCGGTAAACCTTTCGGATATGAAGATTCCGGTAGACTATTCGGCCGAGTGGGCACAGATATTCGACGAGGCTTGGCGTGCCTATCGCGACGGATTCTATTTGGAGAACATGCACGGAATCGATTGGAACGCGGTGAAGAAACGTTACGAAGTATTGGTGCCGTATGCCAAGACTCGCCTCGATCTTAACTATATTATTGGTGAGATGATCGGCGAATTGGGTGTAGGTCATGCGTATGTAAATCCGGGCGAAACACAACGTCCCGCACGTATTACAACTGGCTTATTGGGGGCAGAGGTGTCGCGCGATAAAAGCGGCTTCTTCAAGTTGGAAGAGATCATACCGGGAGCTTCCTGGAGCGAAGAACTTCGTTCGCCACTGACCGAAGCAGGTGTCGATGCACACAAAGGCGACTACATCGTTTCGATAGATGGTGTACCGACCAATACCGTAAAAGATATGTATGCTTTGTTGGTAGGGAAGGCCAATGTGCCTACCGAGATCATGCTCAACAGCAAGCCGCAACTTGCCGGAGCGCGCAAAGTGGTGATCACGCCTCTGGCAGAAGAGTACTCGTTGTATCATTACAACTGGGTGCAAAAGAACATTGAAAAGGTAGACAAAGCAACGAACGGCAAAGTGGGTTATGTATATATTCCCGACATGGGACCGGAGGGGCTCAATCAGTTTTCCCGTTATTTCTATCCGCAGCTTGATAAGGAGGCTTTGATCATTGACGACCGTGCCAATGGGGGCGGAAATGTTTCTCCGATGATTCTCGAACGCTTGGCGCGCGAACCGTACCGCCTTACCGTAGGTCGTGGTACTTCGAAGATCGGAACCATTCCGAATGCGACGCTAGTGGGGCCAAAAGTTTGCCTGATCAACAAGTATTCGGCTTCCGATGGTGACCTGTTTCCTTGGGGATTTAGAGCGCTTGGTCTGGGCAAATTGATCGGTACGCGTACTTGGGGTGGTGTAATCGGGATCAGCGGTTCGCTTCCTTATATGGATGGTACGGATATAAGGGTGCCTTTCTTTACAAGTTTCGATCCGAAAACGGGCAACTGGATTATCGAAAACCATGGTGTAGATCCGGATATCTTGATCGACAATGATCCGCTCAAAGAGTGGGGTGGTGAGGATCAACAGCTCGATAAAGCGATTGAGGTGATCATGCAGGATCTCAAAAGCAGGAAGCCGCTTCCGGGTGCTCCGGCGCCGAGGGTAGCGGGCAAAAATTATTAATCTTCTTATTTGTTCTTTTTCTTTTCTACAGCGAAAAGAAGAAAGAACCAAAAAGAAAAGCTGCCGGCTACCGCGTAGAGGCTACTACACTTCGGGCGCTCGGCGAAGGAAAAAGAACGCTCTACGGCTTCGCCTCCGTTTGAACGGCTTTTTCCTTTTCGTCTTTGCCCTTGTTTCGTTTACGCCTCTACGCTAAATGCCGGAAATAGAAAACCCCATGCCCTACAATAGAGCAACCCCAAGCTTTCAGTAGAAGTGTACAACTCAATCAAACCGGCAAGTCTTTGCGTCTTCGCAATAAAAATAATTGTAATTTAGCAGGAGTAATAAGAATATACACGATATGGAACAATTATGCCCTTGTGGCTCACAAAATACCTACGGCGAGTGCTGTGGTGCAATCATTGAAGGACGAATTTCGGCTCCTACAGCAGAGCGATTGATGCGTTCGCGCTATACAGCTTTCACAAAGGCCGATGCCGATTACCTGATGAAAAGCTGGCATTCGTCTACGCGTCCGCTTAGCGACAAGGCAGACATCAAGCGTTGGGCAAAATCAGTGAAATGGGTTAAGCTCGAAATCTTGCAGAAAGAGAAAGGTGAGGTGACAGACAATACCGGAATGGTTACGTTTAGAGCCCTTTTTATGGAAGGCGGAAAGGTAGATCAGATAAAAGAAGAGTCGATCTTTGAAAAAGAAAATGGCGAATGGGTTTACGTTTCGGGCAAACATTTTTAAAGTAACCTTTGCATCGAGACCTTGTAAGGTTTCAAAATAAAGTAAACGAAGAGTGAATCGTCAGACCGCCTTCTGACGATTTACTCTTCGTTATAAACGGAATCGTCTGATGCCCATCGGACGATTCCGTCTTCGTTATGTTTAAATCGTTTGATGCCCATCAAACGATTTAGTTTTCATATAGATCAAAACTATTCGTCCCAATCTTCCAGAATTTCCTTCACGCGTCCCACTTCACCGGTATCGAGTTGTACTTTGATCCCATGCGGGTGATTAGGAGACTTGGTCAATAACCTCTTAATGATACCTTCGGTGAGTTCGCCTGTGCGTTGATCGGCCTTAAGCACGATATTTACCAACTGTCCCGGTCTTACATTGCTACGTTTGCGTCCATCCAGATTTGTCATTCTTCTTTTTATTTACGAAGGTAACCATAAAATAACTTGCCGGCAAATAGACTTATCTGCATGTGTAATTTAAAGCTATTATTAAGCCAGTCAAAAAGCCATGTATCCGAAGTTGAAATAAAAAATCGGAGGAAAACGATTTCAGTTCTCCTCCGATATATATTATTGTATTACAATTTCTGGATATTCGTTATTCTGGATTTTCTTGTGTGCTGCAATTGAAGATGCAGAAATCACCACAAATCAAAACATCAAGAAAATTATAAGTGTCATCCCATGCTTTCAATGATTTGTATGCTTTCATTTTATCGAGACTTACAATTTCCGAAACTGTATTATTTATACCTGTGTCAGGGTTTTTGTAAGTGATTGAGATCAAGAACCATTCTTTAGTATCTGCTTGATCAAGATCATCGGCAAAGCACAAATAAGAGATTGATCCACTTGCCAGATTATCAGTAACTTTTCCTGCGCTTGCAAAATCCGATGCCACAGGAGTTGTTGCTTTATTGATCTTTTGTAAGCTGATTATGCCCTCTGCAACGAAGTCTTCTCCAACCCTATCACAAACGTCAACAAAGATCGGAATACAAGACACCTCTACACGATTAATATCGAATTTAGGTTTTCCAAATTTTTCCGGCTCAAAACCTCTCGCGCACAATACCCAAACATCAATGATTGGTTTTGTAAATGCAGCAACAGTAAAAGTTTGAGGTAATGTTTGTGATACATAAGGTGCAAATGTTGCTCCACTTTGTACTCCGGAGAAGTATATCTGACTTAAATTTGTAGCATCTGTAATGGTGATGTTTTTGATGGTATATACCTTTTCTGCATCAACAGTCACAGGGTCTGTAACATAAGTACCATCGGCTCGTTTTACGATGTTTACTTTTACAACTAACGGACTAGGGCCTACACCGGAACCGGTTCGTTCCATTTCCATGTTAGCGACGAGGGGAAAGCTTGGGTCCGAAGGAATAGGTTGTCCATTGTCATCAAACTGGGTCATACATTGTGTATAACTTTTCCAAGGAGTCTCACCCAGAGTGTTATCTACTGCTTTAGATAAAACACCTTCTGGCATTACCATAGAAAAACTAACTTGAGTCGTTTGTTCTTCTACTTGTACAGGTTGATCTTCACTGCTGCATGAAGCAAATCCAACTGAAATAAAACCTGCGATGAGCATAGCTGAAAAGTAACGTGTTTTCATAAGAAATGGTTATTTGAAATTGAATCACAAAAATTTAATGCTTTTACTCTCTTTATATTTGGAGATCATTTTATAAGATCTCATTCGAATATCAAACATTGGATAGCTGTAGTTGTTGCTGTATTTATATAGAATATTTCTCAGATTATTCTTATTTAACGAAGCGGTAGTATTTTGGTGTTTTGGACTCATGTTGTGCAGATAGTGATCTTGCTTTGTTGTCAGGGTAAAAGTTTGTGATTATATTTGCACAAGAAGGTAGTATGAGTTGCAAGCAAATTGTAATGATACTTTAAAATGGGAATTCGGTGCAATACCGAAGCTGTACCCGCAGCCGTAAGTTTCGCGATAAATCTGGTCTCTGTTTGCCACTGGAGAAGACTCCGGGAAGGTGAGATTATGATGAAACAAGCCGGAAGACCTGCCTCAATAATTATCTAATGTAAAACTTCGGGAATAAAGTTTTTACGAGCTGTAAATCGTTGCGGCCTTATTCTCAGTAAATTTTCTCTAACTTCAATGAGAGCATTTATTTCATGGAGCGGTGGCAAAGATTGTATGTTTGCCTTGCACACATTTTTAAAAACATCCGGCAACGAAGCTGCCTACTTGGTCAACTTTTGCGAGCCGGAGAGCAATAAGTCTCGTTCGCACGGGCTTGATAAATCCCTTATTTCAGCACAAGCTGAGGCTATTCAAATACCGCTTATTCAAGAACCGATCTCTACCGGTTCGTACGAATTCCATCTCAAAAAAATCATAGCACAACTCAAGGAACAAGGCGTTCAGTATGGTGTATTCGGTGATATCTATCTCAATGCGCATCGTGACTGGATCGAGCGTGTATGCGCTGAGGCGGAAATCACTCCGTTGTTTCCGATATGGGGCAGAGATACCCGCGACATTCTTCACGACTTCATTCAGGATGGGTTCAAGGCTATTTTGGTATCTGTATTGAAGCAAGATCGCTTCAAAGCAATGCTTGGAAAGAATCTGGATGACCAACTTGTGGCTACGATGCGTGAAATGGAAGGGGTAGATCCTTGTGGCGAGAATGGCGAATACCATACGTACGTGTTTGATGGACCTTTATTCAAGCATCCTGTGGAATTCAAATCAGGAGACGAATACGCAGATGAAAGACATTATTTTTTACCGATTCATTTATAGACGATAACAATGAATAGACTATTCTCTATACTAGCCCTGATGACAGCTTTTGTGCTGTTGACTACCGTAGCGGCATTTGCCCGGAAAGTAGAACGAATCATTTCGTTGGGCCCTTCTCTTACTCAGAGTATTTACTACCTCAATGCACAATCTCACTTGGTAGGTTGTACCAGCTATTGCCATGCGGCAAAACCGGATAACAAGCCAATCGTTTCCAGTGCGGTAAAGCCTAACTTGGAGAAGATTGTAAGTATGAAGCCTGATTTGGTATTAGCCTCCGGACTCACCTCTGTAAAGGAGTTGGAGACGTTGCGTAAGATGGGCATTCGAGTTGAGGTGTTCAAATCACCGAAAACGTTTGATGATATTTGCTCGCAATTTATTGCTTTGGGTAAATTAGTAGGGAAAGAGGAACGTGCCGTAGCGGTGATTGATTCGGTAAAGCAACGTGCCGAAGCCATTCGTCTACAAAACAGCAACCGTAATCCAAAGCCTCGCTTCTTTATTCAGATCGGAGCTTCACCAATCTTTACGGTATTGCCCAATACGTTTATGAATGATTACATCACCTATTGCGGTGGTGAAAATATTGCACACGATCTCACAGCGGGAACAATCGGAAAAGAGCTTGTAATAGCTCGTAAACCAGATTATATATTTGTAGTTACGATGGGTATCACCGGCGACGAAGAAAAAGCAATGTGGAGTGTCTTTAAAAACATTCCGGCTTCGAAGAATGACAACATCTTTATTCTCGACTCGAATATTGCTTGTCAGCCTACACCGATTACCTTTATCGAAACACTTGATCTTATAACCAATTGCATCAATAAGAAATGAAAGAAACTGGATTAATACACATTTATACCGGCGATGGCAAGGGGAAAACCACTGCTGCGGTCGGACTAGCGACTCGTGCTTTAGGCAACGACTTCAAAGTTTGTTACGTATCGTTTCACAAACGTCCCGAAATCTACGGTTATGCCGAGAAGGATAGCTTAAAGAAATTAGGAGCTACCGTACTTCACTTTGCAAAAGGACACCCATTCTTGGATCGTTCCATTCCGGTAGAAACAATGATAAAGGAAGTGCCCGAAGGACTTGCTCACGTAGAGAAGCTTATCACTGAAGAACATTTCGACTTGCTTATCTTGGATGAGTTGGTGATTTCGGTGCGCGATAACTTCATTCCCGAAGAGCGTGTTATTGAGTTTATGAAAAATAAACCGGCCGATCTTGAATTGGTCATTACCGGTCGCGGTGCTACACCCGGCTTAATTGAAATAGCCGATTATGTGAGCAACATTCAGAAAGTGAAACATCCTTTCGATAAAGCAATAACCAGTAGAAAAGGAATCGAATATTGATTAGAAGTAATCAGTACTAAACACTCAGCATGAAACAACTGTCGTCTAAAACACTCTCTGCTCTGATCCTTCTGCCATTGATGCTTTTGATTGCATCGATGTTGTCGTTGAGTATCGGAGAAGTAGAGATTCCTTTCGGAAATATCCTTGATACATTCAATAATCCCGACTCGATGGAGTATGCGGTGTTGAAATACATCCGTGTACCGCGTACTTTGCTGGCCATATCCATTGGAGGTAGTTTGAGCCTTTCGGGTGTAATTCTTCAGGGGATCTACCGCAACCCGCTGGTCGAGCCCTATACACTCGGTATTTCGGGAGGTGCATCATTGGGTATTACTTTTGCGATTATCTCAGGCTTGTTTGCCATGAATGCAGTCGCATTACCCATAGCCGGTTTTATCGGAGCCTTTGCAACCATCTTTTTGGTTTATACACTCAGTGTACGTAAAGGAATGGTCAGCATCAGCCGAATGCTTTTGATCGGGGTAATGATTAGCTTTATTTCATCGGCAGTTGTGATGTTTTTGATGTCGATAACAGCTGTTGAAAATATACACGGTATCGTGTTCTGGACGATGGGATCGCTCAACGAAACCAATACCTATTTGATATACGGGATGGTGATTGTTTCGTTGTCTGTATTGCTGCTTTCGTATTTCTTTGTTGGTCCGCTCAATGTATTGCGCTTGGGTGAGACCAAAGCAAAACACTTGGGCATAAACACACAAACCACAATACGTTGTTTGTTTTTGCTTACCTCCTTGCTTACCGGTACGTGTATCGCGGTAGGAGGAGTGATTGGTTTTGTGGGATTGATTATTCCGCATGTTACCCGTCTTTGGATTGGTACCGATTACCGCTCGTTGCTGTTTGCGTCTTTCTTTTCGGGAGGGATTTTCCTGCTGTTGTGTGATATTGTTGCTCGCACCGTGATTGCTCCAAACGAACTTCCTATCGGTGTAATTACCGGAATTGTGGGAGGTATAGCTTTTATTGCAATTTTGAGCAGACCGAGTTCTAATTCAAAAATAATGTAAGATGAGCATGTTAGAGATTACAGATCTTGTGTGTGGCTATGGCAACGACTTTTGCTTGGATAAGGTAAACATCAGCATTGAGGAAGGAGCGTTTACAGGAATCATCGGACCCAATGGTTCGGGAAAGAGTACCCTCTTTAAAGCGATAGCGTCTGATATACCGATTCGAAGCGGATCGGTGCGTTTGGCCGGAAAAGAAACAACAGCCCTTTCACTCAAAGAGCGGGCGCGTATGCTTTCGGTCGTAACGCAGTTTCAGGAGTTGTCGCCCATTACGGTAGAGGAGTTTGTGCTGATGGGACGTACTCCTTACAGAGGGAACTTCCAGTTCTTCAACTCGCGAGAAGATTATCAAATTGTGAATTACTTCATAGAGCTTACGGGGATTACGCATCTTCGTCATAAGCGCATTACCGAACTTAGCGGTGGAGAGCAGCAAATGGCATCCATTGCCTCAGCACTGGCGCAAGAGCCCAAGTTGCTTTTGCTCGATGAAGCTACCTCTCATCTTGATATTACACACCAGATACGCATCATGAATTTGTTGCAGGAGCTGAACGAAACGCGCGGACTTACCATTGCGATGATCATACATGATTTGAGTTTGGCCGGTGAGTTTTGCAGTAACCTGGTGATGATGAAAAAAGGAAAAGTATATGATCAGGGAACCCCAAAAGAGGTATTGACCTATCAAAATATAGAAGCTGTTTATGAAACGGTTGTTGTGGTAAATAGCAATCCGATCTCAAACAATCCGGTTGTGTTTCCTATTGCAAAGCGTAGGCTCGACGAATGCAAGAAGAATATGCAGCCACAAGCAGAAGTGAAATAAAGGATGATCATTACAATTGTACGACACGGTGAAAC
>JBOFPV010000027.1:0-18491 GCA_051660585.1 Tannerellaceae bacterium
ATAATTAATGAGAATAAAGGTATGACTAATAAAATAGATACTCCCATTACAAATGAAGCTATGACCATAGGTAATATTTCCCTCAATTGCTTTAAATATCCAGTATCAATAACTTTCTTAGAAAAATAGATGATAATAAACATATCTAATATGTTATAAACCAATATCCCCAAACACAACCATCTAAGTCCAAGTGGCATAGTGACTAGAAGTATCGCAATAGCAATAATTTTTTTTATTATCTCAGACTTTAGAAAATAGTCAGAACGCCCTTTAACGTTTAATATATTATTATTAACCAACATTACAGGATACCACATGTAAGCTATACACATAATTTGCAACAATGGAGCCGCTGGAAGCCACTTTGTGGTCAGCATGAGCTCAATCAATGGATATGCTACAGCGGCTAGACCTACAGTTAAAGGAAAAATAATAAAGCAAGATATCCGTAAATATTGAATAAATGATCTATTTAACTGATTTGAATCATCTTGAATTTCACACTGGGCAGGGTACAATACTTTAACAATAAGCATCATGATAGTTACAGAGGGGTATTGAGATAGTGTGTTAGCTCTATTATAATATCCTAAATCTGTAGCACTATACTTTCGGCCTATTACTAACGTATACAAATTAATATACACCGCATGCAGAAGACTCGAAATCAACAATTTAGAACCAAACGAAAATAACTCTTTAAATGAGCATATATCAATAAGCAACGATGGTTTCCAGTCTGATAATATCCACAATAAAATACATGAGATAAAAGCAGAAACAAGACTTTGAGTAACTAGTGCCCAAACACCGAAAGATTTATATGCAAGTATAATCCCAATACAACCACTAAAGATCAAGGATATCAGACTAATAAATGCAGTTGTCCTAAAATCAAAAGCAATTGCAAATTTTGAACGCTGTATTATACCCAGAGCATTGATGATTAATGCTATACCAACAACCCGAGTGACAGAGGTCAAATCGGGTTGTTCATAGAATTTAGCAATAAGAGGTGCTGAAAAATACAATAATAAATAACAAATAACAGATATAAAAATATTAAATGCGAAAATTGTTGAAAAATCAGCCTCTGTCCTATTTTTCTTCTGTATTAAAGCTTTAGAAAATCCACTGTCTATAAAAATTTGAGCAACTGCAAGAAAAATACTCAACATTGCAATTAAACCATATTCTTTAGGAGCAATTAACCTAGCAATAATAATACTAATAATAAATTGAATCCCTTGGCTAGAAAATGTTTCAATAGAACTCCAAGCCAGACCATTGAATACTGTATTTTTAACTACCGTCATACATGCATATTAACCAAATTATAATATGGATTTAAAATAACTAATCGTTTTAGTCAATCCTTCCTCTAAGTTTACTTTTGGACTCCATCCTGATAACTCCGCTTTAGCCAAGGATATATTAGGTTGACGTTGCTTAGGATCATCTGAAGGCAACGGTTGAAAAATAATCTTAGACTTCGTCCCTGTTAATTGAATAATCTTTTCGGCCAACTCTAACATGGTAAATTCACATGGATTACCAGTGTTAACTGGACCTGTAAAGTGATCATCCGTTGACATCATTCGACACATAGCTTCAACCAAATCATCAACATATTGAAAAGAACGTGTTTGAGATCCATCACCATATATAGTAATATCTTGTCCTTTAAGAGCCTGAACGATAAAGTTACTGACAACACGGCCATCAGCAGGATTCATTCTTGGTCCATAAGTATTAAATATTCGAACAATCTTTATTCGAACATTATTTTGCCTATGATAATCCATAAATAAAGTTTCAGCAGCTCGTTTTCCTTCATCATAACAAGATCGAATACCGATAGGATTAACATTACCCCAATAATCCTCAATCTGAGGATGAATTATAGGATCCCCATAAACCTCACTTGTTGAAGCTTGTAAAATTTTAGCCTTAGTACGCTTAGCTAAGCCCAACATATTCATTGCTCCATAGATAGAAGTCTTCATCGTCTTAATTGGATTGAATTGATAATGAACTGGAGAAGCTGGACATGCTAAATTATATATTTCATCAACTTCGGCATAATAAGACTCTGTTATATCGTGTCTAACTAACTCAAAATTGTGATTATATAATAAATGCCTTACATTATCTTTAGCACCTGTGAAGTAATTATCAATACAAATAACATCATTTCCCTCGTTCAATAAGCGCTCACAAAGGTGAGAACCAATAAACCCGGCTCCACCTGTTATTAAAATACGTTTCTTCATATCGATTACTTTCCTATTCTAAAATATCTAAATCCATTAGATAACATTTCAACTTCATCATAAATATTGCGACCGTCAATAATGACATTATCACTCATATAATTCTTAACTATTGACCAATCAGGCATTCTAAATTGTTTCCATTCTGTTATCAAAGCAATAGCATCGGCACCTTTTACTGCTTCGAGCTCATCTGAACAGTATGTAATAACTTCTCCAATACGTCGACAGGTTTCGTCCATTGCAACCGGATCGAAAGCTCGTACAATAGCACCAGCACTAAGAAGCTCATTTATTACAATTAAAGACGGTGCTTCTCTCATATCATCAGTATCAGGTTTAAAAGCTAAGCCCCAAAGCGCAATAACCTTCCCATTTAAATTACCTCCAAAAGCATCTCTTAATTTCTTAAATACAATGTATTTTTGAGCATTGTTTACTTCCTCTACTGCATCAATTATACGCATTTTAATCCCATTACCTTGTCCGATCTTAGACAAAGCCTTAACATCTTTAGGAAAACAAGATCCGCCATATCCGCATCCTGCATACAAAAAACGACTTCCAATACGAATATCTGTCCCTATACCTTTACGAACATCATCGACATTTGCCCCAACTAATTCACACAAATTTGCTATTTCATTCATAAATGAAATTCGTGTTGCTAACATTGCATTAGCTGCATATTTAGTCATTTCTGCTGAAGGTATGTCCATAAATATTATAGGATATCCATTTAAAGTAAATGGCTTATATAATTTTTCAAGTAATTTCTGAGCCTTTGTACTTTCAGTCCCAATAACAACCCTATCAGGATTCATAAAGTCTTTTATCGCAGCACCTTCTTTTAGGAACTCTGGATTCGAAGCAACATCAAAGGGAATATCTAGACCTCGCTTAGACAGTTCTTCTTGAATTACACTCTTTACTTTAGCAGCAGTACCGACAGGTACAGTCGACTTAGTTACCAATACAAAATAGTCATTCGCATTTTGACCTACAGTTTGCGCAACTTGTAAAACATATTTTAAATCTGCTGAACCATCTTCATCAGGAGGTGTTCCAACAGCTGAAAAGATAACTTGAACACCATCTAAACTATTAGCTAAAGATGTTGTAAAACTCAGTCTTTTTTCTTGAATATTTTTTTCGACTAATTCTTCTAATCCTGGTTCAAAAATTGGAATTATTCCTTTTTCTAAATTCGCAATTTTATCCTTGTCAATGTCTACACATGTAACATTTGTTCCCATCTCGGCAAAACAAGTTCCTGTAACTAGTCCGACATAACCAGTTCCAACAATAACAATTTTCATAATATCTTTTTTATAGAATAAACACTTATTGCGCGTTTTGTTTTTTTACAAATTTTATAAAGAAAACAAATAAGACACTAAAAATAGCACTTAACAACATACAACCAGCAGCAATAACTTTTTTGTTCGGAAATACAGGATTTAATGAAACTTTAGCAGGCTCAAGTATAGTTACAACAGGCGTATCTTGTTGTACTTTAGCTTTAGCCATCTCAACTTGTTGAGCTAATCCGTTATATACTGAAAATGCTAATGTTACCTCATTTTGCAAGCGTTCTTTCTCTATTGCATATTTTGCAGAAACTACGTTCTTATTAGCATCCTCGTATTGTGCATATTGCTTTTGAATCTCAAAGTAGCGTTGTTGTGCTTCGTTGTATAACTTTTGAGCATAAGCTAAATCATTACGAGATTTTTCCGTCTTATAATTGATCATATATGCTTGAAGCTTTGAGACCAATGAATCAGCAACTTGTGCAGAAACTAACGCATCTTGCATATCAACCGTTGCTTCAATCACGCCTTTTACATCTTTTACTTGGATCTTTGAGGACAATGCTCCTAAAAAATCTTGTTGTTTACGTGTCAACTGAAACGGATTCCACGTTTCGGCTTGTTCTTCTTCCTTATCAGAAAACAACGACATCATTCCACCAATTGCTTTACCTGGCAACGCCATCAACTTAGACCACCAAGGTGATTTTTGGTGCTCCGTCATGTATTCGTAAAGTGTATAGGTTTGCTGATCTTTAAGGGTAGTAACAGGCATATCTTTTAGCTCCATCAAAAATGGTGTAGATGCCACAATGTCGGGATAGAGCGATGGCGTTAGTCCATCAGTTCCGGCACCTCCTATATTGATCCCGGCCATTGCAGCTAAAGCACCCATATTACCTGCTGCACCTGCTTGACTCGCATTTTCTGGTGCAAGCTTTACTGTTGTTTTGTATTCTTTGGGGATAGAAAAGGCCACAACGATCCCCACAACAGCCCCAATTGCGGTGTTGCGTAGAATCATTTTACGTTTGGCCCATACCTTCTGAGCCAGTTCTACCAAATCGATTTCGTCGCCATGCAGTTGTCCTCCTTGTGGAGTCGTATTGTTTGCAGGAACGGAAGGATTAGTGTTTTCAGTTGTCATATATAAAATTAGAAGTTATCGTTTATCAAAAAAGAAAGGGTTATAGAATCATCATGCTTTTGCATTTGCTTTGATTGGCTCCGCTTGTACTTCGTGGAGATCTTCTTCTTTGTTTTCCTTGTGTACGCGGATACGGTGCAGTGAGAACATCATCGCGGCTCCGAATATAAGATCGGCAGCTAATAAGATGTGGATGTTCAGAAACTGCGTTGCCCAGATATTGAGACCAATGATCGCAATCGCCAAGCCGTTTACGAAAAACATGGTGCGACGGTGCGAGAAGCCAAGGGCCAAAAACTTATGATGAATGTGATTGCGTTCGGGAAGGAAGGGTGATTTGCCACGACGAAGTCGGTCTAAGAAAACACGCAACGCATCGAACAATGGAATAAACAACAGGGCAAATACCCAGATTGGTGCATTCGACACATTGTATTGCGGTTCTACGGCAAACATACAAAAACGTGCCGACAAGAAAGCTAGCATGAAACCAAGCATCAACGAGCCGGTATCGCCCATAAATATTTTGCGTTGACGGCTAAATACATTGAAGTAAAAGAAAGGTGCGATAACGCCCACCATACCAAATGCCAACATGCCATAAACCGTAAGTCCGTACATCGTAAACCATACGCCATATACGGTAAGAGCAACCAAGCATAGCCCCGAAGCCAATCCGTCGATTCCATCGATCAGGTTAATGGCATTGATAACAAAGACCACCAATAGTATGGTAACCGGTGCTCCGATCCAAATGGAAACTTCGTGTAAACCAAGAAAACCGTGAAAGTTGTTGATATAAACACCTCCGATAATCATCAATGTTGAAGCCAAAATTTGAGCAAGAAACTTTTTACTGAAGTGTACCGAAATTAAATCATCGGCAATACCAACCAGATAAAGGACGATAAAGCCACAAAGTAAAAAGAGTAGTTCTCGATAGACGTGTGGTGCAAATACCGGATCGAGATCGTATCCTACCACCGTACGCAAACCAAGCGTTAGTGCAACCGCAAACAACAACCCGGGAAAGAAAGCCAAACCACCCAAGCGGGGTACTTTGTTTTTATGAGAACTACGCTCGTTGGGCTCGTCAAACAACTGTTTGGTATGCGATATAAACACAATGCGAGGGATAATCGTAAGCCCCACCGCCGCAGCTATCAAAAACGTTGCTGCTACAAAAATAATCATCATTACTTGCTGACTCATAACCTGTGGTAAGTTTATAACCTTAACAATCAATACTTTAAACATAACCTATCTATACAGCAAAGCCTCGTCGGTCCCACACAAACAAGGCAGAACGACAGGTTTTGATTTACAGAAAATACCTATATAGATTTGATTATTTCCAAAACAGAAAACGTGTAGATGAATGTGGTTTGGGTTGTTTCACAAAAGACATCCACTACAAATAATCAAATTTCATATAGTCTAAAGATGCGTACACCATAAAATATGCTGCATAAGCAGTATTTTTATGGCATATTTCATTAAATACTCGGCAAAGGTATCAAATCATATCTTTATAAACAAATGCATTTCCATACAATCTACCATTTATGTTTTCATGTTTTGCCGTACCTTTACCAATTAACGAACCCAATTAAGACAATGAGCAACAAAAAAGCAACTACAGACAAACGTAACGTAAAGAATTCTGAAGTGTTGAAGTATTACAAGGTAGCGGAAAACATGGATATATTCAAAGAGATACTAGACACATTAAGCGTACTAAATGACAAGATAGACAAATGCCATGCACAATCGAAGAAAGTGATGCTTGCCCTCATCCTGAAATTGAAAAGGGAACTTGGAAAGTTGAAAAGCCAAGTACTTGTCGATGAAATCAAGGTAAACGACCCCTTTGAGCTTATCGCACGCATCGGACAAATGAAAAAAGACGGAATCATCGAATTTGAACCAATGGGAATGGCTCGCACGCTGGTACTGAGCAGTGTCTTTGTTCGCACCTTCACGGTAAGCCGGGATGGTTTTAGCAAAGAACTGAAACAATACATGTAACAGTCTTCTATTTAAAAAAAATAACATGCAGACCTTTTACTTCACCACGGTAAAAGGTCTTTTTTTACCCTGTTTTTCGCAAAAAACAGGCATTTTACCGAAAAACAAAACTAATTTCTCGTAATATCAGTTTGCCTTGTACACATCAGCGTTTCAAGAAATCCGAATCATTCGTTTAACAACAAGTTATCATTTTCGTTAAATCACACCACCACCGTATCAACATCTCTGAATAGATGGATCTTCAGCATCCCTCTCCTTCCCTACTAAAATACAACAAGACAAATTCGCAAAAACACACAAAAGTTGCAACGCCATAAACATCTACATAATTTTGCATTGTAAACAAATTGTTAACACGAAACCGCTTTAACAAGGGTATTTACCTTAATTTTCTTAATACTAATTTACACAACCAACGTATGTACAAAAACACTAGTTTTAGTTTAACCTTTCTCAACCTACCCGGCTTTGACCGTTTATCACGTCCCGAAAAGTTGCTTTTGCTCGGCTTGTATGACCAATGGATCGCACACAACTGTCTGCCCATGCGTATGAGCGAAATAGACCACAAAGCATTGATCAGGCTCAGCGGTGTCGCAAATCTCAACATAAGCGAGCTGCCGGAGAAGAAAATGCGAAACCTAATGCGCTTTGGAGTGCTCTTTAGCGACAACACTGTTGCATTTGTGGTGAAACCGATCGAAAATAAACCCGTTGACCTCACTAAATCGAAGAACGGAAAACTGCGCAAAAAAGTGAACCGGAGCAATGCTAACGGCCAAAAAACGTCCGTAACAGGCAAAAAAGTGTCCGTAAGAGGTAAAAAAACGTCCGTAATCGGCAAAAAACCAGCCGCTCAAACGGAAGCACAAGAGGTGGCTCCTCCTAAAAAAAGACGACTACATCCTAATTTTTCGGCCACAGTAGCACCGAAAAAAGAATCGGACAAAAAATAGACCAATCGCTTTTTCTAACACTATATATAAGTATATATAAACGGAGATACTTCGTAACGTTTATATATACGATATAAAATTTAACAAACAAATATCATGGAAATAGAATTTATCGACAACGGTGGAGTTTTCAACCTAGACATCAATCCGCACCGCGACGGAAACTACGCTTGCCCTATCTGTGCCTCGCAACGCAAAAAGAAAGGAACAAAAACTTTGCGTTGGTACAAACTCACACCGAACAAAAAAGAACGAGGCGGCACAGGTTTTTGCCACCACTGTCGCTCGTGGTGCCACATGGTACTCACCGACGAGGAAAAACAGGCCTATGCACGTAGGCACAACCTCAACAGCGACACTACTTTTGTGCGACCGCCGGTAGCTTCTCAACAACCGCCTACTGCTCCGGAGCCACTCACACCGGAGAAGTGTGACCGAATGCTCAAGGAGGCTTTCCCCGAAGCCACCCGCTATCTGAGCGACAAGGCTGCGCAATGGCTGGCCATGCGCGGAATTGACCGGGAGGTGGCGGCCCAACTGGGAATATTCTCTACCTACCGGTACAACAAAGAGGTGATTGCTTTTGTGTACCGCTACAACGGCCTCGATTACAACATCAAGTTTCGAGAGCTGGAAAACAAGAGGTATAGCTTTTTTCTTTCGGGAGCACCCACTATCGCATACAACGCGGAGGCGCTGAGAGAGGCCGAGGTTGTCATTGTAACCGAAGGAGAGATGGACACCCTCTCCTATGCACAGGCAGGCATCATCTGCAACTTCTCGGTTCCTACCGGTGGGGCGGGATCGCAAGAGAAATGGCTCGAGGCGCATGCCGACGATCTTGCACAAGTGAGGCAATTCTATCTGGCCACCGACAACGACGCGTGTGGGGAGAAGCTGCGCGATACGCTGCTCAATCTATGGGGGTATGACCGTTGCCGCATCGTGAGCTACAACGGATACAAGGATGCCAACGAGTTGCTGATGTCTGAAGGGATCAACGCCATTTACGCAACACTGGAGCAGAGTGTCGTGGTGAAGCCTGTCAACAAAAACATCACCGATATGGCTTCGCGCCGAAAGGAGTTGATCAAATTCTTTGAAGGTGGTGGCCTGAAGGGTGAAAAGCTTGATTTTGCGCCACTCGACGCGGTAGCAAGTTGGCGTACGGGAGCGTTGGCACTGATTACGGGTATCCCCGGACACGGAAAGTCGGGCTTTCTCGATTTCTTGATGATGCGTCTCAACCGACAACTGGGCTGGAAGGCGATGGTGTATAGCCCCGAAAACTATCCGGATGTGCATCATTACAGCAAACTCATTTCGATGATAAACAACAAGCTGTTTGACCCCAAGGCCATGAGTCTTGAAATGTGCAACGCGGCCTACGACGAACTATGCCTGGAATATTCGTTTATAAAGCCGGAGCTGACCAAACTACAGGATGTATTGGATACGATCGAATGGCAGGTAAAACACTATGGGATCAAGATGGCTTCGATCGACCCCTTCAATGTGCTGGAGATTGAGCAGGCTATCGGTGCCTCAGAAACGGAGGTGATCAACAGGGCGCTCGATAAGATGCACCGACTGGCCCGACGACTCAACATCTTACTCTTCCTCATTGCCCATCCGCGCAAAATGGATAAGGTAAAGGAGCGATCATACAAAAACGAAGCGCAAGTTACCATAAATAACATCCCTTCGCTCTATGACGTCATGGGCTCGGCTCACTTTTACAACCACGTCGATTATGGCATCATCGTGTACCGCGATTTTGGCACCAAGGATGCGAGCGGTCAAAAAACGCAGGTTATTTTTGAGAAAATCAAATGGGGTGAGATGGGATCACCGGGCTTCTGCACGCTCGATTTCAACGTCGAAACCAATCGCTATGAAGATCCGGAAGGCGACAACAGCGTGGCCGATCAGGAAGATTCCTCTTGGTTAAGGCTCTCCTAAATACTGAACCAGACATGCCACAATCTTGGGTGAGAGGATGCGTGCACGAGGCTTCCAGCCATATTGCTCGAGCGCATCTTGAAGTCCGCGAGTCTCGCGAATCCAATTGCTCAGAATCTTAGAGGCATTCTTGGGCGTGGTATGTGGGTTGTACAAAAGGGCTAGTTCTTGAAACGAATACGAGCGGCAAACAAACGTTAGTTCCATATCTGTTATTTTTTATTTTAAATATACAAAATAAAATACTAATACACAAGGATATAACTTGAATAAACCTATACAAAACGTCTTCAATGAAAACGATTTTCTGTTTTCATTGAAGACTGTTTTGCGTTTTCGACGAAGACGTTTTACCCTTTTCATTGAAAACGTTTCTGCCTCTTTACAGACTTCGCCTCCGTTGGGAATCATTGACCGCCCTTTACACCCGTTTACCTCCATTGAGCGACTACCCTCCTCTCCCCCATACTATCTTCGAACTGTGATCGAGCGGAATCCCCTACATACTGGAGCCGACCGATCCGATAATACAAACACTTAAAAAAATTGAAGTAGTATGGCATTGAAGTACAAAACAGTCTTGCGCAAAAACATGCACAAAGACGCTCCGGCAGATTCGAAATTGGTATATGGCTCGACAAAATCGGCGGGCAAGTATTCGCTCGACCAATTGAGCTCCGACATCAGCGAGGTGAGCACAGCCAGTGAGGGCGATATCCGCCTGGTGATTTGCGGAATGGTACAGATGGTGAAAAAAGCGCTGTTGCGCGGCGAAACCGTAGTGATCGACGGCTTTGGAAACTTTCAGCTCAAAGCAGGTAGTACGGGCGTAGCCACCGAAGAGGAGTTTAAGGTGCATCTGATGAAACGTCCCAACCTCGTGTTTCGACCTGCACTCGCAATGCAGGCAATTCGCGACCAAGCCAAGTTTGAATTGATCGAGACAGTAGAGAAAGCGGTAGAATGTGACAAAACCCACTCATTGGATTAAACATGAAGAAACAGAATCCGATTGTAGAGAAGAAGACCAAATTCGTGAAGCAGCTTTTCGAGGCTGCTTCCGAAGCGGCAAAAGCTTTCGACTTGAATGTATCCATGATCTTGGCACAGGCCGCGATCGAATCGGGCTGGGGCGAAAGTGGAGTGGCCACCACCAACAACAACTTTTTCGGGATCATTGCTTGCGGTAAACCCAACAACTATTGGCATGGCGGAAAGAGCTCTCTCACCACTCGAGGCCTTAGTTTTAGACGCTACCGCACACCCACCGACAGTTTCATGGACTACGGTCGCCTGCTGAGAGCGCAATATCCACGCGAAGCAACCCTATCGTTTCATCCCGAAAGCTTTGCGCAAGCCATCTCATACAGTGCATACATTACCGAAACCAACGGAGACGACCGTCCGCGCTACCGCAAAATGCTAATCAGCATCGAGCAAGACATCCGCGAGATCATAACCCGTGAAAACCTCTCAGTTTCTGATTTCAGAAAAGATCCGAATCTCGACGACGATGCGGCATAAAACCGTCGACTCTTATTTATTCACCTTATAATATAACGTATCAAATGAAAAAACTAAAATCGCTCCTTGAATTTATCTGGGCCCTTCTGGGACTAATACTAGGCCGCTGCCCCAAATCGCGACCTCCCGACTGCCCCCTGAGGTAAACCTCTAACATAGCTCACTGAGACAAGCCTCCACATTCCCCCTTCATCTGTTATATAATTATATATAGGTAAAGGGGGAATATTGTTTCTACACAACCAACCACTTTTGTACCGAATATACAACAAAATGAGCCGAATGTGTTAAAACCACCCCAATTATAGTACTTACTTTTGTATCAGAAGAATAATATCGCCTTTTCAATAAAAAAAACAAAATGAACAAATTCTATTTATTTGCTACAAGCGCAGCGCTTGTATTCTCTTCGTGCTCTAACAACTCAACCAATGCTGATGTGGAAATTCCGGAAGGAAATATCAAATCGCTATCCTTACTTGTTGATATCGAAACATCTACAACAAAAAGCGGCAGTACTCCTGAGATCAGCGGCGAAGTTACGACCGACAACCTGAATCAAATAGGTGTGCACATTTGCCCAGATGAGAATTTCGGAACGGAATATATTTCTGGTTCATATAATACAACTTGGACAAAGTCTAATGACAGTTGGACTCCAAGAACTCCTGTTTTTCTAGGATCTGATAATGCAAACGTATATGCATATCACCCATACAACGAAAATGCAGAACTTAATGTTGCGGCTGTTCCTGTAACTGTGGGTAATACGGATTATCTATTTGGCAAAGCAGAGAATAATAATGCTATTTTTGTTGCAAACAACCAAAACGCAACAGCTTCAATCAACTTGAAGCACGCGATGACTCAAATCATCTGGAACTTTACGAAAGAAGATACATTTACAGGTAATGCTGAGATTACTAAAATCTCGATGAACAAACTTCACAAGAGTGGCACATTAGACATCAAAACAGGCAAAATTACAGCTACCGGCAACGATGCTGAGCACACATTGAATGTAAACATGACAGCTCCTACAAGCAAAAACTTCATGATGATCCCTAGAGCTTATGAAGCCAACACACTTACGATGTCCTTTACAATCGATGGTAAGATCATGACTTCTACATTTGATAAAGTTATTACTTTTGAACAAGGTAAAATTCACAACATCAACATCAAATTGAAAGGCACAGGTATCGTTATCGAAAGTGTTACGGTTGCTCCTTGGGGTGATGGTGCCGATCAAGATATCGATATCAACTAATAAGGCAACTCTGCTATATGAAACTAAAAATGCTCCGAAATACAATCGGAGCATTTTTCTCAATCAATCACACACATTCTCTATCCTACAATTATTACCAAATGAATAATATCGGATCGTTCTTCTTTAAATGGATTAGTCTTATTGCATGTATTCTTACGTTTAGTTCGTGTGCGGAAGATAGAATTAACAGCGACTTAAATAACAACATCGCTGATTTTGAAAATCTAGTCTCTGTCGTGCTCAATGCTCAAATAGATTACCCTATTAAATCTTCAGGCTTCCAACCTACAACACAAAAAGCAGAAATCGCTGTTTGGCAAAACACAGATAAATTTCATCAGACCTTCGACACGAAATCTTCGGAGGATATACGTGGTCTTATGTTACTCCAATACGATAACACAGGACGACTTATACATAGTCTGAACATCGGTAATTTATCATCCTTGACAAACATTCCTATTACATTAATGAAAGGCCTTGATTTTACAATCATCCTAATATCAAATGCGAATGAGATTGATTGGAATGACAGAAACAAGTACAATACGCTGAATCAAATCCAAAAACTCCAATACGATTACACCTCAATTACAAATGACGTAGAAGTTCCTTTAATAGGAAGTATCAATGTTGCGTCAGTTACTGAAAATACCCGTATCCCGGAAATCATCCTAAAACGAATTGCCGCCAAGGTTGTGTTTAACTTCTCAGACGTTGATGCGAAATATAAGGTACTGCATGTATCATTAATGAATATCCCCTCATCAATGTATTTTTTTAATACAGATGATGATAGTGTATTTCCGCAAGGAAGTACGTCTTCACATACCATGCATCCAACCATTGTGTACGCAAAAGATTATTCCGGAGATATGACTTGGTATGTACCCGTAAACCGTAGAGGCAGCAACGGCACTGCTACATCATTGAAAGATAAAACAGACAAAACAGCTCCATCGGGTCAGGGACAATACGCCAGCTATCTTTCGGTTTATTGCGAAAATAAGACTCCGGGGGCAATCGTAAAAGACGGTATATGCTCGATATATCTAGGATCCAACGATCCGAAAAACTACAACATTGAAGCAAACAACAGGTATAATATCCTGACTCAATTTGGCGGAAATGAAATACCTACTGAAGATCCGCGCGTAGATGGTAATATCGGGAACTTTTCGTTTCAGTTTGATATCATTGATGATGAGATATTTCAATCGCATAAGGTTGTAAAACTCGAGATGGATATCAACGGTCGTAAAATCAACTCTAATACAACGCTCGTACACATTCATGGTAATAAATATGGGGTTAAAGGAGAAGTAAAACTTGAGCACCGAGATAATACTTTGACTCATTTATCTTTTAAAGATGAATCAGGCAATGTTCTCACCGGCACTAGACCCAGCAAACAGTTTTATCTAGAAGGTGACGTGTTCCGAAAAATCGAAAACTTGCGCATGTATGCTTACTTTAGCGGACTATTTTGCGGATTGGGGAACGGATCAAACTCATACCCTTACGAGGTATGCTCACCAAACACTTTGAGCAACATTCGTGACTTGGCTATTTTGGGAGAACAGTCGAATCGATATATAAAACAGATTAAGGATGTGGACCTTAAAAATGAGCTTTGGACTCCTATTCCCTCTTTTTATCTGAACTTTGATGGAAATTATCATCAAATTGCCAACTTGAATATACAGATGAATCGAGATCAGGTTGGCCTATTTGCTACCATATCGAAATACAGTGCTGTGGTAAGAAATGTGACGATCAGCTCCGGAGAAGTATCAGCCCATAATTATGTTGGGGGTATAGCCGGTCGTGTATTAGATGGCGCAACTCTTACCAACTGTACAAACCATGCCACAATATCCGGCTTGGAAAATGTGGGCGGCATTTGTGGCGAATTTCACAATTATAAGGAATTGTCTGCATGTGAAAATCATGGAAAAATAACAGGAGCTAGATCTGTTGGGGGTATCGCAGGAATCTTTCGCAGCTACAAACTTGAAAATTGCGGTAATTTCGGTAATATTACAGCAACTGCTAATGGTGTTGGGGGTATCGTGGGTGTAGCCGATTACGATCACAACATCACAAACTGCTTCAATCGTGGCGAAATATCAGGACAATATCAGGTAGGTGGTATTGAAGGATTCTCAAAAGCAAATCATATCACTAGGTCATACAACTGCGGAACGATAAATGCGACATCTTCGTATGCGGGCGGATTGATAGGTGAATCTGTTGCCGGTGGTCCGGAATTTCATATTTGCTATAATCACGCAACGATCAATGCTCGTGGAGTGAGCGGTGGCATCGCAGGAAAGATTAATGGCACAATGAAACTATTCAATGTGTATCATATTGGTGAGATTTTTCTTGAAGGAAACGACATTGCCGGCGGTTTTTGTGGAGAAGCTTCGGTTATAAACACCATGGAACCCTCATATACGGCTTGCTATACTCGGAGCAACTCTTCCTTTACAGGTAAATTTGGTCATATTATTGGCAACTGCTCCTATTATGAGCTTAAAAAAACATTTTATTTAAAAGACTTAGACCAATATGAACCTGTAGGCTACGGTATGCCTTCGAAGGATATGTTTCCAATCGGAATTGATGAACGTCAATTAAGAGGTCAAAATCCAATTCAAGCATACAATGAGTCTGCATATATTCTTACTTGGCTCAACTCGGTTCAATATGCATGGTTGCAAAATACAAACAGCTTTCCATACTTAAGGGAATTGTAGACGATATTTAAAAGAGATGTAAATACGAGTATTTGCATCTCTTTTTTTTGAATCAATTTAAGGATAGAAATTTTGAACTTCAAATATTATCACTATCTTTACGCACTAAGCCTTCGGAGCTTTTTTGAATCGCCTTTGTATTTGCCAATTCTCCGTAATAAAAACGGATTATTCCAACTTCAAATTTGTATACATAAAACCACTCCTTCGCTCAGTTTTTAATTAGTACAATAACATAGAATCATATTAAACAGACAGGTATATTTTACAGATAACGTGAATATACATAACGTAAAAAATAAAGCATGACAAAACGAATCATTACGAATAAGCGTGACAGAGAAAAGTTGAAACAACAGAAGAAAGAAGAAAAACTAAAAAGAAAAGAACAACGTTTGCAAAACAGTGGAAACGACTCTCAAGACTCAATGTTTGCTTATGTCGATGAATTCGGTGTATTACATTCAAACCCTCTAGATGTGAAGCCAAAGGAAGAAGTTGATGCTTCTACAATTTCAATCTCCGCACCAAAACAAACGGAGCCGGACGAACCGGAATTGTACAATGGCAGAGTAGAACATTACAACGCTAGCAAGGGATATGGATTTATCAAAGATCTGAGAGGTACTGAAAAATACTTTTTCCATTTCTCTAACGCACCGTCAGACATCAAAGAGGGTGACAAAGTTACTTTTGAAACTGCACGCGGAGCTCGTGGCATGAATGCAGTAAACATATCTATAATTAAATAACAATTTAACATTCATTACGATGAACATTTACGTTTCGAACTTGAGCTGGGGTACAGAAATTGACAGCTTGTGTGAATTATTCGCTCAATACGGAGAAATCGAATCAGCTAAGATTATCACAGACAGAGAAACAGGAAGATCTAGAGGTTTCGGATTCGTTGAAATGCCAAACGACGAAGAAGGCCAAAAAGCAATCGATGCCTTGAACAACACAGAATTTGAAGGAAAAGTTATCAATGTAAGTGTAGCTCGTCCTAAAACTGAAAGACCTGCTGGTGGTGGCTTCGGCGGTAACCGTGGCGGTGGCTTCGGTGGTAACCGTGGTGGTGGCTTCGGTGGTAACCGTGGCGGTGGCTATGGCGGTGGCAACCGTGGTGGTTATGGCAACGACCGTGGCGGTAACCGTGGTGGTTATGGTAACGACCGTGGTGGTTACAGAAACGAAGGTCGCGGCGGATACGGTAACAACGACAGATACTAATCGCACGATATTCTATATAAAAAAAGGCTTCCCTATCGGGAGGCCTTTTTTTGTCCTTCATTTGCGTGGATGACTTATCTTCTTCGAAATGCACGAACTTTATATGTAGTCATACGGTCTCCATAGCTACTACCTCCCGAGCCTTGCACATAATAAGCATTGACATTATCTTTGTAGGCTGTAGAAGTCCAGTAAACTCCCTGGTATGGATATTCTTGATCCGAAACCGATGAAAACTCATCTCGTGCCGGTAAATACCAAACGATATCTTTATCATCAATTGTTGCAACATCGTAGGTTGTTGTTACTCCTCCTTCCGATATTTCTTTTTCAACTTTGGTGAATTTGTTTTTCTTTACACACATTTTTGCCGCAAAGTTTTCAATATCTGTTGCACCGCCCCCTGATTCTGATTCTGTAAAATTCCCGACTGCATTTGCTCGCAACTGTTTTTCAATCTCACTTACGGAGCCAATACCCTGATGAGTAAATAAAGCTATCGTATTTGTGAGACCAGAATCTGTATTAGAAGCAACACCCTCTAAACTATTTAATTTAGAATAATCAATTGTAACAGTGGTCTCATAGATAAATATAAATGACTTAGTAGTTATCTTCACATAGCTCTCGGCATTATAATCATTTATATATCCTTCAGCTATACTTTTGAAAACATAGGCCCCAAAAAGGTCTTTGATTGAACCTCCTCCCGGCTTTGCTGTAAACGTAACCTTTCGATCCCATTTGAATCCCCATGGATATGGTCCGCCATTGTTCTCTTCGATCCGCTCTGCACCCACATTGCCATTCCAACTAGGACACAATTGAGATATTGTAAAATTGGCATGAGAAGCTTGTGAGCCGGTAGGCTGTAAAATCAGCTGAGCCTCTCTTGTTGCGTCTGTAATATTCTCATCAAGAAATGCATATACGGTAATCTCACCTCCTGGATTTCCCGAGATACTTCTTTCACCTCGCTCATTCCAAGTCCAATAACCCTCTTTTTGCAGCGTAGTAAGATCTGTACGCAAAGTTACCCAATCACTTGAAGTGGAAAGTGTCCATCCATTTTTTAATGCCGGATCTACCTTTATCTTGATCGGATAAATCACATAGTGAGCATCTTGAGGTGTAGGCTCCTCGATGAAGTCTAGTTCATAGTCCGGAGTTATTGATATCTTATAAGTGACCGTTTTACCAATCAGCCATTCCCCTTTAAGTGTAGAGCTGAAGGTTTTTGCAATACCTGTAAGATTGTCTTTAAATGTGACTTCAACTGTTGCACCCTCCTCTATTACCTGAGGAATCATCATAAAGGTATTTTCTCCTGACGTAATCGAAGACGATCCTCCGCCTGTATCTACGCGGGGCTCTACGGTATACTCACCTGTTGTGGCATCTACACTCCAAGTGTGTGCATTCATATCGTAAGTACCGTGTCCGTGAATTCCTTTCAGTGTTATTTTTTGAAGTACTCCCGACTGTATCTGTTCATGAGCCTCGAAGCGTATTGCGGTGCAGATGTGTTTGAAGCTCAAGGGTACTTGCTTTTTCAAATCACCAGACATTTGATCGGTAACGGCAACCAACAAGTCGCTTTGCTCTTGAACCAACGAAGGCACAGTATAAGTAAGTTTTGGCACCGCAACTGCATCGGTTGCATCAGGAAGTACTAAATCGGCATTGTTGAATGGGGCATATGCATAAAACTTTAGATTGTAATTGGAGCCCGGCCAGTAGTAGGTTTCGTCTGTGAACCAATTGCCCCCACTGTAACTCACCTCTTCATTATACATGTAAAAATGAGTGGTTTTATTTTGTTGGTCTTCTATGTAGCAAAATACGCCGTATGCTCCATAACTTGTTGCAATGTCGGTAACGGGAGTGCCACGCGTTGGGAGATGCGACTCTGTTTTTGCTGATGAACTGATACCATCTAAAACGGTGGTTTGTACAAATAATGTATCAGATGAGTGAGTTCCGCGTAGCACAAAGCTCTCGGATGTGTTCTGTA
>JBOFPV010000028.1:0-13429 GCA_051660585.1 Tannerellaceae bacterium
GTTTCATGCTGTTCTAAATTCAGGTATTTTTTATGGTTCTGTAATCAATGAGTGGGCTTATCGCTCAACATTAGTCTTTCGGAAACGCGAGCAACAAATCACGGTAATATTCGTATTGTTTCTTACGCAGCTCAATCTCCCTCGGCAACCCTTCGCTGATCGAAGTTGTTAGCGTATCGAACTTATCGAGAATATCAACTATTCGTTGCTGTTCTTCGAGAGATGGAATAGGAATTTTTATTTTCGACATATCTGTAGCTGAAACATCAATAACCTTTGTTCCTTTTGCATACTTTCTTTTTTGACTTGCAAACATTTCTGTTTGAGCAAAATATGCAAAATATTTACCTGCAATATTTTTTGAAGGTTTAAAAATTGTAGCATGTCCTCCAGTAACAGCCTGCTCTATCCCTAAATAAACAACAGCCTTTCCAACATCTTCAACATTTTCACTTGTGTTTGTTATTACGACATCTCCATAATTTACTTTACGTAATTTTTCAGCTGTCTTATGAGATACAAAAGAAATTGTTTTTGTTGTATATGTTCCATAGTATGTATAAATCTGACCATAATGAATTGCTGGAACTCCCGTTTCTGTGAAATCTTTTTTCTGTAGTCCATTACCTCTAAGCAATTCTCCAATCTCCCCTAGAGGTTTCCATTCGACTTTTCCTTCTTCGAAACTGAGGAGTTGTTCGCGGTAGTACTCGTATTGCTTTTTACGAGCTGTAAGCTCGGCTGTAAGCTCGGCTGTAAGCTCGGTAAAAGCGTCTAGTATACGGACGATTTCTTTTTGAATTGAAAGTGACTTCTCCGGGTTTTCTGGACATGGGACAGGAATAAGTATTTTTGCCATTTGATTACTCATCAATTTAGGATTACCCATTCCTGAATATACATGTTTTTTAGCTTCTATAGAAAGCCAGTAAAATAAATATTTATAATTTAGTTCTTTCGTATTTTTTATCTTTATTAATCCACAAACATTAGTAATAGAGAACTTTCCTGTTCGATGAAAAACAGTACCTGCATTTGCTCCATCTGTTGTCCAAGTAATACCTTCACCATCTTGATCAAATGTTACTATCTTGCCAATTTCGCCATTATTGGCTGTTTGCGAGCTATATACTGGATATTCGCCTACATTTTCAGCCAAATATTCTTTTGACATAACACGACCACGACTTAAATTTGCTACCCCATTTTCGGCATTTGACAGCGGTTTCCACTCTACCTTTGCGCCATCTAGTAGTTTTTCTAAATAGTTCATGCTTCGATCTCCTTTATGATTGCGTCGATGTCTGTGCGTAGCTGATTGATCTTGTCTACGGTGCTCGATATTTCTGCGTTTAACTTCGTGATGTCTACTACTTCTCTGTTGTCTTTGGCTTCTACATAGGAGCTTACCGAAAGGTTGTAGTCGTTTTCGGCAATGAGCTTGTTATCGATCGATTTTGCTACATGCGCCACATCTTCCTTACTGTCGAAAATTGCCATGATGCTCTCAATGTGTTTTGCCTCCAACACATTGTTGTTGGTCACTTTCTTGAAGAAGTCTTCACCACTGGCATCGATAAATTGTGTTTTGGTGTCTTTCTTGTTTTTGGCAAGTACAAGAATGTTTACAGCAATCGACGTGCCAAAAAACAAATTGGGAGCCAACGAAATCACCGTCTCTACAAAGTTGTTATCGACAAGATATTTACGTATTTTCTGCTCTGCGCCTCCACGGTAGAAGATACCCGGAAAACACACAATCGCTGCTCTTCCTTTGGGCGAAAGATAACTCAAGGCGTGTAGTACAAACGCAAAGTCGGCTTTCGACTTTGGAGCCAGTACGCCGGCAGGAGCAAAACGATCGTCGTTGATCAGTGTAGGGTCGTCGCTTCCAATCCAATTGACCGAGTAAGGTGGATTAGATACAATGGCATCAAAGGGTTTGTCGTCTCCAAATTGCGGATCGATCAGTGTATTGCCCAAGGCGATATTGAACTTGTCGTAGTTGATGTTGTGCAGAAACATGTTCATACGAGCAAGGTTGTAGGTAGTGTGGTTGATCTCCTGACCATAGAATCCGTCTTGGATTACATGACTATCGAAGTGCTTTTTGGCTTGCAATAGCAACGAGCCCGAACCGGCTGCCGGGTCGTAGATCTTGTTTACGTTGGTTTGCTTGTGCATGGCAAGCTGCGCAATGAGCTTCGATACACTTTGCGGAGTGAAAAACTCACCACCCGATTTTCCGGCATTCGCGGCATAGTTCGAAATCAGAAATTCATACGCATCGCCAAACAAGTCGATTTGGTTGTCTTCAAATTTTCCGAAATCGAGTTCATCTACCCCTTTCAATACGGCTGCCAAACGGCTGTTTTTGTTTTCGACCGTGTTGCCCAGTCGTGTGCTGGTGGTATCAAAATCGGCAAACAAGCCTTTGATATCCTGTTCTGACGGATAGCCATTGGCAGAGCTTTCGATGGCATCAAAAATAGCTTTCAGGTCGGTATTGAGGTTCGTATTTGTATTGGCAGTTTTTACCACATTGACAAAGAGCTGGCTCGGATAAATAAAGTAACCTTTGGTCTTTACCGCATCTGCCTTTATCTCAGGAGTGATTACCGAATCGGGCAGGTTGGCATAGTTTACGCTATCATCACCTCCCTCAATGTAATTGGTAAAATTTTCGCTGATAAAACGATAAAACAAGGCACCCAATACAAAGTGCTTGAAATCCCATCCGTCTACCGCGCCACGTACTTCATTGGCTATTTTCCATATTTTAGCCTGTAATTCATCCCTTTGTGCTTGACTTGTCATATGATATCTCTATTAAATACGTTTGTTTTACTTACAAATTAAAATCCACCTTAAAGTTAACTTATTTTCTTGTTCGAGTATACAGAACAACGCTCAAAAACTGCATAAAACAAGGCATCCTCTCAATACAAGTTTCAGATGGTACCCAAACCAAGTATCTTTGCGGGTTCTTATACTTTAATTTTATTCACACATTAATTTTTATTGAAATGGCAAAGAGAAAAAAAAGGGTAAACGAAATCGTATTCAGTATCTCAGTGCAAAGAAGAACAAAGAGTCGCTAAAGGCATACAAAAAGGCTTCTAAAAAACTAAGGAAACTTATCGAGAATTCTAAATTGAAGCGAAAAGATGAGGCTCTAGCTTTTCTCGATATATTGAATGCTTGTTGCGAGGTCTTGATCGGTCAGGTACTTCACGACTCGATAAAGGTGAAGGATCCGCTGGCATTGATGGCGGGGCTCAAACAGATGCAGCGCGATAATTACTTATCATTTAAGTCGAGCGAAATGGGACGTATTTTGATCCAGTCGTGCGTGTTTAATAGTGAAATTGTAGTTAATCTTCGCATGCTTTCAGCCTTCTTTAATGAAAAATAAAGGGGTATAAACGGATCAATTTTACAAAAAAACATTTTAGCCAAAACCTTACATGTAACACACTATACAACACTGCATTAACTTCCAAATTATTTTTCAAAGTCAAAATGTTGACTTTTCGCACAAACCTCAAACAACCAAAACATGGATACGTATATATCAACCCTTTAACTTGTGTACCTTCTACACCATGTCCGATTCCGAAATTTCAAACTTAAGGTTTGTGTTTTTTTGAACTTTGCAACCTTTCACTCTACTTTTGCATCACAGATTTTTTGCTGACAAACTATTTGTAATCATACAAGAATGACCCACCGCAATCATCGCTGATTTGATCACAGCTTCGAATGAAAAAGTTTTCTCTTGGCATTAAAAAAACACGTTACTTAATTTTCAAACCATGAAACAAATTATTTATTTCCCGTTTGCAAAACAACCGGAATATCAAGCTTTACCACGTCCCGACAAGTTGTTGCTTATCGGTATCTACATGCAATGGAACAACAGCGGCGAGACCAATCAACTTCTCGAATACGTCAATCATGCCGAAATCCATGAGATTACGGGTGATGTGTCGATTGATCTTCACACCCTCTCGAATCGGAAATGGCGTTTGCTACTCCAATTCGGACTGATCAGGATCGATAATACCATTACGTTTATCATCGACAAGAAGACCGATTCAACTGCAAATCTCACCAAAGAAGGGTCGAATATTACTCGCTACTGGTACAATAAGGGTGGCGGTCAGATTTGTCAGAAAAAAACTCCGTTTGTCAAAAAAACCGACACGAGCGACAGAAAACTTGACACGAACGACCGAAAATCGGTCAGGAACGCACGAAAAACCGACACGAACGACGTAAAATTTGACGGGAACGATGTTTTTTCTGACAAACAAACTCAAAATCCGAGTGCTGTAAACACTCGAAAACCCTGTGTACATCCCAATTTTTCGGGAGCCACACAACCTAAATTTATAAAGAAAAAAAAGTAACAGTTTCTGCTCTTATATATATTACATATATAAACGTGGATTAAGGAAGACGTTTATTATATGATAATACATATATCACCACACACAAACAACATCAAATACCATGAATATCAAATTCAAAAGAATAGACCAAGTCTTCAACCTCAAAATCAATCGTCGCTATAGTGCCATGTACGCATGTCCGCTTTGTGGACCCACGCGCAAAAAGAAGAATGAAAAAACCTTGCGCTGGTATGTAAACGACAATGGCGGTTCGGGATTTTGCCATCACTGTAGGGAGTGGTGTCACGAGGTGATCGAAGAGTGGCAAAAGGAGCAGTTCAAAAAACAGGCAACTGCCCCTACCCATTCACAGCATCAGCAATCTTTACAGTCGCGGCATCAACCACCTTTTCAGTCTCCACCGCCTTTCGAGTCGCAGCATCAGCAGCCTACCGGTCAAAAGCCGGTGCTTACTGCTGCCGAGTGCGACAGACGCATCAAGGCCAAGTATCCGCCTGCTCGTCGTTCGCTTAGCCCCAAAGCTGTAGCCTGGCTCCAATCGCGAGGCATCAGCAGCGAGGTAGCCATCGAGATGGGTGTGTTCAGTGCCATAGGCAAAGACAACCTAGAGATGATCGGTTTTGTGTACCGACTAGATGGACTGGAGTATAACATCAAATTTCGATTTCTCGATAAAAAGGGCTTTTACTTTGCCCTTGCCAACACTCCCAAGATTGCCTACAACGCAGATGTATTGAGTACCGAAAAGTCGGTGATCATTACCGAGGGCGAGATGGATACGCTGGCGTTTAGACAAGTAGGTGCCAACAATGCCATGTCGCCACCCTTTGGCGCGGCAGGCGATCAAGAGGCTTGGATGCAGATGCATGCAAGCAAACTGTCGGCTATCGAGCATTTCTTTTTGGCGGTAGATACCGACGAGGCGGGCGATATGCTCCGCCAGACGCTGCTCGACAAGTGGGGATATTACCGATGCAGCATCATCACATTCGACGACCAAAAAGATGCCAACGACTTGCTGATGGCTCAAGGTCCGGAAGCTCTTATCGAGGCCAAGATCCAACACACCACACTGATTTACAACTCACCGGGTGCAACGGATATGCGTAGCAAGCTCGAAGAATTTATGGAGTATTTCAAAAACGGAGGGATGAAGGGCGAGAAGCTGGGATTTGCTCCGATAGATGAGATTGTAAGTTGGCGCACGGGCACGTTGGCACTTATCTGCGGTATTCCGAGTCACGGCAAGTCGGGTTTTCTCGACTTTCTGATGATGCTGCTCAACTTGCAGTTGGATTGGAAAGCGGCGATCTACAGTCCCGAAAACTTCCCCGACGTACACCACGTAAGCAAATTTGTGTCGATGCTTACCGGCAAGCAGTTTAACGAGGAACACATGTCGGATGATGAGTGCCGGACGGCTTTCTTCAAGGTGTGTGACCAGTTTGTTTTTATCACCCCCACGCTCACCAAACTCAAGGATATCCTCGAGGCTATCGCTCTTGAGGTGAAGCACAACGGAGTCAAGGTCGCGGTGATAGATCCGTTCAACGTGATTACGATAGATCGCGATTCCATGGGCAAGGAAACGGATATGATCAATGCCGCGCTCGACGAAATCCACCGCTTTGCCCGACTCTACAACATCTTGTTTTTCGTCGTTGCTCATCCTCGCAAAATGGAGGCACTTTATGCCGATCAGCAAAAAGGCTACACCTACAGGCGGGGCAAATACAAGTCGGCAAACCAAGCGAGTGAGCTATCCCCCACAGGTAATAATCAGCATCGCATGCCGGTGTTTCGAGTGCCCAACCTGTACGATGTAATGAACTCGTCGAACTTCTACAATCACATCGACTACGGTATCATTGTGTATCGCGACTATTCGGAACAAGGAGGATTTGGGCAGAAAGTGAACATCATTTTCGAAAAGCTCAAATGGATCGAGATTGGTGCTCCGGGCGCATGTACCCTCGGGTTCAACATTACGACCAATCGCTACGAAGACCTCTCGGGCGACATCGACGAGCCCAATGCTTCGTGGTTGTAATGCCTTGTTGCATGCCAATCAGGGTTCGCCCAGGTAATGCGTCATGCAGCCTACCATCTTGGGCGAAAGGAGTTTCTGGCGAGGCTTCCACCCGCATTCCTCGAGTGCGGCGCGAAGTCCGCGCGTTTCGCGAATCCACTTGCTCAGGGTCTTCGAGGCGGTCTCGGGAGCGCAATCGGGACAATAGAGCATGGCGAGCTCCTGAAAGGCATAACTTTTACATACAAAGGTGGTTTCGATGCTATATGTTGCTGTTTTTTCCATGATAGATATCGTATTTAAGGAGGCATTTTGCCCGGTGTTTTTCTCTTAAATTTACAAAACAATGCGCTAAACTACAAGCATTTACACGCCTATATTCACTATAAAAACTGTTTTTACCGAAGATGTAAATACGTCTTCGGCGAAAACAATTTTGCGTTTTCATCGAAAATAGAAAATCGTTTTCAATGAAGACAATATCGATTATTTAACTACTTTTGCCAAAGTAACATCGCATTTTCTAAATTCCCAAAAAAGTTGTTGTCACCTATGATCAAACTTCGCTGCGTAGTAGAGCACATCACGTATCAGAATTCCGAAAACGGATATTCGATCATGAAGGTCAACGTGAAAGGACACAAACATCCGGTCACCATCGTTGGCAGTCTACTCGAAGTACCCGTAGGAAGTAGCTTGCTCTGCGACGGCGACTGGAAGGTAGACAAAAAATACGGCAGCCAGTTTGTCGTAGAATCGTGGCAGGAAGAGATGCCGGCTACCATCCTGGGAATCGAAAAATACCTAGGTAGCGGACTGGTCAAAGGCATTGGCCCCACGTTTGCCAAGCAGATTGTGCGCCAGTTTGGACTCGAAACCATTGATGTGATCGAAGGCGACATCCAACGACTGCGCGAGGTGCCTGGGATTGGCGAAAAGCGAATCGAGCAGATTCGCGTAAGCTGGGAAAAGCAAAAGGATATCAAGAACGTGATGCTTTTTTTGCAAGGATACGGGGTGAGTACGGCCTATGCGGCCAAAATCTACCGTCAGTATGGCAAGGACAGCATCGAAAAGGTGAAGGGCAATCCGTATGTACTGGCCGATGATATTTGGGGGATCGGTTTTAAAACGGCCGACGGGATCGCGACCAAACTGGGGTATGAGAAGAATGACTTGCGCCGTTGTCGCAGTGGTATTCTGTACACGCTGAATCAATTGGCCAACGACGGACATGTGTATGCCGTGGAGGAGCAGTTGATCAAGTCGGCTTGCGAACTACTCGAGGCGGACCAAGAGGCGATTGCTGCGGCTTTGGCTCAGATGATTGCCGACGAGGATCTGATGTGCGAAAACGAGGCTATTTACCTGCCTCCGTTCTACCATTCGGAGTGTGGCACGGCAAAGCGCCTACAGGCTCTTTTTACGGCTCCGGGCAACGACAAGAAGCAGCCGAGTTTCGATCTCGAGGCGATTACCAAAGAGACGGGGATCGAGTACGATGATGTGCAGATTGCTGCCATCAAGCAGGCGGTAGAGTCGAAAGTGATGGTGCTGACCGGTGGCCCGGGTACGGGTAAAACGACCACTACGCAGGGTATTATCGCGGCGCTGAAAACGGCCGGACTGGATATCCGACTGGCGGCACCTACGGGTAGAGCTGCCAAGCGCATGAGCGAGGCTACGGGTATGGAGGCAAAAACCATTCACCGTTTGCTGGAATTCAGCCCCATGGATGGCTACAAACGCAACGACGATAATCCGCTCGAGGGCGACGCGCTGATCGTGGATGAGTGTTCGATGATCGACATCATTTTGATGAACAGCTTGATGAAGGCGATTCCGCTGGGGATGCGCTTGATTCTGGTGGGCGACATCGACCAGTTGCCTAGTGTGGGCGCGGGCAATGTGCTGCGTGATATCATCGACTCGGAAAGGATTCCGGTAATTCGCCTGATTCGCATTTTCCGTCAGGCGCAATCGAGCCGCATTGTAATGAGTGCGCATGCGATCAATCAGGGTAAACTGCCCGACTTGAGTAACGGCAAAGACACGGACTTCTTCTTTATCAAAGCCGAAGATGCGACTGAGGTGGCGAATAAGATTGTGGAGTTGGTGAAAGACCGACTGCCCAAGGCGTATAACATGCCGACAAGCAAGATCCAGGTACTTACGCCGATGCAACGGGGCGTGGTGGGTGCGGCAAACTTGAACGTGATGTTGCAGGGGGCTATCAACCCAACCAAAGAAGGACTCAACCGTGGCGGCTATGCATTTTGCAAGGGCGACCGTGTGATGCAGGTGCGCAACAACTACGACAAGAATGTCTTCAACGGCGACTTGGGGTATATCGTGGAGGTGGATATGGAGGAGCGTACGCTTACGGCCAACTTTGACGACAACCTCGTGGAGTATGAGGTGCAGGAGCTCGACGAACTCTCGCTGGCTTATGCTACCACCATTCACAAATCGCAGGGATCGGAATATCCCATCGTGGTGATGCCGGTATTGATGAATCACTATGTGATGCTGCAACGCAACCTCATCTACACCGGTATTACGCGTGCTAAAAAGATCTGCGTACTGATCGGTACGGCCAAAGCCCTCGCTTATGCCATCCGCAACATGGCAGTGCTCAAGCGCAACACCAAACTAAAACAACGACTCAATCCGGCCCTAGCCGAATAAAATATAAACATGCACTTTTTGGGTAGCATGTTTTCCATGGTAAAAATGATTTTAATTAGTTCAACCTCTGCACGTCGTGAGATGCGCAGAGGTTATTTTTATGCTTGATACTATTGGCAGATTACTCATTTATTCCTCATTTCACGATCGTTTATTCCCGATTACGGAAGTTGACGCACGTTGACGGATTTGCCGCATTGCTCCTGCCCTATCTTCGAACTGTAATCAAATAACAACATGTTCAACAACTAAAAACGTAAAAGTTATGGCATTGAAGTACAAAACCGTATTGCGCAAAAACATGCACAAAGACGCTCCGGCAGATTCTAAATTGGTATATGGCGCGACCAAGTCGGCCGGTAAATATTCGCTCGACCAACTGAGTTCTGATATCAGTGAGGTGAGCACGGCTAGTGAGGGAGATATCCGATTGGTTATTTGCGGAATGGTGCAGATGGTGAAAAAAGCTTTGCTACGTGGCGAAACGGTGGTGATCGACGGGTTTGGCAATTTCCAACTCAAAGCGGGCAGCACCGGAGTGGCAACAGAAGAGGAGTTTAAGGTGCATTTGATGAAGCGCCCCAACCTGGTATTTCGCCCATCGCAATCGATGCAGGTAGTTCGCGACCAAGCGAAGTTTGAACTGATCGAGACTGTTGAGAAACCGGTAGAATGTGATAAAACTCACTCGTTGGATTAATCGCATAAAACCAGTAGACTTATGAAAAAGAATCCGATTATCTCGAAAAAGACCAAATTTGTGAAGCAGCTATTCGAGGCTGCTTCCGAAGCGGCAAAGGCGTTCGACCTGAATCCGTCGATCATTCTGGCACAAGCTGCCATCGAATCGGCTTGGGGAGAAAGTGGCATGGCTACAACTTGCAACAACTACTTCGGCATCATTGCCTGCGGAAAGCCCAATAACTATTGGCACGGCGGAAAAAGTAAAACCACCAGCCGAGGACTCTGCTTTCGCCGATATGCATCTGCGCAAGATAGCTTCATGGATTACGGTCGCTTGCTTCGCGTACAATATCCGCGAGTGGCAGAACTCTCTTTCTTTCCCGAAAGTTTCGCGCAAGCCATCTCCTACAGTGCCTATATCAGCGAAACCAATGGCGACGACCGACCACGCTACCGCAAAATGCTCGTGAGCATTGAACGCGACATCAGCGAAATCATCAAAACCGAAGGTCTCCTGATCATCGACAGCCGCAAGCAACCCGACGCATCCGGCTGCTCCGACTACGAAGCTGCATAATTAATTCACCATTAAAACTACATGGTATGAAAAAGCTAAAATCCATTCTCGAACTCATCTGGGCCCTACTCGGCCTCTTCCTCGGACGCTGCCCCAAATCCCGTCCTCCCGACAAGTGCCCGATGATTTAATATAACCAAGAAACGACCAACCTCATGCGATTCATTTAGCATGCAAGTTGGTCGTTTATTCGATAGAAAACCTCACAAAAAGTAAGCCTATAAGCATCTAATTATTAATAACATCGAAACCTAAACATTTAAATATGTCGTATTGTTTTTTACACAAATCATATTTAATATTCTGGTCCATATTGCAATTCGGGCAATTATTCTCTTTATCTTTTTATTCCCTGAATTCAACTCACTAATGCAATTTTAGGGAAGGAGTTTAGCAAAAGATATTTAGGATGCAAATAACGATCGTAATACAACTACTCAACCTCGACGATTCACGTCGTTTTTATCTTAACTCCTTTAATTCTTAAATACAGATAGAAATTATGAAACCATTAAATTTATTGCTTATATGTCTGTTTTGTGTCAGTTGTTCTGCAATAAACCAAACAAGGCAAGATTGTGAGTATCAATCTAATTTTGAGAAGAAACTTCCAAAATTTACATATCCTGATACAACTAAATCTATACGAACCTCAGCTAATTACGAAACTTACTTAAATGAGGAGTTCTTCAATCAATGTCAGGATTGTAACATTATAAAATCGATATATTCTTACAATCCTTCTAAAAGTTATATCCCGAATAGATTGCAACGAAACATACCTCAATCGAATCGAGTACTGGGTATTGATTATAACATGAGTGATTTATTGCTCTGCTATTTCACGAATGATACAGCTCTAGACATAGAGAATATTTCGAATATGAAGTTTAATGAGCTAGACACTTTGATGAGAAATATTGAACCTTTGATTGACAGCAAAATGCGTCAAAATTTCACCTATTCTCAAGATGATTTTACACCTAGCTATATTTATACCAGATCTTGTTCGGGATATTTGAATGCTTTGCTTGAAATGGGAATCAAACCTCCAATGTCGTCTATAGAAAGTACATTAACAGCTGAGGAACAAAATAACTCAGTCATTACCATCTTATACGGCACTTATAGATCTGCTCTTGCAGATCTGCTTACAGAAAGAGGGAATCCATTATCAAATTACCTTTACTTTAAATTGTATGATGTATACAATAAAAACAACGATAATACTTTATACTATCTGAAATCATTTACAGGCATGAGCTATAATCGAATTACGGATCAAAACACAATTCGGAATCTAGCAAGTAAAATCGGATTAAATGTCTCACTTCCAATCCCTCAAGCAATGACGAGTATCTCGTCTAATGTGAATATTAAAACTGTTCTTGAGAATAAAGAGTATTTTTTTGGAGCATTTCCTAAAACGTTGATTGATTTCTCTCAAAATTTGAAGATTGATTCACTTCCGGATAAGAAGGCTGTAGAAAAAGCGATCGAGTCGATTGAAGTGACTCCTACTAAAACGATAAAACCTGTTTATCAAGGTCGTGTCTACACCTATGAATTTGAAATTAAAGGTGTTCCTACCAATCGCTGTTATCACTCCAATTGGGATATAAAACTTGACACAAATGCAATATTTGAAAACGAAAATGAGGTGAGATTTGATATTGAAGGAAAAAGAGCTCTTTTTGAAACCGACAGCATTAATGTTTGTAGATTTAAGGTTTATCTAACGCCCAAAAAGAATGTTAATCAAATTCCTGATGATAAAGAGGTTACCTTTAATATCAACTATAAAATAGGTGGTAACTTAACAATAAAACATCAAGTCTTAATCCCTGTGAGTGAATATCCTACAGTAGAGGTTGTAGACCCAACTGTGGTGCTACAACCGGCATTGAAAAACCTAGAAAACGGGCAAAAAAGAATTAAATGGGACGGTCTTAAAATATCAGTTAAGAAATCTGCAAGCAACCCTGTTAAGACAGACAAGTTTACTGTTACAGAAGCTTACTGCATATTAGACCCGAATGATCCTAACAGCAAAATTGAATTTGTTGCCTCAATACCATCCACTAATAGTGATAATATATCTCAAATAAATCTATATACACAGCAAATGTACCAAGTTGATGCAACACCTTTGACCGCATTGAAAACAGCTAAGGGTGTTTTAAAGATTAAGATTATGGATAAGAATAATAGCAACAAAGAAGTAGAAAGGTCTGTGGAATTTAATATAATCATACCTAATCAATTAAGTAAATAGTCATATTATTATAAGAGTATTTAATCTAAAAAAACAACTGTATGAAACCGCAAAAAATAGCCATCGTTATAGGACATGTTGGAAGAATAGCAGAGGGTGCATATTCCAAATACCTTAATCTATCCGAACATGCATTTAATAAACAAGTCGCGAATGATTTAAAAAATCTTGATCCAAACTTGTATGATTTGTACCACCACAATATTACAAGTTATTATAAACGACAACAAGCTCTAGCTGATCAGCTAAATAAACAAAGCTATGACTTGGTGATTGAGTTACACTTTAATGATTTCAACAATCCTAATTCAAAGGGGACAGTATGTCTTTATTGCAAGGGATCTAAAAAAGGTCAATATATAGCGGAAACAATTTCACAAGGTATCGTTAAAGAATATGGGACAGACTTAAGAGGAAACCAAGGTTGCTGTGCGCTTACAAAGACCGACCGTGGGTGGTGGTTTACATTTTTACCGAAAGCACCAGCTGTGATAATTGAGCCTTTTTTTGCTTCTAATGACGAGGCTTTAAAATTTAAAGACACAAAGAAATATGCAGAGACATTACACAATATATTAACAAATCTAAACTTCTGAATAAACTAAAAAACCCCTTCGTTTATGAAGGGGTTTTTTAGTTTATTTTCTTATTTTCGTGTAATATATGCATATAGTTAAAGTTTAATCGGGTTCTTTCTTTAGATTTATGCATTAAGGAAAACACAAAAGAATCCTAACTTGAACAACCATGAAACGTTTTTC
>JBOFPV010000029.1:0-5541 GCA_051660585.1 Tannerellaceae bacterium
AATCGGCAGCATCTACCAATCCGCCATAGGTATTCATATTGATGATCACATTATCGGCCCCGTATGCTGCAGCTTCTTTGAGTCCATTCGACAGATACAGCTGAGTTTTAGGTCCAATCTCCTCCCGAATATCAATTTGATAAACCTTTTTCTTGCCCTCTTCTGCCTTTGCAGACATGGATATGGCAAACAACAAGATCAAACTTGCAAAGAATGACCTCTGCAACATTCCGTTTGAGCTTTTTACTTTTACTAATCTATTCATCGTGTGTGTTTATATACCTCTGTAAATTAATAACATTGCAAACCTTAATATAGATATCTAAATTTATAAAATAAATATACACAGAGAAAATAAAGCAACAACTAAAAAATATCAAAACATTTTACCACTCAATATTGTTTAATACATTTTTTTATATATGTTTGCAATAATCTATTTCGTAGTAATGTATTTTTTAATAGACCATTTAAAAATATTTTTCATATTATGAACACACTACAATTTCAAAAAGACCTATTGAGCATGCAAGACAACATGATGCACTTTGCACTAATGCTCACAGCAAATAAAGAAGATGCCTTAGATCTAATGCAAGATACCACTTTGAAAGTTTTGAATAGCGAAGAAAAATTCACTGACAATGTCAACTTCAAAGGCTGGGTACTTACTATTATGCGCAACATCTTCATCAACAATTACCACAAGATAATCAAGTACCAAACAGTGGTAAGCCAGGATGTTGATTTATACAGTCTCAACATCACAAAAGAATCTGGCTTCGATTCACCCGAAGGAGCATACACGATCGGAGAAATATCCCGTAGTATTGCTGATCTCAACGACGATTTAAAACACCCATTTTCACTGTATGTAAGTGGATACAAATATCATGAGATAAGCGACAAACTCAATATACCGTTAGGCACAGTAAAGAGTCGAATCTTTTTTGCCCGACAAGAACTACAAAAAAAACTTCACGATCTCAATTATGATTGATGAAGCAGGACGAAACAACCTGAATCTACATGCCTAAATTTATGGATTAACCTTCTATTAATCTACCCTTCAACTTACACTACAAATAGATATAAAGAAAGGCTATTATCACGATGATAATAGCCTTTCTTTATATCTGTAATCCGTTATTTTAGATCTGTATATTTATTCCTAGCCTTAGCTATGAATACATTCGCTTTTACAGTCTGCTCTTCAGTTTTCGTTAGCAAACTAACAATCACATAAATAACCAAAGCCAGTCCCATACCAATCATTACCTGCTTTGCTGAATTAGGCTCCCAAGCCACAGGCAAATCAAGACCAAACTGAGCAAGCAGATTGTAGATGCTAAACGAACTTCCGGCTACAATACTACTCAACGCACCGGCAGCAGTCCCTCGCTTCCATAAAAAACCTAGCACCAAAGGCACAAAGCATCCTGTAGAAAGCAAATCGGCAGCAATCCATGACACATCAAGGATCGAGCGAATGCGAAGCGCAATAATAAGTCCGATACACGTTACAGTAGCCGTAGAAAGCATACTCATACGAATCAGCTGCTTGTCGTTGGCATTTTTATTGATATACAACGAATACACATCTTTGGTTAACACCATGGCTCCGGTATTGATCAAAGAATCCATGGTAGACATGATTGCCGAGCAGATACCGACAAACACAAACACCCCTAGTACCGGCGACATATAATCACGCACAATACCCGGAATTACACCCCCTTCGGGCATATCTTTATATAATGCAAGTGCAGCCATTCCGGTAACTACCGCAATAAAATACAACGGTATATAAACGATAAAACTCATCACCGTCATTTTGCGAGCATCCGTATCGTTTCGAGTTGCCATGATACGTTGCCATACGTTGGCCTGGATCATCCAAGCTGCCCCAAACGTAATTACATACACCAAGTTATTACCTATATTGTGATAAAAATCGAAGTAGAAAGGCTTATCGGCTGTTAATGCAGCTTCTTGAATACCTTCCCAGCCACCTGCATGCTGATATCCTACCCAGCAAACAATAATCGCTGCCGTTCCTAAAAAGAAGAACTGAATAATATCTGTAATCACTACCCCTTTGAATCCGCCAAACAGCGAATAGATAAGAACAATCCCTGTACCAAGAATCACACCCCATTCGTAAGAAAGCCCTAAAAAGCCTACAAAAAAGCTACCGATACCTACCATTTGAGAAGCAGCGGTAATCGTCATAAAAAGGAATATTGCAACAGACATTAACACTCCCACCAATCTGTTATAGCGCATCGTCATCATCTGCGGTTGCGTAAGCACCGGTATACGACGGATCGCTTTTGCCAGTAGAATCATTAAAAACGTAGAAAATAAAACAGGCATTCCGTAAATCCAATACGAACTCACCCCATCGGTGAAAGCCATATCGGCAGTAGAGAGAGCCGATCCCGCACCCCACCAAGATGCGATAAAGGTAAGAGAAAGCATCCAGAACGGAAGTTGACGTCCACCCATAAAATACTCTTCGAGCGTATTGCTTCGTTTCGAGCGCACAACCACCCACATGAGTAATACAAAATAGATCAAAATTCCGACTGTTGCCAGTAAAGTAGTTTTCATAATAACGTTGTTCAAAAATAAAAGCGGGACTGAAGGTACTCAATCCCGCTCTTAAATTTATTCATATTCATCAAAAAAACACATTATGCCGATTTCTTTGCATCCATTTTGCGAGTTACTACACCAAAAATGAACAATGCAAAAGCAGCCACCAAAGCAATTACGGCAAAGTAATACCAGATATAGTGCGCATGCACACTTGCCGCTTTCCACTCGGCAACCGATGCAAACAGTGATGGATCGGGACAATATTTACTCAACAAGAAACCCGACAAACCAAAACCTAAGATTGAAGAGATAAATGAGTGCAAATGACTAAAACCTAAATACATACCCTCGTCACCCTTCGGAGCTTGCAATGAGAAATATTCTAAAAAGCGCGGAGAAATAAATGTTTCTGCCAGAGCTTGCAATGCAATACCACACACCATCATCACAGCAACAGGGTGCATACCAAACATTTCAGCATCACCAAAAAGATTGCCCGATGCCATTACTAGAGCTGAAATCGGCATAATCAACATACCGATTGTCATCGACGTTACCGCACTCTTGTTACGCATCAGGTGCGTGATCGAGTTTACCAACAGTACCACAATAAGCGGATTCACGTTGGCATACCAAGCAGGAGTAGCCGAGTCTCCGGCCATACGCAATACATACTTAGGCATGGTTGCATACAACTGATAATACACAATCCAGAAACCACTAATGATCAATGTAATTGTAATCAATCGACCATTTGTCAAAACTTTGATCAATGCATCACCAATTTCTTTAAACGACTTTCCTTGTCCTTCGTGATGAGTAGATTTATATAGGAAGTAAACAGCAAGGAAAGCGATCAAAGTCATTACAGCCGAAAAGTAATTCAGTACAACAAGACCTTCGCTACCCATACCTTTTCGCAATGGTTCTACAATTAGTTTACCCGAGAAGGCACCAATATTTACCATCATATAAAACAAAGAAAAACCCTTTGCTCGCGTATCCGGAGTTGTCTCTTTAGCTACCGTACCGGTAATTACCGATTTGATAAACGAACCACCCACCATGATCAAAGCCAATACAGGAACAATCGCCCATCGAGCCGAACTCTCTCTCAAACCTGAGAAATGAGTAGTCAAATCATACTGCACCAATCCTGCATTTTCAAGCATTGTAGGTAATACTCCTAAACCTGCATACCCCAATGTAAGCAAACCAAAAGCCAGCAACATCGACTGTCTGAATCCGATCTTATCTGCAATTGCACCACTAAAAGTTGGCAAGAAATAAAGAATCCCCGAGAATACACCCGAGATAAGTCCCGATTCGATATCGGAAAAGCCCATTACGCTCGACAAATAAATTGTCAGTACAATAAAAACACCATAATACGCCATGCGCTCCAGCAACTCAACCGAGTTTGCTACCCAAAACGCTCTTGAGAATTTTGTCTTAGCTTTGTTTTCCATCAAAAATAGTTTAGTTAGTTGTTATTTTATACTTATTTGCCATTCGTAGCGAATTTAATAACATTACATAAAACAATAAAATAAAATACACTGTTGTAATTGTAATGGTACATACATTTACAAATATAACAAAAGAAGTCTAATACACAACAAATATCACATTTTAGCGGTATTAAGAATCATAATTAAAGAACAAATAAAAGTAATTGTGCATAAAGAAAGCACATTAGCTATTTTTAAGCACGAAAAGACAGAACAACCTTACCATATACTATAATAATATCAATTAAAAGTCACACGTCTATGAAAAAACACTCGAAATTAATATCGAGCGGTTTTTGCGCCGCTCTATGTGTGTTTACAGTCATTGGCTACACGCCATCCTTATTGGCCTTAAACCCAAATCCGCACTATCTGATGCAGAAAAAAGGGATCTCAGGAACAGTTGTAGACGAAACCGGCACACCGCTCACCGGAGTAAACGTAGTTGAAAAAGGCTCTACAACAAACGGAACCATTACCGACATCGACGGTAACTTCTCAATCGACGCACCCAAAGGATCAACCCTCGTCTTTACGTATATCGGATACATTCTACAAGAACTCACACTCAAAGGCGACAAGATACTGAAAGTAGTCCTTAAAGAAGATACCAAAGCATTAGATGAAGTTGTAGTAGTAGGATATGGAACTCAAGCAAAAAAAGACATTACAGGATCAGTAGCCGTGGTAAAATCTGAAGACTTACTGGCAACACCCGCATCATCGGCCGCACAGCAACTACAAGGGAAAGCCTCGGGTGTATACATCGGGCAGTCGGGATCACCCGGCTCTCCAACCATGGTACGTATTCGTGGTATCGGCACCATCAACGACAACGGACCGTTGTATGTAATCGACGGAGTCTCCACTCGCAACCAGAACATGAACTCGATCAATCCAAACGACATCGAAACCATACAGGTTCTTAAAGATGCCTCGGCCGCAGCAATCTACGGAGCACAAGCTTCCAATGGGGTAATTCTGATCACTACAAAAAAAGGACTATCCAAAGCAGGAGGAAGTACCACTCCCGAGTTTACTTACGACGGATATGTCGGATTTCAGAAAACTTCAAAAAAATACGATCTCCTCAACACCCGAGATCGTGTCAACTTAGAATGGGCCGCACAAAAGAATGCATTTGACATTCGCGGTGTACAAGGACAAAATCCATATCACGAACAATTTGGCAACGGTGCATCTCCTGTCTTCCCTGATTATATCATCCCAACGGGAGCCAAGGCTAGTGATGTAGACCTTACCACGTATGATCCCGCAAACAAACGCATCACCGCTCTAGGTGATACCGATTGGTGGAACGAACTTGATCGCACCGCACCCATTCAAAACCACCAATTCAGTATATCGGGAGGTAACGATAAAGGCTCATATACCATGAGTGTAAACTACTTTGATCAGAAAGGAACTG
>JBOFPV010000030.1:0-36621 GCA_051660585.1 Tannerellaceae bacterium
GCTTCGACGTAAGTATTCTGTGTAATCAAAAGGTGGAGATATAATTTATTAGAGCTTGAGGAGAAAGCACAAACGATTAAAGAATCTAAGTATCGATATCCTTAACAAATGATGCTCGTTGGAAAAACGGGATAGATAATAATACCATAAAGTCACTTAGCGGAGACAATTCCTAATCGCGTTACACTGAACTCTTCTTTTTTCTTACAATATAAGGGGATTGAACACGTCTGAAACACATCTAATTTTCAACACATTACGAAGAACAAAGCCCGCAGACATCAAAAATCCTCTAGTACTTTTTTGAGCAACATTTTCTCGAAAATAAAGCAACCAACTAATAAACAGCATATTGCATCAATACAAACATCATTTTAAAATTGATATAACACTAATAAACAAACAGTTAACAGTTTAACCCGATCATACCATTTCACGACACAAACGCCAAGTAAACAATCAAAACCAAGAGAGATCAAGGTACAAACAAAAAAAAGAGTCACCCGCAAGCGGATGACTCTTTGTAAACTTTTATAGCGTAATATTATTTACCACCTTCTAGTTTTTCTTTCAAAGCAGCTAGTTGTTCGATATCACCTAGAGTTGTTTTTTCCATTGTTTGTGATGGAAGTTCTTCTTTCTTAGTTGATTTCTTAGCAGCTTTCTTTTCAGCAGAAGCTTCTTTCTTAGCACCTTTTTGCTCATCTTCGAAGATACGGCTGTGAGAAAGAATAATTCTCTTAGACTCTTTGTTGAATTCGATTACTTTGAATTCTAGTTTTTCGTCAACTTGAGCTTGAGAACCATCTTCTTTAACCAAGTGTTTTGGAGTAGCAAAACCTTCAACACCGTAAGGAAGAGCAACTACAGCACCTTTGTCAAGCAATTCAACTACAGTTCCTTCGTGTACTGAACCTACAGTGAAGATAGTTTCGAATACATCCCAAGGATTTTCTTCTAGTTGTTTGTGACCTAGGCTCAAACGACGGTTTTCTTTGTCGATTTCAAGAACTTGAACGTCGATTTCTGCACCGATTTGAGTGAATTCAGATGGGTGTTTGATTTTCTTAGTCCAAGAAAGGTCAGAGATGTGGATCAAACCATCAACACCTTCTTCGATTTCTACGAATACACCGAAGTTAGTGAAGTTACGAACCTTAGCAGTGTGGCGTGAACCTACAGCAAACTTAGTTTCGATTGAATCCCATGGATCTGGTTTCAATTGTTTGATACCTAGAGACATTTTACGCTCTTCGCGGTCCAAAGTCAAGATAACAGCTTCAACTTCGTCACCAACTTTCATGAAATCTTGAGCGCTACGTAGGTGTTGAGTCCAAGACATTTCTGAAACGTGGATCAAACCTTCTACACCAGCAGCGATTTCGATGAATGCACCGTAGTCAGCCATAACAACAACTTTACCTTTTACTTTATCACCAACTTTCAAGTTTGGATCAAGAGCATCCCATGGATGTGGAGTAAGTTGTTTCAAGCCAAGAGCGATACGTTTCTTTTCGTCATCGAAGTCAAGGATAACAACGTTGATTTTCTCGTCAAGTTTAACGATTTCTTCTGGGTGAGATACACGACCCCAAGAAAGGTCAGTGATGTGGATCAAACCGTCTACGCCACCAAGGTCGATGAATACTCCGTAAGAAGTGATATTTTTAACAGTTCCTTCAAGAACTTGTCCTTTTTCAAGTTTAGAAATGATGTCTTTCTTTTGTTGTTCAAGTTCAGCTTCGATAAGAGCTTTGTGTGAAACAACAACGTTTTTGAATTCTTGGTTGATCTTAACGATCTTGAATTCCATAGTTTTACCAACGAATACATCATAGTCACGGATTGGCTTAACGTCGATTTGAGAACCTGGCAAGAATGCTTCGATACCAAATACGTCAACGATCATACCACCCTTAGTACGACACTTGATGTAACCCTTGATGATTTCGTCGTTTTCAAGAGCTTCGTTAACACGATCCCAAGAGCGTGCAGCGCGAGCTTTCTTGTGAGAAAGGATCAATTGACCTTTTTTGTCTTCTTGGCTTTCGATGTATACTTCTACTTCGTCACCAATTTTAAGATCCGGGTTGTAACGGAATTCGTTCATTGAAACGATACCGTCTGATTTGTAACCAATGTTTACAACAACTTCACGTTTGTTCAACGAAGTTACTTTACCCATAACAACTTCTTTATCTTTGATAGTATTCAAAGAGTCGTCATAAGTTTTAACTAGCTCATCTCTGCTTACACCTGTAAGTGCAGAGCCGTTTTCGTAAGCATCCCAATCGAAATTTTCAACCGGAGCAATGTTTTTGTAAGTTTCCATTTTTAATAATCTCTTTTTAACTAGTACGTTAGACATTATATTGTTTAACTATAAAAGCGCCGCAAAGATAGCCTTTTTTTATGAGACGCAATTTATTTGGTCGTAAAATTATGTTTATTAGCAGTAAATAACTTTCTAATCCAATGATCCAACAGCAATAAGATTGCAATTGCAGCTAAAACGTAAGCAAAAATAGAAGAGGTTAGAACTCCATAAAAAGCATAGAGCGATAAAAATATATCGTCATACGTCTGAAACAAGTCTGAGAACATTGATTTAAAGTATCCACCAAAACCAATAAACTTCAAAGCATAACCTACAAAAACAATCAGAAAAGCATATACAACAAACGCAGCGATCTGCGTTCGTCTTTCCGCTTTTCGCTCTTTGGCTATCTGAGCGAGTCGAATCTCACGCATTAGCTTTTCATTAAAACCAAAAGATAAACCTTGTGCAGGTTTTCTATTCGCATATTTTTTGAGCAAATTATCTTCTTGCATACCTTTATTCATTAAGATTTTGCATAATAACAAATAGCTTTTTTCGAACTCTGTGAAGTCGAACTTTCACATTTGAAACAGATAGAGTCATTATCGAAGCTACATCTTCGACAGAATGTCCTTCTAAATAAAACAATGTAATTAACGCTCTTTCATCGACCAACAAAAGGTCCATTGCTTTTTCCATTAAAACGAGCAATTCTTCAGATGAGTCGGTATTGAAATAATCATCCACCAAATACTCGGATGTATTTTCAACAAGCGCATCATCAAACACCAATTTATCTTGCTTCGCTTTTCGAAAAGCAGAAATAGCCGTATTATAAGCAATGCGATAAATCCAAGTTGAAAAAGAAGCATCTCCCTGAAACTTTGGCAATGCTTCAAATACTTTCATAAACACATCTTGAGTCAACTCTTCCGCATCTTCTTTATGTCCCACAATCTTATATACCAAGTTATATACCAAAACACTATATCGGTCTATTAATATCGAAAACGCATCGATATTGCCAGAACAAACAGCTTTGATAATACATCTATCTTCTTTTTTTGTATATGACATGGTATAAAGTATATCCTTTGCTAATGATACGCAGGACTAAGAAAAAGGTTACATCAAAAATAGAATAAAAAAAACATTTTCATCTGTAACCAAACAAATACTACTGCGTCAATAGGGTAGCAAACAAAAATTAGTAATCATTTAATACGTACAGCTATGTTTGACTTTTTAACACCTCCACTTGTAACATTCGTGGTATTTTACAGTATCTACTGCATTTTCGACCTTTTTGTAAGAAGAAAAGAACGAATGGAAATCATCGAACGAATGGGTGACAAATTAGATCCGGATCTTTTAAAACCATCATTCGGATTTAAAGGAAAGATCAACTTCTCCTTCTCGTCATTAAAGCTTGGTGCTTTACTTACAGGTATCGGATTGGGCCTTTTTATTGGCAGTATTTTATGCGTATATGGGAACCCTCAATCTAATGCTCTTACTCAATCTATTATGGGTGGCAGTCTTTTACTTTTCGGCGGATTAGGTCTTATTGTCGCTTTTGTGATTGAGCTTAAGATGTCAAATAAAAAGAACCATTAACGAACTACGACCATGAAAAAGATATATTGTTTACTTATTCTATTGAGCTGTACAATTCAGCTATTTGCAACTGAAGCCACAAAAGTTATCCGCAATCCGTATGTTAGCAACCCTCAATCATGGTTGCAAATAGATTCGATCGAACTAACATCTGATACGACTATCTTTTATGTTACAGGGAAGAATCTACCTAGAAATTGGATTAGCATAAACTCTCAATCTGTGCTTGAGCCGATACAAGGCGACGAGCGATACAAGTTATTAAAATCTGAAGGCCTGGAACTCGATAAAAAAATATTTATGCCAGAGAGTGGAGAGGTGAAATTTACGTTATACTTTGAGCCTATCGACACAACGATGTACTACACTCTGATCGAAGAAGAGCAACTGCGACCATCTTCCATTTCCGGTATTCATTTAATCGAATCTGACGACATCAATCATGTGCCAGTTAAAGAAAGATACGATCGCTTTAAGCAATTTGAATACGCGAGCAACAAAGCGATTCAACTTTTGCCTTCTCTTTGTACCTTCTTCATGTTATTTATTTGCATGATTGTAATTCTTGCTTCACGGAAAGGTATACAGAATAATATTTTCATGATATTAAGGCTCGGGATGTTCTTTTGCGGAATTGGAATTGGTCTATTATTCGGTACAAATATATTTATGCAGACCGACCCTTTATTAACAACAATATATAACATTCCGCTAAGCATTCTACTATTCAACACGTTATTACTCATTGCTCCGGGTGCAATGTTACTACTTAGCTTTATCATTGAGCTATTGCTAACACGCATGTTCCACAATAATGAGAAATAGAGGAATTATTTTTAATACTCAGTATAAAGCAAGAAGCCCCGAACGATTGAATTCGTTCGGGGCTTTGTATATCTAAATGAAATGTGATCAAAATTCTGACGTAAAGTGGAATTTGATGCTTGGGAAGTCTTGCTGAGCCATCATCAATACATAGCTTGAATCGGCAAGATATACATCACGTCCATCTTTGTCGACAGCCATAAATTGAGATTTACGACGTTTGAAGTTTTCAAGCGCTTCGCTATCATCGCTCTCAATCCAACAAGCTTTGTACAAACTTACCGGCTCCCATTTACATTGAGCCCCATACTCATGAAGCAAACGGTATTGAATAACCTCAAACTGAAGTTGACCTACCGTACCAATAATCTTACGATTATTAAATTGGTTGACAAACATCTGTGCAACACCTTCATCCATCAACTGCTCAATACCTTTGTTCAGCTGTTTTGTCTTCATCGGATCTGCATTCTCAATGTATTTAAACATCTCTGGAGAGAAGCTAGGTAAACCTTTGAAGTGAAGATTTTCACCAGAAGTTAACGTATCTCCGATTTTGAAAGTTCCATTATCCGGCAAACCGATGATATCTCCGGCAAAAGCCTCATCTACGGTCTCTTTCTTCTGAGCCATAAATGCAGTCGGACTAGAGAACTTCATCAATTTATTGTGACGTACGTGTTTGTAGTTTGCATTACGCTCAAAACGACCCGAGCAAATCTTAACGAAAGCAATACAGCTTCTGTGATTAGGGTCCATATTGGCGTGAATCTTAAAGATAAATCCTGAGAAAGCATCTTCATCCGGCTCTACTACTCGCTCAATAGCCTGTACCGGACGTGGCGACGGAGCAATACGAACAAAACAGTCTAGAAGTTCTTTCACACCGAAAGTATTCAGTGCTGAGCCGAAAAATACCGGAGCGATTTCACCTTTAAGATATGTATTCACATCAAATTCAGGATAAACACCTTCGATCAATTCTATGTCTGAACGAAGTTTCTCCGCCAAACGATCGCCGATGTGCCCTTCAAGTTCCGGGCTATTGATATCACCGAATTCGATTTTCTCAGTAACATATTGTTTGCTCGGACTGTACAGGTCAAGCTTTTGCTCAAAGATATTATATACCCCTTTGAAGCTTTGTCCCATATCGATAGGCCAGCTCAACGGACGCACATTAATCTTCAATTCTTCCTCCAACTCGTCGAGCAAATCGAAAGGATCTTTACCATCACGGTCGAGCTTATTCACGAATACAATAACGGGAGTATTACGCATGCGACATACTTCCATTAGTTTTCGGGTTTGTGCCTCTACCCCTTTTGCGATATCAACAACAATAATAACACTATCTACCGCCGTAAGCGTACGATATGTATCTTCGGCGAAATCCTGGTGACCAGGAGTATCTAGGATATTAACCTTATAACCATCGTAATCAAATGCCATTACCGAAGTAGCAACAGAGATACCACGTTGCTTTTCGATTTCCATCCAGTCGGAAGTTGCTGATTTTTTAATCTTATTCGATTTTACAGCACCTGCCACGTGAATAGCACCACCAAAAAGTAGCAACTTTTCTGTTAGGGTTGTTTTACCGGCGTCGGGGTGACTAATAATCGCAAATGTTCTTCTTTTATTAATTTCTTCAGAGTACTGACCCATATTTTATATTCGTTTCTTTAGCTCAATTCGTTTTACAACGCAACTTAATCTTCTCAAATACAAAGGTAAGCAGCAATCGCATAAGATTAAAACTGCCTATAGTTAAGAATCTATTCAGCTCGTTAAAAAAGAATTTACATAAGATTTATTCAAGTTCGAGCTCTCCGGCTCTATCTTTTTTGTATTTATCAGAGAGTAATGCCAAGAATGTAGAGATCTGCTTAATCGCCTTCATTGTCTCTTCGCTCACTGGTTTTTGCTGCATTTTCAACAACAAGAAACCATAAAGTGCATCAAAACAAGTTTCAATTTCGCCGTGCGGATCGTCGCCCGCTTTGCTACGTAACTCTACAATATAAGGAAGTGTTTGATAATATGCCGCAGCATAAAATTGCTCTTTAGGAGCTTTTAAAAGACGAAGATGCAAATCGGTCAAATCGATAAGAACATTCTTATTAATCTGAATATGCCCGGAAGTTTGCACTTCTTCAGTTCGCATCATATCAATTAAGTATCCGTACCAATCTAGAATCTCTTTCTTTACCTCCTCCGGCTGATCGTATCGATCTACTATATTGGCTTTAATAGCATTGATATCAAACTTATATGCACGCAGCAAATCTTCAATTTGCCACATATAAAGTAGATACTCTGCAATATTTTCTTTCTTTTTCTGACTTGCTATAATCATGATAACGTCTGTTTATATTCTGCAATAGCACTGTAAAAGGCTTTATCGTTGACACCAATCTGACGACAAGCCAAACGAGCAGCATTCAAATACTCGACAAACAGCGGATCTTCGCTGTATACCGGCACCAAGCCGTATCGTGTATCCAAACAGGTTCTTCCATTCTCGTCTAACGTAGTTGCATGTGTTTCGAACGGAATTGAAGTAATGTCCTCACGCACCTGAGAAGCCAAAGACTTCAAAGTTGCATCCTTTTCACTATATATTAGTTTACCATCACGCTCTATCAAGTTGAAAAAATCACGATACATCTCTATATATGACTCAAACGTAGGGTATTCACTACTTTCAATCCAATCGATATTGGAAACAACAGCCACATGTGGTCGATAATATTCCAATTTGAATCGTTTATCTAGGATTGACGTTAAATGCTCATCGCCTTCTATCAAAGCCACGCGCGCTTCGAAAGATAAATGCACACGACTATCAAACTCCGGAACATCACGCATCAACGCATAGTCGAACGGTATTCTTTGCTTCTTTAAAACAAAAGCCATAATCGATAAAATAGCCCTTTTATCTTTACTTCCCGAAACTACGAAGCGAGTTTTATTTTTTGTGCGCAAGAAGATAAACTCAGGAATAGATACAATATATAATCCCAGTTCTTTGGCTTTCTCAAGTTCCGGATTACTTTGGTCCGCTTGAGCACCTAATACAACACAATGCAACTCTTTTTGTACTACAGCAGGAAACCAGCCGTTTTCTTCACAAAGCACACCTGCATCTTGCAAGCATGTAATTTGCGATTCCGACAAACCAATTCCTGAAGCACTTACTTCATATTCTTTATTGCGAAGTGCGAGAGCTAAATCAAACATAAAAGGCTCTTGCACCGATATTAAATGAACTTTTTTCATCAACCAAGCTGAATATCACCGATATTTCGTTATTTTGGTGCAAAAATACGACAAAATGGAGTTTAATTCTATCGAATCAGGATTTTTTTATGCCGATGGCGGCGCAATGTTCGGAGCTATTCCGAAAACTTCTTGGATTCGCAGATACTCTTGCGATGAAAAAAACCGCTGCCTGTTAGCCATGAGATGTGGATTAATAAAAGACGGAAAAAGAAATATTCTTGTAGACACGGGAGTAGGAAGTTTTTCCGATGACGCAAACTCGTTTTATGAATTCCACAATCTGGCAAACATGTATGATGCTCTTAAGGAGTATGACCTCGAACCGGATGACATTACGGATGTTATCCTAACCCATCTCCACTTCGATCATTGTGGATTTGCTACTTATTATTGCAAGGAAGAAGATACGTATAAACCCTCCTTCCCGAAAGCCAATTACTGGGTATCCAAAACACAGTGGGAATCGTTTCGCAACCCGTCGGAATTGGAAAAGCCCTCTTTCGATCCAAACACATTACTTCCGGTGCTCAATGCCGGTCGCTTGCGTTTAATTGACAGAGCTTGCTCCATTGCAAATAATGTACAATTATATTTATTCGACGGGCACACAAACGGACAGCTTGTTCCGGTTTTTGAATCCAAAGACCAGACACTTATTTTTCCGGGCGATGTGATCCCGACTCTTGCACATCTTTCGCTCGAATGGATATCGGCTTACGATGTGATGCCATTAAAATCGTATGCAGCAAAAAAAAGATTACTAGAATATGCCGTTGAAAAGAATGCTACACTTGTATTTTATCATGATACACAAGTGGCCTCCTGTTCGGTAAAGAAAGTTGGTGAATACTATAAAGCAGATACCATATCCAGATCTGTATTGTAACGCAGACATAAAAAAAGCGGCAACTCCAGAAACGTGAGTTGTCGCTCTTTTTATATTATAATGTGATGGTTGTATTTTTAGAAGTAGATTTCTCCGAAGAATTCAGGTAAATGAAAGTTTGGTGTCGGATTATCAATCGCATTCCAGCTTACAAAATGCGGATATGCTGTATCGTCTGCACATTTATAAAAATTAGCATGTATTTTCTCTGGCAAACTATCTGAAGTAAGCCCCATCAATGAAAAAGGAATTGCCACCACAAGCTCCCAGGTATATAAACCTTTCTTTTCGTCAAACGTATCTCGACCGGCTGTAGAATAACGACGAATCATGCGATATTCGTTTTCGTTGAGTCCTACTTTCTCAATTTTCGACTTTCTTCTGGCAGCATCACAAACGCCAATACAATTAAATTCGAAGTTCATATAGGTATTGTCGCCTGGCTTTTTCATAAAAAACTCTACGCAACTATCCTGGTGCACCGGTGATCCGTCTACAGCATGAGAGGCTTTCAATGCATTTCCTCTTACAAAGTAACGAATATATAAGTCTTGATCTCCTCTTGCAATATCAAAAGAAACAATCGGCTTATAAGCATATTCGGGCCAGTTTACTACATCTATACTTTCACGATGCCCTTTTTCTTCCATCAGCGACCCAATAGAAGACAAGTGCAAGGCATCTAATGTCTTTAAATAAGGAACCTTTAGTTTCTTCATATCCTGATATTATATTTTAGAATATTTTCGTTTTACCGTTTAAGACCAAAAGGTATATACCAAACCAAACAACGCAATAATTGTCATTACGATTCCGATTGCATGATTTAGGATCTTCATACCTCTCACATTAAAATGATTTTTAATTTTCCCTACAAAATAAGTAATCGCAAGCCACCAGGCTATTGCACCTACACCTATACCTAGCAATCCCAAAACCAGATTTGAGTAATTCATTTCCTGGTCCCAAAAGCTTAGGCGAGCAAAAAGCCCGATGTAAAGAAATATTATCAAAGCGTTTGACAGGGTTAGCAGCAACGCCGTTATGAAATCTTGTGTATAAGAAGTTGCCACCTCTTTCTTTTTCGATAAACTCTTGACTGGATTTGAGTTGTAAACAACATATGCAAAGACCAACAAGACTACACTGCCCAACACCTGCAAAGGCCGGATATTTGCTTCGATAAAATCGATTACAAAACCCATACCAAAACCTGTAATGGCAGCATATATTATATCCGAAAGAGCTGCTCCTAGTCCGGTCACAAATCCGTGCATCCTTCCTTTGTTGATTGTACGTTGAATACAAAGCACTCCGGTAGGGCCCATAGGCGCCGAAACTAATACACCAATAATTAATCCTTTTAACAAAAAGCCAAGCATCAACTTACAGCTTTAAATATATATAATAAATTAGCTTTCGTATGCAAAGATAAGAGCTATTCTGAAAAAAAGCGCAAAATATGAGTTGTTAGGAGATATTAAGAAAGCTTTTAACTATCTTTGTGGCATGAAGACATGAGTCTTCTCCTGCTATCTGGTTACCAAAATTAATCAACAATATGATCCTATTTTTTAGATCTTCAACACAAACGGTGATTGCGGTAGAAACCAAAAATCACTTTTCAACTGAAGAAACACAAAAATTAACATGGCTGTTTAGTGGTGCATTGCCTCTGGAATCCGAATCCTTAGAGGGTTGGTTCGTCGGGCCGCGCAAAGAAATGATCACTCCGTGGAGTACAAATGCCGTTGAGATTACTCAAAACATGGGAATGTCGGGCATTAGTCGTATCGAGGAATACTTTGAAGTGAAAAACGCGGACGCAGAACACGATCCGATGCTTCAAAGAATTTATCACGGGCTTACTCAAGACCTCTTCAAGATTAGCAAGCAACCCGAAGCTATCGTTTATATAGATGATATTGCTGCTTACAACGAACAAGAAGGCTTGGCACTTAGCGAAGAAGAAATTGCCTATTTAAATGGTATCAGCGAACAACAAGGTCGCAAACTTACCGACAGTGAAGTATTCGGCTTCTCTCAGGTAAATTCTGAGCACTGCCGTCATAAAATCTTCAATGGTATCTTCGTGATCGACGGAGAAGAAAAAGAAAGCTCTCTTTTCAAGCTAATCAAGAAAACATCCGAGACCAATCCAAACAAACTTGTTTCTGCCTACAAAGACAATGTTGCCTTCAGTGAAGGTCCTACCGTTGAGCAATTCGCTCCTATCTCAGGTGATAAACCAGACTACTTCCAAGTAAAAGATATTAAAACTGTTATCTCTATTAAAGCTGAGACACACAATTTCCCTACTACCGTAGAACCATTTAATGGTGCTGCAACAGGTACTGGTGGTGAGATTCGTGACCGTTTGGGCGGAGGTAAAGCCAGTCTTCCAATTGCAGGTACTGCTGTGTATATGACTTCATACCCGAGAACAGAAGGAGCTCGCGAGTGGGAAGAAGGAATGGAAGAGCGTGATTGGTTATATCAAACTCCTGAGCAAATCTTGATCAAAGCATCAAACGGTGCTTCTGATTTTGGTAACAAATTTGGACAACCTCTTATCTGCGGTTCGCTTCTTACATTCGAGCACGCAGAAAACCATAAAAAGTTTGCATACGATAAAGTAATCATGCTTGCCGGTGGTGTTGGTTTCGCAAAACTTCGCGACGCGATCAAAGGCGAACCTAAACCAGGTGAAAAAGTAGTGGTACTTGGTGGTGACAACTACCGTATCGGTATGGGTGGTGGTGCCGTTTCTTCTGTAGATACAGGAGTATTTGAAAGCGGTATCGAGCTTAATGCTGTACAACGTGCAAACCCTGAAATGCAAAAACGTGCGTCTAACGTAATCCGTACGCTTGCAGAATCAGACAACAACCCGATTGTTTCTATCCACGACCACGGTGCGGGGGGTCACTTAAACTGTTTGTCAGAGCTTATCGAAGCAACCGGTGGTGTGATCGAACTAGACAAACTTCCTGTGGGAGACCCTACTCTTTCGGCTAAAGAGATTATTGGTAACGAAAGCCAAGAGCGTATGGGTATTCTTGTAGAAGAGAAACACATCGACGAAATTAAGAAAATCGCAGAACGCGAACGCGCTCCTATGTATGTAGTAGGTGAAACTACAAACGACATGGCACTTGTATTCAAACAAGCTGACGGTCAAAAACCAATCGATCTTAAACTAGAAGATATGTTTGGCAACTCACCTAAAACTATTATTACAGACAATAGCGTAGAAGAGCACTTTGCAAACGCAGAGTACTCAGCTTCAAACATTCACCATTACCTTGAAAATGTGCTTCAACTTGAAGCTGTAGCTTGTAAAGACTGGTTAACAAACAAAGTAGACCGCTCGGTAACAGGTAAGATTGCACGCCAACAATGTCAAGGTGAACTACAGTTGCCTTTGAGCGACCTTGGTGCCGTATCACTTGACTTTAGAGGAAAAGCTGGTATCGCAACTTCAATCGGTCACGCTCCGCAAGTAGCAATGGCAGATCCTGCTGCAGGTTCGGTTATGGCAATTGCAGAATCTCTTACAAACCTTGTATTTGCTCCGCTTGCAGACAAGATCGAAGGCGTATCATTAAGTGCAAACTGGATGTGGCCTTGTAAAAACGCTGGTGAAGACGCTCGTCTTTACAAAGCGGTTGAAGCTTGTTCTGAATTTGCATGCGAATTGGGTCTTAACATCCCTACAGGTAAAGACTCTTTGTCGATGACTCAAAAATACGGCGACGACAAAGTATACTCTCCGGGTACAGTAATTATCTCTGCTGCCGGTGAAGTATCTGACGTGAAGAAAATCGTTTCTCCGGTTTTGGTAAACGACGCTAGCACGGCTCTTTACTACATCGACTTCTCGTTCGACGCACTAAAACTTGGCGGTTCGGCATTTGCACAATCTTTGAATAAGATCGGTGACGATGTTCCTACTGTTACAGACTATGAATATTTCCGTGACGCATTCAACACTGTACAACAGTTGATCGAAGACGGATACATCCTTGCAGGTCACGATATCTCTGCCGGTGGTATGATTACTGCTATGCTTGAGATGTGTTTTGCAAACGTAGAAGGTGGTCTTGAAGTAAACCTAGACAAACTTGGCGAAGAAGATATCATCAAGATTCTGTTTGCAGAAAATCCTGGTATCCTTGTACAAGTAAAAGATAAAAAAGCGGTTGAAAAGATTCTTGAAGAAAACGGAATCGGTTTCGCTCGCATCGCAAAACCTACATCAGAACGCCACGTTCTTGTATCGAAAAACGGTGCAGAATACCAATTCGGTATCGACTACATGCGTGATGTATGGTACTCTTCATCTTACAAACTTGACATCAAACAATCAGGTTCTGTATGTGCAGGCGATCGTTTCGAGAACTACAAAGTTCAACCAATCGAATACAAATTCAACAAAGACTTCAAAGGAACACTTGCATCATTTGGTATCTCTGCCGATCGCCGCGAAAACTCGGGCATAAAAGCAGCAATCATCCGCGAGAAAGGAACAAACGGTGAGCGCGAAATGGCTTACGCGATGTACCTTGCCGGATTTGATGTAAAAGACGTTCACATGACCGACCTTGCAACAGGCCGCGAAACACTTGAAGACGTAAACTTGATCGTATTCTGTGGTGGATTCTCCAACTCTGACGTTCTTGGATCAGCAAAAGGATGGGCCGGTGGCTTCCTATTTAATCCAAAAGCGAAAGAAGCATTGGATAAATTCTACGCACGCCCTGACACATTAAGCTTAGGTATCTGTAACGGATGTCAGTTGATGGCAGAGCTAGAACTTCTTTACCCTGAGCATGAAGTGAAACACAAAATGGTTCACAACAACTCACACAAGTTCGAATCGAACTTCGTAAGCCTTGAAATCCCAAAGAACCACTCTATCATGCTTGGTTCACTATCGGGCACTAAACTAGGTGTATGGGTTGCTCACGGAGAAGGTAAGTTCAATCTTCCATACGAAGAAAAAGAATATCACGTAATTGCTAAATATGCATACGACGGATATCCTGCCAATCCAAACGGATCTCCTCATGCTATCGCAGGTCTTTGCTCTAAAGATGGCCGTCACCTTGCAATGATGCCACACCCTGAAAGAGCAATCTTCCCATGGCAATGTGGTTTCTACCCTAACGATCGTCGCAACAACGACGAAGTTACTCCTTGGATCGAAGCATTTGTTAATGCTCGCAAGTGGGTAGAATCTCAAAAATAATTCAGATTATCAGATTACATAACTTATAGTTTGATCAATCCTATCCATACAAAGAGAAGGCTGTCTGTTTACCGGACAGCCTTTTTCATTTCCAATCAAAGCAAGCTCTAAATACAAAACTCACCAATCTTAAACCTTGCGTCGGCCCACACAAATATGGTTCTGGGCCCTTGTCAGTGTTTGCGTGGGCCGACACAAAGACAAACCTCGTACCACAACAAGCTTACTCCCCATGAGAGTATCCTTTACTCTATCCTACTATTACATTTAGCTAATTCAGTGCATGCAAATAATCTTCTATGAAATATATATTTATATTTGCAAAAGGCATCTTTCTTTTACTTTTAAACAAAAAACAACCCTACGTGATTTTGTCTGTTATATATTTGCAAGGTCACACCACAGCACGATAAATCCCAATACAATGATTGAAGAAATAACCATATCTCAGCTATTTACAAATATCCTCTTACCAATCTATGTTATCATAACATTGAGCCTGATCCTCGTAGTCATTACCGAGAATCGAAATCCTTTGAAAACAATAGCCTGGGTATTGGTACTTTTATTCGCACCGTTTATTGGATTGATTTTTTATTTCTTTTTCGGACAAGACAATCGCAAGCAACGCATCATCTCTCGCCGTAGTTACAAACGTCTTACCAAATATCCGACCCGAGAATTATACCAACACGCGAAGACTGAAGCAAACGGGCACTACAAACCGTTGGCCACTTTGCTATACAATAATGCCAAAGCAACCATTTTGCAAGGAAGTTACATCGAGCCGTTTACTTCGGGAAAAGAGAAGTTTGCCAGGTTGAAATTAGAACTTCACAAAGCCCAACATCACATACACTTGCAATACTATATATTCAGCGATGACAAGATCGGAAATGAGATCAAGCAAATACTTATCGAAAAAGCAAAAGCGGGCGTAGAAGTACGCGTGCTGTACGACGATGTAGGATGCTGGAGTGTTCCGAGCAAATTCTTTAAGGAGATGACCGAACAAGGCGTAGAAGTGCATACGTTTTTACGTGTGGCATTTCCGCTTCTTACCAGCAAAGTAAACTATAGAAACCACCGCAAAATTGTGGTGATAGACGGAAAGAGTGGCTTTGTAGGGGGGATGAATATTGCCGATCGCTACGTACAAGGAAGCGACTTGGGCGAATGGAGAGATACACATTTGTTTATCGAAGGACAAGGCGTATACGGTCTGCAATCGGCTTTCTTGGTTGATTGGTATGTAGCGAGCAAAAAACTAATCTACTCACCTTCTTACTTCCCAGACTGCAAATTGTACGGAACCGATAAACTTCAGATCGTAACGGGCGGTCCGGTAGGACCATGGCGCACCTTGCTTCAAGCAGCCATCTGGACCATTGCCAATGCCAAGAAATACGTTTACATACAAACACCGTACTTCTTACCAACAGAATCGATCAATATGGCACTGCAAACAGCAGCCTTGTCTGGTATTGATGTGCGGATCATGATCCCGAAGTATTCGGATAGTAAACTTGTGAATTTTGCATCGCGATCGTATATCGATGAAATGCTAAAGGCTGGGGTTAAGGTTTATTTCTATACAAAGGGCTTTTTACACTCGAAAACGATGATTGTTGACGATTATCTGTCTGTAATAGGTTCGGCCAATCTTGATTTTCGCAGCTTCGAACACAATTTCGAGATCAATGCATATATGTACGACCCGGAGTTGTCGGTAAAGATGCGCAACATTTATCATTTTGATGAAAACAAATGCGAGCGCGTGATCCCGGTAATGTGGTTCAGGCGCCCGCTTCGTAAAAAGATTGCAGAGTCTGTTATGCGTCTGTTTTCTCCACTTCTTTAAAGAAGATCGAGAAGTTTACAGATCCGTATACACGATGCTCGCAAAAATAAGGAAGTTTTGAGAAGTCATTGTCCTTTGAGTGCTCCATAATAAAAAGCCCTCCATCGTTGAGCATGTCTTTCTCTAAGATGATTCTCGGAACCGATTCCAACTCTTTAAGAGCATATGGAGGATCGGCAAATATGAAATCAAACTTCCCGTTTGTCGAATTCAAGTATTTGAAGACGTCTCCTCGAATGAGGTTCATCTTGTCTGTTTTTAATTCCTTCGCAACTTTAGCGATAAATGCGGCGTGATGCGCATCTTTCTCTACCGAAGTGATGCGCTCGCAACCACGAGAGATCACCTCAAAAGTAATGTTGCCGGTACCGGCAAACAGATCTAAAGCTGTTGCATCTTCGAGATCGATGTAGTTATCGATCACGTTGAATATGTTTTCTTTTGCGAAGTCTGTTGTAGGACGTGCCTTGAATGATTTTGGTACGTCAAATCGTCTTCGCTTATATATACCACCGACTATTCGCATAATGACAATGTTTGAATATCATAGGGAAGATTCGGAAAGCCTTTGGTCGCAAAGAAATGCTCCGATGGCGTTTGAATATCCCTGATGTTTTTAAAATAAACTTTTAAAACCTCTTTTAGTCTTACTCGTACTGTATTAGGAGCATGAATCAACAACTCATCGTCGATTTGATCCATCGTTTGTTGCTTCCATACGTTTGTAATAAAGTATAGGATGTCTTGCAACTGATCGAAACGATACGAGTTTGCAAATTGTAGTTCTCGCTTGTGCATACACACAATATCGATCATTTTTCCATCTATAAATACCGAAAGCTGTTTTCGGTCAGAGTCTGCAGAAGATTTTTCTGAAGAACGTATCTCAGGCGCAATATGATGAATGTACTGAGGCGCTAAAAAGGAACGACTGCAAAACTCATACAATCCGGCAGAAAGAGAGAATACAATCTCCAGATTTAATTCTTTCAATGAGTTGCGCAATACTACACTCTCATCATCATCAAAACAAAACGAGTAATATATAGTTTCAGCCCCTTCTCGCATTGCTTCATACGGAACCAGTGTATATTGTTTTGAACAACTTATGATTCTTACTTTCTTATATTGAGCCGAAAGAAATTCGTTTGCAAAGAAAAATTCTTTGAAGTTTTCCTCATAAGAAAGTGTTTTATTGAGCAATACGCGATGAAAGAAGAACTTTTCCGGTGCAGTTGAGTCCTGTATAGAAAAAGAAAATCCATCCGGTTCGAGCCGGATGGATAATATATATTCCTCAGATTGTTCGAAATTAAACTGATCGGGTATATGTATGTTCATGAAAATTACTCCCAGTTACCTGCGTAGTTGTTTGCTTCTTTAACAGAACCAACCTTCAAACCAGGGAATTTGTCTTGTTTCACTCTCAAGTCGATCAAGTTTGCAACTTCTTGTTTGTTTAGGTCGCCAAGATATACCGGATATTCAACACTTGCTTCAAACAATTGTAATGTATAACCTGATGCGTTTGTAATAGAAGCTGTATCCATTTGGAATGTTGCAGCTGTACCCGGAACAAAACTTAAAGAGTCTACATTTTTACCACCAAACAATGTGTCTTTAGCCAATACCCAGAAAGTATCACGCTTGATAAGACCTTTCTTTACAGCTTCAGCTTCAGTCATACCACTTTCTAGCTGCTCATCTGTAAGACCACCTTCTTTGATCAAATATGGAAGCTGTTCCGTGTTCAAGAACGTGATCAATTCGTTAAAGTTTGCAGCATGCACACCTTTGCGATTTTTGAACTCGATCTGAGCAGTACGAATGTCCATAAGACGCTTAATAATTCTGTCCTCTCTAAGAGTTTTTTCATCTTGAAACTCGATCGGACCCATAATACTTCTATAGCACATGTAACTTAGTAAAACTACAGCGCCAAGCAATAAAATCTTTAAAGTAACTTTCATGGCTTTATATGTTTTTTTAATTTTATTTCGCCTCGCAAAATTAAGAAAGAATATTTAATGCACTAATTTTAGTGCAAAATTATTCTTTTAAAATGATTGAAGAATTTATTCGAGAACAAATAAAGCGAAATTTTCAATATAATCCTACAAGTGATCAGCTTTTTGCACTAAATTCACTAGCAGATTTCATGGTTTCTACCGATAATGAAAGCTTGCTATTGATCAAAGGTTATGCCGGAACCGGTAAAACCTCGCTCATTGCGACTCTTGTACGCACAATGAATCAGCTTGAACAGAAGTGTATTTTGCTCGCGCCCACCGGACGTGCGGCAAAAGTAATGAGCAATTATGCACACCATCCTGCTCTTACCATTCATAAGAAAATATACCGCCAGCGCGCATTTGCCAACGAAGCATCTGGATTTGCCCCGGCCGACAACATGCATAAAGATACTCTGTTTATCGTCGACGAAGCATCCATGATCTCAAACGACGGACTCGACTCTGTTTCTTTTGGCACAGGGCGCCTTTTGGATGACTTGATTCAATACGTGTATGGAGGCGAAAATTGCAGATTGATTTTAATTGGAGACTCGGCACAGCTTCCTCCTGTGATGCAAACAGAAAGTCCGGCTCTCAACAAAGATGTACTCGAGGGATATGGTCTCAATGTAGGTGTTGCCGAACTAACGCAAGTGGTGCGACAAGCTGCCGACTCGGGTATCCTTTTTAATGCAACACGTATACGTGAAGACTTACGAAACGATCTGGTTTTTGAGTTTCCTCAATTGCGGGTCAAAGGTTTTCCCGACATTATCAATGTACCGGGCGACGAACTGATCGATGAAATCTCGAATGCATACTCTCGTAGCGGTATGGACGAAACCATGATCGTAGCCCGGTCTAACAAACGGGCCAATATCTATAATCAAGGTGTACGAAACCGCATTCTCTATCGAGAAGAAGAACTCTCGGGTGGCGACCTTTTGATGATTGCCAAAAACAACTACTTCTGGGCTAAAGACGTAAAAGAAATCGACTTCATCGCCAATGGTGAAATTGTAGAAGTGCTTCGTGTAAGACGTACTTATGAAATGTACGGCTTTCGATTTGCCGACATCTTGGTCCGCTTTCAAGCCTACGATATAGAGCTCGAAATTAAGATATTACTAGACACTCTACACTCAGACAGTGCCTCATTGCCAAAGGAACAAAGTGACAAGCTTTTTTATTCGATTTTGGAAGATTATGCCGACATTCCTACGAAGGCCGGCAAGTATAAGAAATTGAAAGAAGACCCGCATTATAATGTGGTGCAAGTAAAGTATGCTTATGCAGTAACTTGCCACAAAGCTCAGGGTGGCCAGTGGGAAAATGTGTTTCTTGACATTGGCTTTATTTCGGAAGATTATCTGGGCATCGACTTTTATCGCTGGCTCTATACGGCGATTACGCGTGCTACAAAACGCCTTTACATTGTCAACTTGCCCGAAAGCATGGAAGATAAAGCTCTTGATTGATATTAATTTGCGTTAATTCGAGCCTTCTTTCACATTATTAATTACATTTGTTATTTCGATAAAAATTCGCAATCATGACTGTTAGGAATAGGGTAGATCATTTATTGATCGATATAAAATACCTAGAGGAGCAAATCTCATCGGGCAGAGATGCCGAGATTCTTCCGGTTTCATTTTTTTCTGAAGCGTTTGCCGCTCTTTCAAAACTTGCTGTTGATCTTCAAAATATCGAAGCGCAACAAATAGAAGATTTAAAGAAAGCATTAGAGTCTCGTACAAGTGTAATTCCGGAGTGGAAACCGGCGGTGACGATAGATGACTTTGAGCCGTTGCCAACTATAGAAAATCAAGACAAAGAGATCAAAAAAGAGAACGATCTTTTTGCTTCTCAAATAAGAATAAAGGAAGAAGTATCGATAGACACAGAGCCTATCAAACAGATGGTTGAAGTAAAAGAAGTGGAATCGATTTCATCTCCTGTCTTGGAACAAGTTGAAATAGAAGAAAAAAAAGTAGAGCCTATTGCTACTCCATTGACTAAAGAATCTATTGAGATCACTCCTAGCAAAGAAGTAGTCATTGAAGCTCAAAAAGAAATAATCCGAGAAGAAGCTGCTGCGGGAAGTGATACAATCTCAAACGTATCGGAACACGGCACTATTCCTCTTTATGAGCTTATCGAGAGAAAACGATTGGCCGATTTCAGAAAAGCTTTCAATTTGAACGACCGTTTCAGATTTAGAAGAGAGCTTTTTGGTGGAGATGAAAATAAAATGAACCAAGCAATCGAAGCAATTAACCAGATTGATTCTCTAGGAGATGCGTTGGCTTATCTCGAACTCAATTATAACTGGAACAAAGAAGAAGAACCGGTGAAAGAGTTTATTACATTATTAGAAAAAAGATATCTATAAATATATTTGAATGAGTAAATTGTATGTTGTTCCCACTCCTGTAGGAAATCTTGAAGATATGACCTTCAGAGCAATCCGCGTTTTGAAAGAAGTTGATTTTATATTAGCCGAAGATACACGCACAACCGGATTTTTGCTCAAACACTTTGAGATCAATAACAAAATGCAAAGCCATCATAAGTTTAATGAGCACAAATCGGTAGAGCAAATTGTGGCTCGCATCAAAGCAGGAGAAACTGTTGCTCTTGTTTCCGATGCAGGTACACCGGCAATCTCTGATCCCGGATTTCTTATCGTGAGAGAATGCGTAAAAGAGGGCGTTGAAGTAGAATGCCTGCCGGGAGCTACGGCTTTTGTTCCTGCGTTGGTAATGTCGGGACTTCCCAACGACCGCTTCTGCTTTGAAGGTTTTTTACCTCCTAAAAAAGGACGTGTTACAAAAATGAAGGAGCTTGCATTGGAGCCTCGAACTTCTATCATTTACGAATCACCTTACCGTATAGTAAAAACACTAAGTCAGCTTGCCGAACATATGGGGCTAGACAGACAAGGTTCGGTCTCTCGCGAAATTTCAAAATTGCATGCCCAAACCGTGAGAGGTACCCTTGAGGAGCTTATTTCGCACTTCACGCTAAACGATCCGAAAGGCGAATTTGTTATTATCCTTGACGGGTATAATGAGAAAAAACAAAAGTCATAACCATCAATTTTTAAACAAAATGAAAAAGACCCTGTTAGCAGTATCTTGTATTGTAATTCTTTCTTCTTGTGGAGGAAAGAACTCGAGTGAGTACAAACAACTTCAGGCGCAAAATGATTCATTAAAGCTTGAAGCTACGAAAACGACTTCTGAATTAAATGATATGCTTTCACTTCTGAATGATGTGGAGGATAACTTCAAAAAAATTCGTGAAGCAGAGCACTATCTTACCATTCAACAAAACAGCAATGGGGAGATGTCTAAATCTGTACGTGAACGCGTAATGAGCGATGTACAGTTGATTACTGAGACTCTTCAAAAGAACAAAGAGCAACTTGCAAAACTTCAGGATCAACTGAAGAACAGCAATTTCAAATCAGCTCAACTTCAAAAGACTGTAGATCGTCTTTCGAATGAATTGAATCAAAAGACAGCGTTGGTGACTTCTTTGCAAGATGAATTGTCTCGAAAAAACATCCGTATCAAGGAACTTGATGAAGCGGTGACTACACTTACTGTTGATAATGAATCATTGACAGTAAAAAACACTTCTCAAGCGTCAAAAATCAAAGATCAGGATAAAGAAATCAACACAGCTTACTATTGCTTTGGCACTTCTAAGGAGTTGAAAGATCAAAAGATTATCACCGGAGGTGGTTTATTCTCTAAATCTAAAACACTTGATGGAGACTTCAACAAGGAATATTTTATGGCTATTGATATCCGTAAAGTAACCGAAATTCCTTTGTTTGCCAAGAAAGCGAAATTGAAATCAAACCATCCGGACGGTACTTATGAGTTTGTAAAAGATGAAGATGGTAATCTTACATTCAAAATTACAAACCCTAAAGAATTCTGGAGTATTAGTAAATTCTTAGTTATTGAAGTAAATTAAATAATGTATAAGCATCTATTTATAGATCTTGACGACACCCTCTGGGATACATTTAATAACAATAAAGCAAGCCTCAAAGAAGTATATGATATCTATGAATTCAATAGATCATATGCCTCTTTTGAGGTTTTCTTTGATAGATGGTTTCCTTATAATAACCATTTATGGGATTTGTATCGTCAAGATAAAATCAGCAAACAGCAACTTGTCACGAAGCGTTTTGAACACATGGTGGAGCCAATGGGAATCACAGACCCCGACTTTATTCAACAGTTGAATAAAGAGTTTCTTCAACGGTCTAGCTCCAAATCGGGATTACTCCCTTTTGCATTAGATATACTTCTTTACTTGCAAGACAAATATACATTGCACATCTTATCTAATGGATTTAGAGAAGTGCAATATAAGAAAATGGATAACTCGGGGCTAACTACATTTTTCGATAAAGTTATACTATCCGAAGACGCGGGAGCAAACAAGCCAAGCAAAGATATATTTGATTATGCTTTGTCAATTACAAGTGCAAAAAGAGAAGAGGTTTTAATGATTGGTGATAGTTGGGAAGCTGATATAGTAGGTGCTCATCAATCGAACATACATCAAGTTTGGTACAATCCGCATCGATTATGTCCTTCCGATTTTACTCCAACTTATGAGATTTCAAACCTCAAGGAACTACAAAACATTTTATAAACGAAAAGCGAGCTGCAAAATAATCTATTTATAGTGCAGCTCCCTTTTTTTTATTAAAATCACATGCTTTTATTGAGTCTCTCGTCCCCCGGTAAATAAGCAAGTAAACATAATAAACCAACCTATAAAACGTTTAATACCCCTATTGGACGACTTATTTATTTTTTTCTAATCTCTTTCACAAGATCCAATGCAAATTGGCAGTTTGCAGTTATCGTATTCCAATCGTTTTTTTCCAAGATTTCTTTCGGAAAAAGATTCGACCCCAAACCAACACAAGTAACGCCGGCATTAAACCAAGCACTAAGACTTTCATTAGTAGGCTCTACTCCTCCCGTAGGCATGACACTAGTCCATGGACATGGTCCTTTTATCGCTTTCACATATTGAGGACCACCTACCGAAGAACCTGGAAAGATCTTAACGATTTCAGCACCCAGTTCTTCGGCTCGGCTTATTTCATTAAGCGTACCACATCCGGGAGCCCATGCTATCTTTCGTTTGTTACAAACCATTGCCGTTGCTTCGTCCAGAATCGGCGCTACAATAAAGTTTGCACCTAATTGAATATACAAAGAGGCCGTACCGGCATCAACAACCGATCCTACTCCCATAATCATCTCCGGACAATGAGTCGATGCCCATTTATTTATTTGTGCAAAAACTTCGTGTGCATAATCACCTCTATTGGTAAACTCAAACACCCTAATGCCTGCATTGTAACAAGCTGCAACAACTTCTTGCAACAACTCTATATTTTGATGATAGAAAACCGGCACTATTCCGGTTTCTTCCATTGTTCTAAAAACATCTAATCTTCTAAATCGAGCCATTTTCTTATCTACTTACTCTTCCGGAACCATCTCCGCTCATTAATTTCATTACTTCATCAACAGTTGCCAAATTAAAATCTCCATATATCGTATGCTTCAAACAAGAAGCTGCAACTGCGAAATTTAAAGCTTTCTCATCGTCTCCCTCAAAAGTGATCAAGCCATAAATGAGACCTCCCATAAAGGAATCTCCACCTCCCACTCTATCTATAATATGTGTAATATTATATTGTTTTGAGGCATATAACTGATTTCCATCATATAGCACACCATTCCATGTGTTATGGCTTGCACTAATCGATCCACGAAGGGTTATGATTACTTTCTTGGCCTTAGGAAACTTGCGCATCACTTCTTGGCATACAAACTCGAACTTATCACTTTCGATTGCACCATTTGTATTGGATACATCAAAACCTTCGGGCTTAATCCCAAATACTTTCTCCGCATCTTCTTCGTTACCCAATATTACATCACATTCTGCAACCAAGTTCGGCATCACTTCATGCGCTTTTTTTCCATAAGTCCATAAATTCTTACGGTAATTTAGATCACATGATACGGTAATCCCCATTCGCTTAGCTGCTAGAATAGCTTCATAACAGACATCTGCTGCAGCTTGTGAAAGTGCAGGTGTTATACCAGTCCAATGAAACCATGTAGCTCCTTCAAAAATCTTTTCCCAGTCAAACATGCCGGTAGAGACTTCTGAAATAGAAGAGTGACTTCTATCATAGATTACTTTACTAGGACGAGCAACAGCACCGGTTTCTAAGAAATAAATCCCCATGCGATCGCCACCATATTTAATATTACCTGTTTGCACTCCTATACCTCGCAACTGCTTTACACAAGCTTGTGCAAGATCGTTTTGAGGCAGACGGGTTACAAACTCGGTATCAATTCCAAAATTTGCCAAAGAAACAGACACATTTGCTTCACCACCACCATATGTTGCAATAAGCTCATTACTTTGTCCGAATCTTAAATTGCCGGGAGTTGCTAAACGAAGCATAATCTCCCCGAAGGTTACTACTTTAGAGTTCTTCATCTTATTTAAGGTTTGTAATAGCCGCAAAGTTACAGAGGAAAATCTGTTAATATCTCTCGATATTTAAGAGATGATTAAACTATATTGATATTATTTGATTTTTACATATAAATATCTTTCTTTGCAAAACAAAGGTAATTTATCCGATATCATGAATTTAAACTCAAATAATCAGAAAGAAAAACAACATAACCTTAAAAACATGAAGCCTGCGTTAAGAAGAATTACAATAAACCCAGAGTGTTCTTTTCAGGTAAGAAAAGATACGGGACCTAATGTTTATAACATCTGGCATCATCACCCTGAAATCGAATTATTATTTATCAGAGGTGGAAAAGGTATGCAAGTTGTAGGAGACGACATACGCAATATAGAGGAGGATATCCATATGATCATTACCGGTCCGAATCTTCCTCATACCATTGTATATGATGCAAGCCGACCCAATGGCGTAGTCGAAGCAATTGTTGTTCATTTTAATAGAACGATATTCGGAGACAAAATGCTTAGTCTTCCAGAATTGTCGAATTTAAGAGACTTAATGGATCACATCAATCAAGGAGTTGCAATTACTGGAGATACACTTGGAAAGCTGGAGGAAATTATGTTCTCATTGCCTGATGCAGATTATCAAGATCGCTATTTCATGCTGATAGAAACGTTACATACTTTGGCTAAAACAAAAGAATACAACCTCCTATCAAGTGCCGGCTATACTCCGATATTAACTTCTAAAGATAATACGCGACTCAATTTGGTGTATGACTTTACCTTCAAAAACTTTCAACGTCAAATTTCAATTCAAGAAGCTGCAAAATTGCTCGACTTGTCAAGAGAGTCTTTTTGTCGATATTTTAAACAGAAAACCGGAAAATCATATGTCGAATTCTTAATGGAAGTGCGTATTGGCCATGCATGTAGAATGCTTACAGAGAATGAGAAAAGTGTATCTGAAATCTGTTTTGAATGTGGCTATAATAATGCGTCAAACTTTCACCATCAATTTAAAATAATAAAAGGAACGACTCCTTTACGCTATCAGAAACAGTATTTTCTAAGACCCGATTCTGAGGATTCGTGCGAGTCATTAGACTTAAGCGCTGTTAGAGATAGAAAAGAGGAGATCTCTTATGCAGAAATAGAGAACCTGTCAGGTATCCCTATTCTGCAACCTTGATTTACTAAAAAAGGGCAATTGCATATGCAGTTGTCCTTTTTAGTAAATTGAATAAAAAAAAAGCACTGATAACAATGTTATCAGTGCTTTTAAGCTTTGTGATCCGCCTGGGGCTCGAACCCAGGACCCCAACATTAAAAGTGTTGTGCTCTACCTGCTGAGCTAGCGAATCATCGCTTTTTCTTTATTGCATTGCAAAGGTACGCAAATTATTCAAACGCACAACATGATTAACATAATTAGTAAATAATACTTATTATTTTACACGGCCATCATTTAAATCCTCTTCGCACAATACAAACCGTTTGTAATAAGATAAAAACAATGTTGTCAATGGCAATGCGATTATAAGTCCAAGAAAACCTAGCAAACTCCCCCATATCGATAATGAAAGAAGAATTACTGCGGGATTCAACCCCATTGCTTTCCCCATGATCTTAGGTGTTAAGTAGAAATCCTGAATAATTTGCACTATAATCATAACCCCTGCAGCCGAACCAGCTATTAACCAAAAGTTCCCTCCTGTTTCGGCCGATTTCAACAAAGACAAAATACAAATCGGCAAAATTGTCAACAGCTGCATATAAGGGATCATATTTAACATACCGGCAAATAATCCCAATCCAATAGCCAAAGGAAAGTTTATAATTCGAAAACCGACTGCAAGCAATATACCTACGCATGTTGCAATAAGAACTTGACCTCTAAAATAGCGATTCATACTACCTTCTACATCTGTAGCCAATTCAACAACAAACTTGCGGTATTTTTCTGGAATTAACGTTATCCAACCATTTGCAATTTTCTCATAGTCTAACAATATAAAAAACAAATAGATAAATACCACAAAAACAATGGTAAAGCTTACGATTACAGAAAATGTTCCACTTATAAAGTTCCAAACTGTAGGTGCAAACTTTTTAATAATATTCTCTAAGTTCTCAAATGAAAAAAAAGATCTTATTTCATTTGGATCCACATTTTGTGTAATAAACTGCTTTACCCAATCTGGTAATAATGGAACATCCGGGTGAGAGGCATTGTATGCAGATAACAAGTCTGTTGCTTTGACAAATTCCTCTTGAATTGAAGGGATTACGGCCCACAAAGATCCAACGACAAGCAAAATCACAGAAAGCAAAACTGCAAAAATAGACAAAAGCCTACTCTTGAGTTTGAGTTTATGTTGAAAGAACTTAACTGATGGTTGCATCATATATGCCAATAACCAAGCTATAAAAAATGGGATAAGTGCATTTCGCAGTTTAGCAACAAGAATAATAATCGATGCAAAAACTAGCACACCTATCAGAATGCGAACAACTCTATCAAATGTAAATGGTTTATTAAAGGTGGAATTCATATTCGGTTTTTATCTTAGTTTTGCACAAAAGTAATATAAAGTAATAACTGACATGAAAATATTAAGAGTTTTATTATTTCTTCTCTGCTTTGTTTCATCCATTCTTCAGGGACAGAATATCAATAACAAAGCAATTAAAGACTTATTAAAAAAGGAAGGACTCGAAGGTGCTTCTGTTTCATTTCAACTTAACAACCTAAATACAGGTCATGTTGTTTCAGAGTACAACTCAAATCTTCTGCTCACACCTGCATCCGTTCAGAAAATTATCACAACAGCAACCGCGTTCGAAATATTAAGTCCAGAACATCGATATGAAACCAATCTCTCTTACAATGGCACAATTGATGAATTGGGCACACTTCATGGTAATATATACATTGAAGGAAAAGGCGATCCTTCACTGGGTTCTAGCTTTTTCAACGAAGATCCCGAAGCTTTTGTTTCGAAGTGGATTCAAGAAATTAAGAATCTAGGGATCAGCAAAATAGAAGGCAGTATTATACCATTCTCTACAGCATTCGACCAATTAGGAATATCTCCTCGCTGGCTTGCCGAAGATCTTGGAAGCTATTACGGAGCAGGATCATATGGAATAAATATCTTTGACAACCGATATACATTGTATCTAAAATCGGGAGTTACAGGTAGCAGTCCGGAGATCTTATACACCTCCCCTCATCAAAACGATTCGTTTGTCAACAAAGCAACGACAGCTCCTATCAGTAGTGACAGTTTATTTATATTAGGAGCACCATTCGACAAGACACGCTATATATTGGGAGTCGTACCTCCACACAAAGATAAGATTTCCGTAAAAGGAGATATTAATGACCCATTTACCTTTCTTCAGTCCTTCATGATCGATCAGTTAACTCTATCCGGAATACCCGTTCAAAAGCAACAAGTCTCGAATATACAAATTGACTCAAACAGGCATGTGTTTTTCAAACACTATTCACGATCTCTAGAAGAGATCATTCGGGTAGTAAACTTCTCCAGTCACAATCTTTTCGCGGACTGTCTTTTCAAAACATTAGGAGAACAATGCAAAAGCCCTTTTCCGGGAGCTTCATCTTTCGACAAAGGTTCGCTTGTTGTTTCCGAATTTTGGAATAAGTTAAACATTCCTTTTAACTCTAGTTTAATTGTAGATGGAAGTGGCTTGGCCCCGGGTAACAAGGTCTCGGCAAGTTTACTCAACCAAGTTCTTACCTACATGCACAAAACCAGCAAATACAAAACAGAGTTTATGCGAACATTACCACAAACCGGAAAGGAGGGATCTGTTCGCAATTTTGGAAAAGGAGCGCAATCAGAAGCTTCCATCGTCCTAAAAAGTGGGAGTATGGGTGGCTTCAGAGTAAAAAGTTATACAGGTTATATCACCAAAGGCGGTACAACTTATGCCGTGAGTATTCTCGTAAACAATTATACTATATCCGGGCGCGAAGTGACAGCAATGCTAGACCGTTTTTTCAATGATCTAATCAAGTCGCTCCAATAACATCTTACTTACTGGAACAAATCCCGCATCCTCCGCAATTTGCTGCCCCACCGGAGAAAGAATATACTCTATAAAAGGATCAACTTGTGCTGATTTTTGTTGATCGTAATAATAATACAATGGACGTACTACCGGATAAGCACCATCCTTGGCATTTTGCATCGTTGGTGCTACCGGAGCTTCGTTTGCATGCATACCAATACTTAAAGCTTTTACTTTACTAGACAAATAAGCGAGTCCAACATAACCGATTGCACCTTTGGTCTGGCTTACTGATTGTATTATTGCACCTGTTGCAGGCATACTCATAATCCCCGAAGCATAATTCCTTTCTTGCAAAATCAGCTCCTTAAAGAACTCATAAGTTCCGGATGATGTTTCTCTGGCATAAGGTATAATTTTCAAGTCTGGACCACCAACTTCTTTCCAGTTCTTAATTTTACCTCGAAAGATATCCTCCAATTGATCCCTAGTCAGGGATGATATCGGATTAGAAATATTTACAACTACAGCCAACGCATCAAAAGCGATCACCTCATGCAATACAGTTACTTTATTTTCAATGAACATAATTTTTTCATCAAAGGTCATCGCCCTTGAGCACATAGCAATGTCACAATTATTCTCTAACAACGCAGCAATACCAACACCTGAGCCACCACCTGTAACTGTAACATTTGCATCTGGGTGAAGTTCCAGATACGCCTCTGCTGCTTGTTGTGTCATCGGCAAGCAAGTATCACTACCTTTGATACGTTGCGCAAGAACAGCTTGCATATTGAACCCCAATATAGCAACAAGAATACCGACAGTACGATACAACTTGACCAAAGAGATCGCACCTTTAATATTACCCTTCATAAGACAACTTCGTTAATGTTTTAAATTAAACGTATCTACTATCTATTTTGTTGCAGTTTGAGCACAATTACAACAACGCTTAAACACCTGATTAACAAAGGAAAACAATTTTTGGCAAGCCAAAAACAGCATGTTAGCCTTAGGATAAACAACTGCACACCAACACATTAACCGCAATCCATTCAAAAACAGCAAAAAAGTTTTCAATAAGGAATTTTGATGTCTGCACGGCGAATACTTCGTAAATATTTGTTTATCAAGCGTGTGCTAGTAGTGCTGCCGCCCATTATATTGTAAGAAAAAAACGAGTTCGATATAACCCAATAAAAAAAAGACCGTGCTTGAAAGCAAGCTTTCAGCACGGTCTTTTATATGATGTATAGTCTCTACTCTTAGAAGTTAGGACCTTCTCCGAAGTTAGGAGCACCTAGGTCACTCCATACGCGTTCACGGTTTAATGTTTCAGCTTCTTGGTCTCCGATTGAATAACCTTGAGCTTCATATGCCGCTGTTGTAATGTCAGCCATGATATCTGACAAGTCAGGTCTTTTCACCGGGAAGCGACGTGGAAGCGGGTAATTAACACCTCTAAATTCTTCCCATGCTAAGTATTTACTACCCTTCATCGGCACACCCGAACGACGTACAGTTGCAAACATATCTGTAGGAGATGAAAGCAAATGTACATATTGTTGAATATAAACTTTCTCCAATTGCTCAGCTACTGAACCATTCAGTTGATAAGCTTCATTTTCTAATAAGCTCTCAATCTCTCCAGCCTGAAGTTTGATCGTTGCTTCAAACTCAGTGTCATATAGCTCATTCTTACTGTTTGCATAATAAGGAATCTTATTGCTTGCAGCCATCTTATCCATTACTGTAACAGACTCTTGAACACCTTTTGTAAAATACTCTTGAGCTGTACCTGGGATGTTTGCACCCAATAATTTCAATTCTGCCAAGTAAAGGTTTACCTCCGCCGATGACATGAAAAGACCAAACCAAGGATTCTTCAAGTTATCTTCTGTAGCTGGTACATTTGGAGCATCCGGGAACACATACGTTTCACCACCTTGAATCATTTCCTGATTATAAACAGCAAATGGTTTATATTGTTTTGTAATACCATCCATTGTTATCTTGAAAGAGTCAGCAGTAAAGTATTCATCACGAATAGCCGGATCAAAACGAGCCTCTACACTCACAGGAGCACCATGATAACGCACCCATGGTTCACCTGGAGCTTTCCATCCTTTAAATACTTTCTTTCCATCAACAACTTCGAATTCTACTTTTTCGTCGATATATGTAGGAAGTTTTTTGTTTACATCAAAGAATGCTTGAACAACTTTAGAGTTAAAGTCATTTTTCTGGAAGAAGAAACGTACACGAGGATCCTTATTGGCAACAAGGAAATCGATTAAGTTCTTACTACCTGCTCCGAACGTGATATCATCCCAGAAGTGATAGTCTTCGCTACCTTTATTATAAATAAAATCATCTTCATGCGTAGTCATTACACCAGCATTGTTTGCCATTACGTCTTCAGCAATCTTTAACGCTTGTGCTTTATCAACATGAAGTAAACGAACCGCAATCTTCAATTTCAAAGAATTGATCATCTTAGCCCATTTATCGATGCTTCCTTTATAAATAAAATCCTGATTGTTTAGCTGAATTTGAGATTTGCTATCCACAGTTTGCAGAGTGCTTAATGCCTTATCCAACTCGGACAACCAAGTCGTATACAACTCTTCCATTGTATCATACTTAGGCTTCAACAAAGGAGGAAATGTATATCTCGCTTTGAAGGCTTCAGTATATGGAGTAGAACCGTACATGTCAGTAGAAAACAGACCCATGTACACCTTTAATGGAGTACATAAAGCGTGAATGTGCTGATATTTTGCAGCAGTTTCAGCATCATAAACTTTCGTTACCAAGTAATTGATCTCCTCTGTAGAAGACATTACATTGTAAAGTTGGGTTGTTTGGCCTTCCCACTCTGTTACCTCATTCATTTCAGGAAGGTTACCCGATTGAGCAACCAACGCCTGAGTCCAAGGCATTGTGTAACGATTGTTGTTATAATACCACTGTTGATATTTTGAAGGCTCGAAATCAGCCAAAGCTTTCGTGAAAAGGAAACGAACGTCTGCCTTATCCACTACCGACGGGTCAGTATTGATATCCGAAAACTTATCAACACAGCCTGTTGTCATAGCTGCAAAGATCAAAGCTGACGAAAAGATATATTTAAATTTCATATGAATTGCTCAATTGTTAAGGTATAGAGTGGCTCTTTTATCAAGAGCCACATCCTAATATTATGGAAATGTTATTATTAGAATTCTACGTTCACAGACATTGTATAACTTGCAGTATATGGAATGAACGAACGCTCCATAAATGCTTCTGTACTGCTGCTACCACGTACACCTTCTGGGTTCAAATTGTTTGGAAGTGAGTTGTACAAGTAACCTAGGTTACGAGCAGAGAATCCAAAACCTAGACGTCTAGCTCCGATTTTGCTAGCCCAGTTTGCAGGAGCGCTATAGTGAAGAGAAACCTCACGAAGTGCAATGTAGTTTACTTTGCTAAACCAATCGTCATTTACTGTACCACGAGACCAGCTGTTGTTATAGTAGTGCCATCCCGAAGCATGAACCGGTTCTACATAACCTGCATCCATTGCATCTTTGAATGTCATACCACCCACGTTTACCAGTTCGCCATTTGGAGCTTTCACTTGTGTTCCATTTTCGAATACACCTTCTGGAATCACACCGTCGTTAAACTGCATACCTTTTGAATCTTCAAACTGGCTAATCCAGCTTGTACCTCCTCTTGCGGCATCGCGGTAACGCAACGAAGTCTCAGTCATACCATAAGCAGTACCATAACGGTTGCTATATGATGCAACCATACCACCAAAACGCATATCTAATAATACATTAAGGCGTAGATTTTTCCAGCTCAAACCTGTATTAACAGAACCTAGGAAGTCAGGAGTAATTTTACCAATTTTCTCAACTTTACCACTTCTCAATGGATAAGCCGTACGGTATGATTCATTCCATCCCAATACAACGTTTCCGTTCTCATCACGCTTAGGAGCCGCATCAGACATCAAGATACCATAATCACCACCGATGTAAGCAACCGAACCAACACGGAAGTTTCCGTATGAAGGATCACCAGACAATAGCTTGTAATCACCTACCGATTCGTGAAGAGAGATGATTTTGTTTTTATTACGTGTATATGTCAAGTCGATAGTCCATTCCCAGTCTTTGTTTTGAATTGGAGTTGTTTTAACCAACACCTCAATACCTTGGTTTTGGATATTACCTGCATTGATCAACTGAGATTTAATACCCGACACAAAAGGAGCCGGAATCTCAAGGATTTGATCTTTTGTATTTTCTTTATAGAACGTAAAGTCAAAACCGTATCTATTATTGATAAATCTCCAGTCCAAACCAAACTCAAACGCATTCTTTCGTTCTGGTCTCAAGCTTGGATCATATAGTTTGTCCGGAACAGTATTTGTAAAGATGTTACCACCCGAACCTTGTAGAATGCTACCGAAAGCATATCCTTGGTTGATATAATAAGCACCTGTATCGTTACCTACTTGTGCCCAAGAAGCACGCAACTTACCTAGACTTACCCAAGAAGGAAGCTTGAATGTATCATTAATCAACCAAGACCCCGAAACCGATGGGTAGAAGTATGAATAGTTTCCTGTTTTGTTTGAGTAAACAAGAGCCGACGACCAGTCGTTACGACCTGTTACCTCCAAGAAATATTGATTTTTGTAAGAAGCCGTTGCTGAGAAAATAACCGCCCCCATGTGTTTGCGGCCAAAATTACGAGCTCTTGCAACTGGTGTACCTTTACTGTTACCCAAGAAGTACTGTCCAGGCATTACCAAACCATCTTTAGATTCAGCCCCTACTTCTGATTGAGCATTTGTCCAATATTCGGCACGAAGGAAGCCTCCGAATGCGAATTCTTTATAATCTTTGTTGAATGTAAACGTAGAAGCGAATGTTGTTTGCTCCTTTGTAGACTGGCTCATTCCGTAGTAACCACCTTCGTTCATGTAACCTTTACCTAGCTCTTTTTGCTCGATATTGTTTACATAGTAGTACATGTTACCTTCAAACGAAGCGTTCATCCAGTCAGTCATCTTCACGTTCACTTGAAGTTGCGGACGCACCATGGTTTCTTTTTGTACACGATCGTAGTTGTCTACTTCAAACCAAAGATCTTTACCTTCTACATTTGCGTATGTGTCACCATAATTTTGGTTGGCAATACCTCCGTGTTCACCTTGGTATTTATTTCTGTAGTAAGATGGATTATACATACGAGAAAGACCATCAATGTACAAACCACCCACATTACGCGCTGCATTACGAGGTTTTGAGTGAGAAAGATTCACCGAAGCATTGACATCTACGATTTCACTGATTTTGTGAGAACCTTTTACAAGTAAAGAGTAACGTTCGAACGTATTGTTTGGAAGCGTACCGCTTGCGTATTTGTAAGAAGCAGAAGTATAGAATGATGTTTTCTCGTTACCACCTTTTACTGCAACGTTGGTATTGCTATTGAAACCAAGTTGATAAATATCTGTTTGGTTGTTTTTCATTGGAGAATAAGCACCCATCGAATAGTCTTTTAATTCGATCTCGCGGCCGTCAAAACGTGGTCCCCAGTGCATCCCACTTGTTCCAATAGTAGTAGGGATGCCATTGCTCATTTTGAACTGCTCAGTATCCCATTTATTAGAACCATATGTAATATCTCCTGACAATGTTCCCGGGCCATAGATGTTCTGAAGACTTGGAGCTCCAAACACGTGATCCAGACCAAACGATTGAGATACCGAAACACCGAATCCTTGGAACTTACCACCACCTTTTGTTGTGATTACGATCGCCCCATTCAAACCGCGTGAACCGTAAAGAGCCGTTGCAGCTGCACCTTTCAATACAGATACCGATTCGAAGTCGTCAGGGTTAAGGTTTTTCAATTCATTTCCGTAGTCATTGGCATTAGCATTGAAGTCGGCATTACCTGTGCTTGACACACCATTGTCAAGGATAACACCATCAATAACATAGATTGGTTGATTGTTTCCGCCTAGTGTAGAAGCACCACGGATTTGAACTTTAGAGTTACCGAAGATACCTCCATCGGAACCTGAAATTTCCAAACCGGCTACTTTACCCTGAAGTGCAGAAGTTGGGTTAATTGTGTTTGAGCCTGCAATTTCGTCACCTTTGATCTCCGTCACAGCGTAACCAAGTGCTTTTTCCGCACGTTTCATACCAAGAGCCGTTACAACAACTTCACCAAGTACTTCTGTATCTTCGCCCATTTGAACGTTAAGAACAGCTTTGCCGGCTACCGGAAGCTCTTGTGATTTGAAACCAATGTACGAAAACGTAATCACTGCATTTGCCGGTACGTTTTTCAAAGAGTAGTTACCATCTAGATCGGTAATTGTACCGTTGGTAGTTCCTTTTACCACAACGTTAACACCAGGTAGTCCTTCGCCTAGATCATCTTTCACATTACCTGTTAGGGTAATTTGCGCTTGTTGAATCCCGGCAACTCCGGTTTTTTCGGCAGCGTTACTTGCCATAACAGGAGCACTACCCAACATAAGAGAGGCACAAGAAACACTTAGCAAGCTAAGATATCTCCCCTGCTTGAGATTAAAACCTTTTAATCTTTCCATAGATTTTGAGATAGAACATTTCATTGGCACCGCATCAAGGGGGTTAGATCCTTTAGCACCAACTCAAAATAATTATAATTAATACTACTTATTTACACGAAAAACACATTGAGATTATTGCCTTCAGATCAACGAGTCAATAATCATGCAGGAATTAGGATAGTGCACATTTAGAATAAAATAAGTGTTTGCTCCTTTATTGATTAGAGCTTTCACCACAAGCAAGCAACAGCAATATAACATATAAACTATGCTAGATTGACTTATAAAATTTATTATTTAGCGTTTAAGTGTCTACCAATTTTCCAAGTGCAAAAAAAGAAATATTTTTTGTAATGCACAAGAATTGATTGTTAAATTTAACCGAACACAATAACTGCTACAGAACACATAAAGCTCAAACACCTGCTATACGCCTGCAAAACAAACAAATAAACAACAATTAACCCGAAGCAAAATCAAAACTCAGCTCTAAAAGTTAAAACCAGAATTGACAATAATATTACATTCTCAACACCTATGTCACAGATATTTTACAATATATTTACTGAAAACAGAAGCTAAACTAAATTGACATCCTCGTAAAACTTAAATTAAACACTCATTAGTGATTAATTTTACATCTTTTCAAACAATAAAAACCCTCACAAATAAAAAAACGGATCAATGTTGCCATCAATCCGTTTTAATGAAATATAATTTTAGACCATCAATCATTAATGTCTTTGTCCTCGCATCATGGATCGCATTTGATCGCGTCCGCTCGGCGCGGTAGCCCCTCCTTTGAATATACTAAAGCGATACACAAAATAGACCATAAAGTAACTACTCAACGTATTGTATTCGGTATCCTGAATCGACTCTGCCGTTACGGAGCGAACGATGTTGCTACGTTGTTTCAAGATGTCATAAATCTTGAAACGAACCGTTCCGTTCTTTTGCTTAAACAACTCTTTAGATACCGAAGCATTCCATAGCCACTCTTTTTGTTTAAATCCGTCGGCATAACCCGAGTTGGTAGCATAGTTGATATCACTTTCCACACGAATATCCCAAGGAAGATAAACGGTTGTTTCGGCCGCACCGTTGTAATTAAACGTGCGACGGTCGTTATTCTCCTGAAACGAGTTTACTACACTCGAATAAGCAACCGATCCCGAAAGACCGAAATCAAAATACTTAGACCTGAAGTTGATCCCTGCACGCTCTGAAAGCGAAAGGTTTTTCGTTGTATTTTCGTCTGCATTCACATATCCTTTCATATTTGAATAGCGGAAAAACGTATGCGAATTAACTGTAAACTTCTGATTACGCAACGGCATATTAAAGATACCGCG
>JBOFPV010000031.1:0-1963 GCA_051660585.1 Tannerellaceae bacterium
ATTCCTATTGCTTTACCTTTTTCGTACCCAAGGCCCACTATCAATGATGTTGGATATGATAGATCGCCTAGACAACCGGTTAGTGCCTCTGTTATTTCTCCTACTTTATGAATTGGTGATAATTCTGTAGGTGCTTCGACGAACTTAGATACTTCATATGCGATAGTGAGTGTTGATGATTTTGGTAACTTATCAAGCAATAATACAATTATGGTGGATAATCGATGTCTGCTCATAACTGTTATATCTAACAGAACATTAAGTGGAGTGCTTAATATATTTTCATCGAAATACTTGATAACATCTTTAATAACTTTTGAGTCATCACCCTCAATTATTTCTAAAGAGTGGGTTAGGTATTCTTTTTTATTGTGTTGGTATGATAATTCACTTGTATGTTGGCTATATCCAATCACAATGCTTTTAGCGCATTTGTAATTGTTTTGAGAGAAAACACTAATAGCTCTGCTCTCATAACCTAATCCAAAAATACCAAGGTCAAAATTCTCAATTTGAGGAGTGGTGTTTATTTTGATCATAAGTCCAGCGCTAATTGATTTCCTAGGTTTTCGATTGTTGGTTCAACTACATGGAATTTTTTACCTTTGAGGTTTGATATTTTTATTAATTCATTGAAATCAATTTCTTTTTGTAATGTCATTAAGAGACCGAAGTGATGAGAAAACATATAGGAGAGTCTGCAGCGTGTGCTGTGTATATTTACGACATCATGAAATGCGCCAACTTCATTTTTTACTGCAATCAATGCTCCTGCATTTAAAGCATATCCAATAGCCTCTAATAGGTCTTTGTCTGCATTGGTCTTAAATATTATAGAGCCCTTTGGTTCCGCTTTGAACTCGTATCCATGTATATCATTCTGGAAAAATATGGCAATATCAGCAACTAGGTCGTAAATATTATTGTAGCGTTTGTCAGATGACTTTAGTGCAATTGTGCTTAAAAGTGCTTTGAAAGACTCAAAGTAGTTTTCTATGCATTCTATTTGTTGCTTTATACTAACACTTCCTTTTTCTTTTATAATTGGTATGAATATATTCATAATGCCAATTAACATTCTAGGATTATACTCAACGGAGCGAAATATATTTTGAAGCCCCCCATAAAGATCGGATGCTCTGCGTCTAGCCTTTAAATGCTTTTCATCCTTTCTTCTAAAATTTCTCAAATTAGCTATGAATTTAATTTTTCTTGCAAGGTTTTGGTGATATCTATTCTGCTCAAGATAGGGAATGTTATATAGCTCTTTTTCCATTAAATATTTTTTAAAGCTAGGGTCTTTAGTTGCCAGTTCGGAGAATACAATGTCAATGTCAATATCTTTTGGCTTATCGAAGCAATTTTCTATCGAAGTCTTGATTCCTTGGCGCAATAGAATATTCTCACAGAGAGTCTTTGCAAAACGGTCACCATCTTGCTCACTAGACTCAGTTAAGTTAATAAAGCTGAGGTCTTGTTCTCGCATAGCACTTTCGGGTGTTTTTGTTATAGCAACACCTTTGTGATATGGGGACAGAGCAAGCTTGAATATTATATCTTTCTCACCACCTCTCATGGCATCAACCAAAGGTTGAATTAACGCATCAGGAGCAAGTTCTAGCTCGTCGAAAAGCAATGCCCATTTATATCCTATCTCATCAAAATAAGTATTTATTATTGTTATCGATGAACTAATTGTTTCAACAATTGTTGCTTGAACAACTTCAGGTTGCTTTAATTCCTGCTTTCCATTCAGAACGTTGTTAATGTAAATGGAAATACTTTGTTTCTTAAGTGTTAGTTCAATGATTAAACTTTTAAGAGATAAAATTTCTGGTTTCAGGCACCATAATCTAGATAAAGCAGAGACGAGTTCGTTTTCAATAGATTTATCAATTTTAACTGAGCGATAGTTGTTTTTTCGTTCAATAGTTCTACTTGTTCTAAAGCTAACTACTTTACA
>JBOFPV010000032.1:0-1896 GCA_051660585.1 Tannerellaceae bacterium
CAGAACCCATTGGCGCATTGATCGCTTTTGCGTTCTTACTTCCGTTTTGGAATCCGATTATCAACGCCTTCGTACTAGCAGCCGTAGCCGGAATCATGGTATTTATTTCGCTCGACGAACTACTACCAAGTGCCGAAAAGTATGGAGAGCACCACCTATCCATCATTGGGGTAGTAAGCGGAATGGCCGTAATGGCAGTGAGTTTGTTCCTCTTTATATAACAGAAAACAAGCATCAAAATACAAAACGTCCCGATAGTCTGTTACGATTATCGGGACGTTGTCATTATATAATCTTGTATACAGAGTAAGCCCTCGAGCAACCCTAAGCACGAACAGCACGATACAAGTCTTAACAAAAGCTACACAACACCTTATTTATATCGATCGCCTAGGACAGCTATGTATTTGTGTCGATTACGAAGGGAAATACACTTAAAAGTCCGAAAGGTTGGATGCAGAGTATTTTACAACAGCCTCGCTTTGGTTGTACTACAAAACAAACTCCATAATTTATTCTCACACATAATAGTTCATGAGATATGTTATTTTAACCACACACTCTTAACCTTTTTCTTTTTTATTAGAATACTAAGTAGCTGTTCAAAATTAATTTTGTAAATATGAATAATTCACCAATAGGATTGTACCGACAGATGCTAAGGCTCTGTTTGTACTATAGAACAGCGAGTCCGTAGTCTCGTAGTCCACAGGTATTATCCATTTTCCTTTCAATATACGCCATAGCGTTTCGGCAGGGTTTAGCTCTGGAGAATAAGGTGGTAGATAGAAGAGAAACAAACCTCTCTTCTCCCAAACCTTTCTCAGTTCCTTTATCTTCCGATTTCTGTGAATAGAAGCATTGTCCAAGACAACCACCGTTTTCTTGGTTACTTCAAAAGAGAGCAGATCAAGATAATCCACAACTTTATCAGCGTTGATGGATTCTTGTGTTGCAAAGCCCTTGTACTGATTCCTCTTGGTTATCATACCAAAGATATTAAGTCTGGCTACCTTTTCAGATGGAATATATACGTCTTCATTTTTGAATTGCCAACCATATGGCACATATCCATTTGAGCAAACATGACTTTCATCTGCATAGTATAATACTATATCACCTTTGGATTCAAGTATTTCAAGCTCTTGCAACTTCTCTTTCTTATATGCGTAGAGTTGCGGTGAGGGTTTCCCCTTTGGGCGTTTTCTTATACGCTTATATCTTGCACCAATACCTCTAAAAAACGATTGAAGGTGGTGTCGCTGGCTTCTTTGCCAGTTGCATTTTGCCATGCTTCGCGTGCTTTAGACACACTTTGCCGGTCTTCCTCAATAGCCTTGCGGACTGCTTCTTCGTCTGAACAATCCATAATAGGCTTACGACCTTGACCGGGACGTGTTAATAAGCCGTTGATCCCGTTCTCTTCATAACGTTTTATCCATGCGTAAACAGTCGGAACTGTCACTTCTAGCATTTCTGCAATTTGGGGAGCGAACTTCCCTTCCGATTTCAGCAATATGGATTTGCATCTAATACGATAATTATGAGTTGGACCATTATGATAGCCTTTCTCTAGTTTGAGGCGATCAACCTCTGTTAATGCAAGCACTTTTATTGGTTTCATAAATCGACGTTTTACTATAAAACGAGCAATATACCAGATTGTGCGGATATATAAAAATATTTTTGATCACTTACTTATCTTAAATTATTTATCAATAAAAAGAATGTCTCCAGACAGATCAGAACCTTTTAACGAGACTTTTAATTCACAACTATTATTTGCTTTCACCCCTTCCGGCAACTCTACCGAATAAGTAGCAAATGGTTGATCTGATGCAATAGGTTGTCTGATCGCTGATTCAAATCCTACAACTCCATCTACCTCAATCGCAA